>NZ_PHSU01000034.1 GCF_002814235.1 Pseudomonas sp. QS1027 | reverse complement strand
CCAGCAAGCCGGCTCCTACAACGGCGAGGTACGCCTCAAGCCCTACCTATATAGAAGAACGCGGGCATCGATGAGCAATATATTGCTCATCAGCAGTTTGTTCCGCATCATATACACCCGCCTCCCTCTATAGCCCGGATGACACCCTCCCCATGACCCAGCCGTCCCGCAGCCTGGCCTCGACACTTTTCCCGGTCGGCCTGCTGCTTATCGCAATGGCCTCGATTCAATCCGGCGCTTCCCTGGCCAAAAGCATGTTCCCGATTGTCGGCGCCCAGGGCACCACCACCCTGCGCCTGGTGTTTGCCAGCATCATCATGGTGTTGGTCCTGCGCCCCTGGCGAGCCAAGTTCACCGCCAAGTCCCTGCGCACCGTGATCATCTACGGCATCGCCCTGGGCGGCATGAACTTCCTCTTCTATATGTCCTTGAGAAGCGTGCCCCTGGGCATCGGCGTCGCCCTGGAATTCACCGGCCCCCTGGCGGTAGCAATCTACGCCTCACGCCGGGCCATCGACTTTCTCTGGATCGCCCTGGCAGTCAGTGGCCTGCTGCTGTTGATCCCCACTGGGGCCGCCAGCGCCAGCCTTGATCTGGTCGGCGTGAGCTATGCACTGGGCGCCGGCGTCTGCTGGGCGCTGTACATCCTCTACGGTCAGAAAGCCGGCCACGACAACGGCGTTCAAACCGCCGCCCTCGGCGTGGTGATTGCAGCCCTGTTCATCGCCCCCATCGGCATCGTCCACGCCGGCGCCGCGCTGCTCACCCCAGCCCTGATCCCGGCGGCCATCGGTGTTGCCATCCTCTCCACCGCCCTGCCCTACAGCCTCGAGATGGTCGCCCTGACGCGCCTGCCCGCGCGCACCTTCGGCACCTTGATGAGCATCGAGCCCTCCTTCGGTGCGCTGTCCGGGATGCTGTTCCTCCACGAGTACCTGTCCGTTGCCCAGTGGCTCGCCATCGCCTGCATTATCTGCGCCTCCGTGGGCGCCACGCTGACCCTGCGCAAGGAGTCCGCACCGCCCGTCGCGGTCGATTGAAACAGAGTGTGAGTCAGCTCTGGTATTTGCCGCTCAAATAAGACATGTTTACACCTAACTCAATGCCAGCCTTGGATATTTTGGACAAGGGCCTCAAGGAAGAATCAGGCGGCACGAAAAAGCCAAACCGGACGAATTGATCCGGGGGCAGAGATAGGGAAGGTAATGAAACGCTTCTTGATAGTCCTGGCAGTACTTGCCGTCGCCGGCTGCGCCGCGACCTCGAAACCGATGAAATACGGTAAGCGTGGCGTGCATATCAACTGTTCCGGGCTGACCTCTTCCTGGGAAAAGTGCTACACCAAAGCCGCCGACTCCTGCAGCGATAACGGCTATAAAGTGCTGGCCAAATCCGGCGACGCCGTGGAAGACCCGGGCGACTACCCGTTCGGCATCAACCCGGCGGGCTATACCAGCCGCAGCATGATCATCATCTGCAAAAAGCCGTCCGCGCTGAGCCCTAGACCGCCCCTGCCAGTTGCCGATTGATTTCGTCATGGCTCGATCGCAACACCTGGCGCTGCATGTCCGCAGTCACCAGCATTCGCGCCACCACCAGTGCCCCCACGCACTGGGACAGAATCGACCAGGCCTGGCTTTCGCTGCCCAGCGCCTGTGCCCAGCGCTGCTGCAACCGGTAGATCCAGTCTTCGGCCTGCTGGCGCACCGCCAGATCCGCCCGCGCGATTTCCGCCCCCAGCGCGGGCAACGCACAACCGTTCTCCGGCTGCTCGACATGGCTCATGCTCAGGTACAGCTTCAGGCAACGCTTGAGCTGCGCTTGATCGGGCTCACCCTCCCCGCCCAGTCGCACCAGGCTCTGGCTCAATTCCCGCTCGACAATTGAACTGAACAGTTCGTCCTTGGACGAGAAGTGGCCATAGAACGCCCCGCCACTGAGGCCGATGGCTTTCATCAGGCCGTCGACGCCGACGCCCGCAAAACCTTCCCGTTTCGCCGACAGCGCGCTGCTTTCGAGTAGCCGCTCACGGGTTTGCTGCTTGTGACTGAGGGAATAACGCATGGTGCCGTTCCTGTTGACCGCCTTGACGCTGGATCAATCGTAGCATAACGTACGTTTAGTTAACGACCGTTTACTAAAGAGCGATCCACACATGACTACTGCCACCCAGAACAAGAAAGTCGTATTGGTCGTCGGCGCCGGCGACGCTACCGGCGGCGCCATCGCCAAACGTTTTGCCGCCGAAGGGTTTATCGCCTGCGTCACGCGGCGCAGTGCCGACAAGTTGCAACCCCTGGTGGAGGCCATCCAGCAGGCTGGCGGCGAAGCCCATGGATTTGCCTGCGATGCGCGCAAGGAAGAGGACGTCATCGCCCTGATCGAACAGATCGAGAGCCAGATCGGCCCGATCGAAGCCTTTGTCTTTAATATCGGCGCCAACGTGCCCTGCAGCATCCTTGAAGAAACCGCGCGCAAGTACTTCAAGATCTGGGAAATGGCCTGTTTCTCAGGGTTCCTCAATGCCCGCGAAGTCGCCAAGCGCATGGTCACCCGGCAACGCGGCACGATCCTGTTCACCGGCGCCACCGCCGGCCTGCGCGGGGCGGCGGGTTTTGCCGCGTTTGCCGGTGCCAAGCACGGTATCCGGGCCTTGGCCCAGAGCATGGCGCGGGAATTGGGCCCGCTGAATATCCATGTGGCCCACGTGGTGGTCGACGGTGCCATCGACACCGACTTCATCCGCACCAGCTTTCCGGAAAAGTATGCCCTCAAGGATCAGGACGGCATTCTCGACCCCGCCCATATCGCCGAGAATTATTGGTACCTGCACAGCCAGCCCCGCGACGCCTGGACCTTCGAGCTCGATCTGCGCCCCTGGAATGAACGCTGGTAAGCTCAAGCCCACGACAATAACAACAAGGATGCTTTATCCATGAAAAAAACCGTCGAGTTCTACTTTGACCTGGGTAGCCCGGCCTCCTACCTGGCGTACACCCAGTTGCCCGGCCTCTGCGAACAGACCGACAGCCAGCTGGTTTATCAGCCGATGCTCCTGGGCGGCGTATTCAAGGCCACGGGCAACGCCTCTCCGGCCGAGATACCGGTCAAGGGGCTCTATATGATCCAGGACCTGACACGCTATGCCCACCGTTACGGCGTCGCCTTTCGCTACAACCCGTACTTTCCGATCAATACCCTGCTGCTGATGCGCGCGACCACCGGCGTGCAGCTGCGCCAACCGGAACGCTTTGTCGAATTCGTCGACACCCTTTATCGCGCCCTATGGGTCGACGGACGCAACCTGAACGACCCGGCCACCGTCGCCCAGGTCTTGGCTGACAAAGGTTTCGACCCACAGCAGATCCTCGCGCTGACCCAGGACGAAGAGGTCAAGGCCGCTCTCAAGGCCAAGACCGACCAGGCCCTGCAGCGTGGTGTATTTGGAGCGCCGAGTCTGTTTGTCGGCGATCAGCTGTTCTTCGGCCAGGACCGCCTCGACTTCGTCCGCGAAGCCCTGCTCCAGGACTGAAGCCCCTAGATCTCGATCACCAGCCGACCTTGCGCCGCGCCACTGGCCAGCAAGGTATAAGCCTCCTCGGCGGTTTGCAGGGTAAACCGCCGAGGATCGAGCAAAGGCTTCAATTGACCGGCTTCGATCAACCGAGTGGCCTGCGCCAGTATTTGCCCGTGATGCTCGCGCCCGTGACCGCTCAGCAACGGCAGCAAGGTAAACACCCCGGAGTAGGTGGCCCCGCGAAAGGACAGCGGTGCCAGGCTGTGCTGCCCCCAACCGAGACAGCTCAGGACATGCCCGTGATAGGTCCGCGCCGCCTGGAACGAGCGGTCCAGGGTTTCGCCGCCCACCGTGTCATAGACAATATCGAAACCCTCGCCAGCGGTATGCTGCGCGACATACTCCTCCACGCCCTGCTGCCGATAATCGATAAAGGTCGCGCCAAAGCCCTCGATCCGGGCCTGATGCCTGGCGGAACCGGTGGCGAAGACCCTGGCGCCGAAAGCCCTGGCAATCTGCACGGCCACATGGCCGACCCCACCGGCTCCGCCATGAATCAACACCGACTGATCGGCGCCTACTCGGGCACGATCGACCAGCCCCTCCCAGGCGGTAATCAGTACCAACGGCAATGCCGCGGCCTCACGCATGCTCAGGTTGGCCGGCTTGCGCGCCAGCAGTCGGGCATCGACTGCGGCAAACTCGGCCAGCGAGCCCTGGGCACCCCCGATCCCGGTGGCCAACCCGTACACCTCGTCACCTACCGCCCAGTCACTGACCCCCTCACCCAGGGATTCAATAACCCCGGCCAGATCCATGCCCAAAACAGCCGGCAACGGTTGGCGGGCATGGCCAGCCTGACCCGCACGGATCTTGGCATCCAACGGATTGATGCCGCTGGCCTTGATACGGACCAACACCTGACCCGCCGCGGGTGCGGGACGGTCGATGGAAACCAGGCGCAGCGGCGCATGGGCGGCGTCGACCAGCAAAGCGTTCATTTCAAGGGAGTGGGACATGTCGGCGATCTCGATCAGTGGAAGTGAGACCGATCATGCGCTCCGCCACTCATGCCGATAAGACGCTCTATTGCTATAGTGATCATGCCCTTTTGGCATGAATGAGGCGTCCCGTGGATAAACTCAATGCAATGGCCATTTTTGTCCGGGTCGTCGAGCGCGGCAGTTTTTCCGCCGTGGCCCGGGAACTGCAAACCAGCCAGCCGACCATCAGCAAAATCCTCAAGGCCCTGGAGACCGAACTGGGTGGCAAGCTGATTGCGCGCAGCACCCGCCAACTGTCACTGACCGATGAGGGGCAGCGCTACTACGCACAATGCCGACAGATCCTCGCTGCCGTGGACAATGCCGAACACAGTTTTCAGTCGGGCCGGGAACAGGTCGCCGGCAGCTTGCGCATCGGCTCCTCGGTGAGTTTCGGTCGTTTGCAGATCGCCAGCCGACTGCCGGACTTCCTCGCCCGCTATCCGCAGTTGGAGATCGACCTGCAACTCAACGACCAGAACCAGGACCTGGTCGAGGAAGGTCTGGATGTCAGCCTGCGCATTGGCGAACTGAGCGACAGCAACCTGATCGCCCGGCGCATCGGCGATACCCAGCGGATCACCGTCGCCAGCGCCGCGTACCTGGCGCGCCGGGGCGAACCGCAAACCCCGGAACAACTGGGCGAGCACAACTGCCTGCAATTCAATCTGCTGAGCAGCCAGAACCTCTGGCACTACGAAAAGGACGGGCAGCGCCACAGCGTACGCATCAAGGGCAATGCCCAGAGCAACAATTCGGAGGCGATTCGGGAAATGGTCCTGGGCGGGCTCGGCATTGCGCTGTCGCCGGTGTGGCTGTTCGCCGAGGATCTGCAGGCGGGGCGGGTCATGGCGATCCTGACGGGTTATCAGACCCAGTCGTTGCCGATCCATGCGGTGTTTCCGGCCAATCGCCGACAGTCCGCCAGGGTGAAGGCGTTTGTCGATTATATGAGTGATGCCCTCGGGGCCTGAGTCAGGCCCCGAGGTCATCGGTCAGATCGCGACCGTACGGGTATTCAACCACTCCAGCCCCGCGCCCTCCAGCAACGGACTCAAACGCTCGCGCACTTCGGCGTGATAGGCGTTGAACCAGTCACGCTCTTCCTGCGTCAGCAACGACGGTTCCAGGCAACGGGTATCGATCGGGCACAGGGTCAGGGTTTCGAACTTGAGGAACTCGCCGAACTCGCTCTTGCCCGCTTCCCGGTTCAACACCAGGTTTTCGATACGCACGCCCCAACGGCCCGGACGGTAGGTCCCTGGCTCGATGGAGGTGATCATCCCCGGCTGCATGGCGGTCTGCGGCGCCGGCACCGCCTGATAGGCGATCACCTGCGGGCCTTCATGCACATTGAGGAAGTAACCGACACCATGGCCGGTACCATGCCCGTAATCCACGCTTTCGGCCCAGATCGGCGCCCGGGCGATGGGGTCCAGCAGCGGCGAAAGAATGCCGCGAGGGAATTGCGCACGGGACAAGGCGATCACGCCCTTGAGCACCCGCGTGCAATCGCGTTTCTGCTCGGCCGTCGGCGTGCCCACCGGCACCATCCGGGTAATGTCGGTGGTGCCGCCCAGGTATTGGCCGCCGGAGTCGATCAGCAGCAGGCCGTCGCCCTCGATCAACGCATGCTCCGCCTGGGTGGCGTGATAGTGCGGCATCGCCCCATTGGCGTTGAAGCCGGCAATGGTATTGAAGCTCAGCGACACATACCCCGGACGTCGCGCACGGGCGGCGGTGAGGCGTTCGTCGATGGTCAGCTCGGTGACCGGCTCGCGACCCAACGCGGTCTCCAGCCAGGCAAAGAATTCACACAGCGCAGCGCCGTCCTGCTCCATGGCCTGGCGGATATGCACCGCATCGTCGAGGCTTTTGCGGGACTTGGCCAGGGTCGTAGGGTTCAACCCTTCGACCAGGGTCACCTCCTTGCCAAGGTTATCCAGCAGGCCGACCGTCACCCGCGCCGGGTCGACCAGCAGGCTCGCCCCCGCCGGCACGCCGGCCAGTACCGCGCCGACATCACGGTAGTCACGCAAGGTCACGCCATCGGTCTTGAGCACCTGCGCAAGCTCGGCACTCACCTTGTCCAGGGCCACGAACAGCGTGGCCTGCTCCTGGCTGACCAGGGCAAAGGAAATGAACACCGGGTTGAAGGTCACGTCGGCACCGCGCAGGTTGAACAACCAGGCGATATCGTCCAGCGTGGCGATGAAGTGCCAGTCGGCACCGCGGTTTTTCAACTCACTGCGCAGCTGCACGAGCTTCTCGCCACGGCTGACCGTCGCTTGCGGCGGCAGGTGCTGGTAGATCGGCTGGTTCGGCAGCGCGTCCCGGTCTTCCCAGATCACGCCCAGCAGGTCGAGGTCAGTGCGCAGTTGCGCGCCGCGGGCCTGCAACTTGTCCTTCAGGGTCCGCGCCGACGCCAGCGCCATGACCGCGCCATCCACCGCGACCACACCGCCTGGCGGGGTCTGTTCGGCCAGCCAGTCCAGCGGACCGGGCAGCCCCGGCGCCAACTTCATCAGCTCGATGCCACTGCCGGCCAACTCCTTGGTCGCCTGCTCCCAGTAGCGGCTATCGGCCCAGACGCCGGCGAACTCCGGCGTCACGATCAAGGTACCGACCGAGCCCTGGAAACCTGACAGCCACTTGCGGCCCTGCCAGTAAGCCGGCATGTATTCCGACAGGTGCGGATCGGCCGACGGTACCAGCAAGGCCTGCACGCCTTCACGGCGCATCAGTTCGCGGGTACGTGCCAGCCGCTCGGGAACGGTTCCTTGACTCGGGGTCTGCGTGCTCATCGTGTCTCCTGCTAACCACTTATTATTCAATTATTATCCGACGCTCTCACGGCTGGGCAATCGCCCAGAACGGCGCCGGTGCACTCAGGCTTGCCTTGATCGCCGCGGCGGCGCGGTCGATGTCCTGCTCAGAGGTAAAACGCCCCAGGCTCAGGCGAATGGTCCGGCCAGCCAGGCGCGCATCGTGCCCCAGTGCCAGCAGCACATGGGACGGCGCCTGGCTCGCGGAGTTGCAGGCCGACGTCGCCGAATAGGCCAGGGCCCGACCCAACGCCGCGCCGTCGAACTCGCCTTCGGCAAAGGTCAGACTCAGGGTATGGGGGATGCGTTCAGTCGGGCTGCCGTTCAGGCGCAGGCCCGGGACATCCGCCAGTTGCTCGAGCAAGCGCTGGCGCAGATGACCGATGCTGGCGATTTCTTCTTCCAGGTGCTCGGTGGCCAGGGCAAAGGCACTGCCCATGCCGGCGATCTGGTGGGTGGCCAGGGTGCCGGAGCGCAGGCCACCTTCATGGCCGCCGCCGTGGATCTGCGCGTGCAGTTTCTGCTGCGCGCGTGGGCCGACGTACAACGCACCGATGCCCTTGGGCCCGTAGACCTTGTGGGCGGAAAACGACATCAGGTCCACCGGCAAGGCGGCCAGGTCGATCGCCACCTTGCCCGCGCCCTGGGCCGCGTCCACATGAAACAGCGCGCCGTGTTCACGCACCCGCTGGCCAATGGCCGCGATGTCATTCAGGGTCCCCAGTTCATTGTTGACCAGCATCAGCGAGACCAGGAAGGTGTCCTCGCGCAGGACCTCACTGACCATCGCCGCGGTGATCAAGCCTTCGGCATTCGGCACCAGGTAGGTGACGGCGACACCGGCTTCCTGAAGCTGCCGGGCGGTATCGAGCACCGCCTTGTGTTCGATCTGGCTGGTGACCACATGCCCGCCGCTGACCCCACGGGCCTGGGCCACACCCTTGAGGGCCAGGTTGTTCGATTCGGTGGCCCCGGAGGTCCAGACGATCTGCTCGGGGCTTGCGCCCACCAGGCTCGCCACCTGTTGCCGGGCCTGCTCGACCGTCTGCCGGGCGCGCTGGCCGAAGGCATGGGAGCTGGACGCCGGGTTGCCAAAATTACCGGAAAAGCCGAGACACTCGACCATCACCCGGATCACCCGCTCATCCACCGGCGTGGTAGCGGCATAGTCGAAATACAGAGGAAGTTCATTCATGGCAAAAAGACTCATAAAGCGTGTCCCGCGGATCGATCTCTTGCTGATCACCAACACGGTGGTTGGGCGGACAGCTATACCCGATGGAAAACGATTAAAGAAAGATAACTTTCATTTAAAAGTGCGTAGGAACGCTCCTGAAATCCAGCTTACAGGCCCGGGGAAAGTGTTGCGAGTGTCAATCGTGCAGGAGCTGGGACAAGCCTTTGGCTTTCAGCTCTGAGGGCTGTGTCGGTGACTGCCGCGATCGGCGCTGATCTCGCCCTGATCGTCAAAACCCTGGGCTTTCCGCGGCTGCCCCATCAGTTGCGCCTTCTGCTGCTGGTATTCATCGAAGGACAGCCCGCGACGGTTCAGGGCTTCCAGCGCCAGTTCCCGGCTCTCTTCAGCACTATAGGGCCGCAGTTCGGGAGACGAATGACTGGCACAGCCGCCCAGCAACGAAAGACCGAGCAGCAGCAAGAGCATGGATGAGTGTTTCATGGTGCAACTCCCAAGAACCTGGCGTGAGGCAATGGACACAGGCTACCCGGCGCGCCGTCAGGGCAAAAATCACCCGTCTCGATAGTCGCTATCGATCGCCTCGGTCGTTCCGGGCCGGGGGCACCATATATTTCCAAACGAACTATAAATATGGAAATACGTTCGTTTACGGAATATCAAAAAACCCTTACAACAGTTCCCACACCTTGTCCGCTGTTGCCCGGGCAACTGTTCGCCCACCAACAGTCGATCAACAAAACAGTCCGCCAGCCAGCACACGGCACCTCGCTCACCACGCCAGACGCCCGTAAACACGGGACCTGGGAGCTTGGTACAGCTCTTGCTGATGCCCTGTCACTGACCCTGCTCGCTGAGCAACTGTTTGAAAAGGAACTGATCATGTCCCGTACACTGAAAGTCGTTGCCCTGTCCGGCGGTACCTACCGCCCCTCCCGCACCCTGGTCCTGACCCAGGCGGTACTGGCGGAGCTGGCGCAACAACTGCCCATCGAAAGCCACCTGATCGAGCTGGGCGATATCGCCCGCCCCCTGGGCTCGGCGTTGTCCCGCGCCGAACTGGGCGCCGAGGTCGAGGCCGAGCTGCAGGCCATTGAAAACGCCGACCTGCTGATCGTCGCCGCGCCGGTCTATCGCGGTTCCTATCCGGGCCTGCTCAAGCACCTGTTCGACCTGATCGACCTCAACGCCCTGATCGACACCCCGGTGCTGCTGGCCGCCACCGGTGGCAGCGAGCGACATGCGCTGGTGCTGGATCACCAGTTGCGCCCGCTGTTCAGTTTCTTCCAGGCGCTGACCCTGCCCATCGGCGTCTACGCCACCGAGGCCGATTTTGCCAACTATCAAATCACCAGCGAACCCTTGAAGGCTCGAATCCGCCTGGCCGCCGACCGCGCCACCGCCCTGTTCGGCGTACACGCCAAACCCCTGCTGAAAATCGCCTGAGGAACTGTCATGGATGTTTTCTGGTTTCTCCCGACCCACGGCGATGGCCATTACCTGGGGACCACCCAGGGCGCGCGCCCGGTGACCCTCAACTACCTGAAACAAGTGGCCCAGGCCGCCGACAACCTCGGCTACCACGGCGTGTTGATTCCCACCGGACGCTCCTGCGAGGACTCCTGGGTCATCGCCTCGGCCCTGGTGCCGTTGACCGAACGCCTGCGTTACCTGGTGGCGATCCGTCCCGGGATCATCTCGCCGACGGTCTCGGCACGCATGGCCGCGACCCTCGACCGCTTGTCCAACGGCCGCTTGCTGATCAACGTGGTGACCGGCGGCGATCCCGACGAGAACCGTGGCGATGGCAGTTTTCTCGACCATGGCGAACGCTACGAAGTGACCGACGAATTCCTCCAGATCTGGCGCCGGGTACTGCAAGGCGAAGCGGTGGACTTCGAAGGCAAGCACCTTCGCGTACAGAACGCCAAGGCGCTCTACCCGCCGGTACAGAAACCTTATCCGCCACTGTATTTCGGCGGCTCGTCCGAAGCTGCCCACGACCTGGCCGCCGATCAGGTCGATGTCTACCTGACCTGGGGCGAACCACCGGCCGCCGTGGCGGCGAAGCTGGCCGACGTGCGTGAGCGCGCCGCCCGCAAGGGCCGCACCGTGCGCTTCGGCATCCGCCTGCATGTGATCGTCCGGGAAACCGCGGAAGACGCCTGGAAGGCCGCGGACAAACTGATCGAACATATCAGCGACGAAACCATCGCCGCCGCCCAGAAATCCTTTTCGCGTTTCGATTCCGAAGGCCAGCGGCGCATGGCCGCGCTGCATGACGGACGGCGTGACAACCTGGAGATCGCGCCGAACCTGTGGGCCGGTGTCGGCCTGGTCCGTGGCGGCGCCGGTACGGCCCTGGTCGGCAATCCGCAGCAGGTGGCCGAGCGCATCAAGGAATACGCCGACCTGGGTATCGAGAGCTTCATCTTCTCCGGCTACCCGCACCTGGAAGAAGCCTATCGCTTTGCCGAGCTGGTGTTCCCGCTGCTGCCCGAGCCCTATGCCAGCCTGGCCGGACGCGGCATCACCAACCTGACCGGGCCGTTTGGCGAAATGATCGCCAACGATGTGTTGCCGACCCAAGCCACAGGATCCTGAACCGTGACCGCCCAGCCACGCAACGCCCTGTTGAGTCCTCTGCAAACCGCCCGGCAGCTGGCCGCCGAATTTGCCCTGACCGCCGTCGAGCGCGACGAGCGCGGTGGCACGCCGAAAGCCGAACGTGACGCCTTGCGCCACAGCGGCCTGCTGGCCCTGAGCATCCCCACCCAGTACGGCGGCCTCGGGGCCCGTTGGAGCGAGACGCTGAACGTGGTCCGCGAATTCGCCAAGGTCGACAGCTCGATTGCCCATGTCTTCGGCTTCCATCACCTGATGCTGGCCACCGTGCGCCTGTTCTCCCGTCCGGAACAATGGCAACCCTGGTTCGAACAGACCGCACGCAAGAACTGGTTCTGGGGCAACGCCCTCAATCCGCTGGACACCCGCACGGTGGTGCGCAACCTCGGCGGCTGGCGCGAATTCTCCGGCAAGAAAAGCTTCTGCTCCGGCGCCAGCGACTCGCAGATGCTGATCGCCTCGGCGGTGGATGAAAGTGCCGGCGGCAAGTTGCTGATCGCCGCCATTCCCAGCGGGCGCAGCGGTATCACCCTGCATGACGACTGGCACAACATGGGCCAGCGCCAGACAGACAGCGGCAGCGCCAGCTTCGAGCGGGTGCGGGTCGAGGAATCCGAGCTGCTGCTCGATCCCGGTCCCTTGAGCACACCCTTTGCCTGTCTGCGGCCACTGATCGCGCAACTGACCCTGACCCATATGTTCCTCGGCATTGCCGAAGGCGCTTTCGAAGAGGCACGGCAATACACCCTCGACGAAACCCGGCCCTGGTTCAAATCCACCGCGCGGGATATTCGCCAGGACCCTTACGTACTCAACCACTACGGTGACTTCTGGGTCGCCCTCGAAGGTGTCCGCTTGCTGGTGGAGCGCGCCGCCGGACTGTTGGACCAGGCCTGGGCCAAGGGCCAGAACCTCAGCAGCGAAGAACGTGGAAACCTGGCGATCGCCATCGCCACCGCCAAGGTCGCCGCCAACCGCGAAGGCCTGGCCCTGTGCAGCAAACTGTTCGAAGTCACCGGTGCCCGCTCGACCCACGCCTCCCTGCGGCTGGACCGCCATTGGCGCAACCTGCGGACCCAGAGCCTGCACGACCCGCTGGACTACAAACTCCAGGAACTCGGCGACTGGGCTTTGAACCAGACGCTGCCGATCCCCACTTTTTATTCCTAGAGAAGCCTATGCAGCTGCTAACGTTACCGCCCTCGCCGGCCCTGGCCACGTCCATCCGCGCCACCGCCCAGGTCTTCGAAGACCCCAAGTCCCAGGCCTTGCTTGCCCACCTGCAGCAGGTCGCGCCGAGCGAAGCCAGCGTGCTGATCATCGGTGAAACCGGCACCGGCAAGGAACTGGTGGCCCGGCATATCCATAACCTCAGCGCCCGCCGTAACCGCCCGTTTGTCGCGGTCAACTGCGGAGCCTTCTCCGAATCACTGGTGGAAGCCGAGCTGTTCGGCCATGAAAAAGGCGCGTTTACCGGCGCCCTCAGTGCCAAGGCCGGCTGGTTCGAAGAGGCCGATGGCGGCACCCTGTTCCTCGACGAGATCGGCGACCTGCCGATGCCGATCCAGGTCAAGCTGTTGCGGGTCCTGCAGGAGCGCGAAGTGGTGCGCCTGGGCTCGCGCAAAAGCATCCCGATCAATGTGCGGGTACTGGCGGCCACCAACGTGCAGCTGGAAAAAGCCATCAACGCCGGGCACTTTCGCGAGGACCTGTACTACCGCCTCAACGTCGTCAGCCTGGAGCTCAGCCCCCTGCGCGAACGTCCCGGCGACATCCTGCCGCTGACCCGGCACTTTATCGAGAGCTACAGCCAGCGCCTGGGTTATGGCGATATCCGCATCAGCCCCGGTGCCGAACAGAAACTCAGGAGCTACGGCTGGCCGGGCAATATCCGCGAGCTGGAAAACGTTATCCACCACACCTTGCTGATCTGCCATGACGGCGTGATCGAGCGCGACGACCTGCGTCTGTCGAACCTGCGCATCGAGCGCCAGGACGACAGCAGTGGCGCCCTCGATGACTCGGCCGAGGCCTTGCTCAACCGGGCCTTCCAGAAACTCTTCGAGGAGCAGGCCGGCGCACTCCATGAAAAGGTCGAGGACGCGCTGCTGCGTGCCGCCTACCGCTTCAGTCACTACAACCAGGTGCACACCGCCAGCCTGCTGGGCCTGAGCCGCAATGTGACACGCACGCGGCTGATCAAGATCGGCGAGCTGGCGGTGAACAAGCGCCGTGCAGGCGAAAACGTCCAGGGTGACCGCATGTTGCAACTGTCGATCTAGCCCACCAGGGCACACTGCAAGGCGTCGTCCTGGCTGCGCTCGATGCTGCGTAGCACCTGGAACGAATCGAAGCTCACCGCCTTGGCGTGGTGGGCGCGGATCAGTGCCCAGAAATCCTCTTCGCCGCTTTCGAAACGGGCGAATGCCGCCTCGCCATCTTCCCTGGAACGCCATTGCAACGCGTTGAGCACGCGCCGGCCGTCGTCGCTGGCCTGCACCGTGCCGCTGATAAAACCGCCCTCGACCCGGGCCAACCGCTCGGTCTGTCCGGCCAGGGCAAGCACCAGCGCCTCGAGTTGTCCGGGCTCGATCTCGAACTGGATCAATTGGGTAAAACTGCGATTTTGCGCTGTCGACGGCATGAAAGGCTCCCCAGGAAGTCGAACAGGATCTTGTGATCCGAGGCCACGCAGGGTAAAACCTCCAGTTAACTCAAGGTCAAGAGGTTTCTCGCCATGGCAACGCAAAAGCCCCTGCCCACGGACAAGGCCCTGACGGTCGGCCAACTGGCAGCCCGCAGCGGCGTGGCGGTGACCGCCCTGCACTTCTATGAAACCAAAGGGTTGATCCAGAGTTATCGCAATGCCGGTAACCAGCGTCGTTATCCGCGCGAGGTGTTGCGCCGGGTATCCCTGATCAAGGTCGCCCAGCGCCTGGGCATTCCGTTGGCGGAGATTCACCAGGCCTTGCAGAGCCTGCCCGAAGGCCGTACGCCTACGGCCGAGGACTGGAGGCGCTTATCGGAAAACTGGAAGACCGGACTGGACGAACGCATCGCCCAGTTGACCCGCCTGCGGGACAAGCTCAATGGCTGTATCGGCTGTGGCTGCCTGTCGATGGAGAACTGCCCGCTACGCAACTATGGCGATATGCTGGGTGCCCATGGGACAGGCGCGCGGCTGCTGGAGCCGCGGTGAGCCTGTCCGTGGCTCAGAACCCCGGGGCGATCTGGCCCTTGTAGCGGGTCAGGATAAATTGCCGCACCGCATCGGAATTCAGCGCCTTGGCCAGTTTCTGGATACGTGGGTCATTGATATTGTCCGGCCGTGCCACCAGGAACTCGACGTACAGGTCCTTGCCCTTCTCGACGATCAGCGCGCTATGGGTGTCGATCCCGGCTTCCAGCGCATAGTTGGCAAACACGAACGCCAGATCCACCTGGCTCACCGAACGGGCCAGCATCGCCCCTTCCAGTTCGCGGATCTTCAGGTGCTTGGGGTTCTCGACGATATCGTGCTGGGTCGCCAGGGTATTGCTCGGGTCCTTCAGCTTGATCAAACCGGCTTCGTGCAGCAGCACCAGGGCCCGTCCGGTATTAACCGGGTCATTGGGAATCGACACCGAGGCGCCGTCCTTCAGTTCGGAAATATTCTTGATCTTGGTCGAGTAAGCGCCGAACGGCTCGATATGCACGCCGACCACCGGCACCAGGTTGGTGTGGCGGGTCTTGTTGTAGTCATCGAGGAACGGTCGGTACTGGTAGTAGTTGGCGTCCAGGTTCTTCAACGCCAGCTGCTGGTTGGGCTGGATAAAGTCATTGAACACCTTGATCTCCAGGTCCACGCCTTCCTTGGCCAGTTCCGGTTTGACGAACTCGAGGATCTCCGCGTGGGGCACCGGGGTGGCGCCGACAATCAGTTTTTCATTGGCGTGAACCGCCAGGGACATCAGGGCAGCCAGGATGGCCAGGGTCTTTTTCATGCTGTGCTCCAGAGAGGCAAAAGGGGCCGGCGTGTGGCGGACGTTGGGCCAGGGTTGTTCAGGGTTATGGGTAATGAATTCAACGATGGCTGTAGCGGGCCACCAGGCGATCACCGGTCATTTGCAGGCCCTGGACCAGGACCAGCAGCAGGATCACGGTGACCACCATCACATCGGTCTGGAAACGCTGGTAGCCGTAGCGGATCGCCAGGTCCCCGAGCCCGCCACCGCCGATCACCCCGGCCATGGCGGTGTAGTCCACCAGCACGATGGCGGTCACCGTCACCGCCGCCAGCAGACCCGCACGGGCTTCGGGCAACAGGGTGTGGCGGATCACCTGCCAGGTGCTGGCGCCCATGGCCTGGGTCGCCTCGACCACGCCGCGGTCGACTTCGCGCAAGGCGGTTTCCACCAACCGGGCGAAAAACGGCGTGCAGCCCACCACCAACGGCGGGATGGTCCCCGGCACACCGAGGGACGTGCCCACCAGCAAGGTGGTCAGGGGAATCAGCACGATCAGCAGGATGATGAACGGCAGCGAACGCAGGATATTCACCAGCACCGACAGGCTGCGGTACACCAGCAGGGTTTCATGCAACTGGCGCTTGCCGGTGAGAAACAGCAGCACGCCCAGGGGCAAGCCCAGCAATACGGTGAAACCCAGGGCCGCGGCGAGCATGCTCAGGGTATCGAGGCAGGCCTGGGCGATGTCCGCCCAGTAGATGTTTTTCAGCAATTCAGCCATGGGCTCAGGACCAGTCGTGACGCGGTGGCTTGATGCCGTTGAGCAGCCAGTTGCCAACCACGTGATACTTCCAGCGCACCGGGTCGTGCAGGGTGTGGACCCGGGCATTGCGCCAGTGACGGTCGAAGTTGTGCTTTTTCAAGGTCGAGCGGGTGCCACCCAGTTCGAAGAGTTTGTTGCTGGCCTCGATGGCGATCTCGGTGGTCAACACCTTGGCCTTGGCCACCGCCAGCGAGGCCCGCGCGACGTTGTCTTCATCGGGAGCCGGGCGCGCGGCATCCAGGGCTTTGCCGGCCCGTTCGAGCAAGGCTTCGGCGGCTTCGAGACGGATCTCCAGGCCGCCGACCTGAATGATGGTCAGCGGGTCTTCACTGGCCTTTTCCACCCCGGCATCGATCCACGGACGGGCGTGTTCGCGCACAAAAGCCACGGTGTCACGCAGGGCCGCCCGGGCGATGCCGGCGTCGATGGCGGCGGTGGTCAGTTGGGCGAAAGGCCCGGCCAGGGTCGGGCTTTCGTAGGAGCGATACGTGGGGAACAGGTTGAAGGCCGACACCTTCAGATCCTGCGCCAGCACCGTTCCGCTGGAAGTGGTGCGCTGGCCGATGCTGTCCCAGTCATCGACGATCACCAGCCCCGGAGTACCCCGCGGGACAAACGCCAGTTGGCCTTTCTGCTCTTCATCCAGGGCCAGTACCGCCAGCCAGTGGGCGTACAACGAGCCGGTGCAGTAGCCCTTGCGACCGTTGATCACATGCCCGTCACCGTGACGACGGATCGTCGCCTGGATGTCCTGGACATGCTTGCCGCCGGTTTCCGACAGGGCATTGGCAAACCGATGACCCTGCAAGGCCAGGGCGAAGAAATGCGCTTGCTGCTCGGGAGTGCCCTGCAAGCGGATATCTTCCAGCAGGCAGTAATGATTCTGCGGGATCTGGCCCAGGGACGGATCGGCTGCCGAGATGATCGCGATCACTTCGGCCAACACCGCATAGGAGACCTGGGCGCCGCCGAATTCACGGGGCACGCTGATGCCCCAGAGGCCACTGTTGGAATAACGATCCACCACTTCGGCGGGCACCTGACGGGTGCGATCACGTTCGGCGTCGTGCTCCAGCAGATAAGCGGCGACGCTGTGGGCAACCGCGAGCGCTTCGTGCTCGTCACGGATCAGATGGGCATTGGGGGAATGGATCGGGTAGACGGCAGATTCAGGCAGGGACGACATGGAACGCTCTCGGGCGAATAGTGTTACCTGAGTCATTGCAGCTTCTGTGCCTGAATTATTATTTGTTTATTTTCATTGGGTTATGGAGTTTCCCAAGCAACAGCGAGCGCACGCTGACGAGCACAATGCGGCTTCACTGTTGCTGGGTGAACACCTGGATCGAGACCTCAGGCCAGTGCCTCTTCCGTCCGCCCGACCTTCTTCGCTTCCAGCTCGCGCACCAGCGGCAACACCCGTTTGCCGAAGTACTCCACCTCTTCCTGGAAGTGCAGGAACCCCGCCAGCACCAGGTCCACGCCCACGGCTTTCAAGGCGACGATCCGCTCGGCGATCTGCTGCGGCGTACCGATCAGGTTGGTCTTGAAGCCGTCGTTGTACTGCACCAGGTCCTCGAAGCTGGACTTGGCCCAGTTGCCCTCGCCTTCCGGCGACGACTTGCCCGCCTGTTTCGCCGCATCGCCAAACGCGCCGACGGCCTCGGGATCGGCCTTGTCGATGATTTCCGCCAGCACCGAACGGGCCTCTTCCTCGGTGTCGCGGGCGATGACAAAGGCGTTCACCCCGACTTTCACCGAGTGGCCGTTGGCGGCCGCCTTGGCGCGGATATCATCGACCTGGGCCTTGATCCCTTCGGGCGTGTTGCCGTTGGTGAAATACCAATCCGAGACCCGCGCGGCCATATCCCGCGCCGCCCGGGAGCTGCCGCCCTGGAAGATCTCCGGGTGTGGTTGGCTGAGGGGCTTGGGTTTGAGGCTGTAGTCATTGAAGCGGTAGAAATCGCCCTTGAAGGTGAACTGCTCCTCGGTCCAGATGCCTTTCAGCGCACGGATGAACTCTTCGGAACGGCGATAACGTTCGTCATGCTCCAGCCAGTGTTCACCGATGGCGTGGAACTCGCCGCGGAACCAGCCGCTGACGATATTGACGGCGATCCGGCCTCCGGTGAGCTGATCGATGGTTGCCAGTTGCTTGGCCGCCAACGCCGGCTGCCAGGGGCCGGGCAGGATCGCGGCGATCACTTTCAGTTTGCTGGTGGCGGCCAGCAGGGCATGGCTGAAGGCAACCGACTCATGCTGGTACTCGGCCCCGTAGCCGGCGGTGAAACGGATCTGGGTCAGGCCGTACTCGAACCCCGCCGCCTCCGCCAATTGCGCCAGCTTGCGGTTGTAGTCGATGTCCCAGCTGGTGCGCTGTTCGATCTTGCTGACCACCAGGCCGCCACTGACATTGGGCACCCAGTAGGCGAATTTTACGGCTTGCTGACTCATGGCGTTGAACCTCGGACCAGGGAATGTCAGAGGGTCAGAGCAGCAAGCGTGCCAGTGACCGGGAACCTTCCTCGCGGCGCTGATAGCAGGCTTGCCGCAATCCCCTGTAGGAGCCGGCTTGCTGGCGATGACGGCCGATCAGACGATGCAAGGCTCACGGGCCCCATCGCCAGCAAGCCGGCTCCTGCAAGGGACGGTGCAGACCGCAGATTTGTGGCGTGGCGGGACGATTTGCTGATGCACTGTTCGCCAGGCAACAGTTGTCCCCAGCCGGCCCCGACAAACACCCGCCCCGCCGGGCTCCTCGCCCTCGGCATGGACCGTGCAACCGCCCCTGGCAAGTCCCTCTTTCTCTGCCCTCAAGGAGCTGTCCCATGACCGAACACCAGGTGATCAACCCGCTGTCCCTTGGCGTCGACTACGAATCCCTGGCCGAACGCTTTCGGCCGATCTTCGCCCGCATCGCCGCCGGAGCGCTGGAACGGGAACAATCGCGCAACCTGCCCCACGAGCCGATCCAGTGGCTCAAGCAGGCCGGCTTCGGCGCCGTGCGGGTACCGCTGGAATATGGTGGCGGCGGCGCTTCCCTGCCCCAGCTGTTCCAACTGCTGATCGAACTGGCCGAGGCCGACTCCAATGTGCCCCAGGCCCTGCGCGGGCATTTCGCCTTTGCCGAGGACCGCTTGAATGCCGCGCCCGGGCCGAATCGCGACCTGTGGTTCAAGCGCTTCGTCGACGGCGATATCGTCGGCTGCGCCTGGACCGAAATCGGCAACGTGGTGATTGGCGATGTCGGCACCAAAGTCACCCCGGATGGCGAACACTGGCGCCTCAATGGCGAGAAGTTCTACAGCACCGGGAGCATTTTTGCCGACTGGATCGACGTCTACGCCCGCCGCAGCGACACCGGCGGCAATGTGATCGCCGCCGTGCGCGCACGCCAACCGGGGGTCGAACACAGCGACGACTGGGATGGTTTCGGCCAACGCACCACCGGCAGCGGGACCTCGCGGTTTATCGATGCCCCGGTGGAAGCCGGGCATGTGATCGACTTCGCCACACGGTTCAAATACCAGACCGCGTTCTATCAGTTGGTGTTGCTGGCGACCCTGGCAGGAATCGGCCGGGCGGCGTTGAAGGATGTGGAACATCAGGTACGCGCGCGCAAGCGGATCTACAGCCACGGCAATGCCCCCCATGTCAGTGGGGATGCCCAGGTGCAACAGGTGGTGGGCGAAGTCGCGGCCCTGGTCTATGCCGCCGAAGCCAGTGCGGTGCGGGCCGCACAGCCGGCGCAACGGGCCTATATTGCCCGCTTTGGCGCTGACGCCGAGGTTGAACGGCAAGCCAATGTGGACGCGGAAATCGAATCGGCCACGGCCCAGGTGGTGGTGTCCGAGTTGATCCAGCGGGCCACCAGCGAATTGTTCAATGCCCTGGGGGCCTCGGATGTCCGCCAGGGCAAAGCGCTGGATCGACACTGGCGTAACGCACGCACGGTGTCGTCGCACAACCCGGTGATCTACAAGGCAAGGATTGTCGGGGACTGGGTGATCAACGGGACTGAGCCGCCCTATGATTGGCAGATCGGTAACGGCCCGCAGGCCAAGTAAGGTCGCAGCAACATTCGGTAATAGGTAAGATGGCGGCCTTTCAGCGCGGCCCTGCCGCGCCACTTGCCGACAGTAAGCCGACCCCATGCCCTTCGATCTCAGCGTAGACCTGACCACCCTCGCCATTCTCACCGTTGTTGCCTTTATCGCCGGATTCATCGACGCCATTGCCGGCGGCGGCGGCCTGCTGACCACCCCGGCCCTGCTCACCGCGGGGCTACCGCCGCACCTGGTGCTGGGTACCAACAAGCTCAGTTCGACCTTCGGCTCGGCCACCGCCGGTTTCACCTTCTATCGGCGCAAGCTGTTTCAGCCGGGGCAATGGAAACTGGCGATCCTCGGCACCTTCATCGGCGCGCTGATCGGCGCCGTGACCGCGCACTTCATGCCGGCCGAATGGCTGAACAAGATGCTCCCGGTGATCGTCTTCGCCTGTGGCCTGTACCTGTTGTTCGGCGGCACGCCCAAGGCGCCATTGGACAGCAACGCGCCGATCAGGAAGAAATGGCAATTGCCCCAGGGCCTCGGCCTGGGTTTCTACGACGGCGTGGCCGGCCCCGGTACCGGCGCCTTCTGGACCGTCAGCAGCCTGCTGCTCTACCCCATCGACCTGGTCAAGGCCAGCGGCGTGGCGCGCAGCCTGAACTTCGTCAGCAATGCCGCCGCGTTGTCGGTGTTCGTGTTTTCCGGCCAGGTGGACTGGGTGATCGGCCTGTGCATGGGCGTGTCGGTGATGGTCGGCGCCTTCTTCGGCGCGCGCACCGCCATCAGTGGCGGCGCGAAATTTATCCGCCCGGTGTTTATCACCGTGGTCCTCGGCCTGACCGTGCGCCTGGCCTGGCAACACTGGTTCAGCGTAGCCTAGACCGGCAGCACCGGTTCCGCATACCCCAGGCGCTTGGCCAGGTACAGGTCGATCAGGTAGCGGGCAATCGAGCGCGAAGCCGGCAACGGCGGCATATTGTGGATGCTGAACCATTGCGCATCCTCGATTTCATCCGCCTGCGGGACGATATCGCCACCGGCATACTCGGCGTGAAAACCCAGCATCATCGAGTGCGGGAACGGCCAGCACTGGCTGCCCATGTACTCGATGTTCTTCACCTCGACCTGCACTTCCTCGCGCACTTCGCGAATCAGGCATTCTTCCGCCGACTCACCGGGCTCGGCGAAACCGGCCAGGGTGCTGTAGACCCCGGGGACAAAACGCGGCGAACGGGCCAGCAGCACTTCGTCACCGCGGGTCACCAGCACGATCATGCTCGGCGAGATCCGCGGGTAGCTGCGCAGGTCGCAGGACTGGCAGAACATCGCCCGCTCCAGATGCACCTGGGTCATGGCCTGGCCGCAGCTGCCGCAGAAACGGTGTTCGCGCGCCCAGGTGCCGATCTGCGCGGCATAACCGAGCATGCGGTAGATCGTGTGATCGCCCTCGAGCATGAATGCCCGCAGGCCCTGCCAACGACCGCCCGGCAGTTCGAAGCCGGACTTCAGCTCCAGCAGGTAGACCGGCTCGCCGTCCAGATGCCCGATGCCGTGCTCGGCCAACAGCGACAGGTCCTGGCGCTTGAGCCACTCACGGGGAAACAGCACCCCGTTGTCGTCCAGCAGAAAACCGGCGGGGCTGTGCACCACGGCCCAGCCACCGGCCTGCTCGATATCCAGTACAGCGGTTGTCCAGCGTTGAGTCATCGGGGAGTCCTAGGCGTCAATCAGGGAATTCGGCTTTCTGCTTGCTCATGTGCGCGGCGATGGCGACGCGCAAGTCAGTGGATTGCAACATGGCGGCGTTCCAGGTGGCAACGTATTCCAGCCCGTCATCGATCCGATGATCGCGCATGTAGCTGATCATCGCCTTGGTCCCGGTGACGGCAATCGGTGACTTGCCGGCAATTTCCCGGGCGATCGCCATCACGCCGTCGAGCAACCCGGCATGATCGGGGTAGACGCGATTGACCAGGCCGATGCGGATCGCTTCGTCGGCCCCGAACTGACGACCGGTGTAAGCCAGCTCACGCAGCATGCCGTCGCCGATGATACGCGGCAAACGTTGCAGAGTGCCGACATCGGCGGCCATGCCGATATCCACTTCCTTGATGGAGAACTGCACGTCCTCGGCGCAGTAGCGCATGTCGCAGGCGGCGATCAGGTCGACGGCACCGCCCAGGCAATAACCCTGGATCGCCGCCAGGACCGGCTTGCGGCAGTTGTCGACGGCGTTGAAGGAAGCTTGCAGCTCCTGGATCTTGCGCCGCAGCAGGCGGGCGTTGCGGCCGACATCCTTGCCCAGTTCGTTGGCCACCGAGGCCAGCATCATCAGGTCGATCCCGGAGGAGAAGTGTTTGCCGTTGCCGCTGATGACCACCACGCGCACGGCGTCGGTGTCCTCGATCCATTGGAAGATCTCGATGATTTCGCTCCAGAAGGCGGCGTTCATCGAGTTGATCTTTTCCGGGCGATTGATCCGCACATGGGCGATGTTGTCTACCAGTTCGACTTGGAAGGCTTGGTATTCGGACATGAAGGGCATCCTTGGCAGGGCACTGGAAAGGTTGGAACTATAGCAAGCAGGCAGGCGTGGCTGGAGGAAGCGGATGTGCCAAAAGCAGGACCGGGCAGTTCTTCGGTTCAGAGGGGAATGGCCGCCTGCGGCGGTTCGCGGGCAAGCACCGCTCCCACTGGTTTTTCGTCGTACGCAAAACCGGGAGCGGCTCGGACATTGTGGGAGCGGTGCTTGCCCGCGAACCGCCAGAGGCGGCCATCCACAGCTGATCTATCGCCTGGCCAGAATAAATTGCTCGATGGCCTGCGCCGCGCCATCCTCGTCGTTGCTACCGGTCACCACATCGGCCTGGCGCTTGACCACCTCCTCCGCCTGCCCCATGGCAATCGCCAACCCCGCCCGGTGGAACATCGCCGGGTCGTTGCCGCCATCGCCGATGGCCGCCGTCTGCGCCAAGGGCACGCCGAGGTATTTCGCCAACGTCAGCAACGCCTCGCCCTTGTTCGCCTGCATCGCCGTGATATCCAGGTAGGAACGTTGCGAACGACTGGCCAGCGCCTGGTCCGCCACCAGCGGTTGCAACACCGCTTCCAGATCGATCAGCAGTTGCCCGTTGCCACTGGCACCGACGATCTTGTCGATACGGTCCAGGTACGCGGTGAAATCCTCCACCACCGTCGGCGCATAACCCAGGGCATGCTGTTCCCGCGGGACCATGCTGCCGTGGGGATTACGCAGCAGCCAATGGTTGTCGGCAAACACCCAGACCTCGACCTCCTCATGCCGCGACAACAACTCCAGGGTGGTCACCGCCGCCTCACGGGGGATGTAATGCGTCACCAGATAACTGCCGTCGGGATTGACCAGCGTGCCGCCATTGAACGCGGCGGTGGGAATATCCACCCCCAGCGCCTCGATCTGCTCGCGCATGGCTCGCGGCGGGCGCCCGGTGGCGAGGCTGAAAAACACCCCCGCCGCGCGCAACGCCCGCACGGCCTCGACCGTGCGCGGGCTGAGGCTGTGATCAGACCCCAACAAGGTGCCGTCCATATCGCTGAGCAACAAACGAATCGGGTACTGCACCACAGCCTTCATTCGAGGCTGTGCCAGACACGGCCATCACGACCCAGCAGTTCGTCAGCCGCTTGCGGGCCGTTTTCCCCGGCCTTGTAGCCCTGCACCTGATTGTCCTCCTGCCAGGCATCGAGGAACGGCTGCACTGCCCGCCAGCCGTTCTCGATATTGTCGGCGCGCTGGAACAGCGTCTGGTCACCGGTCAGGCAATCGTAGATCAGGGTTTCATAGCCGGTGGACGGCTGCATCTCGAAGAAATCCTTGTAGGCAAAACCCAGCTCGACATTGGTCATCGCCAACGCCGGCCCCGGACGCTTGGCCAGCAGGTCGAACCACATGCCTTCGTTGGGCTGGATCTGGATCTTCAGGTAGGTCGGCTGCAGACGCTCGACGTCGGTGTCACGGAACTGCGCATACGGCGCCGGCTTGAAGCAGATGGCGATTTCCGTATTGCGCACTTTCATGCGCTTGCCGGTGCGCAGATAGAACGGCACGCCGACCCAGCGCCAGTTGTCGATCATCACCTTGAGCGCGACATAGGTCTCGGTGTTGCTGTCCGGCGCCACGTTGCTTTCTTCACGGTAACCGGGCAAGGCCTTGCCGCCCGACTCACCGGCCCGGTACTGGCCACGGACCGAGTTGGCCCGGGCCTCCTCGACCGTCCAGGGACGGATCGCGCCGACCACCTTGGCCTTTTCACCGCGCACCGCGTCTGCGCCGAACGCCGCCGGCGGTTCCATCGCAACCATCGCCAGCAACTGGAACAGGTGATTGGGTACCATGTCCCGCAGGGCGCCGGTGTGTTCGTAGAAACTGCCACGGGTTTCGACGCCGACGGTTTCCGCGGCGGTGATCTGCACGTGGTCGATGTAATGGTTGTTCCAGAACGCTTCGAACAGGCCGTTGGAGAAGCGGCTGACCAGGATGTTCTGGACCGTTTCCTTGCCCAGGTAATGGTCGATGCGATAGATCTGCTTCTCGCTCATCACCTTGAGCAGGCAGACGTTCAAGGCTTCGGCGGTGGCGAGATCGGAACCGAAGGGCTTCTCGATCACCACCCGGCGAAACGCCTCGGGGGTTTCCTCAAGCAGCTTCGACGAACCCAGCCGCCGCGCCACTTCGCTGAAGAAACGTGGCGCGGTCGCCAGGTAGAACACCGCGTTGCCGGTGCCGCTGGCGGCGATCTTCTCGGCCAGGGCGGCGTAAGTCGAGTCGTCGAGAAAGTCGCCCTGGACGTAGCTGATGTTCTTCGCCAGCTTGCTCCAGAGCCCGGCGTCCAGCGCTGTCTCCGCGCCTTCCCCGGTTTTCGCGGCGACTTCGGCGCGACTGAAGTCCTCGAGTTTCTTGGCGAAATCGGCGTCGCTGATGGCGTTGTGATCGACCCCGACGATATGCAGGTTGTCGCCCACCAGACCATCGCGCGTCAGGTTGTAGAGCGCCGGCATCAACAGGCGCTTGACCAGGTCACCGTGGGCGCCAAAGAGAAACAGGGTGGTCGGCGGTGCCGGCTCAACCTTGCGTTTTGTCCGGGTGGCATTCATTTTTTCGGTGTCTCCACGTGGCCGCCGAAGCCGAAACGCATCGCCGACAGCAGTTTGTCACCATAGGTGCTTTGCTGGCGGGAACGGAAGCGGGCAAACAGCGAGTTGGACAGCACCGGTACCGGCACCGCTTGTTCCATGGCCGCCTCGATGGTCCAGCGCCCTTCGCCGCTGTCGGCCACCGCGCCGCTGTAACCGTCGAGTTTCGGATCAGTGGCCAGGGCGTCGGCGGTCAGGTCCAGCAGCCAGGACGAAACCACGCTGCCGCGCCGCCAGACTTCGGCGATATCCCCCAGGTTCAGGTCGAAACGCTGGTCCTCGGGCAGGCTCGGCGAGTTCTTGGTCTTGAGGATATCGAAGCCCTCGGCGAAGGCCTGCATCATGCCGTACTCGATACCGTTGTGGATCATCTTGACGAAGTGCCCGGAGCCCGGTGGGCCGGCATGGATATAACCACGCTCGGCGCGGTCGTCGGTGCTGACCCGGTCGCGGGTGCGGGGAATGCTGCCGAGCCCGGGAGCCAGGCTGGCGAACAGCGGATCGAGGCGTTCGACGACCTTGGCGTCACCGCCGATCATCATGCAGTAACCGCGTTCCAGGCCCCAGACCCCGCCGGAAGTGCCGACGTCGATATAGTCGATGCCCTTTTGCGCCAGCTCCTGGCCGCGACGGATATCGTCCTTGTAGAAGGTGTTGCCGCCGTCGATGATCACATCACCGGCTTCCAGCAATTTGCTCAACTCGGTGATGGTGTCCTCGGTCGGCGCACCGGCCGGCAGCATCACCCAGACCGCACGCGGCTTGTCCAGGCCGGCTACCAGTGCCGACAGGTCGGCGACGCCATTGGCGCCCTCCTTGCCCAGGGCCGCGACAAAGTCGCTATTGCGGTCATACACCACTGTCTGATGGCCATCAAGCATCAGGCGCCGCGCGATATTGCCGCCCATGCGGCCCAGTCCGATGATTCCCAGTTGCATGCAGGGTACTCCCGATATCGATGAAAAAGCTCTGACACACCTTAGCCCAGCGGCAGACGGATGTCTGTCTGGATATCGGCCGAGACGCTCATTGCAGACGCCAAGCGATCTGTTTTCAAGCGGCCGTATCCACTTCGCCAGTATTGAAAAACAGCGCCTGGGCCACGCTCCGGTCGAGAATCCGGCCCCGGTGGATATCCAGTGTCAACTGCGCCCGGCCACCCTGCCCGGCTTCGATCCGCGCCGCCGCGCGCTGCCGGGCCGTGGCCTGGGCCTTGCTGCCCAGGCGCCGTTGCGCGAGGGTCTTCAAGTGCGCGCTGACAAACCCGGGATCCGCCGTGGTGGCCGCCGGGTAGTGGAAATGCGCGTACCACAGGGGGCGGCCATCCTTGTGGCTGATCACATACTCTTGCAGGAAATCGCCCTGTTCTTGCGCCTGTCGTTCGCCGGCGCGGTGAATATCCACCTGGTCCTGTTCTTTCAGGTACTGCAGACGCGCCAACTGCGGCGCATTGCGCTTGATCGCGGCGATACGCGCCTGACGCCCTTCGCCGATCAGCCGGGCAGCTTCCTGGCGCAGGCTGTCCTTGAGCGCCTGAGCGGTTTTAGCATGCGCCGATGTGCCGCTACCCTCACTGAGGGCCTGTTGGATGTCGTCGGCCAGGGTGTTCAGTTTCTGCGCCTTCAACTCCAGGATACCTTGTAGATCGCGCGGGTCCTTGGAGGTTCCGGTCAATGCCATGACTTGTCGAATCAACGCTTCGACGCCACCAAGCCCGGCCTGTCCCTGGGTCACCAGCCTGGACAGGCCGACCTTGCGCGGGCTTGGTTGTGCCGGCGCCGGCTCGGCCTTCACTTCCTCCCAGAACCTGTCCTGGGCATCTTCCTTGTTCTCCTTGAAGGCCGACACCAGTTCGCCGTTGGGATCGGTGATTTCGACGATTTCATCCTCCTGCTCGGGCGTGCGCTCGCGGACCCGGCCGACAAACACCTCGCGGTTGCGGGTCCGGATAAACTTCTTCCGCGTACCGCCAGCCACCGGGACCGGGCCAGGCTTGGGCACCGGTTCGGGTTCAGCCGGCGCACTGTCCTCCCACAAGTCGAACAGTCGGCTCAGCGCCCCTTCACGCAACTGCGCCAGCAGCCCCGACAGGCGCGTGGCGTATTCGAGCAGACGCTGTTGCGGCATCAGGCCCCGCAAGTAATTCAGCAGGTCGTGGGTCTCGTCGTAACGATTGACCGCCGTCAGCAAGGCATCGATGCGGTCCTGGCGCGGATCTTCGGCACTCAGGCGATTGATCGTGTTGGTCACGTACCGGGTCTGCTCGGCACTCTGCTTGATCGCCGAGAAGATCTGATCTTCCAGCTGCAATGTGATCTGCAAGGGCAGTTCGTCCAGGGTCAAGGCCAGCAGGGTCGGCAGTTGCACCGCCTGCCAGTCCAACGGCGTGAACGGTTGCGGCACGGCCTGCTCCAGTGCAGCGGCTTGCGCCGGCCCCGGCTCGGGAAGCGTGCGCAACTCATCGAGCGCGGCATATTCCCGGGTGCTCCAGAGGATCTGCTTGTCAGTGATATCGACATTGTTCTTCAGGTTGGCGACGACCTGGGCATATCGGGCATCCGAGTCAGCGGCGATCAGCTCGTTGATCTCCCGAGCACTCAGGCTGCCTTCGCGTCCCACCGCCAGGGACACGGTCAACAACGTCCGGCAATTGCGCACGCTGTCGGCCAGGGCAGTGACCAGCATTCGCGGCTGCGGTACCACCTGGCGATTGTCATTGTATTCCTTGATAAGGCGAATCTTGTCTTCGAGGGCAAGCTGCAAGCCCTCCAGCTTGCCCAGGTATTCACGGCGCTTGTCGCTGCGTTGCCGGGCGCTGAAGTTCTTCGCGGTCTTGCCCTCGCTCATGGTCTCAAGTCGCCTGCAGAGTATTTCGGCCTCGTTGAGCAGGACGCCGATCCGCGCCGAGGCCTGCGTCATCTGCCCGTGCAGCGCGCTGGCCCGGTCGCGCAGCTTGCGCTGCAGGCGCGCCTGCACGGTTTCACGGCCGCTGCCACCGCGCAGGCGCAGGCGCAGATCGAAGCGCCAGCGACCTTGCTCATCGCGGTCCAGAAACGGCCCCGGGGCTCCCGAACCATCGACCACACGAGGACCGTCATCGCTCCACGCAACCCGATACAGGGCCTTCTCGATCAGCACGTGCCAGTCTCTGTCCCCGGGGCCGCCGAGATGCACCAGTCCCTTGTTCGGACCGCTTGCCGAGACCGAACCGAGGCTATCGAGTCGCGGTGGCGTGTCGAAGACCCTGACGCTGAATTTCTCCAGGGCTTTGCGCGAGGCCGCCGACAGGGCCCGGCGCGGATTCGACCAGGACAAGTCGAAAGGCAGTGGCGGTGAATCATCGGCCGCCAGAGGCGCTGTCATCCGCTCAAGCGACACCTCCCCCTCGCTCGCCAGGGGCTCGCGCTGATCCGCCGACTCCGGCAACGGTTCGCGTTCGCCCGCTGTCACCTCATGCAAGAGCACCGCCGCCAGGTTGCTCAGCATATCGGCCCAGGCCTGGGCCCGGGCCTCCTCGTCGTCACCCAGCAACCCCGGCAGATCCTGGCGAACACCCCGGTAGAGCAGGATCAGCCAACTGGCCTGGGTCAACGGGCCGCTGGCAAACATCAGCAGTGAACTGAACAGTTGCCAGCCGCTGTCCTTCAAACGCGCCCAGCGTTTTTCCGCGTTCGACAACAACTGCATGTCGGCCTGGCGGATCACCGCATTGATGCAGGCATGAAACAGATGGTGGACATAGTCCTCGCTGACCTCCTCGCTGCCCAGGGTTGCCGGTGCCGGTGGTGCCGACAACGGCGCGGCTTCATCACCCGGCAGGACCGAGGCGAGATGGGGCTGACGGAATCCGCCGTTGGCATACACCGCGCGTCGATTGGCGGCGAGCCAGGCCAGCACACTGTCCTGCAATGCCCCCGATTGCCCGATCGCCTCCAGCAGCGCCGGCCGGCTGACATGTTCGCTCAGGGGCGGGTCGAACAGCGGCCGGTAAAGCAGATGCGGCCCACGGCTGGTGTCCCGGGGCTCGATAAGAAACATGCCCGCCGCCTTGTCCGGGCTCGCGTCGGGACTGGCCTGAAAGGCCAGCGGCCGGAGCACGATCGGCAGACCATCGACCTGGCGCTCACGGGCGTCAACGGCCAACACCGCCCGGACCAACCGATAACCCCTCTCGGTCATCCCCTGCTCGCCACGGAGCTTGAGTTCCAGTGCCGCGAGGGGCAGTTGGGCCTGGATCTGGTGGAAAAAACGTTGCTGGCGGAACACCGCATAACGCGTATCGTCCAACAGCCGCTGCCGCAAGTAGGCCGGGTAGCCGGCACCGATATCCACCTCGCTGATCAGTTCCAGCAGGTAGCCGGCCGTCATCCAATCCGGTAGCGGGACATCAGTGGCGAGCCGGACACGCATCCGCGTCGCGCCGAAACGAAAGTCATCGAGGTTTTCCAGCGCCAGTTCGGGCAGCGTCAGCCGGACCTCCTCGAACTCACCCAGCACGTCCGGCAACAGTGGCTTGCGCCGGTACTTCTCAAGCGTCAGCAGGATGTCCTGCATGCGGATCGCCGGCATCTGCGGATGCCGCCGCGCCATGGCCTCCCTCAGCGCCTGCCGGCTATAGCGCGACAGCGAAGCCACCTCGTCGAAAATACTGTGGGACGATGACTTGCCCAGCGCCGTAACCAGGCTCGATAACAGCCCGGCATAACCGCGCCGGTCCGCGTCCGCGGCGTTCAGCAGCCACAGCGGCGCCGTCTCGCGCACCCGCCGTTGCAGAGGGGTGAGCGGCGCGGGTGCGGGCGCAGCGAACCAACCTCCCGGATCGGTGATCCGCTCGACTCGCGCCGACCAGGATTCGCCAGTTCCCTGCGTAACGCCGCGCGGCAAACGCTCCAGCGCGCGCAACTGGTTTTCCAGCAAGGCCCCGGCCAGGTTGTCGAAGACATTCAGTTGCGAGGGGATCAGTTCGACCTTCCCCGGATCCGGCAGTTGCCCACGCAACAGCGTCCAGAGTTCATCGACAGGCTGCAAGCGCTGCACGTCATGGCCTGGACGGAGCAGGAAATAGGCAAAGTCCGACGCTGATAACTGGCGGGCGAAGACCACTGCGACGGGCATGACCGCAAACCGTTCCCGACGGCCCTTGGCATATAACAGATAAGTCGCCAGGACATTCTTGCCCAGCAGGCTGTCACGTATCGACTGGTCTTCGCTGACCAGCGCCTTGGGCAGCAACTGGTTGGCCTGGAGCGCCAGGCTATTGGGCAGGTTTCCTGCACCGTACATCGAAACGAACAGCAGGTTCGAGAGCGCCGCGCAACGGCTGGGAATCTCCGGCATGTGCCGATCCCAGCCAGGCACCCAGGCGTCCGATCCCGGCACCTTGCCCGCCCAGTCGGGCACCGGTTCATTCCAGAACGCGACCAGTTGCGCCTTGAACACTTCGAGCAGGGCATCGCCCCACTGATCGAGCGTCGCGCCCAGCCGTTTCAGATCCACCGTCGAGACGGGCACATCGACCCGCGAGCCGGGCCCCCGGCTCACCAGTCTCGAATCGGGAGCGTCATAACGCGGACTCCGGCCCTCGCTGAAACGGCGCCACAAGACTTCGGACAAGCCGCTGTATCGATAGCCGGAGGCCGGCTCCCGCTCTCCCAGCCAAAGGCTTTCAGCCTTGATCGGTTGTCCCTGGACCCTGAGGTCGGGAGCGTGCTGGTCCAGCGCCGCCTGCACCAGCGAGCGCAGCACCGACGACAGGGTCGGTCGAGCGGCGAAGAGCCCGCGGGCAGTGTTTCGATAGTGTTGAAGTGAAGTCTCCAGCGAGGTCGGCGGGGAGGTCATGAGGTCGCAATCCTTGATGTGGGAAAGCGACCAGCTAACAAGAACCCCGAAACCCTCAAGCGGTAGCCGGGTATACCGCATCACCCGGCTCGATCACCGGGACTAACGGGAACCCGGAAAAAAATGCTGTTGAGCCGCGGCCAGGTCGATCCGGCTGCGATAGATCTGCAACGCCAGGTTGGCATTGCCGCCCTTCCCCGTCTGGATCTTCTTGAAGGCCTTTTCCTGCTCCAGCGACTGGTATTTGCCGCCGAGCTTGCGCTGCTCGGCAGTTTTCAAGTGGGCGGCCTCGAAAGCCGAGTCGAGTGCCGACAGGCTCGGGTAGTGAAAGTGCGCGTACCACAGCGGCTTGCCGTCCTTGTCGAGCAGCGCATACTCCTGCAGGAAGTCATTCTTGCCGAGCGGGACCCGCTCGCCTTCCTTGCGAATGCTCACTTCGCCCAGTCCCAACAGGTAGTCGATACGCGGCATTTCCGGCGGGTTGGCCTTGATCGCGAGGATCCGTGCGTACTGCCCGGAGGCCCGCAGTCTCGGTACCGCGTCACGCAGTTGTTGCGCCACCGCCTGGGCATTCCTGACCCGCTCCGGGTTGCGCGGCGGTGTTTGCGCCACGCCGAGGAGCTTGTCGATCTCCGTGGCCTGGTGCTCCATCGCCTCGGCCTGCAAGCGCAGGATGTCCTCCTGCGCCCTCGGCGCATTGGAGCGCACGGCCTGGCGCATGACCCGATCGATCGCCGAGGCTTCGTCATTGAGCAACTGGCGTGCGCTCGACACCCGCTTTTCCAGTCCGACCTCGGGCCTGATCACTGCGGGTTTGGCCGGTTTGTCCGGGGCGACGACCGCCTCCCAGAGGCCATCGGCGGTATTTTGCCGGTAGGTTTCGATCACCTGCCCATAGACATCGCTGATCTGCACGGTCTCTTCGCCATCCGCCGATGCCGGTGCCTGGACTTCACCGGACAACAGCTGTCGGTGGCGCGTACGGATGACTTTTCTCGTGGTCTTTTTCGCCGATGGGCCAGCAACCGGCAGGGGCGGCAGCTCCCAATCATCCTGGCCCAGCAACTGGCGCAGATCTTCCCGGGTCTCCTGCCCGAGTGCCTTCAGTGCCGCGAGCACCTGGTCGAGTTTTTCCGTAGGCAGGCGACGACTGACCAGCGTCGCCAGATAGAACTCGAGTTTTTCCTGAAGATCACTGGATTGCTCGACCACCGACTCCAGCAGCTCGATACGCTCGCCGGCCAACAATTTGACCTCATCAAGGGCATCGAGGGAGGAGTAATAGGACACATACGACCGTTGGATCTGATCCCAGATGTCCTCAAACATTTCCTGCCCGAGATGCTCGGGCGTCAGCTCGCCCAGGGCAAAACGGTTCTTCAACTGTGCAATCTTCCAGGCGCGGACTTCCACTTCGATGGAGCCCCAGCCGACCGTTTTGATCAACCGCTGATAACTTTCCCGGCCATCGCGCATCTGTCTCAGTTGATCGAGCCAGTCCTTCTGCAAAAGGGCCCAGTCGACCGCCTTGTCCGTGGCCGCGGCATCACGCTCCCACTCGGCCTGAACCAAAGCCGGCGCCAGCTGCTCTGCCTCAGGCAGTTGGGAAGCCCTCGAATAGGGCATACCCAGTCTCTCCAACAACCAGGTTTGCTGGGCATGGAGCAAGGTCTGCAGTCCGTTCACCCCATTGTCCAGCGCATTGATCTGAAAGGGCCGCACGGCCTTGATCAGCCGGGTATCGGCCATCAACTTCTTGCTCAGGTCCATTTGTTGGCGATAGTTCTGCAGGTTTTCCTCCAGCAAGGCGGTCATCTCGCCAAGCAGTTCGGTTCGACGCTCATAAGTGATCCGCTTGGCCGTCTCGCCCTCGGTCGCCAGCCTCCAGCGCTTGACACTGTTGTTGATCAACGGCGCGCTATCCTTGGTCTGCTGGTTGAGTGCTATCAGTGTCTCGCGCGCCTCGACGAGGTTTTGCGATCCACCGGCCTGGGCCCGCTTGGGCGGACTGCCACCGCGCAAACGCATATCCAGGCTCCAGCGCCCCTGCTCGTCGCTGCGCACCCAGGGTCCGGCATTGCCGTGCTCGTCGACGACTCGGATGCCCTCTTCGTCGGCCTCCCAGGCCACTTCGTAAAGATCGCCCTGGATCAAGGCGCACCATTTGCCCTTGCCGGCATCCTCGATATGGACCAATCCCCGAGCCGCCCCCGAGTCCGCCACGCGGCCCAGTTCGGCCAAGGCCGATACCGGCTTGTCAAACGGGCGCAAACGATAGGCGCGAACCCGCCTCATCAGCGAATCGGGGATTGGCCAACCGGACATCGACCACCCACTCAGTTCGGCACGGGGCAAGTCGGGCGCCCGCGCGATGGTCGGCGCGGGCAATACCTGCTCACGCGGCGGCTCGAGCCTGGGCAACGGCGGCACCTCGGTCTCGCCGGGGGCGGAAGCGGCGCGATAGTGCAGCAGCAGGGCCGCAAGATTGAACAACAGGTCCGCCGCCCCCGCCGACTGTTCCGCCCGATTGTCGCTGTCCAGCGCCCGCAGATCGTCGTGGCCGATCTTCAGGATCACCAGCCAGCCGAGCATCTCCACCAGACGCCCGACATAAGGCAGCAGGCCGGCAAACGGCAGCTGGGTGATGCCCAGCAACACCCGCCAGGCGCCCTCCTTCCAGTCCGCCCAGCGCTGTTCGGCATTGGACACCGACTGCCGGTCGGCCTGCTCGACCTGGGCCTTGACCATGGCGGTGAAGATCGCCGCCAGATAATCACCTTCGACAGTGCCCTCGGCGAGCGTCGCGGGGACAGGCCTGGACGGTGCCGGGGCGAACTCGTCGCCACCGAGGAACTGCTCGATATGCGGCGCGTCGAAGCCGCCGTGGCCATAACGCTGGCGTGCCGTTTCGGTCATCCAGGTCAAGACGCCGCGCTGCAGATCGCCGGGCTGGCGGATCGCGGCGAGCAACGCCTGGCGGGTTTCGAATTGGCGCAACGGTTGTTGCAGGAACAACGGGCGGTACAGAATCAGCGGGCCGCGGCTCATGTCCCGTGGACCGATCAGGAACATCGCCTGCACCTCGTCCGCCTGCCAGTCGGCCCTGGCCTTGAACGCCAGGGGCCGCAGGACGATTTCCACGCTATCGACAAACCGCCCCCGGCCCGCCGGCTGGACCAGCGCCTGCACGTAACGGAAGCCGTCGAGGCTGAACCCCGACTCGCCCTTGATCTTCAACTCCAGGGCCTGGAGCGGCAAACGCACCCGCCACTGCGCGACGAACAATACCTCGCGCCGCCTGGCCTCGGCGGCATCAGTGATCAAATGCGCCTTGAGCAGGTCCGGGTAGGCCTGGCCGATGTCCGCACGGGTCACCAGGCCACGCAGGTAATCCGCCGTCATCCATTGCGGGACGGGCTCCGGCAACCCGCGCACTTCGATGCGAATCCGCATACCGGTATGGCGCATGCCCCCCAGGTTGGCCAACGCCAGTTCCACCAGGGTCATGTCGACCGGTACCGTGACCTGCGCCTGTTGCGGATCGAGGGTCTGGGTAGTGCTGTAGTCGAGTTTATCGATATTGAGCTTGACTGCATTCGGGTCGATGACGCTGGCCGTGGGATGGTCCTGGTGCATCAGTTCCTGCAATCGTCGCGCGGCAAATTCATTGAGGGTGCCGATGTCTTCGAGGAAATGCCGGCCTCCAGACTCACACTGCTGGCGCGCCAGTTCGCGCAGCAGAGCGCTGTAGCTTGAACGATCGGCAACCGATGCACCGAGCAGCCAGTCCGGCAGCGACTCGCTCGTCAACCCCAGGGCCGCCGGGCCACAACGTTCTTGCCTGAGCACCTGGAAACGGCTGGCATCGTAGGTCCTGGCGGGCACGGCGAACCATTTGCCCGGATCGGTAATGTCGTCCACCCAACGCTGAAGATGAGCCCTGGCCTCCCAGTCGCCCGGAGGCGTCGCGCTCAACGCCTGCAATTGATATTCGAGCAAACCTCTTGCCAGGCTGTCACCGATCACTTCGGCGGGTTCATTCCAGCGCCAGACCAGCGACTCCCTTATTTCCAGATTGCGCCCGGCGGTCCGGCTGCCGATCAGCATCGCGACCAGCTCGGCACTGTCCATCTTGCCCTGGCGCAGGCCGCCTTCGCCCGGATGAAAATAGAGCGGATAGGGCAATGGCTGCAAACTCTCTTCATAACGCAGGAAGTCGATCACCGGAAACAACTCCGGGTAGCGTCGCCCCTGGGCATCCACGCTGAAGACCCGGGTCTCGAAGGCGCGAATATCCAGGGCCGGGCTTTCGTCGGGCGCATCGCCAGGCGAGTAGCCCATGTAGAACGGCAGGCGACTCAGGTCAGGAAGCCCTGTGCGGCCAGGCGTCTGCCCCGGCACGAGCAAGCGTCCGATCGCCGCCGCCAGCCGCGCCCAACGGCTCGGCCCGTGCCCCTCCGGCGATTGATTCCAACGCTCGATCAGCTGCTGTTTCAGGCGCTCGAGCAGCAGTGACCGCGCCGCCTGGTCCAGGCGCTTGAGCAACCCGTCGAGATCGATCGCCAGGGGTTTCTTCGCAGCCGGTGGCTGCTCGCGCCAGAGCAGGTTATGGGTCTCCAGACGCAAGCTCCTGGAAGCCCCCCAGACCGGAACCCGCAGGGCGAAGCGCTCGACCATGACCTCACTGAGGCTGTAATAGTTATGCCCTGCCGGGGCTCCGTCGATACCCTGGGCCAGGACCCAATAGGGCACGGCGAGGCGGACCCGCTCGGCCGACAGATCGAATTGGCCATAGTGCTCGTCCAGCACCCCCTGAACCAGCGGTGTCGCGACCGAGAGCAAACTGGGGCTGTCGGCGAAAAGTGCCTTGGCGACCGAAGTCGGATCCATTGATTGACTGTCCGGAACCGGCGACTGCGTTGACATGGTTGGCGTCCTCGTTCGAATGATAGGAACGAGTCGTTACCGGGAGCATCGGTTTGCCGGCCACGACTCCAGGAGGATTCAAACCTCCCGGCAGGCACCGTGTGCGGTAGATGGATAGGCCCTCTTCCGGCAGAGGGCCTGGGCGCTGCGGCGGGACTAGAGGTACTTGTTCCAGAACAGCATCTGGCCGTGCTCCGGATCGAGCTGCGCGCCGCTGAAACCGAACTTTTTGTAGGAAGCCTGGGCCACGCCGTTGCCTTCCAGCACCTCCAGGGTGATCTTGCAGCAGCCACGTTGACGGGCGATGTCCTCGACCTTCTGCAGCATCTTCTGGCTCAGCCCGAGGCCACGAAACTTGCTCACCACCGAGACATCATGCACGTTCACCAGGGGCCGGCAGGCAAAGGTGGAAAAGCCTTCGAAGCAGTTCACCAGCCCGGCCGGTTCGCCGCCGACAAAGGCCAGTACGCTGAAGGCGTGGGGCCGCTTGGCCAGTTCGCCGGGCAACTGTTGCAGCATGTCCGGTGCCAGGCTCTGACCGCCGCCCATCGGGTCTTCGGCATAGTGATTGAGCACCAGTCCAATCGCCTCGGCGTGTACCGGGTTGGTGTAGCTCGCTTGCAATACCAGTATGTCTGCAACGTCCATGTCAGTCCTCGGCGAAACCATTAAAGGGAGCTCTTGCGTGTCAGGAGCCCGATTGTAACCACGCCCGGCGCGGGAAAAGGAAGAAAATTCATGCGTCGCCCCCCGGCTGCGGGAGGCAGCAACGCCTATCCCTCCGAGCCTTGATAAAAATCAACAGCCCCGGGCTCCCGGGCGTAGACATTCGCACCATGCGTTCAAAGCGCGTCGCCGTTGCTGATCGGCGCACACGAACGCCCCGCCCCCTGGAGGTGTCATCATGGCAACGCCCCTGCAACAGGCTTCATCCCCCGGCACGACCGCGCCCTTATTGAAAGCGGCGCCCCTCGTGCAATCGGCCCGCTTGTCCCTGAGCCTGCTGATCGCCCTGGTGGTGGGCTCGATCATCGGCAGCGGCGCCTACAGCCTGCCGCAAAACATGGCGGCGGGTGCCGGTGCCGGCGCGATCCTGATCGGCTGGCTGGTCACCGGGGTCGGCATGTTGTCCCTGGCCCTGGTCTACCAGATGCTCTCCAACCGCAAACCGGAACTGGACAACGGCGTCTTCGCCTACGCCAGGGCCCTGGGTGGCGACTTTGTCGGTTTCAACTCGGCCTGGGGCTACTGGATCAGCGCCTGGATCGGCAACGCCGGCTACCTGGTCATCCTGTTCGCCGCCGCCAGCTATTTTTTCCCGGCCTTCGGCGAGGGCAACAACAAGGTGGCAATCATTGCCGCGTCGCTGCTGCTCTGGGCCATGCACTTCATGATCCTGCGGGGCGTACGCACCGCGGCACGGGCCAATGCCATCACCACGGTGGCCAAGATCGTTCCGGTCCTGGTGTTTATCGGTTTCGCCGCCGCCGCCTTTCATCGCGAGACCTTTGTCAGCGGTTTGTGGGGCGCACCGGCCCTGGGCTCGATCCTCGACCAGGTCAAGAGCACCATGCTGGTGACCGTCTGGGTCTTTATCGGCATCGAGGGCGCCAATGTCTATTCCGCCCGGGCGGCGGAGCGGGTCAACGTCGGCCGGGCCACCATCATTGGTTTTGTCATTACCCTGTTGCTGCTGATTTCGGTCTCACTGCTGTCGCTGGGCATCCTTGGCCAGCCCGAGCTGGCGGCCATGAAAAACCCTTCGACCGCCGGCGTGCTGCAAGCCATTGCCGGTCCCTGGGGCGCCATGATGATCAGCCTGGGCCTGATGGTTTCCGTGGGCGGCGCCCTGCTGGCCTGGACCCTGCTCTCGGCCGAATCCTTGTTCAGTCCGGCCAGGGCCAGTGTGATGCCTGCGCTCCTGGCCAGGGAAAACAGCCATGGCGTGCCGGCCAATGCCCTGTGGGTCACCAACGGTTGCATTCAGCTGTTCCTGATCCTCACGCTGTATTCGAACGCCACCTACCTGGCGCTGATCTCCCTGGCCACCTCGATGATCCTGCTGCCCTACCTGTTCAGCGGCCTCTATGCACTCAAGGTCAGCTGGCAGGCACGTGACCAGGACGGGCACGGCGGCCTGAGATTGCGCGACCTGGCCATCGCCCTCGTGGCCAGCGTCTACTGTTTCTGGCTGTTGTACGCGGCCGGTCCCAAGTACCTGCTGCTCAGTGCCCTGCTCTACGCCCCCGGCTCGCTGATCTACCTGGTCACCCCTCAGCGCAAACCGCTCAATGGTTTCGCCAAAGGCCTGCTGGTGCTGATCTGGCTGGCCGCCGCAGTGGCCGCCTGGATGCTCTGGCAGGGCCTGTTGAGCCTCTGACACACCTTGGCGTGGCGTCATGAAAAAGCCCCTTGCCGGTCACCGGCAAGGGGCTTTTCGATTGACGCCACAGGGCAAGCCGCGACTCAGTCGGGCTTGACCGTCAACACACTGCATTCGGGAATCAGCAAGGTCCGCTCGGTGGTATCGCCGATCAGCTTGCCCAGCCCCTTGGGCTGGACCGAGCCCATGACCACCACATCGATTGCCTGGTCACGGACAAAGTCGGTGATCACCCCCACCGGCGAGCCCATCAGGAAATGCCGGCGCTCGGCCGGCACGCCATAGTCGTCCGCGAGCCTGGCGAAAGGTTCGAGCAAGGCGACACGCAGCTCCTCGACCCAGACCAGCGTGACACAGGGATCGGCCATGAGCGCCGGAGCCAGGTCGTAGGCATACAGCACATGCAGCTCGGCATCGCATTGCAGCGCCAGGGACTCGGCCTGACGGATGATCTTGCGGTTGAACTCGCTGATACCCGCCTCCCCCGTGGAGGTATCGACGGCTGCCAGCACCCGCCGGGGCAACGCCGAGGCGATCTGGTTGACCAGGTGCACCGGCACCGGACTTTCCTGCAACAGTTGCCAATCCAGCGGCGTGGTGAAGACCCGCTTGAGCAGCGGCTCCAGGTACACATCCTTGATCAGCAGATCGGGTTTTATCTCGCGGGCGTGGATCAGGATGTCGCGCAAGGGATGGGTGGTCCAGAGCGCTTCGGTGGTCAGTTGCAGGCCACTGTCGCGCAAGCTCGCGGTCACCCCCTCCAGCCAGGTCCGGTATGTTTCCATATAGGCGAGCCGGGCCTGTTCATCCAGGTTCGACTCGATCAGATGAGTGCGCGGCGGCGGCTCGACCAGGGCGGTGATATGCAACGCCGCACCGCTGGCCGCGGCGAGGGCGGCGGCCCGCCTGGCCGCCGGAGAATGGGGCAGATGCTGATCGGTGATCAGCAGCAGACGCTGGTATTGACTCATGACACACCTCCAAGGGCAGGACGTTCGGCGCTCCGGATAGCGGGCGGTGCCTTCACAAGACAAGGATTGAAAGTGTCCGCCCGAAGAGAGTCGGTCATCCTCGATTCTGCGACGCCCAGCCGACCGGGCCTTGATTTACATCAAGTGCCGACGGCTTGCCTGCTCGCCCGGTAGTCAGCGCACTCGCCCCGCGCGGCCTCGGCTTGATCTGTATCAAACCGCCGCCCAGGGCGGGACGAAACAAGGCCGTGGCCTGATTTATCTCAAGCCGCCCTCCGTACCTGCTAGGCTGGTCCGACTGGCCCTGCTGTATCGGTGTGCTTGCCCGAGGTGGACCTCTCCTTTTCCGATACAGAGGAATCCCCATGAACGATTGCGACGACCTCAAGCTCAAACCCGCGAGCCTGAAGTCAGCCTGTGCCAATTGCAGCGTGCTGGAGCTGTGTCTGCCCCTGGGCTTGAACGATTCCGAAGTCAAACGCCTGGACGACCTGATCGTCCAGCGTGTCAGGATCAAGAAAGGCAACACCCTCTACCGCCAGGGCGATCCCCTGCATGCCCTGTACGCGGTACGCCTGGGCTTTTTCAAGACCACCCTGACCTCGGAAGATGGCCGCGAGCAGGTCACCGGCTTTCAGATGACCGGGGAAATGCTCGGCATGGATGCCATCAGCGAGGACCGCCACGCCTGCAATGCCGTGGCGCTGGAGGACAGCGAAGTCTGCCCGATCCATTTCTCGCAGTTGGAACGCTTGTCCCGGGACCTGCCCTCCCTGCAGCACAACCTGAACAAACTGATGAGCCGGGAAATCGTCAGGGACCACAGCCTGCTGCTGATGATGGGCAATATGAATTCGGATGAGCGTCTCGCGGCGTTTTTTCTCAACCTCTCGCAACGCTTGTCCTTGCGCGGTTACTCGCCCTTCAGCTTCGTCCTGAGAATGCGCCGTGAAGAAATCGGCTCCTACCTGGGCCTGCGCCTGGAAACCATCAGCCGCGGGATCGCCCGGCTGCGGGAGCTGGGCCTGCTGGAGGTCCATGCACGGGAGGTGCGGATCCTTGACGTGGGAGGCTTGAAGGCGCTGATCGCCGGTTGCAGCCAGCAGGCCAAACCGCTGTAGCCAGGCCGTTGTGCCCGGGCTTGACTTGAATCAAACGCGAACACCCGCCGTGGCGTAGAAAAAGAACACCGATACCGGCCTACGACCGTACCTGTTCGAGGAGTTCTGATCATGCCCGACCTCAATAGCCCCACCCTGTCCCCGCCCGGCTTTCCCTCCGTGACAGGCGAACACTGGATCGAAACCCTGCAGGACGGTACTCCGGTCCTGATCAGGCCCCTGCGCGCCGAGGACCGGGAGCGGGAAAAAGCTTTTATCCTGCGGCTGTCCCCGGAATCGCGCCATCAGCGTTTTCTGGGAGAAATCGTTGAGCCCGGTACCAGCTTGATGGATCAACTGATGGATGTCGACGCGCACAACCGCGTCGCCTACGTGGCCCTGGCCCATGACAATGGCCTGTTGCTGGAAGTCGGAATCAGCCGCTATGCGGCCTCGGGCGTCGAACACGAATGCGAGTGCGCCATTACCGTTGCCGATGACTGGCAACAGCGCGGCCTGGGCACACGCTTGATGAACCACCTGATCGCCACGGCACGCCTGAATCACTTCAAGCGAATGTACTCCATCGACAGTGCTTCCAACACCCACATGCGGGCGTTGGCCGACGCCCTGCACTTCAGCCGCGAACGCGATCCCGACGATGCAACCCAGGTTATTCATCGGTTGTCGCTGCAATCCTGATCGCCCCCCCTGGCGCGGACCGATCCGCGCCAGACGCCTGTTCAGGCCGTGCACTCCGGGCTCAGGGTCAGGAGGCTGCAGGTACTGCGATACAGGACATTTTCCGCCGTACTGCCGAGGATGCTGTCCAGGCCGTGGGAATGGCGGGTGCCCATCACCATGACATCCACCGCGTTGTGCTCGACGAAAGCGCCAAGGGCGTCGATAACCGACCCTGTGAGAAAATGCCGCTGGGTCTTCGCGACCCCGTTGCGCTCCGCCAGGGCCTTGAACCCCTGTTGCTCATCGGCACGGCTGGCCATTTCCAGGCCTTCGGCCATCGGCAAGGTGCCCCAGCCCATTTCGTGGATATAGGAACGGGACTTGTCATGCACATGCACCAGGCTGAACGTCGCCGCGCATTGCCGGGCAAACGCCTGCCCCGCCCGGACCAGTGTGTCGTTGAAGCGCTCCTCGGACTTTTCCCCGCCCAGGTCCACCGCTACCAGGACATGGCGCGGCAACGGCCGGGTCTCGCCGGCCACCAGATGCACGGGCACCGGGCAATCGCGCAACAACTGCCAGTCCAGCGGTGTGGCGAACAGTCGCTTGAGCCCCGACTCCAGGTGGACATCCTTGATCAGCAGGTCGATCTCCAGGTCGCGGACGTACTCGAGAATGAGTTGCAACGGATGATGCTGCCAGAAAATATTGCAGCTCACATCCAGGCCCCGACCACGCAGACGATCCGCCTCCTGGTGCAGCCAGCGGCGATGCAGGTCCAGATAGCCCTCGCGGGCCTGGGTCATGGCTTTCTGATCGAACAGCGTGACCCCGTCAAGACTCGGGACATAGGCGAAGGCCAGGATATACAAGGCGGCCCCCGTGGACAGGGCCAGCTCGGTAGCCCGCTCGAAGGCGGGGCTGCGGTTCATCTCGGCGGGAGCCAGCAGCAGAATACGGTGGTAGTCGGACATGGCGCACCTCTGGAGCAACAGGGTCCCGGCCCACAGCGGCACTGGTTGACGAGCACCGGGCAAATCTCGCCATCATCGGGAGATCGGGACATTGCATGCATGATGGCGCGCGCCGGCCGCACAGGCTTGATTTACATCAAGGCGCACCGGCAGCCTTATTCAGGACCGGCAGATGCCTGGCCGAAACGCTGCAATTGCATCTCGCGCAAACGACTGAGGGTGCGACGGAACGGGAACGCCAGGTAGCCTTCGGTGTACAGCTCATCCAGCGGCACCTGGGCGGCTATATACAGCGGCACCTTGCGGTCGTAGCACTCGTCCACCAGGGCGATAAAGCGCCGCACGCTATCGTCGTGGACCGACAACTGCGGCAATTCGCGGTCCCCGGCATCGACACGCTGCGCCGCGTCTTCGGTGCCACGGGCGATCCGTCCGGAACGCTGGCGGGCACTGAGGTTCGGCACCTCGCTGAGGAAAATCGCCGTGTAACGATCACACAGCGCCATGAAGTCCATGGCCGCCAGGGGCTGCTCGCACAGCTCGGCATAGCGGCACCAGAGCACCGTCGGTGAAGCCTGCACCACCGCCAGGGTCCGATAGCCCATGGCGACCGGTTCGGCGGACAGCGGCTGCCCGGCCGTCAGCGCCTTGAACGCCTCGGCCAACGCCGCCGATTGCTCCTCGGGCTCGACCCAGTAACGCTGGACGCCGGTCCCCGGATGCAGACGATGATCCTCGCCGCCATCGACATCCACCACCTCCATATGCTGCTCGATGGCGGCAATCGCCGGCAGGAACCGCTCGCGATTGAAGCCATCGGCATAGAGCTGCCGCGGTGGCTGGTTGGAAGTGGCAACGATCACCACGCCCTCGTCGAACATCACCTGGAACAGCCGGCCGAGGATGATCGCATCGCCGATATCGTTGACGAACAGCTCATCGAAACACAGCACCCGGACCTCTGCGGCCAGCTCACGGGCCAGGGCCCGCAGCGGGTCGGCGATGCCGCTGAGCTGGAACGAGCGCTGGTGCACCCAGCCCATGAAGTGATGGAAATGCTGGCGTCGCGACGGCACGCGCAAGGTCTGGTGGAATTGATCCATCAGCCAGGTCTTGCCACGCCCGACCGGCCCCCAGAGGTAAACGCCCTGCGGAACCTGGCCCCGGTGCAACGCCTCGTGGCAGCGCTGCAAGGCCTGCACCGCCTGCCATTGGGCCGGGTCATGGAGAAAGCCGCGCTGCTCGACGGCCGCGCGGTAGGCACTCAGGGGAGAATCGACAGTCATGGCGTCGTGCAGGCTCGCAACCGGGGCTCGCAGTATGCCAGCTTGTCCTAGAGGGAAATATCCAACCGGGCGATCTTGCCCTGCTCGTTGAGCCGGAACACGTAGCGCAACTCCACCGAGCCGCCAGGGAACGTCCCCGAGACCAGTTGCTTGACCAGCACTTTGCCGGTGCGTTGCGCCACGTCGAGGACTTCGACCCGTGGCTGGTATTTACGCGCGGTTTCATCCATCCACTGGGCGATGGCGAGGGTGCCGACCCGATGATGGCCTTCATCGAAGACATTCGCGTCTTCGGCGAAGAAACTCGCCACCGTCGAACTGTCGCGGGCATTGGCGGCGCTGATATAGGCCTCGATGGCCGGGGCGAGCACCGAAGTTTGAGTGGTCATGCTGTTCACAGCTCCTTGCTGGTAGAAGGTGGAGCCATCCTAGAACAGCGCTCCGTCAATTCTTGTCAGGAGTGAAGCGCTCGTGTTCGTCCTGGTCGAACAGCTTGCGCCATTGCCTCAGCAGGTCGCTGCGCCGGCCCGGATAACGCTCGCCCTGCTCCCGGGCCGCGGCGATACGGTCGGTGCGAAAGGTCCGGAAGGCCTGGCGCAACTCACACCAGGCGACCACCACCCGCGCCTCGTTCATGAAACCCAGGGCCAGGGGCCAGATCAGCCGCTGGCTGGGCACCTGGTGCACATCGGCGTAATCGATATGCAGCTTGGCCTGGTCGCGAATGGCCTGGCGAAACACATTCAACGGCACGGCATTGTCCGGGTAGCCATACCCACGCGGCCCCGGCAGCAGGGTCGGATTGCGCAGGGCCTCCTGGGCGGCCGGCGCCAGCACCGCGGCGATCTTGGCCAGGGCATCGGAAGCGGCCTTGCTCAGCACCTCGTCGCCACGCTGATCGACATATTGCAGGCCAAGGACAATGGCCTCGGTTTCATCGGCATTGAGCATCAGCGGCGGCAGGAACAAGCCACTACGCAGGATGTAGCCGACACCCGCCTCACCCTGGATCGGCGCGCCGAGGGCGGTGAGTTCGGCGATATCGCGATAGACCGTACGCTCGGAAATCTCCAGCTCGCAGGCCAGCGCCGCAGCGGTGGTCGGACGGCTTTTGGCACGCAATACCTGGAGCAAGGTGAGTAAACGCGAAGTGCGGGACACGGTGGACGACCTCTGGCCGGATCAAGGGCCGCAGCTTAGCAGAGCCCCCTGTCAGGAATTGTCAGGAGCGCGGCGGCCTGGATGAAGTCAGCGCGGAGGCGTTGCGGGGCAAGGCCCGATGCACGATTTTTGAGGCGAGCGCGATCTTGTGGCGAGCGGGGCGCTCGCTGCGAAGCAGTCGCAAAACCGGCTATCTCAGCCTACCTGATGGACCGAGCTCTCTGGTTTTAGGGCCGCTTCGCGTCCCAACGCGGGCAAGCCCGCTCGCCACAAATTTAGACCAGGCCTGAGATCGCACCCAACGGCATAGGGGCATCAATCTTCAGACGTATCGACCTCGCCTCTTCTCACCCGCTTGGCAAACTCGGTCTCGATACCTTGCGCCAGTATCCGTGCCTGGCCTCGCCAGTCCTCGCGCTCGACCCGCCCTGGAAAGCTGAAGTAATGCTCTATCCAGTGCACCTGCGGCTCCGTCCATTGGGCAATCTGGGAAAACCGGTAAATACCCAGCTCATGCAGCACGGCTTCATTTTTATGACCCACCCCTGAAATCAGCTTCAGGTTATCGAGGGCGCCGGTGGGTTTTTCCATGACCAGCGGACGACTGCCCACCCCGGCGGCATCGATTGCCGCCGCCCGGGTTCCAGGCTGTGGAGCGGTGGTGCTGGTGGCGGCATCGGCCGCCAGCAGGGTGTGAACCCAGGCACTGAACCAGCAACCGACCAGGTAAGCCGCAAACAACAGCAAGGCACTTTCCAGCCACAAGCCGGCACGCCCCGGTAACAACTTGAGCACGGCGATCACCACACCGACGGCAAAGATCCATAACGCCCCATGCAACCAACCGGCGACCCAGCGGGCATGACGCTCGGTCTCACTGACGATCCAGCCCACCAGCAAACCCAGGATCCCGGCTATCAGCATCCAGCCCCAATACTGTTCAAATAAATAACTCATGATGGTTGCTCCTGGTTATTTAGCGTCAGTCGGGGCTGTGACAGCGTTGTCATCCGATACCTTTATTTCTATCCGACGATTTTGTGCCTGGCCCTGCGGCGTATCGTTCGACGCCACCGGATCAGCCTCGCCAAATCCCGCGGCTTTCAGGTGTTGCGCAGTGACGCCATGTTTGGCCAGATAAGTGACCACGGCTTCGGCCCGGCGCTTGGAAAGTCCCAGGTTGAAGGCAGCATTGCCGGTGTTGTCGGTGTAGCCATCCACTTCGAACTGCTCGTCGGGACACTGTTTGGCCGTGGTCACCAACGCATCCAGCGCCGTTTGCGAAGCCGGTGACAAGATGTCCTGGGCGGTATCGAACAGCACTTTGTATTGATTCAGGGCTGCGTCGAACTGTTGTTCGCAAGCCTTGGCATCAATAACACCGGTTGAGTTCTGTGCATTGGCCTGGGGCTCCTCGACAACGCCGGTCGTCGGTGCGGCCGGCGCGGGAGGGACAACTTCGGGAGGGCTGCCGATATCGCTATCGGGCGGTGTCACGGGCTCGTCGCCCAGGGTGCCGATCACCTGTCTGACACCATAGGTTTGACCGGCTGTGTCACGGGTTTTTGATGTTGCATTGGGCAGGGTCACGTCACGTCCGGCGACAGCAACGGGAGCACTATCAATCGCACTCCCCACGCGGGTCTGCAAATCCTGTTCGACTTCAGGCGTTGTTATCCAAAGAGCGGCCAACCACAGCAAAGCGAGTAACGGTAAACCCCACCACCACTTTTTCGAGCGTGCCATTTGTCTTCTCCTTAACGTAGAAAAACCAACGGACTGCGAAAAATGCTGTAGCAGGTGATACTCAAGTGTAGGTAATAGTGGCCGACCGTCAATATAACGACAATGAACACCCAGAGTGTCAAAGTATTGTTCCGCTCGACAAGTAAGCCGAACCCCCTGTGGACACCCCTGAACTCAGCACCGAACGACTGCTGCCATGTCTCGTGAACAGGCCTGTGCCGCGTTGATCAGTCCTGGATAAAACGCACGCCGGGCTTGGCTCGCTCATCGACCTGCAACTCGAACACATCGGGGCGGGCATAGTGGCCGGTGACGTCAAAATCATAACGGGCGCGAACCAGTTGCTCGGTATCGATCTGCGCGGTCAGCAGGCCGGCCTGGCCGACCAATGGCCCGGCCAGCACCTCGCCCATGGGCCCGACAATCAGGCTGCCGCCGTTGATCAACGGACGTTCGGCCGGCCAGTTGGCCACCTCGACACCCAGCGCCTGCGGCGAAGGCTGGACCTGGCAGGCCGTAACCACAAAGCAGCGGCCCTCACAGGCGATATGACGCATCGTCACCTGCCACATCTCCCGCTCATCCACCGTCGGCGCGCACCAGACCTCGACGCCCTTGGCGTACATGGCCGTGCGCAACAGCGGCATATAGTTTTCCCAGCACACCGCCGAACCGATCCGCCCGGCCTTGCCCTCCACCACCGGCAGGGTCGAGCCATCGCCCTTGCCCCAGATCAGCCGCTCGGTGCCGGTGGGCATCAGCTTGCGGTGTTTGGCCACCAACCCGCCCTGGGGCTCGAAGAACAATACCGTGCAATACAAGGTAGAACCTGCACGCTCGATGACCCCGAGCACCAGGCTCGCCCCGGTGCGGGCGGACAGTTGCGCCAGCGCATCGGTCTCGGCGCCCGGTACATCGATGGCATTGGCGTGATAACGGGCGAAGGCCTCACGGCCCTCGGGCAGCCGATAACCCAGCTGGGTGCCGAAGGTCTCGCCCTTGGGGTAGCCGCCCAGCAAGGCTTCGGGCATCACCACCAGGCAGGCGCCGGACTCGATGATCGCGCGCTCATAGCCGAGGATCTGCTCCAGGGTGTCGCCCTTGCCGCCCGGCAGGGAACCGATTTGCAACGCGGCAACGATGGACTTGGACATGACGTGAACTCCATGAAGATGGGCTGCCGATTGTCATGCCGGCCGCCATCATGAATAAAGCCACGCTCGGAACTGAATGATATTAACTAAATAAATATCGAACCCGGACGTCACACCCTGTTCCAGGATCTTCGAAGACGCGCGGTGCGAGCCATCAAATTGACATGTTTGTTATCCGCTGTTCTCGACAGCGACTGCCGAGGGTTAGAATGGCCGAAACCAGGGAAGAATTCATGAGCGAACCGATCCTTTCAGAAGCCGAGTACGACGCCATCACCGACGCTGCCGCGCATTGGTGCATGCGGCTGCATGAAGAGGATTGCACCGGCGCCGAGCGCGAAGCCTTCGCCGCCTGGCTCAAGGCCGACCCGCTGCATGCCTTCGAATACGAAGCCATGCTGGAAATCTGGGACGTGGCCGATCAACTGCCACCGACCGCCGCGCCCCAGGTGGTGGCCCTGGTACCGAAGCGCCCTAGCTGGCAACGCTACGGCATGGCCGCGGCCATCAGCCTGTTGGCGGTTCCTGTCGCCGGCTACCTGGGCTGGAACCTCGGCTGGATTCCCAATACCTACCAGAGCTTCGAGGCCTCGAACCAGTTGCGCCAGGTCACCCTGGCCGACGGCAGCCAGGTGGAACTGAACCTGGGAACGCAACTGACCTACAGCAACTACAAGGATCAGCGCCGGGTGACCTTGAAAAAGGGCGAGGCCTATTTCGAGGTGCGCCACGACGCCGAGCATCCCTTCGTGGTGAAGGCCGCCGAGGGTCAGGTGCGAGTCACCGGAACCAAGTTCAACGTGTGGATGTACCAGGACCAGGTTCGCGTGACCTTGCTGCAAGGCTCGGTGCTGGTCAGCAGCAACACCGCCCGTCCCGGCGATGGCTATCGCCTGGACCCGGGCATGCAGGCCCGCTACAAATCCGGCGACTATGAACCGCAGATCAGCCAGACCTATGCGCAAGACGCCAACCTGGCCTGGCGCACCGGCAAGCTGGTGCTCGACAACCTGATGCTGAGCGATGCCCTGCCGTTGATCAACCGCTACCTGGAGCGTCCGGCACTGCTGGCCGACAAGACCACCGGGGCGATTCGTATCGGCGGGATCTACAGCACCGGGGAAGTGCAGCGGTTGCTGACCTCCCTGCCCAAGGTCCTGCCGGTGTACCTGACGCAGAACAAGGAAGGCCAGGCAGTGATCAACGCAATCCCGCAGGATACCCCCAAGGGCTGATCAGCCTCTTGAGCGTGTCGCAAAACCTGTAGGAGCCGGCTTGCTGGCTCCTACAAGGGACCGCGTTGCCCATCGCCTTCTAGGTTACTGCTGCGGTTCGCGGATCACCTGCACGCGGTACTCGGCATCCGCCTTGATCTGCTGTTCGGTGAACGGCAACACACTCCACTGCTTCTTCGAGAACGCGTCGGTCTGATCGCGGAAGTGCGGCGATGTCGGGTCAGTGGACAACGAAAACGCCAGCAACCCCAGCGCCTGGGGTCCCTTGTCGTCAAAACTCACTACCTGCAGATAGCTGGTGCCACCCACGACTTCGCGCTTGCCACTCTCCCCCGGCACACTCTGAATCGCGTTGTAGATGCCCAGGGTCGCCGGACCGCCATGCACCGGCACCGGCTGCCCGCCCTGGCTGACCTGCTGCACATCGCCCCAGTGACTGTCGGCCGTCAGCCCCGCCGCCTTCACCTGTTCCAGCGACGCCAGCATCGCCGCGTGCAGCGCCCTGGCCACCTTGATCTGCTCGAAAGCCAGGCCACGCGGGGTGTGCTGCGGATCGGCCGGATCGAACCTGACCCGCCAGAAGTTTTCACCTTCGGACAAATGCGCCAGGATGTTCTGGAAATGCACCATGCCCAGCCCGCTTTGCAGGTTTGCGTGGGCGTCCCAGTCCTTGAGGCTGGCGCACACCGGCGCCAACGCCGCGGCATCGCTGCCCAGGTCGCCGGCGCAGAAACGCAGCAGGTCCGGTAGCACCAGGCTGGCCAGGTATACCTGATCGTCCATCACCATCGCCTGCAAGTCCGCGACCTTGATCGCCGCGGGCCGGTCCAGCCGCGCCAGGCGCTCGAGGGCAAAGCGCGCCCGTGGCCCGAGGGGCTCGCCCTCACGACTGACCAGCGGCGAAAAGCCCTTGAGCGGCGCCCGCGGGTTGACCATCCAGGCCGAATCGTTGGAGTTCTGCAGATAGTCGCCACGCTCCAGTTGCGGCAACTGGTCCGCCGGGAAGATGCCTTTCTGCGCGGCATTTGCCGCCACGTCCCAGGCACAGGTCTTGCGCGAGCCGTCGAGCACCACCAGCGGCCCGCTGCCACGGGGGTCGCCGCACAAGGCCAGCTTGGCTGCATTCACATAAGGCACCACCGACAGGTTCATATACAGCGCCTTCCCCTGGTCATCCACCGCCAGGGTATTGACCCACGGAATGCCCTGAATCCGCTGCACCGACGCCTGCAACGCCTGGAGGTTGTCGGCATGATCCATCGCGTACCACTGCTGCAATACGCGGTCGTTGTCCTGGTTGGCATCGCGCAGGCTGAACGCCACCTCGCGGTTCCAGTCGAGCTTGCCGGGCCATTGCACCACCGGCCCGAACACCGAGCTGTAGAGCACCCGCTCAACCGTCCTGGTGCTGCCATCGGCCTGCTTGACCTCGACCTTGACCAGGCGCTTGTCCATCGCCGTGGATTGGCCATCGAGCAGGTAACGGGTCGGGTCCTTGGGGTCGAGCTGCAACCGATACAGGGTGAAATGCCTGGACGTGTCCACCGTGTGGGTCCAGGCCAGGTGCCGGTTGAAGCCGATATTGATCATCGGCAGGCCCGGCAAGGCCGCGCCCATCACATCAAGCTGGCCGGGAATGGTCAGGTGCATCTGATAGAAACGCAGGCCGCCGACCCAGGGGAAATGCGGGTTGCCGAGCAACAACCCACGACCGTTGAACGAACGCTCGCCGCCGACCGCCACCGCATTGCTGCCACGGTCCAGGGCAAAACGTTGCAGGCGTTCGGCCGCCAACTGGAACGACGGGCTCGCCACCTGGGCGGTCTGCTGGGGTGGCGTGGCGGCGGCCAGGGCTTCGGCGAACTGCCCGGCACCGCCTTCCATCAGCAGGCGGCGGGTCAGCCTGACCAGGTCCTGCGGCGTGATCGGCCGTACCCACTCGCCCCGGCACTGCTCCGGCAAGCCCCCGGCCTGGCGCTCGCTGAGCTGGCGGTTGTAGCCGGCGACATAACCTTCGATCAACTGCGCGACCTGCGGGGTTTGCGCCTTCCAGAAGGCCGCTACCGCCTCCGGCGTATTGAGCCAGTTGAAGAACAGGTCGCTGGTGAGGTTGTCACGCCGCTCGAGGGTCATCTGCTCGGGGCCGAAGTAACGCGAGCGCTGGCCATTGACCGTGACGATTTCGTTGGCCAGCAGGCACAGATTGTCCTGGGCATAGGCGTAGCCGATGCCGTAGCCCAGCCCGCGCTCGTCGCTGGCGCGAATATGCGGTACGCCAAAAGTGGTGCGACGGATCTCGGCGCTCAGGTCGCGACTCCCGTCAGCCCCCACGCGGGCCACGGCGTGGGTACCGAGGCCGATCAACAACGTCGCCAGGCACAGCCTGGATAGCGAGCGGGTAATAATCACACTGACTCCTGATGGAATATCGAACACCAGGCGAGCGCGCGCGCGACAGCGAACGGCAGCCCGGAAATCGGCCACCGTGCAAATCAAACAAGGGACGGCCGATGCCTGCCCATAAAGACGAGTCTGAACATGAAAATTTAGGGGTATCCAGGAGCCCGAACATGAAAGTTTGGGGATATCGGGGTGCCATCGCCTGTCTGCGACCTGATACTGACAAATTTTCTACATTCGAAGCTTCATGATTTATCCGTCTCGCTCGTCCTTATCAAGGAGAGCCGACATCACCTTCCTGATCAGGCTCTGAAAAGGAGTTTTTGCATGTACGACCAGCACAGGTCAACGGACGGTATTTCCTTGCAACGCGATCCTTCCTACAGCTCGGGCGCCATGTTGGCCAAACCTGCCGAACGCAGCGGTAACCACCGTATTCGTCAGTTGCTCAAACACTTCGGTTTGCGCACCAGCCTGATCCGCCTCAAAGTCATCGATGCGCTCTTGAGCGCCGGCGAAGACCATCGCCGGCTGGGTGTGCGCGGGGTTCACAGTCACTTGCTGGAGCTGGGCATTCCCTTGTCCTTTCTCAGCGTGCGCGAGGTGCTCAAGCGCCTGTGCAGCGAGGGCGTCGTGGTGCTCAACGCGGACAAGAGCTACAGCCTGCACCCGGATGCGACCGCGACCCTGGAGCTACAGGACGCCGAGCCGCAGGCCACGGGTCTCGATACCTGAGTTCAGGGCTTGACCTTGCGGCGCATGACACCGTTGATCACCACCACGAGCACCGCCACGCCAATGGCGATGTACTGGAACAGCTTCTCGCTGATGACCCCGGTGTTTTGCAGATAGGACAGGCCGAACATGATCCCCAGCACCACTAGGGAAATCAGAATCGAGTACTTCAGACGCTGCGATTGAGTCATTACCTATTCCTGAATAGTTAAAACTTGAAACGATAAATGTATCCGATTGATTGGGAGAGCGCGGGCGGCCATGCTACGGGCCTGTTTGCCGGGGGGTCAAGCCTGTTTGTAACACTCTTGACGCATCCCTGTGACACCTGGGAGGCGGCTGAACGACCAGCCTACAGAGGCGCGCATGGGCGCACGATAAGGACCCATGCGCGCACGCCATAAGGCTCAGGCGCGCGCGCGAGGGCCCTACGGGGGAACTTGGCGCACCGCCCTGACTGAGGTGGTCACTCAGATTTTTCTGTCAGATTCTCATTGGCCCTAACGGCCCCTGCAAGTATACCCAACACGTCACCCATCACAGCCACCAAGTAGAAGGCACATGACATCCCCAAAGGCTTCGACCAGTGGACCACCTTGAACAGCTCCAAGAGAGACAACGAGTAAAGCAAGAAATCGGTAGGTGACACGGTGGGTCAGCAGGGTCCGAAGGATGCTTAGTGCTGCCTTCATGTCCATGTGTGCTCCTTTGTGCCTGCCCTTAGAAGGTGATGCTTATCAGCATAATCACCCACCTATGAGGGTCTTTAAGTAGAGGGTCTCTTAGAGGCCTGAAAGGACCTGTAAGAGACCCTAAAGGGCCCTACCAGTAATGCCCTAACGGGCCCCTATCCTAATAGTGAGGGGTTTTGAGAGGCCCGGTCTGTAAGGCTTCCAGCCTGTACATAAAGTAACCAATTGCTGAAATAAAGGGCCCCGTTAAGGACCCTCTATGGTTACCACTCGATAAAGCTTCCGGTGTCCGTGTCGTCCTCCCAGGACATGACAACCTCCCCGGTCACAGCCAACTGCATAGCTGACTCGAAACCGTGGAGGTGACGCTCCATGTGTTCTTCTATGAAATCCGAGAGCATCTCCTGAGCGCCTACTTCGGAGTCTCGCTCCATGGATTCTGTGAAGAACTGCACCCCGATTGCCAGGGCGTCTAAACGGTCATCATGTGCCAGGGCTCCCCGGTCCTTGGTGATCCTCGTGAGCTGGTAGAAGCCGCTGTATTTAACATCCGTGGTCCCATCAGGGTTCAGGGCGGTCTGGTAGTCCCGCTCAATGACAGACTCGTGGACACACAGTTGAGCATGAACTGAAGAGCGAAGCCGCCCTGCCCAGCGCCCCGAAGGCGTTGTAGCCAGTCTGATAACCGTTCGCCAGGACGCCCATTGCGGGGACCTGCTCAGTGACTCGACCGAGGAACCCGGTGAATCGCTTGTCCTGGGTGGCGCTGTACTTCATTGCGCCCAGCTCGGGCTTCTCCTTGGGCCCCCGTGGGAGGATCGACGAACGTACAGCCGCGCCCTGATCGAAACCGAAAGGCGCCGCTACGATGTTCAGTAGACCCAATGGGGCCCCGATATGGGAACTACGGGACAGACCCGCGTAACCCAGCATCTTGGGATCAAGCGAGTTCTTTAGGAAGCCATCACGCTGGTCCTTGGGCATGCCTGCCGCTTGGCTGTACTTCATTGCCACATAGGTGGAAACGGCGAGGCCAGTAGACAGGACCGCTTGCATCGTCTGGTCAATCGCTCGACCGTTCTTCGTTGCATCGTGGAAGCCACGGACAAGCCGGGAGTTCACAGAGCGCATGGTGAAGTTCTTGAACTGCATAGCCATCTTGACCCCTGCCCCGTAAGCAACGGTGTCAGCAGACGACAGAGCGTGTGGCCGCAAGATGGTCTCGTGGGCAATCTTGTCGCCCATCCGCCACATGTCCATTGTCCGAGGGTCACGCTGTAGGGCTGCACGGTCCTTGATGGTGTACTTACCGTTCTTCCCAACGACCATGTGTTCCCGGATCGCCGCCTTGATGCCCTCGAATTGCTCGGGGCTGATAGACATGGAGTGGAGCCTTTGAGGATCGAACAGACTCGACTGGCGCCCTGCCAACACATGGTCAACGAGGTCCGAAAGGACGCCCGACCGACCAGCATCCGCGATGTAGTTAGACGACTCTGTAAGGAACTTCGTGAACGGCGACCGGGCCGATATCTCCTGGGTTGCGTACTTGAGAGAGCCCACTACGTTTGCTGTCAGGGGGCTAACGTCCGCTTGATCCCTCAGGCGCTCAACGATGTCTGTACGAGTTGGTCGAAGATGGTTATCCAGCTCCCGACCGAACACCATCGAATGCATATCCTTGAGGTCCTTCGTGCTGATCTTCGAGCCCCATTGCGTCATCTCACGGAGCAACGGCACACCCTTCAGAAGCATGTGCGTATGCCCTTTGGTCACCATACCGGCAACCTCTGAGATCGACTGGACCCCCATGTAGGCATTCTTCGCGACAAAGCCCAGGTCCGAGAGAATCCGCGCAGTGGTCGCTAAGGCCCCTTCGGGCTCCTGCCGTGCCCGACCTGTGAGAATCTTCATGGCCTCTGCAAGCGCAGCCTTCTCGGCCTTGCTGGACGCTTTGACCTTGGTGATGTCGTGTAGCAGCTCGCCAGTAGTCCGGCCTGTTGCTCCCATGATCCCGATGTCACCGTTAACACGGCGGTCGTAGCTTGGGGTGATGCGGGACAAGTCGAACTCCCGTAGATCGTTCACAGCGATTCCTTTGTTCTTGCACGATGTTGCCATATGGTGACGCAGGGAATGGAGCGTCTGGTTTTTATCCTTGTTTGGTAGAAGCTCACGTAGCGTGTCGTTGAATATCTCGCGCGCGCGATGATGCTTGATCCCAGTGCCGCTAACCAAAGGAGGGTTAGGACCGTTAAGGGCCTGAAGAAAAGCAGAGAGGTCAAAGCCCATCAAGCCATCCACCAGGGGCACCATGCGCTCACTGTATTTGTTCTTGATGGATTGCCCCTCGACACCCTCATGGATATGGATACATGTGACCCCTTCCACATTGACAATATCGTCCTTGGTCAATTGGGTGACCTCCCGCGCGCGCGCGCCGGTGATTGCCAGGAGTGATAGGCCCCAACGCTCCCATGCATCCACTGGCAGGCTGTTAGCGTGAGCCATGATGGTCTCCACTTGGTGTCTTTCGAATGGTATACGTTCGCTCTCTATGCCTTTTGTCAGCTTGAGTTTCGTAACGTAGGCCTTAGTCAAAAAGTCGTTGGCAACGGCCCAATTCATCACAGAGCTGAAGCTTGTCAGTAGGGTGTTCACGGTGATCGGCTTGCGTGTCTCTAACAACTCTTCCCGCATATCTACGAGGTCCTCGCGGGTATGCTTCCTGAGATCAAGCACACCCACAGCAGTCAATGCGCAACCGATCACAGTGTAATTGCTCATGTAGATATCTATAGAGCCCTCCTTGAGGTTCCCGGCCTTCTCCTTGAGGTACTTAGGCCATAGCTCTTCCCATCGCAATGGTGGCTGGGTGCCCACCTCAGGACTGGCAGTAATTACCCTGTTGTCGCCCCCTGTCAGCTCGCCGATGACATTGAGGAGACCGGTGGCGTCTCCCCTTAGCCGACCAACAGAAGCGTCCAGAATTCTCTGTGCTACAGCGGCTCCCCTGTGCTGATCCGGGGAGAGCCCCATGGTGGCCGTAGCTTTTCGTAGGCTCGTGTGTAAATCCTCGTAGATCGACTCGTAGGCCACCAGGGAGGCGTCTGTGTGGGTCATTAGGAGAGCGTCGCGGCTCACTACAGATAGGCGGTCCTTGATGTCCGCCCACGAGGCCTCAGGGTTATCCAGATGGAACACCGCAAGGGCCGATAGGATGTCTTTGGTCAACTCGTTCGCCTGTGGTCTCTCGGTGGTCCGCAAGGATACCGAAAAGAAACCACTGGATAAACCTACAGGTCGCATCCTGAGGTAGTACCTACCGTTCCTCCTGTAGACCCAGGGCTTAGCAAGGATGGTTTGTAACAGTGTTGTAGCTGCTTTGTCGCGCATTGGGGGCTCGCTCCATGAAACATTGGGCGCCCTCCCTGAAACGACAAATGTATCCGACTTGTATCTTAATCCATACCAACGCCCTACAAATGGCGATGAATGAAACGACACATGCGGGGTCCCATAGTATATCCGGGGAAGGGTTTTATCTTCCCGGCTTCACCCATGAGGATTTATCCATGTTTCGTCGAATCACGATGTTGATTCCCCTGCTGGTCATCTTGTCCCTGAGCGGCTGCTTCATTTTCCCCCATGGCGGAGGCTGGCACGATCACCGCTATGCCGATGGCCCTGGCGAATACCGTCGCTGATAGCCGTCGCTGATTACCGGTTGAGACACACGCCCTTGTAGGAGCCGGCGCGCTGGCGATGAGACCGATCAGCCTTGTATGACTATACGGCCGCCATCGCCAGCAAGCTGGCTCCTACACAGATCCCGCCAGACCGATCCATTCGTTCTGACCGCGTTTTGCTCAACGCCGAAACCCGGTACCCGGCCGGGTACAGATCTCCACCAGCCAATCGACAAACACCCGCACCCGCGCCGACATCTGTCGATGGGGCGGATACATCGCGCTCAACGGTAATCCGGGCGGTGGATGATCGCGCAACACTTCGCACAACTGGCCGCTGCGCAGTTGTTCGACCACGTGGTAATAGGGAATCTGCACCAGCCCATAGCCGGCTTCACACGCCGCCAGGTAACCGTCGGCACTGCTGACCGAAAGACGCTTGGGCAGGTCGATCGCCTGCAACTGGTCGCCCTGCTGGAACTCCAGGCCGAAGCGCTTGCCGCTCACACTGGAAAAATACTCGACCATCCGATGCCCCGCCAGGTCCGCCAGTGACGTCGGCAACCCCATGCGTTCGATATAGGCCGCACTGGCACAGGTCACTTGCTCGACCAGCACCAGCGGCCGGGCCACCAGCGAATCGTCCAGGGCCTCGCCGCCACGCAGCACACAATCGATGCCATCACGGATCAGGTCCACGGGCCGGTCATTCAGGCCGATTTCCAGGTCGATCAGCGGATAACGCTCGCTGAATTCGGGCAATACCGGAATCACGATCAAGCGGCCGATGCCCGCCGGCATATCGACCCGCAGGGTCCCCCGCGGATTGCGCCGGGCAGAGGAAAACACCGCTTCGGTTTCCTCCAGGTCCGCCAGCAGTTGCACGCAGCGCTGGTAATAGGCCGCGCCGTCGAGGGTGGTGCTGACCTGGCGGGTGGTGCGGTGCAACAGTTGCACCCCCAGATGCGCTTCCAGTTGCTTGACCAGCACCGTCACCGAGGCCCGGGGCACTTGCAGGCTGTCGGCGGCCTTGGCGAAACCGCCCAGCTCGACGATCCGGGTAAAGACCCGCATGGCGTTAAAGCGATCCATCGGCCCTCCATTATTGGGATTTTACGAATAGTGATAGTGCTTTTAGCCGGTTTATCGCGCTTTTGTCGAGGTTCACACTGCATGAAATCCCACAGGAGCTCACACCATGCACACCCGTCAACTCGGCAAGAACGGCCCACAGGTCTCCGCCATCGGCCTCGGCTGCATGGGCATGACCGATTTCTACACCACCGGCAGTGACACCCGCGAAGCCACCGCGACCCTGCATCGGGCGCTGGAACTGGGCGTGACCCTGCTCGACACTGCCGACATGTACGGCCCCCACAGCAACGAGGAGCTGATCGGCCAGGCCATCGCCGGCAAACGCGATCAGGTGTTCCTGGCCAGCAAGTTCGGCATCCTGCGTGACCCGGCCAACCCGGCGTACCGCGGGGTCAGCGGCAAGCCGGAGTACATTCGCACGGCCATCGACGGCACCCTCAAGCGCCTCGGCGTGGAGACCCTGGACCTCTACTACCAGCACCGTATCGACCCGGAAGTGGCCATCGAGGAAACCGTCGGCGCCATGGCCGAACTGGTCAAGGCCGGCAAGGTCCGTTACCTGGGTTTGAGCGAGGCCTCGGCCGAGACCCTGGAGCGCGCACACCGGGTGCATCCGATCAGCGCCTTGCAAAGCGAGTACTCGCTGTGGAGCCGTGACCAGGAAGACAACGGCTGCCTGGCCGCCTGCCAGCGCCTGGGGATTGCCTTTGTGCCCTACAGCCCGTTGGGTCGCGGTTTCCTGACCGGCGCGCTGAAGAGCCCGGACGATTTCGCCGCCGATGACTATCGGCGTTTCAGCCCGCGCTTCCAGGGCGAGAACTTCGCCCGCAACCTGCGGCTGGTGGAGCAGGTCCAGGCGCTGGCCGCGGAAAAAGGCGTGACCGCCGGGCAACTGGCGCTGGCCTGGGTCCTGGCCCAGGGCGACTACCTGATCCCGATTCCCGGGACCAAGCAGCGCAAATACCTGGAAGAGAACGTGGCGGCGCTGGAAGTGAAGCTGAGTCCCGCCGAGTTGCAGGCCCTGGAGGCGATTTTCCCGGCGGGTGTCACGGCCGGGCTGCGTTATCCGGAAGCGGTGATGCAGGGCCTGAATCGCTGAACACAGCGCCTCAGAAATCGCGCTTATAGAAAATATCCAGGGAACTGGCCACACCACTCGCCGCCTCCAGATACACGCGTTTGCTCAACAGATAACGCAAGGCGATGGTGTTGGCCGGTTCGAACACCCCCACCCCGTAGCGCAAGCTCAGCTTCTCGGTGATCTTGCCACTGGCCACCACCGACGTGGTGCTGCCACTGCCATGGGTATCGAGGGAAAAATCCTCGATACCCAGGTTCTTCGCCAGGTCGCCGGTCAACCCGGCACTGCCCATCAAACCCAGCCCCAACGCCGCCTGGGCCAGCACACTGCTGTCTTCGCCGGTGGTGCTCAACGGTCGCCCCAGTACCAGATAGGACAACGCCTGCTCCTGGCTCATGGCCGGCTCCGAGAAAATCTCCGTGGTCGGTTGTTCGGCGCTCCCGCTCAGGCGAATACCGGCAATCACATCATCGGTCTGGCGAATCGCCTCGATATCCAGGTACGGTTGGTCGATGGGCCCGGCAAACAGCAACCGCGCCCGGCGAATGGTCAGGCGCTGGCCATAGGCGCTGTAGCGCCCGTCGTTCAGACGCAACTCACCACGGGTGTCGAGGTTGTCACCGATATGTACCTGCCCCTGCAAGTCGGCGGTCAGGCCGAAGCCGTTGAAGCTGAGCTTGTCCTCCCCCACCAGCACCTCGATATCCATGGACATCGCCAGCGGTGCCTTGCCCTCCGCGGTCTGCTGGCCGACGATCACCGTGTCGTCCGAGACCTTGACCGTCGACGGCGGCAGCTCGCGCACGACAATCGCGCCCTTGGGCACATGCACCTTGCCGGCAATCGCCAGCTTGTCGCCGTGCATCGACACCGTCAGGTCCGGCGCGACTTCAAGGGTCGCATACGGCTCGACACTGACCGGCAACTGCGAACCCTTGATCGCCAATTCCAGCTGTAGCGCATCGGTCCAGTCGATATGCCCGGTCAGGCTGCCGTGCCCGGCCTCGCCACCGGTCCAACTGCCGTTGAGCTGGACGTTTTCCCCGGCAATCTGCGCCTGCACCCGCAGGTCCTTGACCGTGGTCGGCACTTCCGAGCCGGAGACCTCGCCGCCGCTCAAGGTCAGGTTGCCGTTGACCTTGGGGGCCAGCAAGCCGCCGGACAAGCGCCCGCTGCCGTCCAGGCGACCGGCCAGGGTCTCGACCTTACGCACGAAAGGTCGGGCCACACTGAGGTCGAGGCCACTGAGGCGGAAATCGCCGGTCAGGGGTTTGTTCTTTGCCAGGGGATTGATCTGCGCCTGGAGCATCAGCTCGCCAAGCTTGCCACCGCGAAAATCCAGGACCATATCGACCCGCCGCGGAGTCAGGTTGCTGGTCAGCTTGAGGGTCTCGTAGGGGAAATCCAGCCATTTGCGCCGTTCGCGCATGCGCAACGTGCCGCCACTGGCATCGATCATGATCTGGCCCTTGGGGCCGCTGGCCGGCAGGTCCACTTGCAGGTCGGCATTCAGCCGGCCCTGCCAGGCGAAGTCGCGAGGCAACCATTGCCCCAGGCTTTCCAGGGGGAACTGCTTGAGGTGATAGCGCAGGCGCGGCTCGGGCATCAGCCGCTGATCCTCGCCACAGAGGCTGGCCTCCCCCGACAACCAGCAGTGGCTGCCGAAGTTCAGCCGGCCATCGGCGAGGTATTCGAGTTTGGCCGGGTTCTGCAGTTTCCAGTCCTGGCCGCCGGTCTGCACATCGCCGGAAACCAGGCGCCCGCGCCAGTTGCCCTTGTCGAGGCCGCCGTCCAGGCCGAGCGCCAGCTTCAGCAGCGGGCCTTGCAGGTCGAGTTGTGCCTGCTGGCGCTTGAGATCGCCCTGGCCGTGCAAGGTCAGGGTGCCCAGGGCCTTGTCACCGGCCTGGATGCCGTCGCCCTTGAGGTCCAGTTGCCCACGTTGGGCGCTGTCGAGGTTGGCCTCGAGACTGAGATCCTGCAGGCGGTTATCGGCGAACACCAGTTGCTGGCCGTGCAGGCTGACCTTGCCTTGCGGCGCCTTGAGCGTGCCGGCGAGATCGACCCGGCCTTTGACTTGCCCGCGCAACTGCGGCCAGAGCTGGCCCAGGCGCGGCAGGTTGAGGTCGAGTTGCCCGGCCAGGCGTTGTTGCAGGCTGCCACTGCCCTGGATGCGGTTGTCGCCGAGACGAATGTCCAGGGCACCGAGGGTCCATTGCTCGCCTTTGCCGCTGGCCTTGGCCTGGAGCAGCGCCGGTTGCCCGCGCAGCTTGCCCTTGAGGTCGATATTCGCATCGACGGAAAGCTGCTGGTTCTTCAATTCGCCTTTGCTGCGCAGCGGCCCGGCCAGGGTTCCGGGCAACTCCGCCAGCCAGTACGCCGGGTTGAGCGCGCTCAGGTCCAGGGCGGTGTCCCAGGCGATGCCGTCGGCGAATTGCAGCTTCAGGTAGCCGCTGGCCTTGCCCTGCCCCGCCTTCAGTTCGAGCTGCGGCAGGGCGATCTGTTTCAGGTCACCGCTGAACGGCGTCAGCAGGCTGAACTTGCCCGCCGGGCCGTCGAGATCGGCCTGGAGGTAACCCAGGTAGTTGCCGTCGCGGTAATGCACTTCACCGACCAGGGTCCGCGCCTTGACCGCCGGCTCCTCGATCAACGGGTACAGGCGATGCCAGGGGAAGTCCAGCCAATCGACCTTGGCATCGGCACTGAAGCCCTTTTGCCAATCCAGTTCAGCACTGAGTTTCAGCCGCTGCCTGGCATCGGCGGTCAGGTCCAGCGCGGCGATCTGCGCGCCCTGCGCATCGACCCGACCTTGCAGGTTCAGGTCGACGGGGCCTTGCTCGGCCGGCAGCACGGCCTTGCCCTGGAGCTGGTAACCGTCTTTCAGGTTGCCGCTGCCGGTGAGCTCCAGCTGATTGAGTTGCAGGGTGTCCGGCAACTCGGCGCTGGCCTTGAAAGCATCGGCGGTGATCCGCACCCTGGCCGGCAGGTGCTCGGCCAGGGCCTCCAGTTCACCCGTCAGTTGGCCCTGCAGATAACCGCTGCTGTTGGCCTTGAGCTTGAGGGTCTTGAGCAGATCGCCCTGCACTTCCAGCGCCAGGGCCCAGGGCACGCCGCCCGGAGCCGGCAACAGCAGCTTGCCTTCGGCCGTCAGCGGCCAGTCGCCACTCGGTTGCAGCAGCCCGGAGAGGTCCAGGCTGAGGTCGTCGTGCTGCAAGTGCACGGCATCGATCTGCAATCCCTTCGCCGTCCAGTGCGCGGCCAGTTGCAACTCCTTGAGCTGCTCGCTGCCGTCGAGCCACAGGCTGCCGATACGTACCTGGTGCAACTCGATCGCCACCGGCAGTTTCAGCGTCGGCAAGCTCAGCGGCCCACTCTCGGCGGGCGCGCTCGGTTCGAAGCGCAGGTCGACCCGCTCGACTTCCAACTGCTCGATACAGAGCACAAAGTGCGTCAGGCACAGCGGCGACCAATTGAAGCGCGGCTGCTGCAATTCGACCCGATTGCCGCCCTGTTGCCAGAGCAGGTGATCGGCACTCCACTGGCCACCCAAATGGCCCTGGAAATTTTCCACGCTCAAACCCGGCACTTGCGCCAACGCCCAACGACTGCCGGCCTGGGTACCCAGCACCAGCCCCAACGACACCAGCAACAACAGGATCAGCGAGACAACCGCCAGGCCAAGTACTTTCAAACCGCGCTTCACAACTCAGGCCCCATGGAAAAGTGCAAACGGATACCGCCGGGATCGTCCAGCGCATGGGCCAGGTCGAGGCGGATCGGCCCCACCGGCGAGATCCAGCGCACGCCGATGCCGACGCCGGTCTTGAGGCTCGGCAACTCCAGGGTGTTGAACGAGTTGCCCTGGTCGACGAAGGTCGCGACCCGCCATTTCTCGGCGATGGAATATTGGTACTCAAGGCTGCCGGCGACCATGTAGCGCCCACCGATCCGATCGCCCTCGGAGTTTTCCGGGGACAGGCTCTGGTAGTCGTAGCCGCGCACACTCTGGTCGCCGCCGGCGAAGAAGCGCAGGGACGGCGGCACGTTCCGGTAGCCGTTGGTGGCGCTGCCGCCGAACTGGATCCGGCCGAGGAAACGGTGATTGTCCCAGAGGGTAGTCAGGCCCTTGAGCGTGGCCGTGCCGTACAACAGATTATTGTCCGAGGCCAGGCCCTCCTTGGCGACCTTGCTGTCGAACTCCAGGCGATAGCCATTGTGCGGATCGATACGGTTGTCGCTGCGCAGGTAGGAGTAATTGATACCCGGCATCAGCAAGGTACTCAGGCCCGAATCGTCGCCGAGGCGATATTCCTCGCGCTGCCACTTGAGCGAGATCACCCGCTGCCAGCCGCTGGGCAGCTTGCTGTGCCATTCCGGGCCGATGGTGAACAGCTTGCTCAGGCTGTCGGTGTTGGAGATCTCTTCGTACTGGTAGCCGGCGGCCCAGCGCAGCTTGTCGGTGAGCGGCGGGTCCAGCGGATGGTCGTACCACAGGCCGATATTCTGCCGGGGCGCGGACACCTCGCTTTCGATCCCGTAGCTGTCGCCCTGGGCATTGACCCAGTGACGGGTCCAGTTGGCCTTGACGCGGGGCCCGACGTCGGTCGAATAGCCCAGGCCCAAGCCCATGGTCCGCGGCTTGCGGGTATCGAGCTGGACCTCGACCGGGATCACCCGGTCCTTGGCCGCCATCGGTGCCGCGTCCACCCGCACGCCTTCGAAATAGCCGCTCGATTGCAGGGCCTGGTTGAGTTCGGCGATCAATTCGGAATCGTAGGGGGTACCGGCCTTGAACGGCACCATGCGGTGCAGCAGGTCTTCGTCGAACGGCGTGTCACCGGCGAAATGCACCGGGCCCAGGGCGTAGCGCGGACCGCTGTCATAGATCAGTTCGATATCGGCGACGCCCGCCTGGGGATCGACGATCAGCTTCTGGCTGATGAAGTGGCCGCTGAAAAAGCCGTAGCGCGAAGCCCGGTTGAGGATCAGCCGCTTGGTGTCCTCGTAGCGCCCATGGTTGAGCACGGCGCCGGGCTTGAGGGCGTCACTGCCGGGGATTCGGAAGGCCTTGAGACTGGCGGCCGGGCCTTCGACGCGCACGGTGACATTGCGCAGATGTACCGGTTCGCCAGGGTCGATGGTGAGGATCAGTCTGGGGGTCTTGCCGGCTTCGACTTCCGTCTCGATCTGCGGCTGATAATAGCCGAGCGCCTGGGCGGCCTTGCGTGCCTGCTCCTGCGCGCCGCGGCTGAAACGCCGCAGGGCATTTTCGCCACGATTACCGAGACTGCCAATGTAGCCTTCCACATTGGCCTTCAACTCGTCGTTCGCGGGCTTGACCCGTACATCGAGTTCGCTTTGCGCCAGGGCCGCCATGCTGCAACAGAGCAGGAGCAAACCGCCGGTCAATCTTATAGAAAACATCATAGGCGCGGATGCTATCACGGGCTGGGTTAGGGCCGTCATAGAACGCGAAACCGACCGGAAAGTTCGACAGTCAAGCCATTGCTGTTTGTAACACCTGAGGGTTGGCGTGATAAAACACGTGTTCGCGGATGGCTCCCACCGCCACCTCACCGATTTCCTCATAACCCTGGCGCTTGTAGAACTCCAGGTAGCGCGGGTTGCCGGTATCGAGCACCACGCCTTGGGAATGCGGGTCCTCGGCACACCAGTTGTGCACCGCCATCAGCAGTTGCTCGCCATAGTGCTGGCCCTGGAACTGCGGGTGGATGCCCAGCAACGGCAGCACATGCACCGAATTCGACGGCAGACAGGCGAGCACCGCCTGCTGGTATTCCAGGTAGCGGCGGGTACAGCGAAAGCCGGTGCTCAGCACCATGCGCATGCGCCAGACCCAGCTCTCGGTGATGTCCAACCGACGTTGTGGCGGGGCGATCAGCGCGATGCCGATCAGGCGGTCGTTGACCAGCAGCCCGATGGCCGGCAGATCCTCGAGAAAGTGTTGCTTGACCCGCTCGCGCACCGTGGCCCGGACCCGCTGCTCGTAGCCCGGGCGTTCGGCCTCGAACAGATAGGCGAACGTCGGTTCATGCCGATAGGCCTGGTACAACAGGGAGCGTGCTTCCCGTGAATAACCACCGTCGAGCAGATGGATCTGGGCCGTGATCTCTGGCATATCCGGCATGGCGGTCAACCTCCCTGGCCGCGGCGGCTGCCGCAACGATCTGAGAGAACGTTAGCAGTGCATCGCTACTCCCGCCACGCTGGCTGTCACCGGACTTGTCGGCTAGCATCGCTGTTTTGCCAGGATTGCCGCCCATGAAAATCGTCTCGTTCAACATCAACGGCCTGCGCGCCCGGCCCCATCAGTTGGCGGCGCTGATCGAGAAGCACCAGCCGGACGTGATCGGCCTGCAGGAAACCAAGGTTTCCGATGAGCAGTTTCCCCAGGCCGAAGTCGAAGCCCTGGGTTACCACGTGCACTTTCACGGCCAGAAAGGTCATTACGGCGTGGCCCTGCTGTCGCGCCAGGCGCCATTGAGCCTGCACAAAGGTTTCGAGGGCGACGATGAAGAAGCCCAGAAGCGTTTTATCTGGGGCACCTTCGCCGATGAAAACGGCACGCCGGTGACCATCATGAACGGCTATTTCCCCCAGGGTGAAAGCCGCGACCATCCGACCAAGTTCCCGGCCAAGGAACGCTTCTACCAGGATTTGCAGCAGTTGCTGGAAAGCCGGTTCACCCACGACCAGCCACTGGTGGTGATGGGCGATATCAATATTTCCCCGGAGGACTGCGATATCGGCATCGGTGCCGACAACGCCAAGCGCTGGCTGAAAACCGGCAAGTGCAGCTTCCTGCCGGAAGAGCGCGAATGGTTGGCGCGCCTGAAAAACTGGGGGCTGGTGGACAGTTTCCGGCATCTGCACCCTGAAGTGGATGACCGTTTCAGCTGGTTCGATTACCGCAGCCGTGGTTTTGAAGACGAGCCCAAGCGCGGCCTGCGGATCGATGTGATCCTGGCCTCGAATGGCTTGCTGCCGAGGGTCAAGGCTGGTGGGGTCGACTATGAATTGCGCGGCATGGAAAAGCCTTCCGACCATGCGCCGATCTGGCTGGAACTGGGCTGATCCCCGCTCCCGAACCCCACAACCCCCTGTAGGAGCCGGCTTGCTGGCGATGGCGTCCGATCAGGCGATGCAAGGCTCACTGGCCTCATCGCCAGCAAGCCGGCGCCTACAGGGGCGTGGTGTTTTCAAGAATGGGGCTTGACGCCCGACCTGCGTCATTTAACTGAAACCTGACTGACTTATTCTTGCAGCACTCTGGCCCATTAAGGTGCAGGCCCCATGCTGCGCGCGCTCTCACTGTTGATCCTCTGCGGCCTCCCCGCCCTGACCCTGGCGGCCCTGCCCGCGCCGCCCGATGACGGCCCGGCCCTGCGCATCCAGGGCTCCAACACCATCGGTGCCGACCTCGGGCCGGCGCTGGTCAAGGGCTGGCTCGAGGAACAGGGCCTGCATGGCGTGCACCTGGCCAACACCGGCAAGGACAATGAACAGCGCGTGATCGCCACCACCGAGCAGGGCCGCCGGGTCCGGGTCGAAGTCGCCGCCCATGGTTCCAGCACCGGGTTCACTGCCCTGAAAGCCGGAACCGCCGACCTCGCCGCCTCTTCACGCCCGATCAAGGACGCGGAACTGGCGGAGCTCGCCAGCCTCGGCGATCTGAAAAGCCCCGACGCCGAGCAAGTGATCGCCATCGACGGCGTGGCGATTATCCTCCATCCGCAAAACCCGCTGACCCGACTGAACACCGAAGAGCTGGCGAGAATCTTTTCCGGCGAGGTGAAAACCTGGGAAGAACTGGGCGGAGTCGGCGGCGCCATCCACCTCTATGCCCGCGATGAACAGTCCGGGACCTGGGACACCTTCAAGGAACTGGTCCTGGCCCGTCGCGGCAAATCCCTGGCCGCCGGCGCCAAGCGTTTCGAGTCCAGCGAGCAGTTGTCCGATGCGGTCAGCCAGGATCACCAGGGGATCGGTTTTATCGGCCTGCCCTACGTCCGCCAGGCCAAGGCCGTGGCCATTGTCGACGGCGATTCGCAAGCGATGCTGCCGCTGGCCAGCCTGATTGCCACCGAGGATTATCCGCTGTCGCGGCGGCTGTTCTTCTACCTGCCGCCCAACCACCAGAATCCCTGGGCCGCGTCCCTGGTGCGCTTCGCGCAAAGCCTGGCGGGCCAGGCGATTGTCGCCAGCAACGGTTTTGTCGCGCAGACGGTGCAAGCCATCTCAGTGACTCCCGGCCCGGCCATGTCGCCGGAATACCAGGCACTGGCGAAAGAGGCGCAGCGGCTGTCAGTGAATTTTCGTTTCGAGGAAGGCAGCGCCAGCCTGGACAACAAGGCCCGCCAGGATGTACTGCGGGTCCTGGATTACCTGCATGCCCAGGGCAAGCTGAACAAACAGGTGACCCTGGTGGGCTTTGGCGACGCCAAGAACGACCCAGCCCGCGCAGCATTGCTGTCCAAGCTGCGGGCGATGGCGGTCCGGCGGGAACTGGTAAAAGGCGGCGTGGTGTTTCGCGATATCCAGGGCCTCGGCGCGCAGATGCCAGTGGCGGCCAACACCCTGGATGAAGGCCGCATCAAGAACCGTCGGGTCGAGGTCTGGGTCTACTGAGAGCGGCATTCTCCGAGCACGCCGACATTCTTGTGTCGGAACTGGCACTTGTAGGAGCCGGCTTGCTGGCGATCCAGGCGACGCGGCCTGACAGGACAGCGCGTCGATACTATCGCCAGCAAGCCGGCGCCTATAGGGCTGCATCCACGGCAGCAGTGTCGATCTCAACGCTCCGAACGCATCATCTCGCGCGGCACATACTTGCCAATCTCGTACTTGCCGATCGCCGCCCGGTGCACTTCATCCGGGCCGTCGGCCAGGCGCAGGGTGCGTTGCATGGCGTACATGTAGGCCAGCGGGAAATCGTTGGAAACCCCGGCGCCACCGTGGATCTGGATCGCCCGGTCGATCACCTTCAAGGCCACGTTCGGCGCCACCACCTTGATCTGCGCGATCTCGCTTTTCGCCACCTTGTTGCCCGCGGTGTCCATCATGAAGGCCGCCTTCAGGGTCAACAGGCGCGCCATGTCGATCTCCATCCGTGAGTCGGCGATCTTGTCGATATTCCCGCCCAGGCGAGCCAGCGGCCGGCCGAACGCGGTACGGTTGACCGCCCGCTTGCACATCAGCTCCAGCGCGCGCTCGGCCATGCCGATGGAACGCATGCAGTGGTGAATCCGGCCCGGGCCAAGACGACCCTGGGCGATCTCGAAACCACGCCCCTCGCCCAGCAGCACGTTCTCGTAAGGTACCCGCACGTTCTCGAACAGCACTTCGGCGTGACCATGGGGGGCATCGTCGTAACCGAATACCGGCAGTGGACGAACGATCTTCACCCCGGGGGTATCCACCGGCACCAGGATCATCGAGTGCTGCTGGTGACGCGGTGCGTCCGGATTGCTCAGGCCCATGAACACCAGGATCTTGCAGCGCGGATCGCACGCGCCGGACGTCCACCACTTCTTGCCGTTGATCACCCACTCGTCACCCTGGCGCTCGGCGCGGGCGGCCATATTGGTGGCGTCGGACGAGGCCACATCCGGTTCGGTCATGGCGAACGCGGAACGGATCTCGCCGCGCAGCAGTGGTTCCAGCCAGCGCTGCTTCTGTTCTTCATTGGCGTAACGGACCAGCACTTCCATGTTGCCGGTGTCCGGCGCCGAGCAGTTGAACGGCTCCGGCCCGAGCAGCGAGCGGCCCATGATTTCCGCCAGGGGGGCGTATTCCAGGTTGGTCAGGCCGGCACCCAGTTCGGATTCCGGCAGGAACAGGTTCCACAACCCCTCGGCCTTGGCGCGGGCCTTGAGCTCTTCCATGATCGCGGTGGGCTGCCAGCGATCGCCTTCGGCGACCTGGCGCTCGAACACCGGTTCGGCCGGATACACATAAGCGTCCATGAACGCGGTCACGCGTTCACGCAGTTCCTGAACCTTGGGCGAATAGGCGAAATCCATGGGCAGCTACCTTCTTGAGCAGGTGGTCGGGGTCATGGAATCGATGCTAGATCAGCTACGAAAATTTACCAAAGCTATTCTCACCGTGTATTAACATTCATCACCGATATATGATCGGCTGATCGAACCCTAACAATAAGAGCGCCGCGAAATGAATCTGAGCAAGGTCGACCTCAACCTTTTCATCGTCTTCGACGCCATCTATACCGAGGCCAACCTGACCCGCGCCGGGCAGATCGTCGGCATCACCCAGCCGGCGGTGTCCAACGCCCTGGCGCGGCTGCGCGAGACCTTCAACGACCCGCTGTTCGTGCGCACCGCCCAGGGCATGGTGCCCACGCCGATGGCCCAGAACATCATCGGCCCGGTGCGCAACGCCCTGTCGCTGCTGCGTATCTCGGTCCAGGAAAGCCGGATCTTCAACCCGTTGCAGGCGAACAAGACCTACCGCATCAGCATGACCGACCTGACCGAGGCGGTGATCCTGCCGCCGCTGTTCCAGCGCCTGCGCCGCCTGGCGCCGACGGTGGCGATCGAGAGTTTCCTCTCCAAGCGCCGCGAGACCACCAAGGAGCTGGCTGCCGGGCGTATCGACTTCGCCGTCGACGCGCCGCTCAACACCGACCCCCAGGTGCGTCATGTCAAGCTGATGGAAGACCGCTATGTCTGTGCCATGCGCAAGGGCCATGCAATGGCCGGCAAGGACAAGCTGACCCTGGATGACTACATGGGGTTCACTCACATCCATATCTCCAGCCGCCGCAACGGCCTGGGCTATGTCGACCTGGCCCTGGGCAAGATGGGCATCCAGCGCAAGATCGCCCTGCGTTCGCAACATTACCTGATGGCTTCGCAGGTGTTGCAGCAGACCGACATGGTCATGACCGTGCCGGAGCGCTTCGCCCGCCGCCATGACCTGCATTATTTCCCGCTGCCGGTGAATGACGTGCCGCCAGTGGAGACCCACCTCTACTGGCACGAAAGCACCGACCAGGACCCGGCCAACCGCTGGATGCGCGAGCAGATGATCGAGCTGTGCCAACAGGTCACGGCCCATGAGAAGAAGCTCGACAAGGCCTGAATGTGGCGAGCGGGCTTGCCCGCTCGCCACAAGGGAGACCGCGTATTGCCGGCGTGCTTGACGTATACGTCAAGCAGCCCTTAGCTTAGCGCCATGACCTTCCTCGAGCGCTTTCATGAGCAGCCAGACCTACAGCATCTCCGACCTCGCCCGCGAGCTCGACATCACCACCCGGGCCATTCGCTTCTATGAAGAGCAAGGCCTGCTCAGCCCCGAGCGCAAGGGCCTGGAACGCATCTACTCGGCCCGGGACAAGGTGACCCTGAAACTGATCCTGCGGGGCAAGCGCATCGGTTTTTCCCTGGCCGAATGCCGTGAGTTGATCGAACTCTACGACCCCACCAGCGGCAACCAGAAACAGCTCAACAGCATGCTGGCGAAAATCACCGAGCGCCGGGCACAGCTGGAGCAGCAACTGCTGGATATCGAACAGATGCAACTGGAACTCGACACCGCCGAGGAACGTTGCCACCAGGCCCTGCAGACCCTGGAACAGCAGGCCGACCCGATCCTGTAGGAGCTGGGCTTGCCCGCGAAGAGGCCCTTGAGAGCGCTAAAAGCTTCTCGGACAATCGCATCTCGGCCGGCCGCTCCCACATCACCAAAAAAGGTATCCCCCATGTCCCTACCCACCCACGTACGCCTGATCGAAGTCGGCCCCCGCGACGGCCTGCAGAACGAAGCCCAACCCATCAGCGTGGCCGACAAGGTCCGCCTGGTGGACCGTCTCAGCGATGCCGGCCTGGGTTATATAGAAGTCGGCAGCTTCGTCTCGCCCAAATGGGTGCCACAGATGGCCGGTTCCGCCGAAGTCTTCGCCCGTATCCAGCGCAAGCCCGGGGTCACCTACGGCGCCCTGGCCCCCAACCTGCGCGGCTTCGAAGATGCGCTGGCCGCCGGGGTCAAGGAGGTCGCGGTATTCGCCGCCGCCTCCGAAGCCTTCTCCCAGCGCAATATCAACTGCTCCATCAGCGAAAGCCTCGAACGCTTCGTGCCGATCATGGACGCCGCCCGCCAGCATGGCGTGACGGTGCGCGGCTACGTGTCCTGCGTGCTCGGCTGCCCCTATGAAGGCCCGGTCGCCGCCGAGCAGGTCGCCGTCGTGGCCCGCGAGCTGTATGCCATGGGCTGCTACGAAGTGTCCCTGGGCGACACCATCGGCACCGGCACCCCGGGCGCCACCCGGAGGATGTTCGAAGTGGTCTCGGCCAGCGTCCCGCGGGAAAAACTCGCCGGGCATTTCCACGACACCTACGGCCAGGCCATGGCCAATCTCTACGCCAGCCTGCTCGAAGGCATCGCGGTCTTCGACAGCTCCATCGCGGGCCTCGGCGGCTGCCCCTACGCCAAGGGCGCCAGCGGTAACGTCGCCACCGAAGACGTGCTCTATATGCTCAACGGCCTGGGCATCCACACCGGTGTCGACCTCGACCAGTTGCTTCTCGCAGGCCAGGAAATCTGTGCCGTGCTGGGCCGTGTTACTGGCTCCCGGGTCGCCAAGGCACGGCAGGCGGTGTGAATGTGTCCGGGTGTTACCGTCTGGAAACACAAACGAGTAACACGGAAACAGATTCACGACATTGGCCCTTGCCGAAGGTTCACGAAAAAGATCAAGTCCTTGATTTAAAAGGGTTTTAAAAAGTTGGCACGCCACCTGCTATATCTCTTGCATAACAAGAATAAAAAGCAGCAAACCCATAAAAATAAGACGTACCGACTCTGACATAACAAAAACAACACGGCAGAGACGCAGCTAACAGATTTTTTTGGAGAAGGTGTGCTTTCAGGGAACCCTCGGGTCACCCGCAACCGGACAGAGAATAATAAAACTACCTCAAGGTAGCTCCCGAACTGGTTGGATCACCTGATAAAGCAGATCAGCGCTCAAAAAAATACGTTTGCTCTTTGACCCCGGATGGGGGTCACCTAAACGGCGAGAAAGGGTCACGGTCGACAAAAACAACAACAGGCCGCCCCTCAATAATAAGAAAAGAGCATACAACACCACATTCAAGGGGAGCTTCGGCTCCCCTTCGTGTTCCTGCCTTCCTGTCATTCGATGACAAACCCTCCCTGCGCCTATCTATGTACCGCACCTGCCGAATTCACGGAGCGGATACTGAACCTGCCTACGCGGCCATCCGTCTGCGCGATCGCCCCGTATCAATACCCGACTGATGACAGATCCTGAACAGGATGTTTATTTCTTTAATTGGCAGGTATCACCATGTCTCCAAGAACCCCGGTCAAACCCACATCGTCCACCATCAGGGTACCCGTGCCCAAGACGCCGGACCTTCCCGAATCCTTGCGGCCATCACTTCCCACGGGGCCACATGGCAGCGGCCTGCGCCCACACCACCTGGACAACCCGGCGGTTTCCGGCGGTGAGGCTGCCGCCCCTCTTCGACCGGCAGCCAACACGCCAACGGAGCAGAACCTGCAACTGACGGATCTGCCGGATCAGGCCAGGACCGCCATCCCCGCGGCACTGGAAAGCTACCGGGTCAGCACGACCGGGGCGTTGCCGCCACCCGACCCGCAAGGCCTGCGGATCATCAAGAACCGTTTATATGTCGATCTCGATGACGGCGGTACGGTCATGGTCGCGTATGACGTACAACTCAATACCTACCGGGCAAAACGCGCCAATGAACTGCTGCCATCCGGCCCCGCGCTTTATCGGACAGGCAACCGCAGCACCTGGGGAACGGAGCCCATGGCGGTGTCCGTCGATCAGACCACGGCCAGCCCGCCACCACGCAAACGGCCACGCCTGGTTGAGGATCCGGCGGCCGCGCCCAAGCCATCGGCGCAAGAGAGCCGTGCGGCCGATACACCACGAGCGTCCGCTGTCGTCGTGGCCAAACTCAGCTATTCCGGCCAGCCCCCCTACACCCGCCTCGCGGGCCCTGACAGCCAGGGTTACTACCGCCTGAAAAAGCTGGATGCCGATAACGCCGAAGACAACGTCTACGCGTTCAGCAAGGACGACGACCACTGGGTACTGGTTGACCCGCCAGAGGGGCGGATGGACGCAAGCGGTCAGTCGCTTGCCGCCGAACGACTGCCCTCCTGGACCGACCACGAGATCTGGGAACACTACGGGCTTCATGGCAACGACATCAGCCGCTTCCGCTCCGAGGTCGAAACCACCGGCAAACAGCCTCAATGGGCCAACGCCAGCCAGGCAGGCAGGACCAGGGAACAATTGATACGGGCGCTGAAATGGGCCCATCCGGACAAGAGCGCTGAAGAGCGCGGGCAGATCCTGCAAGGATACAACCTGCTTCCGAGCATGCTGCCTCGCCTGCAACAGGCACTCCAGGAACACGCCAAACTCCCTGACTGGGCGCAGACACACAAACTTCAGTCGGAGACCGAAACCGATCCACAGCGCTTTGACTTGCTGGAACAGGAAGTGCTGCCGCAAATCCGCACTATCCGCAACTTTGAAGCGCACTCGCTCGACCCGGACTTCGTCGCCTACTACAGCCGGCCATTCCTCGAAGCCTTCCTGCTCAGGATCGGCTACCAGACAAATATCCATGGCTGCCTGTACCGCACGGATATCCCCGCCATGTTCAGGACGGAAGATCGCACGCCGTTCGAGCTGGCCAGGGATGGCTGCATGCTCGCCCGTGAAAACCATCCACCGGGCTCGACCACGAAAAAAGCCTTGAGTGCCACCTTCAGCCTGAGCGACGCGAAAAACTACAGTGTGGGTGGCGGGCCGGGCATCGGCCAACTGCGTTACAACACGCAAACCAACAAATATCCCGGCAGGCGCCCCGAGTCGGATAGCGGCAGCGACGCCGACAGCGAGGGCAGCGCGGATGAGAGCGCGTCGAATACCAGCCATACCGCTTCGTCGGTAGCCTCGAGCAGCACCGCTCAACAGAGTGAAGCGGCATCGAACGGCTCGGGCTCCGGCACACCGATTTCACTCGACAGCGAACGCGGCTATACCACCTACAGACACCGGCAGACCACCAGCTTCATCTACATGATCGATACCCGCAACGTCGAGGTCGTGCCGGGGCAGGAAAATCGCTTTTTCAACCCTGACTCCCGGACAAACAACTTCCTGCCTTATGACGATCTCGAAGGGCATATTTCAGTCTCCGACAGAGGTGTCAGTGCCGGGCGGATCTGGCTGGTCAACTCCAGCCTGACCCGTGCCGCCAGTGTTCGCGCGATCCATCAGGCCGCCGGACAAACCGCCGCCGACATCGAGAGTGCAACCTGGAGCGGTGTCGACAACAGCGCGGTCTACGATCAGCTGATCGACCGGGTGGCCGATACCGGCGGGACAGTGCTGAACTGGCCCGCCGACGGGAAAATCTTCGCCGATGACGTGACCTGGCCAGTCTCAAGCAGCTGATTTCACCGCCTGATCGGGTGAATACCTACCGCAGGCCCAAGCGATACGCCGCATACGCTGCCCATTCGAATAACGAATCGGGCTTTACACCATGACAGCAAATACTTCGGCGGACGTCGGGTCCGCCACTCCCCCCAGCCGTCCCCCCATGCTCCAAGGGCATCGGGGGCGCCACTATGATCGGGTCAAGGGCAAGTTCCCCGGATGGCTGGTCCAGGCCGACACCGCAACGCACCTGGCCCTGGGGCAACGCGCACTGGCCGCCGACCTGCCGGTGTTGAAAGAAGCGCCGGAGATCTTCAGCCAACTGCATAAAAGCTACACCGCCTGCCTGCACTACCAGCGCCAGGTCCAGGCCGTGCTGCGCAACATGAGCAGTATTGAAGCCTTCGCCAAACCCTTGCTGGAACAGGCCTTGAAGAAGGAGTTCGGACAGGTGCTGGACGCCAATCGGACCTTCATCCTGCACCCGACCAAGGGCATCCCGGGCGACCTCCGCTCATCCATCTCCACCCTGCTGCACGCCGCGCTGCACAACTACGAAGCCCGGGAAACCGAGGAAGGCAGGCTCGACGCACCTGGCGACGCGGCGGCGATCTACAGCGGCAATCCCATCGATCCGGACGCGCGGCGGCTGGCCCTTTCGCCGGCCAGGTTCGCCGCCCTGTGCCGCAAGCTGGATCTGGGCCGGCAGTACCAGGCACATCTCAATGAAGTGTTCTTCCCCGCCGCCAGGGCTGGGGAAGCGGCGCTGGCGGCGCAGCACGCTGTTCGCGGCCATTTCACCGTCCATGACGCCTATGCCCTCGAAACCCAGGTGCATATCGCCTTCCTGCGCGCCCATCTGGACGAGACCGCCTATCGGCTGATGCTGGAGGTGGCCAAGGGCAAGGAAGTGCCGGTACCGGCCGGACACCCACAACGCTGCTTTACCTTGAGCCTGCTGAGGATCGCGCTCAACGGCATTCTGGTCGTACGTACCGCCGACCATGCCCGCAGTTGGGTGGTCTACCTGCCGGACGATCCCTTCCACCCCATCAAGCAATACCCTTCCCGCACCGCCTTCGAAGACGACCTGCGGGAAAAGCTGCGGACGCTCGATTACCTGAAGTTCTTTGTCCGCTTCATTCCCCAGCACGAGCGGACCCGCTTTTTCGACAAGCTCCAGGAACGCCTCAACCCGAAGCAATGGAACGGCTATTTCTATCAGCCGACACCCGACCCACGGGCAAAACTCGATGTCGCCGGCGAGGAAATCGGCGCTTACCTGTTTCGCCAGCGCTACCAACAGAAGGTCGAGACCTTCTTCGCCGATGCCCTGTTTGTCGCGGTACCCACAGAGGAAAAAGACCGGCAAAGCCTCACGGCACGCCTGCAGCACTACCTCAATATTGCCCTCAATATCCTCAATGTCGCGGCGTTCGTTGTCCCGGGGCTGGGGGAAATCATGCTGGGAGTGGTCGCGGTACAACTGGGCAACAGTATTTTCCACGGCATAGACAGCTTCGCCGTGGGCGAAAAAGCACAAGCCTGGGCCTACCTGACCGGCGTGTTGCAAAACCTCGCGTTGATCGCCGCGCTGGGGGCCGCCGGTGCGTCCGCGGCAGCCGCCGAAAACGCGGCGATCGCCAGTGCCGGCTTTGTCGATGGGCTGCGCGCGGTGACGCTGCCCAATGGCGATATACGCCTGTTCAATCCCGACCTGACGCCGTTCGCCCACAAGCCTGTCCTGCCCCGGACGCTGGAGCCCGATGCCATGGGCCTCTATCACCATCAGGGCCGGACCTACCTGCCGATCGACGGCCAATACTACGAACTCAAGCCGCAGCCAGCGTCCCGCCGCTATCAAGCCCGACACCCACGCAAAACCGACGCCTATACCCCGACCTTCCGGCACAACGACGCCGGTGCCTGGGTCCATGAGTTCGAGCAGCCGCTGGCCTGGGATGACCTGCGCGCGTTTACCCGCCTGGGGCCGGAGGCCGCGGCCCTCGACGCAAGCACGGCCCGGCGGGTCATGCAGATCAGCGGCATCGACGGCGATGTGCTGCGCAGTGTGCACCTGGATAACCTGCCACCCCCGGCCTTGCTGCGCGACACCCTGATCCGCTTCAAGCTCGACCAGGACCTCGACGGCCTGATCGCCCGCCTGCAACGGGGCGATGCCCTGGGTTATTCACGGGATGAGTTGCACATGACCCTGCAACTGCTGACCCACCGGCCCGTGTGGCCGGCCTCGAAAGTGCTGCGTTTGCTCGATGAGCAAAAGGTCACGCTGACCGAGTACCCACCCGATATAGACGCCCGGGTGACCCGCATAGACGCCACCTGGGACAACCTGCATGCCAATGATTTGCTCGAACTCGTGCTCACCCGGCTCGACGAACCCGAGATCGCCAGCCTGCTCGACGAAGAGTTCGGACAAGGCCCCCTCAGCCTGCCGGCGCGCACCCGCCAACTGCGGCAGATACTGGCCAGGGAAGCGTTCAAGCGGCGGCACAGCCTGTTCGCCTCCCACTATGAATTTCGCACCCGCCCGGCCAATCCGTCAGCCGCGGTGGCGGTACTCCAGCGGGACTTCTCCTCGCTGCCGAGCCTGGTGGCCAGGGAACTGGTCAGCCACGCCAACAGCGCCGAACTGCAACGGCTCGCCGCCGGATCAGTGCCCCTGCGCCTGGCCGAGGAGGCCCGCTACTACCTGCACAACGTCCGTATCGCCCGGCTCTACGAACAGGCCTGTCTCGACTCGGTCGACCAGGCCGAGGCCTACCGGGTCATCCTGCCCATGCTGGAAAAACTGCCGGGCTGGTCGAACACCGTGCGCCTGGAAATCCGCGACGGGGCATTCGACGGGCCGCTGCTGGACAGCATCGGCCCCGAGTCGGCCGCGGCGCTCAAGGTCCTGATCAAGCAGGGCCAGCGTTATGCCGCCCGCGACGCCGAAGGTCAGGAACTGCATGGCCCGGACGACCTCTATGCGGCAGTGCTGCATGCCCTGCCGGACGCCGAGCGGGCCGCCCTCGGCTTGCCCCATGTCGGTCAGGGCGCGCAGCTGCGGCAAAAGCTCCTCGAACTGCCGCTGCCGCCCCGCGAAACGTTGCGCGAGCGCCTCGGCCTGCCGCCCATCAAACCGCAGCACATACCGCCGATGCACCTGGCCGACGGACAATTGGCCTACCCGCTGAGCGGGCGCGGCGTGGGCCGGGCACTGCGCTCATTCGAATTCAACCGCCTCGCCCAGGAGTTGTATCCGACCCTGCGCCTCGGCGAGGTGGAAACCCTGCATGGCCTGCGGGACATGAGCCTGGGCGCGGGCATCGGGCGACTGCGGGCGCTGGAGCTTGAATACGCCACCCTGGAAGACGAGCTTGACGCCTGGCTCGGCGAACCCCAGTCCTCCGCCGAGGCCCACGGCAAACAACAGATCGCCCTGCAGATCAAGCGCTGCTGGCGCCATGAGACAGACCTGGCCTGCGATGCCGACGGCCTGCCCATCGGCGGTCGCCAGCTCAGCCTGGCGGGCTATCCGGTGGGCCGTCTGCCGGCGCTTTCGGCAAACTTCGAACATGTCAGCGAACTGCATCTGCGCGGCCTGGGGCTCAACGTCGCGCCGGAACTGGACAGTTTCCTCGACGCCTTCCCACGCCTGCAACGCCTGGACATGAGCCGCAATGCCCTCACCCGCCTCCCCCCGGCTCTTGGCCGGCTGACAGCGCTCAGGCACCTCGACCTCAAGGCCAACCAGATCGTCCTGACGCCGGTCAACTCCGGTCCCCTGACCCAGCTGACCGGCCTGGAAGTACTGGTCCTGGAAAACAATAGCGCCCTGTCCATGCTCCCCGACCTGAGCCCGCTGACTCGCCTCGCCTACCTGCACCTGCGCAACACCGGGCTGCGCGACTGGCCGCCGGGTTATGCCAATCTCCCGGCCCTGAGACGCCTCGACCTCAGCGACAACCGCATCAGCGACATTCCCGACGAAGTCTTCGGGACCGACCCGCAACGTCAACGCCTCAACCGGGCAATCAACCTGGAAGGCAACCCGATACCGGCAGCACTGCGCCAGCGGGTCGACCATTATCGAATGGAAACCGATCTCGACCTGGGCCTGGATGTGCTGATCGAAAGCGAGGATCAATCGGACTGGAGCAGCGGTTCGCGCTCGCAATCACGCGCCAGCACCCGGCATAACCGCTGGGGCACCCCCTCACCCGTGCCGCGTGAAAGCAGCCACTGGATCGAGGGCCTGAGCCGGTCGGAACGGGAAACCAGGCGTTACCTGTGGCTGCGGCTGGCCAGCGACGATGTCGAAGCCTCCGAGGCGTTTTTCCGGGTGCTGGAAGACCTCAGGTATTCCGCCGACTATCTCAGCGCCGAACATCGTCCTGAATTGTCCGAGCGCGTCTGGCACATGGTCAGGGCCGCCGCGGAAAATACCGAACTGCGCGAGCAGCTGTTCAGGCGCGCCAATGCACCGGATCCGGACAGCTGTGAAGACGGGATCAGCGTGGTCTTCAGCGACATGGGCTTCGATGTCCTGCTGTATGAGGCCAGGGCCCTGCCCCTCGAAGCCCGTGAAGCCGAGCTGCTGCAACTGGCCAAGGGTAAAGTGCACCTGGAACAGGTGAACCGCCAGGCCAGGCGCCTGATCGATGCGCGCAAGGACAGCGGGGCGAATCCCGATGAAGCGGAGATCTACCTGGCCTTTCGCATCGGCCTGGCCGAAAGGCTCGGGTTGCCCTGGCAAGCCCGGAAAATGAATCACGGTCGGATGGCCGGTGTGGACAACACGAAGCTGGACGAGGCTTACCAGGCCATCCTGGCCGAGGAGCGTCAGCCCGGCGAAATGTCCAGGAGTCTGGTCAGCCAGCCGTTCTGGAAGGACTATCTGGAGGAACGCTTTCAGGAAGGGCCTCTCAAGGCGCCACGGGAGCAGCGCGACCAGATGATCGGCGCGCTCGACGATTTGCTGGGTGCACAACGCGAATGGTTCGGCGGCAACCCCCTGGACGAGCAGCAGAACGCCGACCTGGCCGAGACGATAAAACAGTCGGCCCAGACACTCGGGCTGACACCCGGCGAAGCCTTCGCCAGTGCCATGACCGACAGCACCTATCTGAGGCTGTCCGGCGATATCGCCAAAGCCTACAGCGACACCCTGGAGCAGTTGAGCGAACAGTTGCTGCGGCAACACGAGGTTGCAGCCAACTAGCATGAGACGCTGGTCAAAAGGCCATAACCGACTATTTCAAAGGTACGGATTATTGATATCAACCGACTGATTCAACTCAACTTTTTCAACTTTTAAGTGCAGGCGTTCGGCATAAGCTGAAAGCCTCATTCACGGAAAAAGTTGATCTTCATGAGTACCGAGCAACGCCCACTTGCCGCCTCCGCCAGCCAGGTGCGATCGACCAGGAACCATCGCCTGATCCTCAAGCGACTGCCCTCCTGGCTGACCCAGGCTTCCCTCGAACGACGCCTGGCATTCGCCACGCGGCTCAAGCGCAGCCAGATATCCAAAGCCGCACTGGCGCGCCATCTGCACGGTTTCAAAAGCGCCAGGGACTTTGCCGCGCCGCTGCTCACCCAGGCCCTGAACGACCACTATGGCCCGGGCCTGGACATTCACCACGACCAACTCCGGCACGTGCATATCCTCGCCGCCGCCACCCTCGGCGAACCGCGTCGGGAGAACAGTGTCGTGCAGAGCCTGCTGCAAGCCGCCCTGCAGAACTTCGAAAGCAGCGAAACCGGCACATTCGGTTTCGACCACGGCTCGGCCATCCTGCGGAAAAGCACCGCGGCCCTGAAAAAGCCCATCACGCCCCCGGACTTCGCTGCCGTCTGTCGCCGGCTCGACCTCGGCGGCCAGTACAAGAGGTACATCGAACACTTTCTCCTGCGTACCGCGCGCAACCACCCAAGCCCGCTCTACAAGACCCTCTTCGAGCACCAGGAGCGCGACGAACTGGCGGTGCAGGCGGAGATCGCCCTGATCAAGGGTAACCTGGATCAATCGGCTTACCAGATGCTGCACAGCCTGCTCGACCCGACGCAGACAACCCGTTGGGACAACCGGCCCGTGCACTGCTACTCCCTGACCCTGCTCGACTTTCCGAACGTCGACAGCGGCGCCTGGGGCGCGCTGCTCAAGGGCGTGCTGCTGATCGAGCATGACGCCCCCTCCAGCACCGGCGAGCGACCTTGCGTGGCCTATCTGTCGGGTGACCCGCACCAGGCCGTCAAGCGCTATCCGTCTTTCAAGGCCTTCCACGATGAGCTCAGGGAACGGCTGCGGGATAAAATCTATCAGGCGCTCTTCAAGCGCTATGTTCACCTGCGCACCCAACCGGCACTCTTGCGTGCCCTCGAGGATTGCCTGAACCCCCTCGACCCCGTCAGCGGGCAGCGCAAGCCGGCCCCGCAAGCCAGCCTGCAGTTGGAGAAAGGCTCGCTGGGGGACACCCCCTTCACCGAGTTCTGCGTCCTGCAAACGGTCAAGAAGCTCGACGACGCCCGGGTCAGCGCGGTGCCCACGGACGACGAGGACAAGAAGACCCGCACCGCGCGCCTGCGCTCGTTGCTGAACTGGGGGATCAACCTGTTGTTCCTGGTACCCGGGCTCGGCGAGGCAATGCTCGCGGTCGCCGCCGCGCAACTGATCGTGCAGCTCTACAACGGCATCGAGGAATGGAGCCATGAAGAGAAAATGCAGGCAGTGCTCGGTTTTATGGGCGTGCTGCTGAACGTTGAACTGCTGGGGCTGGGGGCCGTCATGACCCTGGACTTCGAAGGTTCGAGGTTTATCGAAGGACTCAAGCCGATCAAGTCGCCCCAGGGCGAGCCGGCACTCTGGAAGCCCGACCTGACCCCCTATGAACAGCGGCTACCCGACTCGCCGGAGCTGAAACCCGATGCCACGGGGCTCTATCGCCATCAGGACAAGACCTACCTGGGTCTCAACGGCCGCCATTACCAGATCAGGCCCGGCGCCACCGCCAGGCGCTTCCACCTGCAACACCCGAACAATCCCGACGCCTATGCACCGCAGGTCTATCACAACGGCAAGGGCGCCTGGCTCCATGAGTTCGAGCAACCCTTGCAGTGGCGGCAACCGCAGCTGTTTTCCCGGCTGGGGTCGGATGCGGCCAGCCTGGACCCGGCGTCGGCGGAAAAAATCATGCAACTGAGCGGGGTCGACGACGATGCCCTGCGTCTGCTGCACCTGGACCAGGAACCGCCCCCGGCCCTGCTCGAAGACAGCGTGACCCGCTTCAAGCTCGACCGTGACCTCAAGCGCCTGGTGCAACGCCTGCAAAGCGGTGGCGCGGCCAACAGTTCAATCGACGAACTGCACATGGAACTGCAATTGCTCACCAGCGAACCGGTCTGGCCGCCCTCGAAAGTGTTGCGCTTGCTGGACCGCCACGGCGTGCCGCTGAAGGAATACCCCGCCGGCCAGGCGCAAGCCTTGCAGCGCATCGACCTGCGCTGGCCCGGGCTCGACGCCAATCAACTGCTGCGCAAGGTCCTGGAAAACCTCGACGAGGCCGAGATCCGCAGTTTGCTGGGCGAAGACTTCGGCACCGGTCCCATCAGCCTGGATGCCCGTGCCGTGGCCCTCAGGCGCAAGCTCGCGACCCAGGCCAGCAATCGCCGGGCGGCGCTGTTCGATTCACACTATCGCTATCGCACCCAGAGCAACGACCCCGCCGTTGCGGTGATCCGCAAAGAGTTTCCCAGCCTGTCGACGCCGGTCGCGGAGGAATTGTCCAGAAACGCCAGTCCGGCCGAACAGCGGGTTCTGCTCAACGCCAGGCGTGTGCCGTTGCGCCTGGCCGAAGAGGCCCGCGCTTACAGTCGCAAGCTGCGCCTGGCGCGCGCCCGGGAAGGACTGTATCTCGAGGCGACGAGCAACCCCGATACCGACAAGCTGATCCTCAGCCAGATCGGCAAGCTGCCCGGCTGGTCGGATCAGGTTCGCCTGGAAATACGCGAGCCCTACTTCAGCGGGCCCTTGCTCGACAGCCTCGGCGTGGAACAGGCACCGATTCGCAAGGTCCTGGTTAAACAAGCCGACCAGTATGAAGCCCATGATGCCCTGGGCCAGGAACTGCACGGCCCGGACACTCTGTACAGCAGTGTCCTGCACGCCCTGCCCGACACCGAGCGCAAGGCCCTGGGGTTTCCCAGTCCCCATGAGGCCGCCAGCCTGAAGCAGACCGTGCTCGATCAGCCGTTGCCGCCGCGCAAGGAGATGGAAAAACTCCTTGGCCTGCCCCCCGGCAAACCCAACGAAACACCGCCGAGGCGCCTGGCCACCCGTCGTCCAGGCCCGTCTGCCGCCGGGCCCGAGGCGGCCGAAAGAATCGCGGGGGCCCGCTCCCCGGCCTTCACCGAGCTTGCGCAACGTCTTTACCCCACCCATGACTGGCGCAATGTGGAGGCCTTTCTCGACCTGCGCGGCCTGAACGAAGGCGCGGCGGTGCAACGCCTCGAAGCACTGGAAAACGAATACAACACCTTGTCCACGGAGCTCGAAACCTGGGTCAGTACACCGCCGGATCCCCAGATAGGCGTGACGGTCAGGCACTATATTGCCCGGGCGATCAGGCAATGCTGGCGCCGGGAACCCTTCCTGGGCATCGCCCCGGAAGGCTATCAGCTCAACTTCTCACTGTACGACTCGACAGCCCGGCTGCCGACGCTGTCGGCCAACTTCAGCCATGTCACCGAACTGTTCATGAGCGGGACCCACCCGGACATCACCCGGGGACTGAACCGTTTCCTCGAGGGTTTCCCCCAGTTGAAGCGCCTGTATATCGGCGGCGGCGTCCTGACCGAGATTCCCCCCGCGTTGGGTTCGATGAGCGGACTGGTCCACCTCAACCTGAGCGGCAACCGTATCGTCCTGACCGAGGAAACGGCCAACCTGCTCGAAGGGCTGACCCACCTGAGGGAGCTGAACCTGTCCAATAACCCGGCCCTGGGCCGTTCGCCGGATTTCAGCGCGATGCTTGAGCTGACCCATATCGGCCTGCGCAACACCGGGCTCAGCCAGTGGCCGAGCGGCTACCTGGACCTGCCGGCATTGACCCATCTGGACCTGAGTTCGAACCACCTGACCACGATCCCCAGCGCCGCCCTGGACACCAGCGAAGAGGGGCAACGCATCGCCAGGGCCATCAACCTCTACCACAACCCCATCGCAAGGGACTTTCTCGATGACGCCGTGGACTACCACACGGAAACCGGGATCGACCTGGGGCTGGACATACCAGTCGACTCGGAATCGGAGGCCGACCTGAGCGGCGGTGACTCGCCGGCACATAGTCCACAGGGTTCGCGGGGGCCCGCCGCGCGCGATGAAAGTGCCTGGTTGCAAGGGCTCGACAACCAGCAGCAGGAGGCCTTTCGCGACAAGTGGCTGCGCCTGGCCGGCGAGGAGCCGATCGAGCAGTCCGAAGCGTTTTTCCACGTTATCGGCGATCTGCGTGAATCGGCCGACTATGCCGACGAGGCCATTCGCCCGGGACTCGTGGACAGGGTCCGGCGCATGGTCAGCGCCGCGGTCGATGACACCGCACTGCGCGAGAAACTCTTCGCCAAGGCCAACGCACCGCAATCGGACGCCTGTGCCGACGGCATCACCGTGGCGTTCAGCGACATGGGTCTCGACGTGTTGCTGCATGAAGCCTACACCGAGCCGGACGCCCGCAAGATCGAGTTGAAACTGCTGCAACTGGCCAAGGGAAAATCGCGCCTGGACCGGGTCAACGCCCAGGCCCGGGCGGTGATCAACAAACGCCGGGGCGAGGGTCGACGTCCCGATGAAGCGGAAGTCTACCTGGCCTTTCGCATCGGTCTGGGGGATCGGCTGGAACTGCCCTGGCAGGCCTCGAAGATGCATTACAACCGAATTGCCGGGGTCACTCCGGCCCAGGTGGATGAAGCTTACCTGGCCATCCTTGAGCAGGAGCAGCAGCCGCTGGATGGGGTCAGGCAGATCCTCAAGCAGGAGTTCTGGAAGGAATACATGGAGGTCCAGTACCTGCAGGAGCTCAGCGCGAAAGAGACGCTGCGCGAGACCAAGAGCGATGCCCTGCTGGACCTGCAATCGGCACAGGAGCGCTGGTTCAACAATGGAAATCTGCCCGAGGAAGAAAAGACCCGGCTGCAAGCAGTCATGAAAGCCTCGGCCGGCACACTGGGCAAGTCCGAGCAGGAAGTGTTTGCCCGGCCCATGACCGACGCCGAATACCAGGCCCTCTACGAAGCCATCGGGGGTGAATACAACGAAGAGATGGAGCGCCTGACGGCGGAGGCGTTGCGCGAGCACGGACTGGCGAGCTGATCCCAACGAGGCTCCGGCACCGACCTCAAGCCAGGCCGAAACCTGTGGCGAGCGGGCTCGCCACAAGACCGCGTCCGGCCTCAAGTTTGATCGTTCCCGCGCGAGGGAACGATCGAAAGTCCGGTTCTCGCAGATTACCTGCTGGCCGACGCCCCCAAACGATCCAGAGCCTCCTGGGTCAAACGCCGAAGCATCCCGCCCTGCTCCTCGGCAATGCCCTCCAGCACCTCGCGATAGAATTGCTCGCTCATCGGCTGCCCGCTGAACAACTGATCCGTCGCAATCCCCAGCCCTTGCGCCAATTGCGTGATCGCTTCACGCAAGCTCGCCCGCTCGGCCTCCGTGCCGCGCCCGGGTTCGAGCCACTCATCCAGCTTGTCCTTCAATTCCTCGAGGGCCTCCAGCCTGGCGTAGTAGAACTCGCTATTGAGCTTGAGCTCGGCGGCATGCTGCGCCTCCAGGAACTCCCGCCAGAACGGCGGCTCCAGCGCCAGGAGCGCACGGGCCAGGCCGCCCTGTGCTTCGGCCGCCAGCACCGTGCGCCCGGCGGCTTCGATCTGCTGTGGCGCGACATTCGAGACTGGCTGAAAGAGCATGGCGTCGGGCTGTGCCAACAGCTCCATTTTCCGAGCCAGGCCAATCCGATAAGCCAGATGAATTTCGACTTCATCCGGGCGGTCATCGAACATCAATTGTCGGCGGTACTCCTCATCCGCCAGAAGCCTCAGGGCCAGCAGGCGGGATTTGCTTCTCGCCAGTTTGAGCAGTTCGACACCCCGCGCGACAGGGTCCGCCAGGGCCTGCGCCTGCTCCAGCAACACCTCGAAATCCAGGTTGCTGAAGATATCCGCCATGCCGTCGGCACAGGTGTCGGTTTCCGTCGACAGCCGGAAAACCCTGACGCGCAGCTCGCTGTTGCCGGCAATCGCCTCCATCACCCGCCAGACCCTGGCCATCAACGCCGGACGATAGACAAGCTGGGTGAAATCCGCCGATACCGTCAGGTTCTGGATAACCTTGAAAAACTCGCCGCTGCCCGGCTCTTCGCTCAGCGACCGCCAAAGGGCGCTTCTGGACGCCTGCTGTTCGGCGTCCGCACCCTCCAGCCAATGCTCCACTTCAGAAGGACCGGGCAACGGTGTCGACCCGGCCAAGCCACCGAGCCCCAACTGCAAGCCGGTGACACGGGCCACCTCGGTCAGCGGATTGCCCCGCAGGTTGATGACCCAGCGCTGCGCGGGGCTCAAGGCACGGATAAGGGTCTCGACCGGCGCCGGGATATGGTTGATCCCGTTGTGACTCAGGTCCAGGGATTGCAGGTTCGGGCAACGCTCAAACCCCACCGGCCACTGGGTGATCCCGGTGTGCCTGAGGTTCAGGCGTTGCAGGCGCGTCAGGGCGGAAACATCGGGCGCGATCCCCAGCGTATTGTCACTCAAGTCCAGTATTTCCAGACGATCAAGACGTTCAAGCCCGACGGGCAAGGCCGTCAGGCCGGTCCTTCGCAAGCCCAACCCACGCAGGGCACCCAGCCGCGACAGGTCGAGCGGGTGACCAAGGGTATTGCCCTCGAGCGTCAACACTTGCAGGCTCGTCAGGCGCGCCAGTTGCCCCGCGGTTTCCGCCGTCAGGACGATGCCATTATTGGGCAGTATCAGCGTGGCCAGCCCCTTCATGGTGGCGATCGCAGGTGGCAACATGCCAAGATCGTTACCGCTCATGGACAGCCAGTTCACCCCGCTGAACCGGTCCAGGAAGCCGTCGAGGCTTCCGGACACGCCCATGCTGTTCAGGCTCAACTCGCTGACATGGCTGAAATCGGCGGACAACACGAGCAAGCTCCCGACCCGCTGGTTATCCAGTTTCAACCGGCTGCCGGCAAGGGCTCCGACGGTGGCGCGAGCCGCGGGGGTCTCACGCCGCCAGCAGCGTTTGATTTCCTCGGCGACCAGCCGCCGCGTGGTGTCCGAGACCGCCATGAAGCGCCCGTCCTGCGAGTAATAACTCGGGGTCCAGATCCAGCTGTCCAGGCGCCGGCTGAGAAGCTGATATTCGATCCACAGATCACCCAGGCGCCCGGAAAATTCCAGGTCGCTGGCCTGCTCCTGGCCAAGAAAGTGCTCCACCGCTTCCCAGTCATGGGCCGGGTAGACCTCGCGGGCCAGCTTGATCAGTTCCGGGTTGCGCCTTGGTGTTGCAATCGCCCGAGGGGCATCCATGCCGAGCAGGCGCTCCATGGTTCGCCATTCGTGGCTCGGGTAGACCTCACGGGCCAACTGGATCACTTCCCGGATATGCCTTTGAGGTGTGTCAGCCACTGCCGGATCATCGAACGAATAACCGCTCCGTCCGGCGGCCAGGCCCATCGGCGGGTTGCCCGGCCCAGCGGGCGGCCCCCCGGCCAATTTGTCCCGCGGCAGCGTCGGCAGCCCGCGCAACGCCTGCTTCAGTTCCCCGCCCTGGCCGACATGCGCAAAGCCCAGGGCCGTGCGTTCGGCATCCGGCAAGGCATGCAGGATGGCGGCATACAGATCGTCCGGGCCATGCAGATCGCGGGCGACTTCGTCACAGGTTTCATACAGGCCATCGTCCCTGATCAGCACCCGGCTGATCGCCGCACGCGGCGGCCCGACACTCGCCAGCAAGGCGCCGTCGAAAGTACCGTCGCGGATTTCGAGGCGCACACGCGCCGACCAGCCCGGCAGCGTCTCCAGCATCGGCAGCACGACCCGATAGGCCTCGGCCTGGTTCACCGAGTCGAGGTAGAGGCTTTCATACTGGCGTGCCAGTCGCACATGACGCAGGTAGTGACGAGCTTCCTCGGCGAGGCGCAAGGGCACACGCCCGCCTTCGAACTGCTGCAGCTCGCGACCGTCGGCATGCCTCGCCAGTTCCTGCGCCACCCGCACCGGCAGTTCGGCAAAGTCGCGCTGCAACAGCGCCACGCCCGGCTCATCGCGGTCGGGCAGCGTGCGGTAGCGGTAGTGCGAGTCGAACAGGTCGGCCCGGCGCTTGAGCGCCTCCCTCGCCAGGCGCTGGCGCAGCGTCACCACACGCGCCGCCGGGCTGACCGCGCCGAGCCCGAACTCCTCCTGCAGCAGCGCGCGGCTCTCGGCCTCGTCAAGCTGGCGCAGCACCTGCTCCAGCAAACCGTCCGCATCCAATCCCGGCCAACGCACCTCGATACGCGGGACCCGCGCTTCGATAGCGGCCGGATACTCCTGGAGCGTGCGGCCCGAGCCGTTGAGCAGCCGCAGCACTTTCGAGCGGGGCCAGACCGGGGCACTGGTCAGCAGTTGCATCTCCATGTGCAACTCATCCAGGGAGCCGCTCGATGCGGCACCCGCCTGCAAGCGTTGCACCAGGCGGCCGAGCTCACGGTCGAGGACAAACCGCGTGACGCTGTCGCTGAGCAAGGCCGGCGGCAGTCGCGTGTTGTACTGCACCTCGCGCAACACCGCGGCATCAATGCCGCAGATGTCCATGATGCGCCTGGCCGTGGCGCCGTCGAGGCTGGCGGCCTCGGGACTCAAGCGGGCGAACAGGCGTTCGTCGTCCCAGCCCAGCGGTGCGTCGACTTCATGCAGCCAGCCGCCCGCGCCGTTCGGGCGAAACTGCGGGGCATGGGGATTGAGCAGTTCGTCAGCCCTGGCGTGAAGGGCGCGATAACGTCCGGGCCAGTGCTCATCGGGGCGCAGCCGATAATGCCGGCCTTCCAGCGGCAGGTAATAGTCACTCAGATAATCATGCGGCCCCAGTTTGTCGGGCAAGGGCTTGTCGGATAACGGCGGTTGATGTTCGTAGGGCCGCAGATCGGCTTTCCACAGCCGCATGACGCCCTCGCGCAGGCTGACCGGCACCAGGCTGTCGATAAATGCCGAGCTGTCGAGGTGCGGCAGGACGACTCCGGCAGTGCCGATAAAGGCCAGGTTCATCGCCACCCCGAGCAGGTGCGCCCAGGCTTCGCGGGTTTCCCCCTCCTCCCAGGCCTCGATCCCGGAATAGACTTCATGGAGCATCCGGGTCGCCATGGCGAGCAGCATCACCTGGCCGAGGCCGGGCACGAACACCAACAGGTTGAGCAGGTCCATGCCGGCGTCGAACACTGCCATGAAGCGGGCGATCCGCGCTTCACGGTTCTCGTCGTCGGTCGGCACGGCCAGCGCGCGGGCATCGCCGAGCATCCGGCCGATCTTCAATTCGCACAGATCGGCCAGCACTTCATCCAGCGCAGCCCGGCTATCCAGGCGCAGGGGCAGGTCGACCAGATCCAGGCCCACGCGCAAGCCGGGATCAAGGCTGTAGTCGTCCCACAACTCATGCCGGTCGCCGGGGTCCAGGAGCTTTTTCAGCGCGCTGAAAAACGCCGGCTGCTCGCGCACCGTGACAAATCGACTGAAGAAACGCCGGAAGTTCGCGCCATGCAGGCGCGTACGCAAATCGATCATGAAGGCCGCGGTCGAGACGTAATGCCGCAGCGGCTGGAGGTCATCGCCGGGCACATAGACCACGCAACGTTGCAGCGTGCCGCCGCGCTCGGCGCCGAACAGGAGGATTTCGCTCAAGTCGACGCCGAGCATCCTCAGCCGCGAAGGCCGTACGCGCTGGCCGTCCAGGTGGATATCGCCCTGGTCCGCCAGCCATTGCATCAGCATCTGATAGGCATCGGCCGGGACATCGTCTTTCATCCGCGCCAGATGCAGCGCCTCGCTCAACTCATGGCGCAGGTGCCTGACCCAGGTCCGGCGCACTCGGGCTTTGCGTATGCCGTCGGCCGGGTTGAGCACCGCATTGATATGCGCTTGATACTGGCCGCCCAGGTCCAGGGTGCGGCACAGCGCGGCAAACCGCTCGGGACGCACCGGCAGCTCATGGTCCTTGACATGGGTCATCCGCACCGCGTCGGTGTTGTGGTCGTGGGTGATGAACTCCGCCCCCTCGGCAGGCGACCTGCCGGCTTCGTCCGCGGCAAAGTTATGCAGTGCAGCCTCCAGCAGCGTGATGTCCCAGTACCAGTTGCGGACCAGCGGATCCCCCGCCGAAAGGCCGAGAAAACCGCCCAGGCTGGAAGCGCGGCTGCGCTGCATCCGACGGACGAAATAGGTCTGCCTGACGTCCAGCTCCAGGTTGAAGGTCGTTGCGATCGCCGCCTTCAACAAGGGCTCGGCAAAACGCTCCAGGGGCAGGATGCGTTCCAGTATCGCCTCGAGTTCATGCTGGCTCACGCAGCGTTCATGCTGGCTTTTTTCGAAGGCCGCGCGCGTCTCCGGCGCGGCCTTGGCGTACCAGGGCGGCAGGCTCGGTTGCAACCCGGCCAGCGCCTTGAGGCAGGCCGAGCCGGGGTGTTTCAAGGGTTCCGGGATCCGGCTGGCGATAAACGCCTGGTGCCGGTTCAAGGGCGCGCCCGGCGGCGCCTGGCGAGGGATCGGTGGGGTTTGCTGATCATCCATGGATCGGTGCATCGGGGCTGAACTCCTGGTTAAAGCCCCGAGCGTACGGATGCGCCCGAGCGGAACAAGTTCAAATAGTGGGACGGATCGCCCCCGACATGCGGCAGAAATCAGGCCTCTGCCAGCACTATGTAGCCCCTGCCCCGGCGCCTTTGCGTGGAGGTCGGGACGGTCCGTGGAAAATGTCCGATTGACAGTCAGACCCATCACCTTTACGTTAACGTAAAGGTGAACAAACGCCCACACCCACGCCTTGCTCAACCCATAACAAAAGGTGCCCCATGAGCTATCCGACCCTGAACTTCGCCCTCGGTGAAACCCTCGACATGCTCCGTGACCAGGTGCGGACCTTTGTCGCCCGGGAGCTGGCGCCGCGGGCCGCGCAAATCGATGTGGACAACCTGTTCCCCGCCGATATGTGGCGCAAGTTCGGCGACATGGGCCTGCTCGGCATCACGGTCCCGGAAGAGTACGGCGGCGCCGGCCTGGGTTACCTGGCCCATGTGCTGGTCATGGAAGAAGTCAGCCGAGGTTCGGCCTCGGTCGCCCTCTCCTACGGCGCCCACTCCAACCTCTGCGTCAACCAGATCAACCGCAATGGCAATCACGCACAGAAAACCAAATACCTGCCCAAGCTGATCAGCGGCGAACATGTCGGCGCCCTGGCCATGAGCGAACCCAACGCCGGCTCCGACGTGGTCTCGATGAAACTGCGCGCCGACAAGCGTGGCGACCGCTACGTGCTCAACGGCAGCAAGACCTGGATCACCAACGGCCCCGACGCCAACACCTACGTGATCTACGCCAAGACCGAGCCGGAAAAGGGCGCCCACGGCATCACCGCCTTTATCGTCGAGCGTGACTGGAAAGGCTTCAGCCGCAGCAACAAGTTCGACAAACTCGGCATGCGCGGCTCCAACACCTGCGAGCTGTTCTTCGATGACGTCGAAGTGCCGGAAGAAAACATCCTCGGCGTGCTCAACGGTGGCGTGAAAGTGCTGATGAGCGGCCTCGACTACGAGCGCGTGGTGCTCTCCGGCGGCCCGACCGGGATCATGCAGGCCTGCATGGACCTGGTGGTGCCCTATATCCACGACCGCAAGCAGTTCGGCCAGAGCATCGGCGAGTTCCAGCTGATCCAGGGCAAGGTCGCCGACATGTACACCCAGCTCAACGCCAGCCGCGCCTACCTGTATGCGGTGGCCCAGGCCTGCGAACGTGGCGAGACCACCCGCAAGGACGCCGCCGGGGTGATCCTCTACAGCGCCGAGCGCGCGACCCAGATGGCCCTCGACGCGATCCAGATCCTCGGCGGCAACGGCTACATCAACGAATTCCCCGCCGGACGCCTGCTGCGCGACGCCAAGCTGTATGAAATCGGCGCCGGCACCAGCGAGATCCGCCGCATGCTGATCGGCCGCGAACTGTTCAACGAAACCCGCTGAGGGGCGCGCACATGGCAATCCTGCACACGCAACTCAATCCGCGTTCGGCCGAATTCGCCGGCAACCGCGCGGCGATGCTCGAACAGGTCGTCGCCCTGCGCAGCCTGCTGGCCCAGGTCCAGCAAGGCGGCGGGCCGAAGGCCCAGGAACGACACACCTCGCGGGGCAAACTGCTGCCCCGGGAGCGGATCAACCGCCTGCTCGATCCCGGTTCGCCGTTCCTGGAAATCAGCCAGCTGGCGGCCTATGAGGTCTACGGCGAAGACGTGCCGGCCGCCGGGGTGATTGCCGGTATCGGCCGTGTCGAAGGCGTCGAATGCATGATCGTGGCCAACGACGCCACGGTCAAAGGCGGCTCCTACTACCCGCTCACGGTGAAAAAACACCTGCGGGCCCAGACCATCGCCCAGCAGAATCGCCTGCCGTGCATCTACCTGGTGGACTCCGGCGGCGCCAACCTGCCGCGCCAGGACGAAGTGTTTCCGGACCGCGAGCACTTCGGGCGGATCTTCTTCAACCAGGCCAATATGAGCGCCCAGGGCATCCCGCAGATCGCCGTGGTCATGGGTTCCTGCACCGCCGGCGGGGCCTATGTGCCGGCGATGGCCGACGAAGCGATCATGGTCCGCCAGCAGGCGACCATCTTCCTCGCCGGTCCCCCGCTGGTGAAAGCCGCCACCGGTGAAGTGGTCAGCGCCGAGGACCTGGGCGGCGCCGATGTGCACTGCAAGATCTCCGGCGTCGCCGACCATTACGCCGAAAACGATGAACACGCCCTGGCCCTGGCCCGGCGCAGCGTCGCCAACCTCAACTGGCGCAAGCTCGGCGAGCTGCAACAACGCACGCCGATTGCCCCGCGCTTCGCCGCCGACGAGTTGTACGGGGTGATTCCGGCGGATGCCAAGCAACCGTTCGACGTGCGTGAAGTCATCGCCCGGTTGGTGGACGATTCGCTCTTCGATGAATTCAAGGCGCTGTTCGGCACCACCCTGGTCTGTGGCTTTGCCCACCTGCACGGTTACCCCATCGCGATCCTGGCGAACAACGGCATCCTCTTCGCCGAGTCCGCACAGAAAGGCGCGCACTTTATCGAACTGGCCTGCCAGCGCGGCATCCCGCTGCTGTTCCTGCAGAACATCACCGGTTTCATGGTCGGCCAGAAATACGAGGCCGGCGGTATCGCCAAGCATGGCGCCAAGCTGGTCACCGCCGTGGCCTGCGCCAAGGTGCCGAAATTCACCGTGATCATCGGCGGCAGTTTCGGCGCCGGCAACTACGGCATGTGCGGGCGCGCCTATGACCCGCGTTTCCTGTGGATGTGGCCGAACGCGCGAATCGGCGTGATGGGTGCCGAACAGGCCGCCGGGGTGCTGGTACAGGTCAAGCGCGAGCAGCACGAGCGCAATGGCGAAAGCTTCTCGGCGCAACAGGAAGCCGAGATCAAGCAGCCGATCCTCGACCAGTACGAACACCAGGGCCACCCGTATTACTCCAGTGCCCGGCTGTGGGACGACGGCGTCATCGATCCGGCCCAGACCCGCGAAATACTCGGCCTGGCGCTCTCGGCCGCCCTCAACGCAGCGATCGAACCGAGCCGCTTCGGCGTGTTCCGGATGTGACCATGAGGCCCTATCGCCGCCCCTCTCCCAGCGGAGCCCGCACCGTGACCGACTTCAACACCCTCGAATTGCAGCTCGACCCCCGGGGCTTTGCCACCTTGTGGCTGAGCCGCGAAGACAAGAACAACGCCTTCAACGCCGAGATGATCCGCGAGTTGATCCTTGCCCTGGAGATGGTCCAGGCCAACGCCGCCCTGCGTTTCCTGGTGCTGCGCGGCCGTGGCCGGCACTTCAGCGCCGGCGCCGACCTGGCCTGGATGCAGCAATCGGCCCAGCTCGACTACGCCACCAACCTCGACGATGCCCGCGAGTTGGCCGAGTTGATGTACAACCTGGCCAAGCTGAAAATCCCTACCCTGGCGGTGGTCCAGGGCGCTGCCTATGGCGGCGCCCTTGGCCTGATCGGCGCCTGTGACATGGCCATCGGCACCGAGGATGCGCAGTTCTGCCTCTCGGAAGTGCGCATCGGCCTGGCCCCGGCGGTGATCAGCCCGTTCGTGGTCCAGGCCATCGGCGAGCGCGCCGCGCGTCGCTACGCCCTGACCGCCGAACGCTTCAGCGGCCTGCGCGCGCGCGAGCTGGGCCTGTTGTCGGAAACCTGTGCGGCCGGCGAGCTGGATCAACAGGTCACGGCCTGGGTCGACAACCTGCTGCTCAACAGCCCGCAAGCCATGCGCGTAAGCAAGGAACTGCTGCGGGAAATCGGCAGCGGCGAACTCAGCCCGGCGCGCCGGCGTTATTGCGAAAACGCCATTGCCCGTATCCGCGTCAGCGCCGAAGGCCAGGAAGGCCTGCGGGCTTTCCTGCAAAAACGCCCGCCGAGCTGGCAGGCCGAGTCCACCGCCAAGGAGCCGCGCTGATGAGCACGCCCGTGATCACTTCCATCCTGGTGGCCAATCGCGGCGAAATCGCCTGCCGGGTGATGCGCACCGCCAAGGCCCTGGGCCTGACCACCGTCGCCGTGCACAGCGCCATCGACCGTGATGCCCGGCATAGCCGTGAAGCCGATATCCGTGTCGACCTGGGTGGCAGCAAGGCCGCCGAGAGCTACCTGCAAATCGATAAACTGATCGCCGCCGCCCAGGCCAGTGGTGCCCAGGCGATTCACCCGGGTTATGGCTTCCTCTCGGAAAACGCCGGTTTTGCCCGGGCCATCGAGGCCGCCGGCCTGGTGTTCCTCGGCCCGCCCGCCAGCGCCATTGATGCCATGGGCAGCAAGTCCGCGGCCAAGGCCCTGATGGAGACGGCCGGGGTACCGCTGGTACCGGGTTATCACGGCGCGGCGCAGGACCTGGAAACCTTCCGCGCCGCCGCCGAGCGTATCGGTTACCCGGTGCTGCTCAAGGCCACCGCCGGCGGTGGCGGCAAGGGCATGAAAGTGGTCGAGGACGTCAGCCAACTGGCCGAAGCCCTGGCTTCTGCCCAGCGTGAAGCACAGTCGTCCTTCGGCGATTCGCGGATGCTGGTGGAGAAATACCTGCTCAAGCCGCGCCATGTCGAGATCCAGGTGTTCGCCGACCAGCACGGTCACTGCCTGTACCTCAACGAGCGTGATTGCTCGATCCAGCGCCGTCACCAGAAGGTCGTCGAGGAAGCGCCGGCGCCGGGCTTGAGTCCACAACTGCGCCAGGCCATGGGCGAGGCGGCGGTGCGCGCGGCCCAGGCCATCGGCTACGTCGGTGCCGGTACCGTGGAGTTCCTGCTGGACGCCCGCGGCGATTTCTTCTTCATGGAAATGAACACCCGCCTGCAGGTCGAACATCCGGTCACCGAAGCCATTACCGGCCTCGACCTGGTGGCCTGGCAGATTCGCGTGGCCTGCGGCGAGGTACTGCCGATCACCCAGGAACAGGTGCCGCTGCATGGCCATGCCATCGAAGTGCGCCTGTACGCCGAAGACCCGGGCAATGACTTCCTCCCGGCCACCGGCCGCCTGGAGCTTTATCGCGAGTCGGCGCCGGGTCCGGGACGCCGGGTCGACAGCGGCGTGGCCGAGGGCGACAGCGTCTCGCCGTTCTACGACCCGATGCTCGGCAAACTGATCGCCTGGGGCGAAACCCGCGAACAGGCGCGCCTGCGCTTGCTGGCGATGCTCGACGAGTTCGTGATTGGCGGGCTGAAAACCAACCTCGGTTTCCTCCGGCGGATCGTGGCTCATCCGGCGTTTGCCGAGGCGGAACTGGATACCGGCTTTATTCCCCGTTATCAGGACGACTTGCTGCCGCCGCCGGGCGCGCATACCGATGAGTTCTGGCAGGTGGCCGCCCAGGCCTTCCTGCAGAGCCAGGCCCCCGGCGTACGGGCGGACGACCCGGCCTCACCTTGGGCCAGCGGCAACGGTTTTCGCAGCGGACTGCCGGCGCAAAGCGTGGTGCACCTGAGCTGCGATGGCGAGGACCGGGCCGTCAGTCTGACGCCGGACACCCGGTTTGAACTGCACGGAGAATACCTGTCGACGGAACAGGCCGGCGTTCGCCGTCGGCATCGGCTGATCAGCGGTGCCGACGGGCTCTATCTGCACTGGCAGGGCGAATGCCACAAGATCACCCGCTTCGACCCGATTGCCGCCGTCGACGGCAGCCACGGCCATCAGGGCGGCCTGAGCGCGCCCATGAACGGCAGCATCGTGCGGGTGTTGGTGGAAGTCGGGCAAAGCGTCGAGGCCGGTGCCCAGTTGGTGGTGCTGGAGGCGATGAAGATGGAACACAGCATCCGCGCGCCCCAGGCGGGTGTGATCAAGGCGCTGTATTGCCAGGAAGGCGAGATGGTCAGCGAAGGCAGTGCGTTGGTGGAGCTGGAATCCTGACTCTCGACTCGCCACGGACATTGTGGGAGCCGGCTTGCCGGCGATGAGGCCGGCAAGTCTTGCATCGATCTTGCGGACGCCTGGGCTTTTGTGGGAGCGGAGCTTGCCCGCGAAGAACGATGACGCGGTGTGCCTGATACACCGCAGCGCATTCTTCGCGGGCAAGCTCCGCTCCCACAGGTGAACGCGTCACGAACGGAGCCAACCTTCAGAACTTCGCGGTCGCCTGCACCACCACGCCGATCACACAGCAATCCTCACCCACCGGAATCTTCGGCCAGGTCGGGTTCAACGGCTTGAGGTAGGGTTGCCCACCCTCCTCCATCCACTGACGGAAAATCGCTTCCTCGCCTTCGCGCAAACGGGCGATCACCAGGCTGCCGGCCTCGACCTCCCGGTCCGGGTCCACCAGCACCATCATGCCCTCGGGCACGCTGGTACCGGACGGGGCCGTCATCGCATCCCCCACCACCTGCAACCAGAACGCCGCCGGGGCGTAATGATCGGTCACCTCGTAACGCCCGGCGTACTCGCCCCTGGCGGAATCCTGCAGCGTGGCCACCTCCTGCCAGTCGCTGACCGGGTAGCGAAACGCCGAGGTGATGTCGTAGACCTGCTCGTCCTGCTCCTCGGGGGCCTGGGCCGCCACCGCGCGGTCGCGAACCAGCAGGACCACCTCCAGGTGCCCCAGGCCCAGCGCCTGGAGGACCTTGTTCATCATCACGAGATCAGGCTTGCGCCTTTTGTTCAGCCAATGGCCGACGCCGCCCTGGGTGATGTCCAGACGTTCGCCAAGTTTTTCCTGTGAAAGACGAAGCTCTTCGAGCTTGGCCTTCACCAATGCTATCCATTTATCCATGGACGGAACAATACGGACAGTACTTCGCCACTCAATACACAAAATGTATTGTTTGTGACGAGCAACACAATACCAATAGTACTAACCTTAAAGAGCTGACTTGAACTTCCTCTGAAAGGCAGGCCCCTCATGACTTCCATCACGACAGAAAGCCCTCGAACCGACTCGAAAAGCCCCCTCGCGTCCCTCAAGGATCGCGCCGCCGCCCAACGTGCACTCGACTATTATTTGAAACCAGGCGTTTCACCCGCCCCCTGCGCGGCGAACACCAGCGATGAACCCCTCTACCAGAAGCTCTTTGCCGTACGCGACGACCTGGATATCGAGGACGCCATGATCCAGGCCTCGGACCTGCTGCGCTGCGCGGCGGCGGCCGCCTACGAAGCCGCGAACAGCGCGAACCGCGACCTGGGGTGTTCGGTGGTGTACATGATCGACATGGCCAAGGCCCTGGTGGACCGCGTCGTGCAGATACAGACCCGCACGGCGTGAGCACACCGTAGCCAGGAAATAACCGGCTCTGGGGAGGGAAGGGGAAAATAATATCCGCGGAAACGGTAAAAGACTTGACCTGCAAATGATAATGATTATTATTGCAGTCAGCCGGTCGCGAGATCGGTCGATAACCCGGAGACCTTAGGTCGGACTCCTGGATTATCTCCTCATCAGGCTAATCACGGTTTTTGACCCGGCTTTTTGCCGGGTCTTTTTTTGCACCCGATTTATTCACGGGCTTGGCTTCAGGCTAATGAAGACAGGTGCGCTGCCCTATGGGTGGGCAGTCGCGATGCGGGCGATGATAGCAAAGGAACATCCCCCAATCCAGACTTCGGATACCCCTCGTCCCGATAGTAAAGTTGCATGGATATTTTTTTGAGAATGAATATCATAAGCACTAAACTAGTAATGCGTCAGGGACGACGCCCCCCTCTCCAGCCCCCCACGTCCTCGCGCCTCGGCTAATACGCCCTCGAGGTGTACAGTAGCAACCACAAAAAGCTTCTTCAGGTACCCGCCCGTGGTTCTATCTCCTCTCAAAATCAGCAGCGACTTCGACAGCGGTAATATCCAGGCACTGGACACCAGCAACCCGCACCACCTGCTCCTGGCCATGGAGCCGGATACCCGCAGCCAGCATTTCCAGTGGTTCCATTTCAAGGTTGAAGGCCTGCGAACGGGCGAGACCTATGCCTTCGAACTGAGCAACGCCAGCCAATCCTCCTACAACAAGGCATGGACCGGCTACCGCGCCGTCGCGTCCTACGATCACCAGAACTGGTTTCGCGTCGACACCCGTTTCGACGGTGAAAGCCTGCATATCAACCTGGTGGCCGAACAGGAGCAAGTCTGGTTCGCCTACTTCGAACCCTACAGCCGCGAGCGCCATGACTGGCTGATCGAGCAGGCCCTGACCCACGCCGGTACCGAGCTGCTGGCCGTCGGCAAAAGTGTCGAAGGCCGGGATATCCAGCTGTTGCGCAAAGGCAACGGTGCCGAAGGCCGGCGCAAGGTCTGGATCATCGCCCAGCAGCATCCGGGCGAGCACATGGCCGAATGGTTCATGGAAGGCGTGATCGAGCGCCTGCAACAGGAAGACGATGCCGAGCTGCGCGACCTGCTGACCCGCGCCGACCTGTACCTGGTGCCCAATATGAACCCGGACGGAGCCTTCCACGGGCATCTGCGCACCAACGCCATGGGCCAGGACCTGAACCGCGCCTGGCAGAACGCCAGCCAGGAAATCAGCCCCGAAGTCCTGTTCGTCCAGCAGCAGATGGCCCAGCATGGCGTCGACCTGTTCCTGGATGTCCACGGCGACGAGGAAATCCCCTACATCTTCACCGCCGGCTGCGAAGGCAATCCTGGCTACACACCGCGTATCGCCCGGCTGGAAAGCCACTTCCGCAGCCATCTGAGCGCGCTCACGGTGGATTTCCAGACCACCCACGGCTACACCCGCAGCCTGCCTGGCCAGGCCAACATGACCCTGGCCTGCAACAGTGTCGGCCAGCGCTTCGACTGCCTGTCGCTGACCCTGGAAATGCCCTTCAAGGACAACGACGACGCCCCGGACCTGCGCACCGGCTGGTCCGGCCAGCGTTCCAGGCAACTGGGCAAGGACGTGCTCAGCAGCGTCGCGGATATCGTCGAACAACTGCGCTGAGGCGGCGCGGCGCCGCGCCACGCCTCTCAGTCGGCCGTGCAGGCGGGTGGCGCCTGCACTTGCGCCACCAGCCGGGCAATCAACCAGGACGCCGCCGGCCCCGGCGGCGTGTCGGTTCGATAAATCGCATCCAGGCCATAAGGGCCACCGCGCATATCCGGCAGGTCCAGGCGGACCAGGCGGCCACTGGCCAGGTCCTCGGCCACCATCGGCGCGGGCATGTTGCCCCAACCGACCCCTTCGCGCAGCAGCATCAACTTCGAGCCCAGGTCCGCCAGGCGCCAGGTGCGGGTGCCGAGCACGCCGAACTCCTGGTTGCGGGTCAGGTTCGAACGGTCCGAAAGCACCAGTTGCACATGCTCACGACCGGCCCCGGGCAGGTTCATGCCCTGGGCCAACGGATGACTGGGCGAAGCCACTGAAATCAGTTCGACGCTGCCCACCCCGACCCGCTCCAGCCCGGCCATGCCGCGACTGAAAAAACCACTGACGCCGACACTCGCGCGCCCCTCCAGCACCAGTTGCGCCACCGCCCCCAGGGCCTCCACATGCAGGTGCAGGAGCACCGTGGGGAACTGCGCGCGGAAACCCTTGAGCACATCCACCAGGCGCGCCGCCGGCAGCATCACATCGACCACCAGGTGAATTTCCGCTTCCAGCCCCTGCAACAGCCCCTTGACCTTGGCGCGCAAGCCGTCGATGCCACTGTAGATCGTCCGCGCCTCGGCCAGCACCGTACGGCCGGCGTCGGTCAACTGCGGCTTGCGCGTGATGGTACGATCAAACAATTGCACCCCCAGTTGCAGTTCCAGGTTGGCGATGGTGTAGCTGATCACCGAGGTGGCGCGACTGAGCTTGCGCGCGGCGGCGGCAAAACTGCCGGTTTCGACCACGGTCAGCAGCACCCGCAGTTGGTCGAGGGTCGGTGTACCGGGATTGGCAATCATGGGCGGGCTCCTGGAGGTGTTCGATATTTTCGAACCTAATCCTCGAAATTATTCGGCTATTGCGTACGTTACCTCGATGGCAGACTGCTCACCACTCCGACGCACCATGGTGGTCGCGTCGCACTCACAGGTATCAGTCCATGTCCAACACCGCCAACGCCCACTCCGCTCTCCACAGCCAGACCGACAGCGCCAGCCCTTCGGCCGCCATCGCCCTTGCCGGGCGCATCCTGCTGGCCGCGATCTTCCTGCTCTCGGGTTTCTCGAAGATCGCCAACCCTGCCGGCATGATCGGCTACATCGAATCGGCGGGCCTGCCCCTGCCACAGCTGGCCCTGATCGCGGCGATCGCCGTCGAAGTCGGCGGCAGCCTGTTGTTGATCCTCGGTTACCGCACCCGTGCCGTCGCCCTGATCATGGCGCTGTTCACCGTGGCCACCGCCCTGGCGTTCCACAATCACCTGGGCGACCAGAACCAGTTCATCCACTTCTTCAAGAACATCGCCATGGCCGGCGGCCTGTTGCAGGTTGTCGCTTTCGGCGGCGGGCGCTTGAGCCTGGATGCCCGTCGCAAAGCCTGACCGAGCGGTTATAAAACCGGTCCTTGGCCTCGCCGCGCCGGACACGATGTGCAAGGATGTTCCCTTGCACAGCGTTGTCTGCCGGCCCGCCAAGGATTTTTCATGACCGCCCTCCACTCCCACGCCCCGCTCAAACCGGGACGCCTGGAACAGATGTCGACCCGTATCGCCTTCTTTATCGCCGGTTTCGGCGTCGCCGCCTGGGCGCCGCTGGTGCCTTACGCCAAGGCCCGCGCCGGGCTCGATGAAGGCACCCTGGGGTTGTTGCTGTTGTGCCTCGGGGTCGGTTCGATCATCGCCATGCCGGTGGCTGGCTCCCTGGCCTCGCGTTTCGGTTGTCGGCGGGTGCTGAGCGTCGGCACCTTGCTGATCTGCATCGCGCTGCCGCTATTGGCCACGGTCAGTTCGATTCCCTGGCTGGTGGCCAGCCTGTTTCTGTTCGGCGCCGGGCTCGGTTCGGTGGACTCCACTGTCAACCTGCAGGCGGTGATCGTCGAGCGCGCCAGCGGCAAGACCATGATGTCGGGCTTTCACGGGCTGTTCAGCCTCGGCGGGATCTCCGGCGCCGCCGGGGTCAGCGCGCTGCTGGGCCTGGGGCTGTCGCCCCTGGGGGCGATTGGCGTGGTGATCGTGTTTCTGCTGGCGGCGCTGTACAAGGCCGCCCCGCACCTGTTGCCCTATGGCAGTGAAGGCTCGGGACCGGCCTTTGCCGTGCCCCATGGCGTGGTGCTGTTTATCGGCCTGCTGTGTTTCGTGGTGTTCCTCGCCGAAGGCGCGATGCTCGACTGGAGCGCGGTGTTTCTCAGCGCCGAACGCCAGGTCGAGGATGCCTATGCGGGCCTCGGCTACGCGGCCTTTGCCCTGACCATGACGGTCGGCCGACTGACCGGCGATGCCATTGTGCGGCGCCTGGGGGCGCAAAAAGTGATTGTGTTCGGCGGGCTGACCGCTGCGGCCGGCCTGGCCCTGGCCACGCTGGTGCCGGCCTGGGAGGCGGCGCTGATCGGTTATGCGCTGGTGGGCGCCGGGTGCTCGAATATCGTGCCGGTGCTGTACACCGCCGTGGGGAAACAGAAGGTCATGGCGGAAAGCGTCGCCGTGCCGGCGGTGACCACCCTGGGGTATGCGGGGATTCTGGCGGGACCGGCGGCGATCGGCTTTATCGCCCATGTCAGTTCGTTGAACCTGGCCTTTATGATGATCGCGGTGATGCTGGTGGGGGTGGCGGTCAGCGGAAGGATTCTGCGGACCTGAAAACGCCTTCGCGGGCAAGCTCCGCTCCCACAGTGGTTCTGAGTCAGGCCAGGATGTTGTGCACGACACAGGACTAATGTGGGAGCGGAGCTTGCCCGCGAAGAAGGTGATGCGGTCTATCAGAACCCTACACTGGCCTGCACAAAGAAGGTCCGTGGCTCACCCACGTAGATCCCCGCATTGTTGTCGCTCGACCGGGTGAAGTACTGCTGGTCGAAGACGTTACGCACCCCCGCCCCCAGTTTCAGGTTCGACAGCTGCGCGCCGAAGTCATAGGCACCGCGCACGTCCCAGGTCATGTAGCCGGGAATGTTGCCGTACTGGCCGTCAGCGGTCGGCGTGGTGATGTAGTTGCCGTTGAAGCTGCCGTCGGCGTTGGTCCCGGTCCCCGGCGCACGCTGGGAAGACTGGGCGAAACCGTCGAGGTTGTAGGTCCAGCGATTGACCGCGTAACGCAGGCCGACATTCAGCACCTCGCGCGAGTACAGCGGCAGGTCACGGCCCTTGAAGCCCGGGATATCGCCCTGGGAGGTCGCCTTGGTGTAGGTGAGGCCGACATTCGCGGTCAGGCCGTCGAGCGCCGGGTCGAGGTCCGCCAGGTTGTAGTGCGCGGAAGTTTCAATACCCCGGTGCGCGGTGGCGCCCAGGTTGGTCCAGCCCACATCGTTGCTGACGTATTGCAGCTCATCGGAGAAGTCGATGTAGAACAACGTCATCTCACCACCCCAGGTGCCGTTGTCATACCGCGTGCCCAGCTCGTAGGTCTTGGCCTTTTCCGGTTGCAGGCCATTGGCCGTGCTGTTGCCGTTGCCACCCTGGGCAATCTGGAAGTACTGCAGGCTGCCGAAGGAGGTTTCGTAGTTGGCGAAGACTTTCCAGGCATCGGAGATGTGGTACATCACGCTCAGGGCCGGCAGCGGCTCGTTGCTGTCGACACTGCGGAACTTCTCCTGGACCGGCACGTAGTTGGTGCCCGGCACCGGACGGTCATGCCAGTTGCTGCTGATGCGCTCGAAGCGGATACCCGGGGTGATGGTCCATTTGCCGATATCGATCTTGTCATCGATGTAGAAGGCATTGGCCTCGGTACCGCCGGTACGGTCCTGGTAGACATGCCCGTCGGAGGTCGGGGTCAGGACCGGCACGTTGTTGACCAGGGCCTCGCGGCTGGTGGCCTCGTGCATGCCTTCTTTCAGGTAGCGATAGCCGACGCTGACTTCCTGGGTGGTCGGGCCCAGGTCGAAGACGTGGGACGCCCGTGGCTCGACACCAAAGGTGTAGTAGCTGCGCGGGTAGGCGCTGAGGGTCTTGAGGTCGCGGGCGGCGATATTGCTGCCCCGGAAACTGTCGGTGTAGTAGGTCAGCACTTCGACCTGGGTCTGGTCATCCACCTGCCGCTTGTACTTGAAGGAGATGTCCTTGCGCCGGCCGGTGAAGTTGTCGTAGTCACGCACCGATTGATACGGGTTGGCCTTGTACTGCTGCTGGGTCAGGCCACCCGGCATGTCCGCATTGGCATCGTAATAATGCAGGTTGAGGGAGAAGTCGTCCTGGTCGGTCGGCGCCCAATGGGTCTTGAGCAGGACATCGTTGATGTCGTTGCCGTTGTTGCTTTCGCGATAACCCTCGCCCTTCACGCCGGAGTACAACAGCGCCGCGCCAAAACCGTTGTCCGCGGTGCCGCCGAGGAAAGCCGTGTCGAGGTGCTTGACGCCGCCGTAGCGCGAGGTTTCCAGGGTGCTGCCGATCTCACCGGAGAATTTCTCCGGAATGGCCCGGGTCACGAAGTTGATCACGCCGCCGACGTTCTGCGGTCCATAACGCACGGAACCGGCACCGCGTACCACGTCGATGCTGTCCAGGTTACCGACCGACACCGGGGCCATCGACAACTGTGGCTGGCCATAAGGGGCGAATGCCGCCGGCACGCCATCGATCAGCACGGTGGAACGTGGCGACAGACGCGACGTCAGGCCGCGCACACCGACGTTGAGGGAAATATCGCTGCCGCCGGTGCCGTTGTTTTCCTGCACCTGTACGCCGGGCACGGTGCGCAGGGCGTCCTTCACGTTCATCGCGCCCTGCTCGACCATCGCCTGGCGGCGGATCACGGTCCGCGCCCCCGGGTGGTTCTGCACAATGGCCTGGTCGGCATCGCCGAGCCAGTCGCCCACCACCTTGACGTCCAGCGGTGCCAGCTCCAGCGCGCCGGTCGCGGCCGGGGCGCCAGCGCGCAGGGTCACCGAGCCGTCCTTGAGGTCATAGTCCAGGCCGCTGCCGCGCAGCAGCACGTTCAGGGCCTCTTCCGGCGACAGGTTGCCGTCGACCGCCGGGGCCTGCTTGCCGGCCACCAGTTGCGGGCTGAAAAACACTTGCAGGGAGGTTTGCTGTCCCAACTGACTCAAGGCCGATGCCAGGGGCTGGGCCTGGATATGGATGGCCGCATCAGCCTGAGCCGCCTGGCTCAGGGGAGCAACGGCACTGACCGCCAGGGCCAGGGCAAAGGCCTGGGAGCTGGGCAGTGCGTTGCGGATCGCCTGGTAAAGCGCGTTGGGTGTGTTATTCACGTCTGACCTTGTCCTGTTGTTCGCAAATGCATGCGGTTGTTAATGCAAACCAGTTGCAGTTGGACAAGAAGACGAAGAACTCGAAAAAAACCTGAATCTATTTTGCAATTATTTCCTGGGCACCGTCGGCACGGGTCCTGACGGCCACCGGCAGGATGCTCGGCAAGGCCCTGAGCAGGGCCTCGGTATCGTTGACCTTGAACACGCTGGTCAAGCGCAGATTGCCCACGGCCGCAGAAGCGACACCCAGGGGCTTGTCCCGATAACGCGAGACTTCCTGCACCACATCGCTGAGGCGGGCATTGTTGAAGACCAGCTTGCCGCTGCGCCAGGCCGTGAGTTCGTCGGCATTCACCGCTTCAGCCACGGCGACCCGGCCCTGCTCATCGACCCGGGTACCCTGGCCCGCCGTGAGGTTGACGAAATCCCCGTCCGCCGCATCGCGGCCCTGGACCTTCACCGTGCCCGCCTCGACCACTACGCGGGTCTGCGCCGGATCGCGGCGCACATCGAAGCGCGTGCCGGTGACCGTGACCTTGCCGACCCCGGCCTGGACCACGAACGGCCGGCTGCTGTCGTGCTCGACACTGAACATCGCCTCGCCCTGCTCCAGCTCGACCTCACGGCGGTCACGCTGGTAATGCACACGGACCCGGCTACGGCTGTTCAGGTCGATAATCGAACCGTCGGGCAAGGCCACATGCCGCCGCTCACCGAGCACGCTGGCAAAGGTCGCGTCATAGGGCGCCGGATGATTCAGGCCACTGAACAGCCCCAGGCCCAAGGCCACCGCGACCACCCCGGCGGCCACCGCATAACGCAGCAGCGGCCGGCGCTTGAGCCGCGCCGGGGGCTCGTCGCAGAGCGCCTGCAAACGTGCCTGGGGCAGCAGGTCGGTGGCGCTCCAGAGTCCCTGGAGCAAGTCGAACTCATCCTGATGCAACGGATGCTCATGGCGCCAGGCGTCGAACTCGGCCTGTTGCCCGGCGCTCAACGACGCCTCCTGGACCCGTACGAACCAGGTGGCGGCCTCATCGCGAACCGTGGCTGGATCGCGTGGGCAATCACGGGTATCCATCATGGAAAGTCCTGTCCGGGTGGAGTTTGCATCGCCTTGTCCTTCATTGATCCGCTCCATCCAGGCGCTCGCGCAGATGCCGCAGGGTGCGAATCATATACTTCTCCACCATATTCTTGGACAGCCCGAGGCGCTCGGCGATCTCCGCCTGGGTCAGGCCCTCGATCTTCTGCCAGACAAAGGCCTTGCGACAATTGACGGGCAACTCGCCCAGGGCCCGCTCGATGGAGTCGGCAAGCTGGATGGCGTGCATGAAATGCTCCGGGTCGCCGGTGGGCGGCGCGCTGTGGTGAATCGCTTCCAGTTCCAGGGTCCCGCGCCGGTCTTCGCGGCGATAGGTATCCACCGCGATATTGCGCGCGGTCTGGTGCAGATAGGCCCGTGGTTGCTCGACGCTGGCGGCGTTGCTTTCCAGCACCCGCACAAAGGTATCGTGGGCCAGGTCCTCGGCTTGCTGACGGTTTCTCAGCCGGCGGGTCCAGGTACCGATCAACTCTTCGTAATGCTCGAAAAAGCCGGGTCTGCGGGGTGGCTGGAGATTCATGGCGATGGGCTATGAAGGCGGGGCGTGAATAGTAATGCTTCCTATTAATAGCTGCAATTCATTCCAGTGCTCGCCTGTCTGTAGTCATTCAAAAAAGATGAGACTTCTTTCAAATAAATGATCCAAAAGTTCTCCTAACTGATTGATTTTCTGTAAAGCGTGCGCAGAGGAAACGTGATGGCGACAGTCCATCTCTCATTTGAAACGTCTGTCCGAAAGCCTTAAAACCACTGGATACCAGCCGATCCTGGACCTAACCTCAGATACGAAGCATCAAGCTTTCGAGGTGACGTCAATGGACAAAAGTGAAGAGATGACATTCTGGGGCGAGTTTCGCAAAGGCGCTCGCGGAAGCTGGGGTTTGTACTGGCGCCCCCTTACTTGGACATTCAAAAAAGCACAGTTCTACGTCAATAAAGTCTATAGAAAACAACACGAATAACTTAACGATGCGTATGTGGACTCCACACTGTGGAGTCCACATACAAACACCAAAAAATAATTAGCCACGAAGAGTCATGTAACAAATAAATGAAGCGTAAACAAAAAATTACGCCCACAAAAACCAAAGAAAGTTATTGTCATACATGTTTTCGTTATCATAAGATCCCCACATGTTGGCGCGCCCACTGTAGTCGTATCAAAAATGCTCCTGCCGCAACGCGTCTACAGATACTCAAACCTTTCGGTGTGAACCCGAATCTTACCGCTATCTTTGAACGCTACAGACACGTGCAAGGTACGAACCGATGCATCTAGAATTATCAGTACGTGTTATGAATGCTATTTGAGAGAAATTAAAAACAGCGACGAACAACAAAACCGCTCGTCACAAAAACGAATAAATTCAAAAATGAGCCTTAGACTCATAGTTTGGATTTTTGAGGAAAGGAGATTTGAAAATGTAAAACGCGGCCAACCTTGAGGGGTTAAGACCGCGGCAAAGAAAGAAAAACGGTTACTCGTGTGGTGCTCGTAATTTCTTCCTTTTTTTGCCATCTGTCAACCCCCTCCCATACCTTCGATTTCAGCGAGGCTACTCGACGGGAAAGTGTTGCCTGTCGAAAGTTCCCGCATCAATTCGCTTGCCGAGCGTTACGCATTCGCTTGCTTGTGAGGGAGTTACAGATGCCTGTACGTAAAGTAGTAACCCGAAGATCTAACCACTCAAGGGGATATCACCCATCTCGTAAGAACGGGTGCCCTGTTGCCTGGGAGTCACAGCTGGAAGCCAGCTTCCTTAGACTCCTAGAGCTATCACCATTAGTCCTCACTTATGAAGTACAGCCGTCGCTTGAAATTTTCATCATGGGTGGCCTCAGAACAAAATACATACCTGACGTGCGCGTAAACTTTGTGGACGGGACCATAGGATGGTTTGAAGTCAAACCATCGATACGGCTTCTAAATCATAAAGTTAAACTCAAAATTGACGCATTAAACACGCACTTTGAAAGTACAAACCGCAGGTTTCATATCGCTACCGAGAAGCTGATTCTTGCGACCCCAATGGCAGATACTCTTTTAACATTGATGTACCACCGGCGTGGACCGGATATAACAGGGTCATACCATGAAGAGCTTAAATACAAGTTCAGGCACCATCCGCCAGCGTCATTAAACGACCTAATACAAACGCTTGGGCCGCAAGAGGCTTGGCGGCTTCTCGGATTAGGCTATATCGGGATAAATCTACAAAACCCAATTTGCGCAACTACAGAGGTCTATTTGACCGGAGGTCATCGCCATGAAAACATTTTCTCTTAAGCCTTCGTTAATCGTGCGCTACGAAGACCGGCCAATGCGCTTTATGGGAAAAAGCATAAACCACAGCTTAATATTTAAAGACGAGTACGGGGAGCCCACAAATTTCTCAACAAGAGAATTTTACAAACTTTATGAAGCACGTGAAATCACAATCGACACGGATCAAGCCCACTTAGGCAAGATTCCCTATGTACGTAACGTTGCACCAGACCTTACGTGCTTTCCGACAAAACATTCCGAGGAGGCACTGCGCCGTAAACGCTACATTGACGCCATCACATCTGAGACAAGCACTCTTCCGAATAGAAAAAACTTAAACAAACAGCTTACCGCACTTGCTAAAGAATTTAACGATAAGAAAGGTCCACCCTCTGCAATTACCGTAAGACGTTGGTACCGTAGATTCCTGAACAACAGCATCATCAAACTGGTCCCCTTGCACACCAAGAAAGGAAGGTCCACTGTATTTACTCCAGAGCTGGAAGAACTGCTCTTGGATATTTTGAACTGTATCTATTTTGTGCCAGAAAGAATCCCTGTAACTCAGGTGCATGAAGAGCTAGCACGTCGAATTCGTGACCAAAACTCTAGGAGTTTGCCATCTGCGCACCCAAAGTTGCCCTCAGAATCCTCTGTGCGACGCTATATCAAAAAACTAGACCCTTACGATGTTGAGCTTAATAAAAACGGCAGGCATGTCGCAGATAAAAGATTCCCGAAGTCTGTTGGGCAACTATTCGTAAGCAACATTCTTGACCGATGGGAAATTGACCACACAGTACTCGACGTAACCCTCGTGGACCCCGACACGGGCCTGGTGATTGGCCGCCCTTATCTTACTATCGTAATAGATCGTTATAGCAGAATGATCATGGCTTACTGGATACACTTTTCTGCCCCTAATACTGAAAGCGTGCTGTGCGTAATCGAAAAAGCCATTACTCCTAAAGCTGCGTGGCTGGCGAGGTATCCTAAAGTCAAAAATTATTGGCCTGCACATGGCCTCCCCCTACGTATTGTCCCTGATAACGCTGCCGAATTTCATGCTGATAATTTGATCACTGCGTTTACTGAAATGGGCATAGAGATTATGTTTCCTCGTTCTCGTGGGCCTCAAATGAAAGGGGCCGTCGAGCGCTTTTTTCGGACCCTGAATATGGGGCTTATTCACACCCTACCTGGTACAACCTTCTCAAATATAAAGGACCGCGCAGATTACCGGTCAGAGAAACACGCTTGTTTGACACTAAGTACCCTGGAGTCTGCGCTCATTAAATGGATAGTCGATATCTACCACCAAATGCCCCACAAAGGCCTTGCCTCAAGAACCCCTATGGACGTATGGAAATCAATGGAGCGGACACGTGTCATTCAGATGCCGGCTGATCTTGACTCCCTGGAGACAACATTATCCCCTAGAAAAGTCGTCACTCTCCAACCATATGGCATTCAGTTAAATAATATTATCTATCACTGCGAAGACCTAGCGGCTCTGCGCATCAAACTAGGTGAAGAAAAAAAAGTACAAATTAGATACCGTGACGAACTCGGTCACATTTGGGTGCACGATCAGTTTCGAAATATATTTTTTGAGGTCCCCGCTAAGGACAGGCGTTTTATTGGAATGAGTCGTGACATTTACAACAGCGCAAAAAAAATTGCCAAGGCCGAGAATCTAAACGTGATCAACCATGAGGCAATTCAACAAGCTTATCACCATATCCGTGGAGAAATTAAAGAAGCCCGACACTCCAATAAACTGCGAGTCAGACGCGAGGCGGCCAAAAGGAAAATGGCTCTAGATGAACGCTCAACCGAGCAACAATTGGTAGCACTGCCATCGCCGTTTGAAGCGCCCTTACTTGAAGTCCAAAGCTTCAATTCACCGTCGCTATTTCCGGTTCAAATCATTTCATCACAGGATGACTGACATGAGCAAGCTAACTGCCGCAGCACAGATAACTAGGCTGAGCAAACAATTTATTACTACACCACAAATCGAGAATACTTTATCTCGGGTGGATGAAGTCATTTATGACACCAAGTATTCGGGAAAAGCTAAAGGCCTCCTCATTTGCGGCCCTAGTGGGGCCGGAAAGAGTACGATGATAAAGAAACTAATTTCGGACAGGCGACAGTTAGCGGTCGACGGCCATAAATTCATGACTATTTATATGGAGCTACCCTCAAAGCCTACGCTTAAATCGATGGGAGAAACATTTCTGGAAGGGTTGGGAGACGCCTTTGCAAAAACGCGAAGCCACTCAGCAGAATTCAAACTGCTCCGAATCATTGGACTGCTTAAGGACCTTGGGACTGAGTTGATTATTTTCGATGAAGTACAGCACATTGTCGATCGCCTGCGCAATACAAATGAAGCCAGTAATTGGATTAAACACCTGATGAACAATACTGGCGTAGCTGTGGTACTGATCGGCATGCGCAGTACTCAAGAAATCCTTAATAACGATCAACAACTGAGACGACGATTCTCCGCAACAATTGACTTTGACCGCTTCAAAATCTCAAAGAAATCCTCAACTGATTTCCTCACGTTACTAAAAACACTTGAGGGTGTTATCGGTGTTCAATCGATCAGTTTGACGACCAGTGAAATGATTCAACGCTTCTACTATGCATCATACGGATTGATTGACTACCTGGTAAAGATCATTGATCGAGCAGTGCACATTTCCATCAAAAACAATCTTGAAGGGATCACGCTCGAGGTTTTTTCACAAGCGTTTAAAGATGAGGTCTGGAGCAATGTAAGCGACGATCGCAACCCCTTCAGCCCCCTATTCAATTTCCGTGCACTCATCGAACACAACGAGCCATTCAATGGTGTCGACAATAACCAACAATAAAAGGACATTTATCATGCCATATACAAATACTGCACTCCATGATCAGCAAGCCCTAGCATTGCGGGAGGAAGAAGAAGCTCGGCAGTTGGCTGCGCAATACAAAATGCAGGCTGCCTACGAAAAGCACACAACCCCTACTATCAATTTGCTCATAAAAACATTATTGCTTCCGTGGGAGAGCCTAGAAAGCCTGCTATTTCGTGCGGCAGCTATGAATCATCTCACGGGTATCTCCACACTGAAACGCTCTTTAATGCTACCGGAGAATGGATTGATGTCGATCAAACGGCATTTGCAGCTAAGCATTGCGATCGGCCAAGACCTAAATGCTCTGTCACCTGCGGTCCCTACGCTGACAAGCAGGTCAACGGTCAAACTTTACGGGCATACCCTACCGAGCAAACACCTCGCGCTAACGACCTGTAGGGTGTGCCTCGATTGCCTTAATGAATTCTCTTACGGAAAGGCCTACTGGATGCTGGCCCCTTTTTCCGCCTGTGAAAGCCATAAGTGCTTGCTCATAGACAGTTGCCCTACCTGTGACGCCCCTTTAACCGGGGGACGGCCCAGCTATAACTGCTGCCCATGCGGTGCTGATCTATCAAAGTTGGGTTCAACTCGCTGTTCTGAAGCTCTGTACGAAATGAGCAGGATACTCGTCCATAAATTTACCGGGCAAAACACCCCTCTGAGCAGCGTTTGTTACTCAGACGAATTTCTGTCACTGGAATTACTGGATATGCTAGAGCTCCTTACGTTTTTGGGCGCCCTCACAAACGATCCCGGCACCACGTTTCTCAGCTTGAGCCGTAGGGTCGTCAATCTGAAGCACACCAAACGATCCTACATAAAATCAACCAACGCACTGCTTAACTGGCCTGTCGGGTTTCATAAATTACTAGCGTCTTCGCGTAGCTTTCGATCCTACGGTGAGACTCCTGCTAACGTTTACAACAGCATTTCTCATGTAACAGGCATCATCCCTGCCAACGCACAACCAAAATGGTGTCGACTTGTGCTATCGGGTATCGAAAGCTTTCTGAAAAACCGTGATGCCTGGAGCATCTCCTCCAATTAGGAGAGATTAAGATGCTTGCCTTACCAGTACATCCACTGATCATTCCCGGCGAGAGTTTAGCGAATTTTCTCAGCCGGCTAGCCAGTGCAAACTATCTGAGAATTTCAGACATCCTCACCTATCTTGAGGAGCTTCACACAGCCCAGCTATGCCCCTTCTCAGAGCCCCCCTATCCACCAACGTGGGTATACGCCTATGAAAGCTTGATCTCCAGAACCACAAATAAAACGTGGTCGTGTAACGCTCCAAAAATCTGTATTCGATGCCTAGCCGAAAAAAAACATTGCATGGAGAGCTGGGACCTAACCCTAAACACTGTATGTCCCTGGCACAAAACACTACTACAAAATAGATGTCCCCAATGTGGCGTACATTTTTGCCTCAATATGGTATTCGTCCGGCCAAGTCAT
>NZ_PHSU01000033.1 GCF_002814235.1 Pseudomonas sp. QS1027 | reverse complement strand
CGTATCCGAAACTGAGTGCAGCGGAGTCGTTCGATCCGCGCACGGTCGAGGTCTACTACACCCGCTCGGAAGCCTGCATACGAGGCGCTTTGATCTGTGAGAGCGCTGATGTTCAACGGGTGCTCTCGGGTGTTGTAGGCCCCTCTGAGATCGTTTGGCGACGTCCCTGTCGTACGGATGAAGAAGAGCGTGCCTTTGAGGAACGGATAGAGGCGCTGCTGGCACAAGCCAACGAGGACATGCGCTCGGACTCTTACGACTCGGCGAGTTTTGCCCGCCGAAAAGCCAGGGAGCTGAAAGGCTTTTTGGTTTCACCCAGATGGCGAGCGTTTGCGTTAAAGGCACTCGACGATACAGGCGTCACCTGCTGCACCTACTGATACTCAAGGCTTGATCAAGCCTCAATAACCGTCACCGGGAAATCACCTCCCGGCCGGGGCGGTGGTTTCTCTGAACTGGAGAAATCTCATGTCCCCACAACCGAACCAAGATCGCGTCAGTGCGATGAAGTATTCACTGTCCGTCACGCCACTGGCCTGGGACAAAGCGGTGCAGAGCAATCAGCACCGACGTGGTTCAACCTACGAGAGGCGGCTGCTGGATCTGCTACACGCCGTGAGCAAAGCGCATCACCGGCAACCAGATGCTCGGCAGGTTCATTTCGGGCTCTATCAGCGGCTGCGCACCGGGCGTCGCACAAAACAGTCCTCCCTGGAGCTGACGCTCAACTTGGTGGAAACAGACCCAGAGACGCCGTATCTGCTTCTGTCACTCAAGGACGAGCGGGTTGACTCATAACCTCGGCCGGCCCTACGGCAACACCCCCACTCAAGCCCGACGATGTCGGGCTTTTTTATGCCTGCGATAGGCGTCCATGACGACTACGAGCGACTGCCTTAAGAAAAAAGAGCGACATCCTTTAAAGAAACTACCCACAAATAGTTCGGCCGCATCCCTACAGATCAAGTCAGCTAATACACGTTATGGTCCGTCGTATTTCACCTTAACTGAGCCGCCCTTTACTGACAGCGATCGGCGCTTATTTCCCCACGAGCAATGTTCATTTTATACCCAGCGAGCAGTTGCCGGTTTGCACTGTCGAGCCGTAGTTCCATTACCCCCCTCCCCCAATACTCAATTCGCAAATGGAGTTGCTCAAGACATGTCCAGCACCGATAAAACCGATGCAAAGCGCATGGTTCCTGAGTTTCTGACCTGGGCACCGCCGATCAAAAATAAAGCCGTATGGCTGAGCCTGAAGGTATGCCCTGAGCCGATGACTGATCAGGTGTTGCCATGAAACGTTGGTATCTGTCCGCCGTGCTGCTGGTACTCGCATTGCCAGGTTGCAGCAAGGAAGTCCCGAAGATTCTCGGCGCGCCAATTGAGGGGATCAACCACACCTCAGCGGCGATCAATCACTTTCAGGTCAATGGCAATGGGGGATCGAATCTCGGTCCCCATGGCGGGGGCGGACAGACCTGCTGCGTCGCGCTTCCGACTCAATGGCACCCCGGTCTGACGGTGGTGGTTGAGTGGGAGAAAGATCCGAATGTCAGGGCGTCACGTCATTGGCCAGAGCCAATGTTTTCTGATGCTTGGCGTGCTCGGATGAAAGAGCATCGTTCTAAATACACCCGCCACCGCGCCATCGTGGAGGTGGCGCCGTATGAGGAGTTGGGTGTGGTTGATGTTCATTTTATGCCTTGTGATCAGGTGCTGGTTTCCGCAGTTGCCCAGTTACCCGGCAAGCCAGGTTACCCCTACAACTACCCCCGCAAAATGGAGGTCCCCAAGACATGCCCAGCACCGTGAACACTGAAACTATGCGCGTAGCACCCAAGTTTCTGGCCCGGGTGTCAGCGTTCAAAAATGAGTCAGTGTTACTGCACTGGAAAGCCCGCCCTGAGCCGATGACTGATCAGGTGTTGCCATGAAACTCTGGGGCTTGTCCGTCGTGCTACTGGTACTCGCATTGCCAGGTTGCAGCAAGGAAGTCCCGAAGATCCTCGGCGCCCCTATTGAAGGTATCAACCACACCTCGGCGGCGATTAATCATTTCCAGGTCAATGGCAATGGTGGCCCGAATATCGGGCCCTATGGCGGCGGAGGTAAGCAGACTTGCTGTGTCCCTCTGCCGACTCAATGGCGACCCGGTCTGACGGTGGTGGTTGAGTGGGAGAAAGATCCTTTACCACATGATTACGGCGACTGGCCTGAGACCAGATTTACCGATCCCTGGCGCAAGCGGATGAAAGAGCACAAATCCAAATACACCCGCCACCGCGCCGTCGTGGAAGTGGCGCCGTATGAGGACTTGGGGCTGGTCAACGTGCATTTTTTACCCTGCGACCGAGTCCAGGTGTCAGCCGGTGTGACATACCCGGGACGTCCTGATCATCCTTACAATTATCCTCGAAAAATGGAGGCCCCCAAGACATGCCCAGCACCATGAGCACTGAAACGATGCCCGCAGCACCCGAGTTTCTGGCCCGGGTGTCAGCGTTCAAAAAAGAGGCAGTGTTACTGCGCTGGAAAGCCTGTTCTGAGTCGATGACTGATCAGGTGTTGCCATGAAACGCTGGGGCTTGTCCGCCGTGCTGCTGGTCCTCGCATTGCCAGGTTGCAGCAAGGAAGTCCCGAAGATCCTCGGTGCGCCTATTGAGGGGATCAACCACACCTCAGCAGCGATCAATCACTTCCAAGTCAACGGCAATGGTGGCCCGAATGTCGGGCCCTATGGCGGCGGAGGTAAGCAGACCTGCTGTGTCCCTCTGCCGACTCAATGGCACCCCGGTCTGACGGTGGTGGTTGAGTGGGAGAAAGATCCTCTACCACATGATTACGGCGACTGGCCTGAGACCAGATTTACCGATCCCTGGCGCAAGCGGATGAAAGAGCATAAATCCAAATACACCCGCCATCGTGCCGTCGTGGAGGTGGCTCCGTATGAACGCCTACCCGAGTGTTGATCCTGCACAGCGTTGAGGAAGGTCTGCGGATCGATCCCGTTCATTGGGGTTGGGCCCCCTTCTGGGCCAAGGGCAAACGACCTGATCCCATCAATGCCCGCGTCGAGACGGTCACCACCGGCAAGTTCTTCAAACAGCTCTGGCCAAACGGGCGAGCACTGGTGGTGGCCGACGGTTGGTACGAGTGGGTGAAAGATCCCAATGAGCCGAAGAGGAAGCAGCCGTACTTCATTCGGTTGAAGAGCCAAGCACCGATGTTCTTCGCAGCCCTGGCCCAGGTTCACCCCGGGATTGAACCCCACGAGGGCGATGGCTTTGTCATCATCACCGCCGCCAGCGACCAGGGCATGGTCGACATCCACGACCGGCGACCGCTAGTGCTGGCGCCGGAACACGCCCGGGAATGGATCGACCCTGAACTCTCGCCAGCACGCGCAGAAGACATCGCGAAAAACCTGTGTCTGCCCGTCGACGCGTTCGAGTGGTATCCCGTTAGCACTGCGGTAGGGAACGTCAAGAATCAAGGGGCCGAATTGATACTGCCCGTAGGGTAACGAGCAGCATTTTTGAGACCGTTAAACTCGCCGTAGCCCATCCGTCAGCACCGGCACCACATCCGGGACCGAGCAAGTTGCAGCGCCGGCTAGCTAGACACCTAGTCGGGGCGACTCAACGCTCTCCGGACCTGGGCCGCTCGAAGGCTCACTGCCCAAGGACGAGATAGCATAAGGCCATCAATTTGGATATCCTCATCCGTTCGATTTACCCCCAATGATCAAGGACGACCATGCGTACTCTGTTTCGAATCTGGCTCACTCTTACCATCATCTCAATAGTGTTCTACCTACCGTTCTATGTCTTTTCCAACAATGCCCTGAACGCTGTAGAAGGGTTGACTCCTGATCACCTCATTCCCCTCACGGGCATTCGAGGCCAGGATCCCGAACGTAAACACAATCTCCTGCTCGCTACTGGTATAGATACAACAATGGAGTTGGAAGATGCGTTAGACAACAACAAAAAACTTTCCAACGTCAGAATAAAGTACATAGAAACAGCGAAAGCCAAGGAAGCTGAGATGGCCACAGGCTTAAAGCTTGTCGAAGCCTCTGCAGACCTGACTAATGGGCGTCAAATGAAGCTGACATTTACAGTCATTCCAAAACGTTTTCTGAAGAGTAACGCAATGGTGAATGGCTTCCTTGGAATAAATATTACGAACGGGAAGTACACACTGGATGTAATCGATAGTTCCAGCGATGAGCTCTACCTTTGGGCCTTGTTCGAAAAGTCTGGCAAAGCTGGTCCCGAATCAGTCCAAAGAATGAGCAACCGATTCGATCTGATGGTGGCTGGTATTGAGGAGCAGGAACGCGCACGCGAGCGTGATCGAAATCCACCGCCCTTGGCTGCCAACGTAGAGGGCTCAAAAAAACTCACAACTGAAGAGAATGGGCAAGCCGTCCTAGCCGAAGCCATAGCTAGCCAGAATCGGACAACACCTACTCGCCAGATCGAAAGCCACACTGTAGCCGGCAACCCCGCGCCAGACAAAATCGTAATATTCCAGTGGGAGGGCAAGCCAGCCTATTGTGCGGACGAGGGTCAAGACGGTCCAAATTGCCGTGGCGACGGTTCAGCTTTCATTGGCCAGGGCACCTACAAGGACTATCTAGACCCAGAGAGCGAGATATGCATCGCCGGTGAGCCCGACTGTAAATTGCCACAATACTTTCCTGCTGATGCACGGGGTTGACCTGACGGGAACCTGGGCCCATCTGTTTCTACTATCCCATTCCTAAGCATCGGATTGGCCCCATAATAACTTGCAACCATTATCCTCTAGGAAACCCTATGTGGCTTACAGGAAACATCAACCTCGATCGAACCAAGTCATTTGAATACGACGGACTTAATGCTAAAGGAAAGATGCAGTGGATAGAGAGCAATCCCTATGGCACGTCCCTTAGCACAGATCCATTTCGCTTTGCCTACGCGCTGATTCGCTCCTCGATAATTGGCTCCAAGATAAACGCCCGCCAATACATTGCAAGCAGCGCCCTTGCATTATCTTCCATGGCATACATGGAAAAAATCAAGGGTAGCTCTTCACTGCACCTACACAGTAGTTTTAGCAATAACAAAGATTTTGTAAGTACCGGCTACAAGGGCATGATTGGCTCGGCATTTGCTTACTTAGATATGACTGATTCAGGATATATCTGGACAGGTCATTGGGAGGACTGTGTACCTCCTAGCATTTCATCTATCAGAGACCCGCGCCCAGACTTTGTTTTCAGTGACGAAGGAAATATCTGCATAGTCGACGCCAAAGGGAGCGCGTCCTCTACCGTATGTTCGAAAATCAAGAGCGAATGGAAAAAACAAATACGTCCTTATTTGGGACAAAAACTTTCCCTAGGGGGAACAATATCAAGAGGCATGGTGATCGCAACAACCTTGGCGCATGGTAATACCAGCACTCTATTGCGGGCTAAAGGTGAATTAAAGCGCGGTATGCTTCCAGTCGCCGGTCATAATACTGACGACACTGAAGGCACAGCCGAAATAGTACAGCGATCAAATTTCGTTGATGTGCTTAGAATGATCGAGGAGCATGACCTTGCGAATGCTATAATCGGTGGACCGCAGAGCGACGCTTCATTAGAATATGCTCACGTATTTCAAATGCAACCCACACCAGCACTACTATACGCCAGCTACCAACTACCAATTTTAATTAACTCTGAAATTTGGACAATCCGCCCTTTCTGCCGCGCAGACGCGATAAGTGACGCCATCAAAAAATTCATTCTTACAGACGACACTTCAAAAGGCTCTCTCACCCGATTTTCCGAGAAAATCACAATTTCTGAACACCAAAACAACCAAGAAAATAGCAATATAAAAACATATATAATTGAAGCTCCTGATGGAGCTGGCGCACTTTTCCAAAAATTCGAAGCGCCTGACTTTACAAACCACTTTTAGACACATATAGCACCCTACCGAACGTTGAAACTTCATCTTTACTTCCATCCAACCACAAAAAGCACCTACACCATGAGTGATCAAAAGAAGGCCCTCGCAAAGCTAGTTTTAATAATTTTAGGCTTATTGTTCGCCCAGCTTTTTAGTGGCAACACAATAGCAATGTTCGCAACATTACTCGCAGTGTGCCTTGGTGCAGTTTATGCAATCTCAAATATTAGCAAAATCGGTTCTTTTATAAACAACTGGCCAAAATCCGCCATCTACAGCACCTTTGTATTTTACATCTGCAAGATTCTCTCAGAAAAATTAATAAATGCAAAATTCGGCATTGACACCAACAATATAAGTCATGCCTCCTCAATTGGAGGGATCATTTTATCAGTACCCATTTCACTAATGCTCATTAGCGTCTATCTATTTTTTCCAACACCTATAAAACGGCACCTAAAAGCACAAAAAGACGCCACAAAAACACAAGACAAGGAAAAATTCCCCGCACTAAAATCTTGCTTCATTATATGCATCATTGCTTTCACCGTAACTATCACACCATTTGTAGACACTCTAATACCATACACGCTACTTGCGGACGCAGTTAAAGCATCAGCTTGCGGCCCAATAGAAAACAACGTCCTCTACCTAAAAAAGAACTCCACTAGCTGCTACCGGATTCATGTGAATTTATTTGAAGGAATATACGTTCTGACTAACATAGAAGGAAAATTCTAATAGGCTGTTTAGGATAAATGCACCTGGGCTCACGAGGCTCTCACCCAATCTGAAGGATTTTTTTCCATGCACCACCGCCTCCATGCTGCTCGCCATCAGACAGGCTTCTCTCGCAGCCCTTGCCCCTGGTTGATCATCGACGACGTGGCCATCGAGCAATGGCTGGCCTCCCACCTCAATGATCCCCAGGTTGCCAAGCTCGGTCTTTCGCTAATTTGGCTGCTGGATGAGTACGAAGACGCGCTCGCGAAACGTCGCTTCAATCCCGGAGAGGACGGTACCTCCACCCTCGTACCGCTACTGGTGTGCAGCGACGACATGGATTTCGATTGCACCGTGCTGATGGCCGAACAGATCGTCGAAGGCGATACCCTGCACTGGCGCCGTTTCGGATGGAGCGCTTCCGGCAAGCTGGAGGTGGGCATTGCCACCCGCTGGCTCACCGAAAGTCAACCGGTGAGCTTCGCCTTGGAGGATTTCCGCGCAGCACTGGAAGGCTTTGAAAACTTGCTTAAAGAACAGGCCTGCCAGTGATGGCCACGTTAGCGGCCAGACATTTCCCACTCCCCAAAAGGCCGTATGTGGCCTGGCGCCGACCCTGGCGAACAGCAGCGTCGGGTAGACTTCTGCCGATCACGACAGGACGAAGTCGACCAATTATGGAACAATCTAAAAATGATCAAAAAGGTATCGAGCAATGACAGAAAGCACTGACGAATCCTTCTATGACCGTGCAGACGCGCACATACACTTGTCGAACGAACAGCTTAAGGCATTCGAAAACCTTGGCAAGGTAAGCGCATCGATGATGTTTGGCACCACCCGATTCAATGCTTGGGTAAGCGCTCGCGGCTTCAAATCTGGTGCGGAGATGGCCCAGGCTCGCGAGGCGATGTTGAACTATTTCTGCGAGCAATACCGGATGATGCTCGAGGACAATCTCGACGACCATATCAACAATTTCACCAAATACATGAAGACGGAAAACGCTTAAATGATCCGTCGCCTTTGGTGATCGCCCGCGCTGAGTCCAAGCGGTGTGAAAACGTGGTAGATACTCAAAGGCATTCAGCAAGGTGGCAGAGATCTCACCCGCGGTGGTGTCCAGCCACCAATCAAGAAAGAATCACGCAACACCTCCGCTATGCAAGGATCGCTCGCGCTATGACTTACGTTCTGTTGTTAAAGGTTTTCGCAGCGATAGTGGGCACGCTATTGAGTCTGTGGCGGATGATTCGAATTCTGCGCATGACCGAAGGCTCTATCGTCGAAGGCCAGATCACCTACGTTGAAGGAAAGCCGGGGCGCGGTGGCAGCGCCCTTCTGACCTTCAGCTACAGCGCCGAGGGCCAGCGCCTTCACAAAACCTGGGACGAAACCCTTGATGCCAATTCACGATGCAAACTGCTGGACGCCGTTGCGCGTTACAACATGGGTGATAGCGTCCCAGTCTGGTACGCAAAGGCCGACCCCGACGTTTGCTGCATTGGCGAACGGGTGCATCCGCTCAACTTCATCAAGAACAGGTTTTCGCAGTTGAGTGAGGATCTGACACGCCTGTTTCGTTGACCTAGATAGCAGTATGGCGGCTACAGCTCCGCCTGCGATTGTCTAATCCTCTGATCGTCGAAACCGTAGTGGGAACAACCATGAGGCGATTCATCGAAGGCAAAAATGGATGCCCGGCCCCGGCTGCGCGTCAAGCATCGCACCTGAAATTCCGGAAGCCCAAACGCTGGATATTGAGCCAGAACCTATTGTTCTTCCCTTTAGGAGTGGCACTAGGCTATCGTCAGTCGGACCTGCATCCGCATATTGCAAACAGAGTAAAGGAGAGCTTTAACAATGAGCCATATTGTAATTATCACATTTGATATCAAAAACCCGACAAGAAATGCTCACGGAGAAATTCAGTCATATAGAGAAATCTTGAATCAAGTAGAGGAACTTGATTTCTACAAAATAAAAAAAGGGAAAATGCTCTACCCTTTTGAAATACCAGATAATACACACCTAATAGAATTTGAAGAAAATGAACTAGACCTGACAATTGTAAAAAAACTGAAGGCCGAACTAAGGAATATATTTGAAAACTTGAAAATAGAAGGAAAATATTTTGTATATTATGGGGAAAATTACGGATGGGGAAGTGGCCCGACAGAATGGATAAAAGGACGCCCCTCCATGGCATATAAATATAGATTATTATAATCACAGCACCACACCTAATATCTCTACGACAAAATATAGTAATAGTATTACCGAAAGCCATCTGGTGAGCTTCGCCCGAGGAGGCTTCCGTGCTGCGCTGGAAGGGTTTGAAGTACTGTTTAAAGAACACAGCTAAGCAGAAAAATGGAGTGGGCGCCCCACCAGTAGAGCGTCAATCATCACACCTGAAACTCCGGAAGCCCAAACGCTGGATATTGAGCCAGAACCTATCCGCAGGCTCATACTGAGCCAGGCTGATAGTGCGCTCCTCCCCCCTCTCATCCGCTTCGGTCACCCGACGATCCCAATCGAAATCCGGGTTCATCGAAACGACATAGGACGGATGGGGGTTGTCGAGGCAGAAATGAATCGAGAATACAGACAACGGCGAGCACAGCTGGGTATCGCGGTCATAGAGTCGCCACAACTCAGGCATTCGCGTTTTGCAGCGCTGCTCGGCAAAAGCCAAGGCCTCAGGTAGATCATCCCAAACGGCCTGGACGACCCGTTGAGCATCAAGCAGACGCTCATCCGGCAACTCGCCTTTGCGGTGCTCAACGTAAATCAGCAATCGCCCGAACTGATACTCACATTGCCATACACCGGGGCCAGCTTCCCAGTGACCCAACATGGATTTGGTGAGTAGGTTGATGTCCATATCTGCCGTGGAGAACTCGTGATGAAAGGCTCGCAGGTTATATCCTCTCGCATCGAAAATGAACCGCACAAAGGGTGGTTTTTGAATCAAGCCCGTCTCGCACGTCCACGGAGAAAACGCCTCGCACTCACCGCTTATCACAGGCAACCATGGGCCGCGTTCAATCCGCCGTGACAACCGGGAGTCGCCATCAGTCGTTGAATGGCATCTCCAAGGTCATCGCAATCCGGGCTAAAACCACCCTGCTTTTTTTAGAGATCACGAGGGGCGGCTCATCAATCATGTAAAGCAGGTGCTCGAATTCCAAACCAGCCTCGTTATGATCAACATAATCTAGAACAACCTCCCTCCCATTCTCTAAACCGGCCTGAGCCAATGCATGATCCTCAGGCACAGGGCCGAGCTGTTCGTATGCCATGGACATCAGTGTGGAGACCTCATCAAGTACCTCGATGAAATCGGCCCTCAAGTCCTTGTTCCGGTGATGCATTTCAAATAACCCTTCGATTACGGAAAAAACGATCTGCCTGTTTACGGCCCATGGCACAGATGCCATATGAACCGAACTGTGTGCACTCACAAGCCCCATCTCTCACCTGAATAGACACAGCCTCCAACGAGTCGCCCGTTCGGCAATAGATTATTTCTTCATGTCCTCCACCAGACTACCGATCACCAGATCAGACACTTTGGTAAAGGCGGAGCGCAAGGCTTCAGGATCAGTCGCGTATTGCTCAGGGGTATAGGCGGTGGTGTTGGCGTCATTGAACACCGAGATCGTTTCGAAATTTCGCCATACTGAAGTGCCGTTGCGCTTCATAGCGCCGTTGACGCCAATAACGGGGTACAACACGGTGCTGAAGTTCTTCAAGCAAAGCCCCCACTGCATGACCATGATTTCGACCTCAGCATCTGCCTGCTCGCCATCAGCGACGATGGTGAATAAATGCTCCCGTTTGACACGATCTTCAAAGCTTTTACGGACCAGCTTGCCCAAATCAATGTCGTGGGTTTGCATGTTGTTCCGGATTGCCCGAGAGACGTCCATGGTCGAGACATCGGCAGCTTTCGTTCCTGCCACTGTACCTACACCAGCCAACGCGCTCGCCCTGGCGTTCGAAGCACCGGCGACCATTCCAGTGGCCGCGCCAGCACCGGCGCCCAGACCCGCGCCCCAGGCCTGATCCATACTCGTGTAGTTAAAGTTGTCTACCGCGACAAACACCGGAAGGATTTTTATGGTCTTGATTTGCTGACGGTCTTCAACACTCAGACTCTTGGTGACACACCCGGAAAGCAAAGCGAGCGCGCACACTGCGATTATTAGCTTCTTCATTTGATTGGAAAACCGATTACGTAGGTGAGTGACATATCGCCCACGGGGCGGGTTTCTTGAGTTCTGCGACGACCGCAGCGGCGCTTGTCGCGAGCGCAGCTAGGGATAATGATGATCGCTAAGCGGGGCCGTGACAACATACCCACAATGTGCATTTCAAAGGTGGCCGAGTCCTCGACGCGGACTGGCGCTTTTGAGCCGGAAACGATGAAAACGGGACGCGGTTATTGAATCGAACCGACCTCTTGGCCCTACACAAAATGGCTCACACTCACCACAACAACGCTTCAGCCTCATCGTATTTTTCGGCAACCTTCAGATAGGTATTCGCCCATCCGCTGCTCATACTGACTTCTTGCAGTGGACCTGTGGGGGCAAACAGAACAGCAACGCTTATCCTTTCGGGCAGAACCCCAGCTTTCAGTAAACGGATCAAGCCTTCCAGCTCCGCTGTTGCTTCTTCCGTATCGGCCCAATATGACCAGCAGAACTCATTCTCTGGAATCGACACCAGCTCGACGGAAGCCTCCAGTACCTCAATGAGAAACTCAACAGGAGACGCATATTCAGTCTCCCCCTGGATCAGGCATTTTAAATGGTGAAAGTCCATAAGATGTCCGGGAATTTTTCAGACAGAGGAAAAGCAGGGTGAGGGCCAGCACGCAGAAATGACATAACCTGGCGAAACTACATCGCCACGATGATGAGGAGCCGACGATGCCAGCCGAAGGACAGAAAGCTCTCTACCGCCGCCCCTCACGCAATTCCCTCTGCTAGCTGAGGTCACACCCACTCGGCTTCGGCCAAGTGACCGCCGGCTTCTGAGCCTTCACACTGGCCGACACCGGGATATTCACGTTCTCAGCCCCTACCTCGGCTTCGAGCTCATTGATGCTTCGAATGTAGGTATCCAGATTGCCCAGCCCTGCCTGATTGGGAATGTACCAACTGATGGCCTGAGTCTCCCCGGCTGCATTCGTAGTGACGACGGTTTTCCAGAAATAGTCAGGCGTGCGAATGCCATGGGAGGCCACGAAGTAATCGTTCAACGGATCGTTGTAAACCACACCGCCATAGACGTGAACCGTCGCCAGATCCCGATAGCACTCGGCAACCTCTTCCGCCTGCTTCCAGATACCGCGGTTGAAGGTGCCCACCTGCGGCACGATGTTGGTCATGTAGTTGGCTCGTCGAATGTAGGTCTCGTCATAATCCATGTGGTTGGAAGTCACGAGATGCCCCCGGTCCCAACCACTGACACTGGAGTAAGTCGCCGCACTGGACTGCTGGCCGCAGCCACTTGGCAGATCCGGGTCCAGGCGAAACGACGACGGACGCGGCACAGACCCGGTATCGGCGGTCAGCACATACTGATAACGCAACGCGGTGTGGTTCGTGCAGTCATAGGTCAGCACGAAGCCCCCCTTGTCGAGGGTGATGATGTTCGATGAGACAGCGGCCGCAACGGGAACCGACGACCGAAGCGTTTCATGCGTAGGGCTCTGACAGCCCGACATGACCAGGAAGGAGAAACACAGCGTACCCAGGAGTAAATTCGTTCGCATGACATGTCCCTATGACGTGAACTGAGGATGACGCGCTGATTGTAGGCCACGGCCAGACGCCACCTCTATCCGCATCTATTGCGCACTGTTTCGAGCCCGCTCCCTGTCCCCACGATTATCGCCCCCGACAAAAACCACCTCCTCCTGCAATGCTCAGCGACCGGCAAAAGCTCGCAGTGATTCCAGTGGAATCACAACGGCGAACAGCCCACGATCCGGGGAAAGTGGCTTGACGCACGATAGTCCCCATGCCCAGGATGAAGCATCCTGAGGAGGGATCCTTCATGCCAAACGTGCTTTACTTTGCGAGCGACGACAACTTGAACTGCGTCCAGGTGATGCGAAAGCGCTTCTCTGCAAGCACCTTCACCGCCGTGGCGGCTACCCCCGACCCAGCGACCCTCCTCGCCGCCCTCAACAAGGCCAAACCCGTCGACTTGCTGCTCATCGGTACGCACGGCGCACACGCGGCCTTTCTCACCATCTCAGGCCACGAGGAGTCCAATGCACCGGGTTGCGACATCTCTTACGAGACCGGCCACGCGCGACACACTCACCCCGCCACCTTCGGTGCGACGATCAAGCCCTACCTCGCGGCCGGTGCCGTGATCTCACTCATCTCTTGCTCCGTGGCCGGGGGCGAGCACGGGAAGACCTTCGTGATGGCCATGTCAGCGACGACAGACGCCACAGTGCGCGCGGCCGACAACGAGGTTCAGGTCAACACGGTGGGGGATGAAACGGTCAACGTCACCGTCAACGGAGGCGGCGTGTGGGAGAGTACGAAGGGGAGCTACCCAGTGGAAGTCACCAAGCGCGGGAGTCGCTACCAATATTGGTGAGGGCAGCCTTTTGCCGAAGGATCGACGCGATGTGCTCTCCTTGAACTGGCGAACACCGATCAAACAGAAGAACTGATCAAAGCGGCAGCGGCCCTTCCTAGGGCCGACCGCCCTCCTGCTCAAAGTCTCCACCGTCATTCCGGCTCATCAGCCTCAGGAGCCGGCACAGGACGCTCTGGCACCATCATGGAAAGGCTCTCGACGCGATGCGGCAAAATCCCCACGCGACTGGCCTGTACCTTCATGACCCGACATTCGACACCTTTGTCGTCCTCCCACTTGTCCATGAGCATTCGCCCTATGACCAGCACCCGCATCCCTTTGCAATAGAGCTCGGAATAGCGCTCAGCATCCTTGTGCCACACCTCAACACCGGCCCAGTACCCGCCTCGATCCTCGTACTCGCCATCGCTTTTCGGAATCGGATTGTCGAAGTACACATTCAGCCGAAGCAACCGATAAGGCTCGTTGTTGCCGTTGGCGATCTCCTTGAACTCAGGCTTCGTGCCGATGTTGCCCTCGCCCCAAAAACTAGTAGCCATGGTCAGTTCTCCTCCGTGTGACGGCTAACGTGTTGATCCATTCGCTCGCGGTAAACCTGGTCAGCCACCTCCACCTTGCAAGCACACAGGAACGCTTGACGGCTAATGCTGTACTGCGTGCAGTATTCCCGGGGTTCATAGACCGTAGGGCTGAGCTTGAACTGATAGCGGTCCTCGAGAATCCCGTGTTCTTCCAGGACAGTCGTAATGATTTGCCGAACGGTTTGCTGCTGGAAAATACGCTGGTTGACCCGGTGCCCAAGCGTGTATAGCTGGGGCACCAGCGTCAGGTGATAGTGGGTGAATCGCGTACCGGAGTCGCCCTGGGCGAACTGATCGATCTTGCCGTGAATCCCGTGACTATCGGTGTCGAACGCCAGAAAAGCAGAGCGGTGAAGAAAACTTTCAAGATCCAGGTCGGCTGATTCGCTGACCACTTCCAGCGTCACGCTATAGGGCTGGTTGATGGACTCTTCAGCACGGAACTTGAGCACCCGCAGATCGTGTTGGACTGCGGGGATCTTCAGGCTGAAAACAGCCCGATTGGAGGGTATGAACATCCCTTGTCCTCTTGATCGGAAAGCAGGGTTTTCACGTCGTCATGATGTTAAGGAGGCAACGCCAGATTAGGACTGAACGCTCTCGACAGGTATGTAGGAAGCATCCCTATTTGGTATCGAAAGCGCTCTTTTTCGGACATGCCCTGAACAGAGAACAGAGAACAGCGACAAGCCCAAACCACCAGACCCGGCCATAACACCGAAAACAACGACCCGTAATGACAACGAATCGTTGCAATGCTTGGCCAATCGATCAGTGCCGGGTGATGCCTGTCAAAGGCCGAGCCGGGTTAAATCAACGGAGCGCGCCAGTCATCAGAGCCCGTAGTCCCGCAGATCTCGTGAGTCCAGACAATCTTTCGGTAGGTGAAATACACGTCTTCGGTGTGCGTGAAATGGGCGTTCTCGGGATCCTGGCAATTCGGCATCTTCGACGTCACATCAACGATGGTCGCGTCCTCCAATTCGATGGTGAAGTAGTGCTCCTGAGTCCCTGTCGCCGAAGTACGGAACCACTCCAGACGGCACTTCTCCAAACGTTCCCCGGACGTCAGTGCGTTGAAAATCAGCGGCGAGGACTTATCGAAGATCTTGGTAATCATCAGCGGCTTGTGAACGCGCTGCCCTGTTGGCTGGCCCGACTGCGGATCACGAGGAATGATCACCTGATGATCGAAAGCCTGAACCAGGATCTGGTCCTCATGGCCCTCCTGGAAAATATTGCCGACCGACGCTTCGGTGAAAGTACCGGCAGTGATCTGGCCTTGCTTGGTGCCTTTGAGGGACAGATAGGCGGGTGTTGGCATGAGTCAATTTCCTTGAGTTAAAGGCTGAGCAGGTATCGCCCAACGCTGATGACTCATGGCGAGATTTATGCCATAAATTATTTATCGTTTAAAAACATATACTTAATTAAAAGTTACAGAGTCAATCTGAGTAAATCAGGCTGAAGCTCCTGAAAAGTGTGAAAGTTTTTACACACTTGAAGACAAAGCTTTCACACCTCGATAACACCACCGAAAACAAAGGATCGCGCGTATCGTTGACAGCCTTTCAAGGCGCCGACTGCGCAGTTTTTTACACAATGGCCCTGAGCGAAAAAACACTCCTACCCGCTCAACACTCCTGCTCGCACAGCCACACGTACCAGATTGCGAACAGACACCTCCCCGACGCAGCCATCACCCACAACACGTGACCAGACGCCCATGACTCTCTAAACTCCTGCACACACAAGAATCCCCTCCAGCTCACCCGGAAAATCACCCATGGACGTCCAGCATCGCAACAACGTAAGGCAGCTGGGAGACGGCCCTGCGACCTTGATCTTCTCCCACGGCTTCGGCTGCGATCAGACCATGTGGAACTACCTGTACCCCCACTTCAGCGAGCGCTTCAGGGTGGTGTTGTATGACCTGGTCGGTGCCGGCCGCTCGGACCTCGGGGCCTATGACCGGAAGAAATATGACGCACTGGCCGGCTACGCCCAGGACCTGGGTGAGATCATCGAGCAGTACGCCAGCGGTCCGGTGATCCTGGTGGGTCATTCCGTCAGCGCGATGATCGGCGTCCTCGCCGATCGCCAGGCCCCCGGCCGCATCGCCGCCCACGTGATGATCGGGCCCTCCCCCTGCTATATCGATGACGACGGCTACCTGGGTGGATTCAAGCTCGAGGACATCCACTCGCTGCTCGACACCCTCGACAGCAACTACCTCGGCTGGTCGAGCACCATGGCCCCGGTGATCATGGGCGCGCCAGGGCAACCGGCGCTGGGCGAAGAACTCACCAACAGTTTTTGCCGCACCGAACCCGAGATCGCCAAGCAGTTCGCCCGGGTGACGTTCATGTCGGACAACCGCAAGGATGTCAGCGGCCTCGACACGCCGACCCTGATCCTGCAATCCAGCGACGACCTCATCGCCCCCGTGGCCGTCGGCGAATACCTGCACACCGCCCTGCCCAACAGCACGCTGTGCCTGGTGCCCAACGTCGGCCATTGCCCGCACATGAGCGCGCCGAGCGCCTGTTCCGAAGCCATGGACCGTTTCCTGTCGCCGTGGGCAGGTGCCCATGTCGACTGAGGAGCCAGCGTTGCCCGATGCCCGAATGCTGTTCGAAGGTGCTCCCTGCGGTTTGGTGGTAACCCGCGAGGACGGCACGATCCTGCGCGCCAACCAGACCTTCAGCCACTGGATCGGCTTCAGTCAGACACTGCTGTGCGAGCGGCGCTTCCAGGACCTGCTGACCATGGGCGGGCGCATCTTTCATCAGACGCACTGGGCGCCCCTGATGAAAATGCAGGGCTCCGTCGCCGAAGTGAAACTCGATCTGCGGCATCACGACGGACACACCGTCACCATGCTGCTCAACGGCGTCAGGCACGAGTATGCCGATGGGGTGTTTTATGAACTGGCGCTGTTCGGCACCAGCGACCGCGACAAGTACGAGCGCGAACTGCTCAACGCACGCAAACTGGCCGAAGGCCTGCTGCTCGAGAAGAGCGCCGCCGAAGCGGCCCTGCAAGAAGCCCAGGCGCAGCTGAACCTGGACTTTGAAAAGGCCCAGCGGCGGGCGCTGTTCGCCGAACAGATGGTCGCCATCGTCAGCCACGACCTGAAAAACCCGCTGACGGCGATCACCATGGCCTCGGATATTCTCGCCCAAGGCGAGCGCACGACCAGGGAAACCCGGATGCTCGGTCATATCAGCCAATCGGCGGAACGCGCCCGGCGCATGATCGCCGACCTGCTGGACTTCGCCCTGGCCCGCGTGGGCCAAGGCCTGGCCATCTCCCCCGCGCCGCTGGACCTGCACAACGTCACCCGCCTGAGTATCGACGAACTGCGAGTGGCCTTTCCCGAAGCGAAACTGCTGCACCGGAGTGTCGGCAACGGCAGCGCCCGCCTCGATGCGGACCGGATTCAACAGGTCATCGGCAACCTGGTCGCCAACAGCGTCGCCTATGGTGATCTCAAGGAACCGATCACCATCACCTCACGCCTGGAAAACGATATCGCCAGCCTCTGCGTGCACAACTCAGGTCCCGCAATTCCGGAAGCCTTGAGGACCGTTCTGTTCGAACCGATGACCCGTGGCACCGAGGGCGACAGCGACATGCGCAGCGTCGGGCTGGGGCTGTTTATCGTTCGAGAAATCGCCAAGGCCCATGGCGGCGACGTCAGGGTCAGCTCGGATGCGCTGGACGGCACGGCCTTCGACATCCACTTTCCGATCATCAGTCCGTCGCCCTGAAGCCTTAACAACCTCCCTACACTCTCTCTATTGAGCCATGCGCGGCCCGCAACCTAAACTCGCCGGCCCTCACACGAGAGATCACCTCCTCATGACAGCACCAGCCTCCCCCGCAGCCGGGTCGGACCACCGCTGGCTCGCCTTGATCGTCCTGTGCCTCGGGGTACTGATGATCGTGCTCGATACCACCATCGTCAACGTCGCGCTGCCGTCGATCCAGACCGATCTGCACTTCACCCAGACCTCCCTCGCCTGGGTGGTGAACGCCTATATGCTGACCTTCGGCGGCTTCCTGTTGCTGGGCGGTCGCCTGGGTGATCTCTACGGCCATCGACGCCTGTTCCTGCTCGGCATCGGCTTCTTCACCCTCGCTTCACTGGCCTGTGGCCTGGCTCACAACCAGGAAGCGTTGATCTGGGCCCGGGCCTTTCAAGGCCTGGCCGCCGCCGTGGTGACCGCCGTGGCCCTGTCGCTGATCATGGACCTGTTCAGCGAACCGGCCGACCGGGCCAAGGCCATGGGCGTCTACGGTTTTGTCTGTGCCGGTGGCGGCAGCCTGGGCGCCCTGCTCGGCGGCGTGCTCACCAGCACCTTGAGCTGGCACTGGATCTTCCTGGTCAACCTGCCGATCGGCGTGGTGGTGATCGCATTGTCCCTGCGCCTGCTCTCGAAAACCCTCAACCAGCACCCTTCCCGCGACCTCGACGTAGCCGGTGCACTCAGCGTGACCGCCTCGCTGATGCTGGCGGTCTACGCCATCGTCAATGGCAACGAGATGGGCTGGACCTCGCTGCGCACCGTCGCGCAGTTGCTGATTGCCGTCGGCCTGCTACTGGCCTTCCTGATTATCGAAACCCGCGTGAAAGCCCCGCTGATGCCGTTGCGCCTGTTCCGCCTGCGCAACCTGGCCATCGCCAATATCATCGGCGTGCTCTGGGCGGCGGCGATGTTTGCCTGGTTCTTCCTCTCGGCGCTGTACATGCAATTGGTGCTGGGCTACACGCCTTTGGAGGTGGGGCTGGCGTTCCTGCCCGCGAACCTGATCATGGCGGTCTTTTCCCTGGGGATCTCGGCCAGGCTGGTGATGCGTTTCGGTATTCGCCTGCCCCTCGCGGTCGGGCTGGCACTGGCGACCCTGGGGTTGCTGCTGTTCTCCCAGGCGCCGGTCGACGGCCACTTTCTGCCCAATATTCTCCCGGGCATGTTGTTGCTTGGCCTGGGCGCGGGCATTGCCTTCAATCCGCTGCTGCTGGCGGCGATGAATGATGTCGCACCGTCCGAGTCGGGGCTGGCTTCCGGCGTGGTCAATACCGCCTTCATGATGGGCGGCGCACTGGGATTGGCGGCACTGGCCAGCCTGGCTGCGGCGCGCACCGAATCGCACCTGGCAGCAGGCCTGCCGGCACTCTCGGCCCTCAACGACGGCTATCAGGGCGCCTTTCTGGTGGGCGCGGTGTTTGCCGCGCTGGGTGCGAGCCTTGCGGCGGTCATGATGCGCAACAAGAGCGGTGAAAGCCTGGGTGGTGCCGAGGCCTAACTCGCAGCCTGACGTTCGAGCCGACCGATATCGGCCATGAATTTCTCCGCCGGCAAGGGGTGCCCCAGCAAGTAGCCTTGCAGGGAGTCGCACCCCAGACGGGTAAGGAAACTCTGCTGCATGTCGGTTTCCACCCCTTCGGCGACGATCCGCAATCCCAGCGCCTGACCCAGCGCGACAATGGCCGAAACGATCGCCGCATCGTCGGAGTCATGCTCCAGGTCGCGGACAAAACCGCGGTCGATCTTCAACTCGTTGGCCGGAAGGCGCTTGAGGTACATCAGGCTCGAATAGCCGGTGCCGAAGTCGTCGATGGACAGATCCACGCCCATGTCCGAAAGCTTCTGCAATACCTCCATGCTCGCATCGGCATCACTCATGGCGGTGGTTTCGGTGATCTCCAGGGTCAGGCTGTTGGCCGGTAAATTGTGCCGGGCCAGGGCGCCGGCCACGCTGTCGACCAGACCCACATGGCAAAACTGCAGGGCCGAGAGATTCACCGCGATCCGCCAATGCTGGTAGCCCTGCTCGTACCACAAGCGCATTTGCCGGCACGCCTCATCCAGCACCCAATCACCGATGGGGATGATCAGGCCGGTCTTTTCCGCCAGGGCGATAAACCGGTCCGGTAGCAACAGCCCTTCCTCGGGATGCTCCCAGCGCAACAAAGCCTCGGCGCCGACCGGCGTACCCTTGAGGGCGTCGAACTTGGGTTGGTAAAAAAGCCGGAACTGCTGCTGTTCCAGGGCCTGGCGCAGGTCCTGCAAGAGTTGCAACTGCTTGCGGGCGTTGCTGTTCATCGACGCGTCGAAGAAGCTGTGGCCGTTCTTGCCCGCCCCCTTGGCGTGATACATCGCCGCGTCGGCGTTCATCAGCAGTTCTTCGGCGGTCTGGCCGTTGCCCGGGTACAGCACGATACCCAGGCTCGCGGAGATCAGCAGGTCGTGGCCGGACACCCGGAACGGCTGGGAGATCATGCCGACCTGGCGCGACGCCACTTGCAGCGCATCGTCCGGCTCGGCCAGTTGCACCAGCAACACGAACTCGTCACCGCCGATGCGCGCCAGGGTATCCTGGCTACGCAAGTCATCACGCAGGCGCAGGGCGACTTCGCGCAGCAACTGATCGCCCATATGGTGACCGAACGCATCATTGACCGGCTTGAAACCGTCCAGATCGATAAACATCAGCGCAAAGCAGCCGCCTTCGGCCGTGGCCTTGTGCATCGCCTGGTCGATCCGGTCCGCCAGCAGCACACGGTTCGGCAAGCCGGTCAGGGTGTCATGCAACGCCAACTGGGTCAGCTCCTGGTTCGCCTGGCTCAGCGAGTCGGCCAGCATGGCGGTCCTGGCTTCGAGCCGGGCATCAAGCAGCGAGGTCAACAGGGCAATCGACAGCACCGCCAGGCTGGTGACCAGCACCAGGTTGTCCAGGCCCTTGCCGGACAGTCCGCTGCCCACCGCGCCACAGAAACTGCCCTCGCTGAAGTTGGCAGCCGCCATGCCGGTGTAGTGCATGCCGACAATCGCCAGCCCCATGACAACTGACGCGCCGCTACGGGCCAGGCGCACATAGGGCGTGTTGCGCCGCAGGTGAAAAGCGATCCACAAGGCCGCCGCCGAAGCGACCACGGCAATCACCAGAGAGGCGCTGAACAAGGTGGGGTCGTAATCGATACCGGGCTGCATCTTCAGCGCCGCCATGCCGCAATAGTGCATGGCACTGATGCCGGCGCCCATGATCAGGGCGCCAAGGGCCAATTGCAGCGCCGGAAGGCTGGGCTGGCTGACCAACCACAGGGCAAAACCGCTGGAAAGAATCGCAATCAGCAGTGACAGCAGGGTCAGCGGCCCGTCGTAGGCCAAGGCAACCGGCAGCTTGAACGCGAGCATGCCGATAAAATGCATGGACCATACGCCCACGCCCATGGCCATGGCACCGCCGGCCATCCACAGGTACACCGCCCGACCACGTGCCGTGGCAATGCGCCCGGTCAGATCCAGCGCGGTATAAGAGGCCAGGATCGCCACACAAAGGGACATGAAGACCAGCGCGGAAGAATAGCTACCAATGAGCATGACGAATCTCTGAAACATCGAACCGGGCAATACCCGGACTCGGTGAAAAAACGACGGATTGTACCTGCTTCCCCATGGAGCACACGGCGGAATATTGGCTACTGGCCATTATTCAGGAGGACCCGCTCGCCGTACAGGTCAGCGCCCCGTGAAGACCGACCAACGGTGCTATTTTGGGGTGGCGCGCAAGCTCGACCACTTCGACATTATCTGACCTGCTGGTCGACTAACCGAGGATAGTCGATCATGGCTGAATCGCTTCGGTCTTGAGGCTGAATCAAGCCCCCTCCTTGGGGTGTTCACGTTTGACCCGCTCGATATAACGCGCCACCGCCGGGGCCTTTTCGAAGCGCCGATAAATCAGCGACAACCAGGAACTCGCCTCGCAGCCATGGATCGGTCGATACACCACATTCGGCAGGTTCACATGGCCGATCACCGACTCGGGCACCACCGCCACACCCTGCCCCAGGGACACCGCCGCGATCACCGCCACCAGACCACCGGGTTGCGGCCCCAGCTTCGGTGCATAGCCACCCTGGGCGGCGACCTGCAGGGTGCCGCTGATCTGCTCCGGGAGAATAAAGGTTTCGTTCTGCAAATGTTCGGCGCCGATCTGTTTCAAGCGGCACAACCAGGCATCGTCCGCCACGGCCAGCACAAACCCTTCGGCATTCAGGCGCACCGCGTCCACACCCTCGGGCAAGGACATGGGTGAGCGGACATAACCGATATCGAAACGCCCCTCGGCGATCAGTCCCGGCAACACCGCCATCGGGCTCTCGCGCACGCTGAGGCTGACCTCGGCGAACTCCCGACTGAAGGCCTTGACCTGACGCTGCAACACCCCGGAATACACTGCGGACGCCACATAACCGAGCTCGATATGCCCGACTTCACCACGTCCGGCCCGCTGCGCATTGCGCTGGGCGGACTCGAACTGGCGCACCGTCGCCTCCGCTTCCGGCAGCAACGCCGCACCGGCTTCGGTGAGACTGACCTCGCGCTGCCCACGCAAAAACAGCCGGGTGCCGAGGGCGGTTTCCATGTCCTGAATCTGTCGACTCAGGGTCGGCGGCGCGATATCCAGCTGCTCGGCCGCCCGGGTGAAATTGCGTTGCCGGGCCACCGCCAGGAAATAGCGGAAATGACGAATCTCCATACAGGCATTAGCTCAAAGGTAATGAAGTTCCGGCGCTCGGCTAACAAAGCCACGGCCGGGCCACGATAAGCTGCTTCTACCGCCACAGTAGAGAGCTTGTACCATGCGCGTCAAATCCCTTATCCCCTTGTTTTGTGCCTGCCTGAGCCTGCCACTGGTAGCAATGGCCGACTCATCACCCAGCATTGCCCACAAGGCAATCCTTGATCTGGAGCTGGCCCGTACACTGGTCAAGGCCGCCGAGCAGACGGCCACGGCAAAAGGCTGGCCCTGTGCAATCGTGGTGGTCGATGACGGCGGCTGGCCGATCCTCGGCGAACGCATGAACGACACGCCCGTGGTGGCCGGCATTCAACTGGCCGAGGGCAAGGCCCGGACTTCGGCGCTGTTCAAACGGCCGTCAGGCGATCTGGAAAATGCGGTCAACGGCGGACGCCAGGCCGCCCTCAGCGCCGGCCTGGTGATGATGAAAGGAGCCCAGCCGATTCGTCTCGAAGGCCAGGTGATCGGCGCCATCGGCATCAGCGCCGACACCCCGGCCCATGACGATGAAATCGCCCTGGCCGCCATCGCCGCGCTAGCGTCGCAGGCCCAGCCATGAGCCGGGTCAGCCCGCGATTGACGCTGCTGACCGCCTCCGGCGTCTGCTCGCTGATTGTCCTCGACACCAATATCGTCGCCGTCACCCTGCCCAGCATTGCCCGCGACCTGGGGGCCAATTTTGCCGATATCGAGTGGGTGGTCAGTGCCTATATGCTGGCCTTCGCTGCCCTGCTGCTGCCGGCGGGGAGCATCGCCGACCGCTTCGGCCGACGCAAAACCCTGCTCTGGGGCCTGACCCTGTTCATCCTCGCCTCACTGGGTTGTGGTGCTGCACCCGACAGCCTGTTCCTCGATATCGCCCGCGCCATCAAGGGGGTCGGCGCCGCGTTGCTGCTGACCTCCGCCCTCGCCTCCATCGGCCACGTCTTTCACGACGAGGCCGAGCGGGCCAAGGCCTGGGCCTTCTGGGGCGCGTGCATGGGGGTGGCCATGACCGCAGCACCGACCCTCGGCGGGCTGATCACCCAATACCTGGGCTGGCGCTGGATTTTCTACCTCAACCTGCCGGTGGGCCTGCTGTTGATGGCAATGGTCCGCCACGCCGTGCCGGAATCCCGGGACAGCCAGGCGGCGCGCCTGGATCCCTGGGGCAGCCTGGCCTTCAGCGGCGCGTTGTTGTGCCTGATCTGGGGGTTGATCGAGGCCAACCGCATCGGCTGGAACAGCCCGCTGACCTACGCCCGGTTGCTGGGCGGCGCCGCGCTACTGGGCCTGTTCGTGTTTGTCGAGCGGGTACAGCAACGGCCAATGGTCGACCTGCAACTGTTCCGTCACCCGCGCTTTATCGGCGCCCTGCTGGGGATGTTTGCCTATGCCGGCTGCGCCCAGGTGATGATGACCCTGCTGCCGTTCTACCTGCAGAACGGCCTGGGCTTCTCCGCCGTGGCTTCAGGCCTGGGCATGCTGCCCTTCGCCCTGGCCATGCTGATCTGTCCGCGTATCGGTATTCGACTGGCCTCGCGCTTCACCCCGGCGACCATGATGGCGAGCGGCCTGACCCTGGTCGGTTGCGGCAACCTGCTCAGCGCCTGGGCGGTCGGCAGTGGCAGCTACCTGCCATTTGCCCTGGCGATTACCGTGACCGGCGCCGGCGCCGGGCTGCTCAACGGCGACACCCAGAAAAACATCATGGCCTGCGTGCCCCGGGAGCGGGCCGGCATGGCCTCGGGGATGAGCACCACCATGCGCTTCAGCGCGATCATGCTGACCATCGGCGTGTTTGGTGCCCTGCTCGCCAGCCATACCGAACAATTGCTCCACGCCAGCCTCGCCGCACACGCCGCGCCCTGGCTCGATCAGGCCCGGGCGATTGCCTCGCGGGTGGTCGCCGGTGACATGCCGGCGGCGATGGCAACGCTGCCGGCATCCGCGCGCCAGGTGGTCCAGCCGCTGGCCCGTGCAGCCTTCGTCGGTGGCTTTGGCACGGTGCTCTGGGTCGCGGGGTTGCTGGCGTTGTCGGGGGCGTTGGTGGTGGGCAGTCTGATGCGCCATCCCCTGCCCCTCAGCCGATCCTGTTCATTGGCCAGGGAATAAATCCGTACAGGGCTCGTCGTACGGGCACTGAAATTATTCAGCCGCCCATGAGAGCCCCTACAGCGGCAGCCGTGGCTGCGGGGACTGGATCGACGCCAATACCCGCTCGGTGTTTTCCGTGCATGTGGTCCCTTCGGGCCGGTTGCGGATGCCGTTGACGATCCCCAACAGCTGCATCTTGCTATGGGCCAGGCGCGCCTGCATGGCTTCGATCTGATCGATCTTGCGCTCCAGGCTGTCGACCATGACCTCATGACCCAAGCCCCCGGTCTCGGCCACCGGCACCAACGCCCGCAACTCCTCGAGACTGAAACCCGCCTGTTGCGCACACTGGATGATCGACAACGTCTGCAGCACCTCGGCCGGGTACTCACGGTAACCGTTGGCCTGGCGCTGCACCTTGCGAATCAAACCCTGGGCTTCGTAGAACCTGATCTTCGAAGCCGCCAGGCCACTGCGTAGGGCCAGTTCACCAATCTTCATAAAAGGCCTCGAATGGACGCTTGACATTAAAGTTAGGTTTAAGCTTAGCCTGAACTCCCCACTACCCCGGAGTCAAGCATGTCACCCTTTCAAGCACTGCTCTTGCCCAATGGCGTACAGATCCCGAATCGCATCGCCAAGGCCGCCATGGAAGAGAACATGGCTGACCTGGATAACGCGCCTTCCGCTCAGTTGATGGAACTCTACCGTGCCTGGTCCGACGGCGAACCGGGTTTACTGCTGACGGGTAACGTGATGATCGACCGTCGCGCCATGACCGGCCCGGGTGGTGTTGTACTGGAAGATGAAAAGCACCTGGAAAAATTCCGCCAATGGGCCGCCATCGGCCGGGCCAAGGGCGCGCAGTTCTGGATGCAGATCAACCATCCCGGACGCCAGACCATGGCCAATCTCGGCCAGACCGCCTGGGCACCGTCCGCGGTAGCGCTGGACATGGGCGGCTTCTCGAAGATGTTCGCCGAGCCTCGGCCCATGAGCGAAACAGATATCGAAGAGGTGATCGGCCGTTTCGCCAACAGCGCCCGTCTCGCCGAGCAAGCAGGCTTTACCGGTGTAGAGATCCACGCGGCCCACGGTTACCTGATCAGCCAGTTCCTCTCGCCGCTGAGCAACCAGCGCAGCGACCGTTGGGGCGGCTCGCTGGAGAATCGCGCACGCCTGTTGCTGTCGGTGGTCAAGGCGATCCGGGCCGTGCTTTCAGCGGACTTTTGCGTGGCGATCAAACTCAACTCGGCGGACTTCCAGCGCGGCGGCTTCGACGCTGACGATGCCCGTCAGGTGATCGAATGGCTCAACGATTTGCCGGTGGACCTGGTCGAGCTGTCGGGCGGCAGCTATGAGGCTCCGGCCATGCAGGGCGAAGCACGGGACGGCCGCACCCTGGCGCGGGAAGCCTATTTCATGGAAATGGCCGGCGAGTTGGCGAAGGTGGCGAAAATGCCGGTGATGGTCACCGGCGGTATTCGGCGCTTGCCCATCGTCGAGCAGGTACTGGACAGCGGCATCGCCATGGCCGGTATCGGCACCGCGCTGGCCGTGGAACCGCACCTGCCCCGGCACTGGCGCGAAGGCCGCAACAGCCATCCGCAATTGCCACCAATCCATTGGAAGAAAAAGCCGCTGGCGGCCTTGGCGAACATGGCGGTGGTCAAGTTCCAGTTGCAGCGCCTGAGCAAGGGTAAGCGCCCTCACCCCGAAGTTTCGGCGGTGTGGGCGCTGGTGCTGGATCGGTTGTTTATCGGCCGGCGGACGAAGCAGTATCGCGCGGCGATGAAGAACCTGAGCGCCTGATCCCGTTAGCGTCCGGCAAAGCGCAACCGCGACAGCATCTTCAAGTCGCCATCCTTGTAATACCCATCGCTCCAGCTGTTGTCTGGCGACAGCGGCTGGACCTGCTTGAGTTCCAGCTTCTTCGCGTAATAACGGAACCGGTAGTGCTCGTAGAAGCGCAGGATCTCCAGGCCATAACGATCCGCCAGATCGACATCGCCACGGATCACCAGGTAGTTCTCGTCATTGCCGTCACTGGCCCCGACACTGAGGTTGTGACTGCCACTGATAATGGTCGGTGCATCGGTGGTGAAGTCAGTGACGATGGCCTTGGTGTGCACCAGCAGATTGCCCTTCTGGCCCTTGAGTCCCTCCTTGATCCAACCCTCCAGGCCGGTATTGAGCAGCGCCGTGGCCACGAAATCATCCGTCCGATCGGCGTGAATCCCGGAGATGCTGCTGGCGGTATTCTGCAAGCCGAAACGCAGCACATCGTCATGGGGCTTGCCGAGCAAGGCGTCGAGGATTTCCTGGGGCAAGGCGAATGCGGTGGCGAACAGCACGTCCTTTTGCGCCGCCGTAATGATCTGCACGAACTCCTTCAGATCACCCTGTCCGGTACGCGGGGAGAACCCGGCGAACAACGGCTGGCTCGGGTCCATGGGATTGTTCTGGGTGATCCACTTGCGGGTCGCCGCCACATCCGCCGGCGCCGCCCAGATTTCCTCGAAGACCTGGGTGTACTCGGTGGCCAGGCGAACGTCGTCAAGCACGTGCACCACGTTGGCTTGACGATAAACACCATTGGCGGTGAAGTTGGTGCTGCCGCAGAGCACCGCTTCAGGCCGATACTCACCACCGGCATCGCGCTGGCTGAGCACAATGAACTTGTCATGGAAGATATTGCTGGTGACCCGCCCACGTTTGCTCTCCGCCGGAATCGGCGTCAGACTTTGCTCGTTCAGAGTGGTGTCCTCATCACCGACCTTGGCGTGATACAGCACTCGAATCCGCACACCGCGCTGCTGCGCCGCGTTCACCGCATCGACAATCGCCTTCAACTGGTACTCATAGATGGCGATATCCAGGCCCCACTGCACATCCGTTGCCCGGGCGATAAAACCCAGCAGCTCTTCCAGCAGTCCGTTTTCCAGCCACAGCCGCGCCGCATCCGGCCAGGCTTCGATGGGCAGGTTTTTCTGGGTACTGATCAGTTTGTCCAGATCGGGAAACTTGCGCTCAAAACCCTGGCTGGCCGCCACCGCACGGTTGAAGATCACCCGCTGGCCCTTGGGCAGGCCATTGTCGGTGGTCACCGTCAGCGCCAGCGATTCACCCAGTTGCGGCGCATCGGGCGTGCCGTAGGCCAGGTGCACCCGATAGTTGCTGGTGCTCCCGGGCTCGACGTTGTAGTCGGCCCAACGGAATTTCTGCAAAGGCGCCAGATTGCTCGGGGTCGCGTGGTACTGGGGGAAGGTGTGTTCCTTGCCGGGGAACGTCAGGCTGTTGAACAGGAACTGCCAGGGACCGCTGCCCTCCTGGCGTTCGATGGCGAAACCGAGCAGGCCGGCCCGCCGTGATTCGGCCAGATCGATGGCCAGCAACACGCCGCTGGTCCCGGCGTAGGCCTTGACCCGGAAATCGTCCTGGGGATTGCTCTGAAGTACGCGCATGCACCACATCCTTGGGAAGTCTGCTGAGGTGTGCGAGCGTAGCGAATTTTTATGGTGCCAGACACTTCACACGCCGATTTGCACCATGAAATTTTACGTCAGTTATTTCAGCTGTCCTGCCTTGATCAACGACAGACGGCGAGTTACCGTCTGGCTCAATCCTGTGCCCCGACGCCCGATCCAGAGAGGATATGTCATGGAATCCCCCTTGCACCCCAGCGTTGGACCGGCTCTCAGCTTCAACGGCGGCTTCGTCGACACCCTGGGCTTTCTCGCCTTGCAGGGTCTGTTCACCGCCCATGTCACCGGTAACTTTGTCACCCTCGGCGTGAGCATTGTCCATGGCACCTCCGGCGCGTTGCCCAAGCTGATCGCGCTGCCCGTATTCGTGCTGGTGGTGGGGCTGACACACCTGGCCGCGGTGGCGATTCATCGTCGGGGACTGACGCCGCTGCGCCTGTTATTGCTCGCCCATACGCTGATACTCGCGGCCTTTGCCCTGCTGGCGATTGTCTGGGGACCGTTTACCGATGGTGACAGCGCGACGGCACTGATCACCGGTATGACCGGGGTCACCGCCATGGCGATTCAGAACGCGATTTCCCGCCAGTATATGAAAGGGACTCCGCCGACCACGCTGATGACCGGCAACGTCACCCAGTTCGCCGTCGATGTGTTTGCCCTGTGGACCGAGCATGATGCGCAGCAACGTAGCGTGATCAAGCAACGTCTGAAACCGATTTGCGCGACGCTGCTGGCCTTTGCCTCAGGCTGCGTCGGCGCCGCCCTGCTCTATCTGGCCTGGGGATTATGGGCGCTGATCCTGCCGGTGGTGGTCGCCGTGGGCGTCTGCCTGGGTGTCTACCGCAATGACCGGCTCCATCCCTGAGACCCTGTGCCCCTCAGTGCCCGTGGGCCGAGGGATGAGTGTGAGCCTGCAATGAATCGGGCACGCCGGTACGAACCAGCCCGCCCTCCTCGATCCAGACGCAAGTTTGCTCATAGGCGCGCTGCAACAAGGCATCGGTCTGGCTGAAATCAAAGACCGAGATCCCCAAGGGACACAAAGGCGCAACCACGTGAATACCTGCCCGGTGCGCGTAGAGTTCGATATCGCGCACCAATTGCCGCATGCTCATCAGGTTCAAGGTGTGCAACGCCAGGGCCACCAGGCCGGCAGGCGGTTGTGGGCAAGCGCAGCCGAACCCCGTCGGCACCACCACGATGCGGTTGGCCCCCAGGTCGACCGCACTGGCAATCGGCGTGTTACTCGCCACGCCACCGTCGACCAACAGCTTGTCGCCGATCTTCACGAAAGGAAATACCAGCGGGATCGCCGCGCTGGCCAGCAGCGCCTGTTGCGCACTGCCGCTGGACAACAGCTCTTCAGCCCCCGTCAGCAGGTTGGTGGTGACGATATGCAGTGGCAGGACCGTGTCTTCGATCCGCGCCACGGGCAACGCTCGCTTGACCAGTCGCTCCAGTGCCGTGGCCTGTAACAGAAAGCCGCGCCGATTGATCAGCGCCCTCAGGGTGTCGAGCAACGACAGGGGAAACACATCGCCCTTGCGCAAACTGCGCCAGAAGTCCGCCAACTCCTCCACGCCTTCAGCGGTGGGCCGTGCGGCGAAGTAGGCACCGTTGATGGCACCGACCGAAGCGCCGATCACCAGATCGAAGCTCACCCGGGCTTCCACCAGGGCCTTGAGCATGCCCACCTGGACCGCGCCGAGGCTACCGCCTCCAGCCAGTACGAGGGCCGTTTTGACAGCGTGCATGGCGGAGCCTCGCTCGTACTCGATGACGGTCTTACAGGAGCATAGCTGGCGACTTGAAACTCAACGCGATAGCCAACTAGTATTCCGCCAGGACTCAAAGCTGCGTGTCCAGCGCAGTAACCGGCTCAAGCCCTCGGGGCTGAAGATTTCTTCACCGTATCAAAAGGACAGGATCAATGAAGCTTATCGGTATGCTGGACTCTCCCTACGTGCGCCGGGTCGCCATCACCCTCAAGCACCTAGGCATCGCCTTCGAACACCAGTCGGTCTCGGTGTTTCGTGACTTCGAGCGCTTCGCGCAGATCAACCCGGTGGTCAAGGCGCCGACCCTGGTCTGCGATAGCGGTGAAGTGTTGATGGACTCCGGGCTGATTATCGAGTACCTGACGCTGATCGCCGGCCCAGGCCAAGCCTATGCCAGCCAGGCCGAACAGGTACGCGGGCTGCGGCTGATCGGGCTGGCCCTGGCCGCCTGTGAGAAATCGGTGCAGATCGTCTATGAGAAGAACCTGCGCCCGGCGGAAAAACAGCACGGGCCCTGGCTGGAACGAGTCGGCGGCCAGCTGGAAGCCGCCTACACTCAAATCGAGAGCGAACTGGCACGCCAGCCGCTGCCTGAGGACGGCACGATTCGTCAGGAAGGCATCAGCCTGGCGGTTGCCTGGAGCTTCAGCAAAATGATGCTCCCCGAACAATGCCTGGCGACACACTATCCGCGCCTCGAGCAATTCACCGCCTATGCCGAGGGCCTGGAGATTTTCGTCAGCACCCCGGCCACCTGATCCCCCCGCGCTCCCGTGCCTGTTCCTCCTGTTGGCGGCCAGTGATTTGGCCACCGACGCGATACCGTAGTGGCACACTGGCATTTCGGCAAAACTCGACAATACTTGGTCGCGATCGGAATGCTCAGTCCCCTTTCTCTTCGAAATGGAGTTCGCCATGAAGTCGCAAGAACTGGAACTTGACGTGGCCGTGGTCGGCGGTGGCGTCTCAGGCAGCTACAGCGCCTGGCGCCTGCAACAGGTCCATGGCGATACACAGAACATTGCCTTGTTCGAATACGGTGACCGAATCGGCGGACGCCTGTTCAGTATCAACCTGCCGGGCTTGCCCAATGTGGTCGCCGAGGTCGGCGGCATGCGCTACATCCCGGGGCCCGGCGGCCATGTGCTGGTGGACAATCTGGTCAAGCACCTCAAGCTGCCCAGCCAGGATTTCCCCATGGGTGCACCCAAGCCGGTCTATTCGAAGAACAACCTGTTTTATCTGCGCGGCAAGCGCTTCCGTTATCGCGACTTCGTCGAAGCCCCGGAAAAAATCCCCTACGACCTGGCCTGGTCCGAGCGCGGCTTCTGCCCCGAGGACCTGCAGGTCAAGGTGATGAACTATGTGTACCCGGGCTTTGACAAGCTTAGCCTGTGCCAGCAGATGCAGGTCACGGTGTTCGGCAAGGAAATCTGGCGGTATGGCTTCTGGGACCTGCTCTACCGGGTGATGAGCAACGAGGGTTACCAGTTCATGAAGGATGCCGGCGGCTATGACGCCAACGTGGCCAACGCCAGCGCGGTAACCCAGCTGCCCGCCACCGAATACACCGACACCACCGAGTTCCTGACCCTGAGCAAGGGTTTCCAGAGCCTGCCCCTGACCCTCGCGGCAAAGTTCGCCAAGCTGCCCGGCAAACTACCGGGCAAGCAACGGGTACAGATGAACCAGCGACTGACCGCCATCAGCTACGCCAAGGACCCCGACTTTCCCTACCGACTGCACTTCCAGACCACCACCACGGTGGACGGCAGCACCCGCGACGCCGGCAGCCAGTCCGTGGTCAAGGCGAAGAAAATCATCCTGGCCATGCCTCGCCGCTCCCTGGAACTGATCGACTCGCCATTCTTCAACGATCCCTGGCTCAAGGACAATCTCGGCTCGGTGCTGGTGCAATCGGCCTTCAAGCTCTTCCTCGCCTACGAACAGCCCTGGTGGCGTGCCCTCGGGCTGGTGGCCGGGCGTTCGGTCACCGACCTGCCGGTGCGGCAGATCTACTACATGGGCACCGAATGCGAGCAGAAAGGCGGTGAGCCGACGCTCAACTCGTTGCTGATGGCCTCCTACAATGACATCGGCACCGTGCCGTTCTGGAAAGGCCTGGAAGGCGGTGCACCCTTTGTTGGCCACACGCCCGCCAACCTGGCCGGGCTGCTCAAGACCGAGCCGGTGGTGCCCAGGACCCAGTTCACCGTCAGCGACGAAATGGTCCGGGTGGCGCAGATGCAGGTCACCCAGGTCCATGACCAGGTGGAACTGCCGCGTCCCTACTCGGCGGTCTATCACGCCTGGGACGCCGATCCGTACGGCGGCGGCTGGCATGAATGGAAAGCCAATTACCGGCTCGACCAGATCATCTGCCGCATGCGCCGGCCGGTGGAAAACCAGCAAATCCATATCGTCGGCGAGGCCTACTCTTATGGCCAGGGCTGGGTCGAAGGCGCACTGACCGTGGCCGAATCGACACTCCAGGACTTCTTCGGCCTCAAGCGGCCGACCTGGCTCTCCAAGCACTACGACCTGCTGCCGGTGCCGACACCCGATGGCTGCGCCCTGGAACCGGGCAAGCGCCCAGCCTGCAAGGACTGCGCGAACACCCTGAATGAAGTGACTCAATTTGCCTATAAGGGGATCGACCATGGCAATACGTAGAGACTTTACCGTCGCCGACTACCTGCTGGCACGGCTCCTTCAACTGGGTGTGCACAAGGTGTTCCAGGTCCCCGGCGATTATGTGTCGGGATTCATGGACGCCCTGGAGAAATCCACCGATATCCAGCCGGTCGGCGAAGTCAATGAAATGAGCGCCGCCTACGCTGCAGACGGTTACGCCCGCTATGCCGGGATCGGCGCGGTCTCCCTGCAATACGGCGTCGGCACCTTCAGCGCGGTGAACGCCATTGCCGGCTCCTATGTCGAGCGCAACCCGGTGGTGGTCATCAGTGCCAGCCCGTCGGCGAAGAATCGCCAGATCATCTGGTCGGCGGATGTGCTGTTCCACCACTCCACCGGCGACCTGGAAGTCGGGCGCAAGGTGTTCGAGAACATCACCGTGGCCTGCGAGCTGCTGGACGACAGCCGTACCGCACCGGCACTGATCGACCGAGCTCTGGTGGCCGCCATCAGCCAGCGCCGGCCGATCTACCTGGAAGCCTGGCAGAACGTCTGGGGTGAACCCTGCGAGGAACCCGTCGGCGAACTCTCTCCCGTGCCGGCCGCCTGCGATCTGCTGTCGCTGGACGCCGCGGTCGAGACCTCGGTGCAACGCCTGCGCCAGGCGAAAAAGCCGTTGATCATGCTCGGCATCGAGATCGCCCGTTTCGGCCTGCAAAAACAGGCACTGCACCTGATCGAAGCCAGCGGCCTGTCGTTCACCACCTCGCTGGAAGCCAAGACCGTCGTCGACGAGAACCACCCGCAATTCATCGGCACCTATGCCGGCACCGCCTCACGGTTGTGGACCCAGGACCTGGTGGACCAGACCGACTGCATCCTGGCCATCGGGGTCATCTTCACCGACGACTACCTGCAACTGCTGAAAAAGGATTTCGGCCAGATCATCCTGGTCAACACCCAGCTGGCCCGCACCGGCTTGCAGTATTACCCCCATGTTCCACTGCCGCAGTACCTGACCGCCCTGACCAGCGCACTCGGCCTGGACGAGGACTTCCCGCTGCCCTTGCGTCCGCGTGAACCGCTCTCGCCGCTGCTCAGGGCAACCGATCACGACACGCCCCTGAGTTACGAGCGGTTCCTCGACACCCTCGCCGATTTCGCCCGGGAGCAACGCCTGTGGGACAACAGCGCGCTGATCCTCGGTGAAAGTTCGGCGCTGTATGCCGCGAGCAATATCATGGGCATGCCCGAAAACAGCTTTGTCGCCGATGCCATCTGGGGTTCCCTCGGTCACGAGACCGGTTGCGCCCTGGGGGTGGCCCTGGGCGGCCAGCGCCGGCCGCTGGTGGTCGCCGGCGACGGCGGCTTCATGATGATGTGCCAGTCACTGTCGACCCTGGTGCGCAATCGCGTAAATGCCGTGGTCTTCGTCATGAGCAACGAGGTCTACGCCATCGAACAGGCCTTCGTGAACATCAATGCGTTCAAGGAACATGGTGAGTTCGCGCCCTTCGACCTCCTCCCCAGCTGGGACTACCTGGCCCTGGCCAAGGGTTTCGGCGCCAAGGGCTACAAGGTCTCGACCCTGGGTGAATTGCGCGAACTGCTGCTCAAGCTGCTGGTGATCGACGAGACCGTGCTGGTCCAGGTGGTCATCCCGCAAAAAGACCTGGCACCCCAGATAGAACGACTCGCGTCCTGAAAGGAGCATTCACTACATGGCTGTATTGCGTCTTGCTGTCGCTGCCCTGCTGCTCACCGGCCTGTCCGTGGCCCAGGCCCATACCCACGGACCTGAAACGGCCGAAGGTCCGAAGCATTTCACCCCGGTCTCGCCCGACACCCCGTACCTCGAAGTCCTGCGCCAATGCGTCAGCCAGAAGGACACCGAACAGGGCCAGTTGCTCTCGGGCCTGGGCGGTACGCGTTATCCCATGGTCAGCCTGAAGGACGCCGATCAGGTCGAAGCTTTCTATAGCCAGGGCATGGCCCTGCAATATGGCTTCAACTTCTCCGAAGCCATCCGCGCCTTCTACCAGGCCAGCCGGTTCGACGAAGGCTCGGCGATGCCTTATTGGGGCATTGCCTTGTCGGCCAACTCCAATATCAACAGCGACGCCACCCCCGGTTGCGACCAGTTGGCCTATCGCTCAGCGCAGATCGCCCTGGAACACGCCAATGCCCGCCTCAAGGACCCGCAAGCCAAGGCCCATTTCAGCGAACGGCAGCTACAGCGTGAAGTCGATTACGCCAAGGCGTTCCTCACCGCCTACACCCTCAAGGACGGCAAGGTCAGCCTCGACGACGACGGCAAACAGCACTACGCCGACGCCATGAAAGAACTGTCGCAGACCTATTTCGACGACCTCGATGCCGCCACCCTCTACGCCGATGCCCTGCTCAACCTGACCCCGTGGAAATGGTGGGACGGTGAGGAGGCGGTCTCCGATACGGTTCAACCGACGCCGGCGGCCTATGAGGCGTTGCAGGTACTCAACCGCGTGTTGGTGCAGGACAAGCTGCACACCGGCGCCAATCACTTCTATATCCACGCCATCGAGGAATCGCCGTTCCCCGACAGCGGACTGCCCATGGCCAATCGCTTCCGCGACCAGAACCCGGCCATCGGCCATCTGGTACACATGGCCTCGCATATCTACCAGCGCACCGGCAACAACGCCCTGGCCAGCGTCGCCAACTACACGGCGGTTTCGGTGGACCGGGCCTATGCCCATCAGGTCGGCCCGCAGAGCCCCTACCCGCTGCATTACCTGGGTCACAATATTCACTTCCTGATCTGGACCCTGTCCATCGAGGGCCGCCAGAACGAAGCCATGAACATGGCCGAGGAACTGGTGGAAAACACCACGCAGTATTCGGCCCTGGAGTTCCTCTGCAAGCAGTACCCCGACGAGATCCGCACCAAGTCCGACTACTTCTATGCCGTGCCCTATTACTTCGCCGTGCGCTTCCAGGACTGGACCGCCCTGGAGCGTATCGAACCGAAGATCGAGCAGGGCCTGAAGACCATCAACGACACCTGCACCCAGGCCGACAAGGATTGGAAGCCACTGACCGCGCCTTACACCCGGGTCATGGCCGCCTACGCCAAGGCTTATCGGCAGTTGGCTGAGGACGGACTGGACCAGGAGAAAATCGACGACGCGCTCAAGGGCTACTGGCAGGCGGTGACCGATACCCTGAAAGCCATACCGGATCTCAACTACGGCAACAACAAGGCTTCGGAGCTGTTTCGCATTGCCAACCTGATCCTGCTGAACAAGGCCCAGGACAGCAGCCACGGCAAGCTCGACCTGGCGTCACTGCGGGAAACCGGTGCGAAGGTGTTTGGCAAGGATCCCTCGCAGGCCCTGGCCACCGACCTCAAATCACTCCAGGGCGATAACCAGGAGCAGATCATCGGCGCCTGGCGCAAGGCGGTCTCCATTCAGGATGCACTGAGCTATAACGAGCCACCGGACTGGTATTACACCTTGCGTGAATCCCTGGGCTACGCGCTGCTGGCCCAGGGCAACGCGGCCGAAGCCGAAAAGGTTTTCCGTGAAGACCTGATGGGTAATCGCCTCAGTGGTCGCTCGCTCAACGGGCTGAAGCTCAGCCTGCAACAACAGCCGGACAAGCCGGTGCCGGCACTGCTCGACCAACAACTGCAGACCGCCTGGCGCAACGCTACCATCAGCGCTGCGCCGTCAGGCTTCAGTGCGGTCCTGAAGGCCAGCGATTAACCCGGCAGGCACTGGAAGTCGCCGGTCTCGGCGACTTGCTTGCCATGGGAATCCATCAGGCGGGCGTTGACTTCCTGGCCCAGGCTCGACTCCACCAGCTTGTAGTGCTCGCCGGCCTTGAACTGGTTGAAGCTGACTTCCCCCGAGCAGTCCTGCTGGTTGCCATCGCCCCACGGCATCTCCACCAGCATCACGTCCAGCTTGTGGGCGCCAGGTGGCACTTCGAAGAAACGCCCATCATCGATTTTCTGGCCATCGACCTTCTCGGCGAGCATGTCGTTCGGCGCTTCATTTTGCAGACCGATCCAGGCTTCGCTCGGATCCGCCTTCGGCATCGGGCCGGCACACGCGGAGAGCAGAAAAGCCAGGCCCAGGGTCGGAATCAGCATCAGGGGTTTGAATGTCATGGTGTTCTACCTCAAAAGATGAAAAAAACTGTCAGCGGTTAAATGCAGGAAAACTTCCTGGACTGGGCCACGGTCACGCCGTGGTCGTTCACCAGTTCAGCCCCAACATTGACGCCGGATCCCGACTCCACCAGGTGATAGCGCTTGCCAGCCTTGAACTGGTCGTATTCCACCTGGCCGCTGCACTCGGGCTGGTCGGAATTACCGTTGGCGCCCTGGACCAGGAGCACTTTCAGATCGTGCTTGCCCGGTGCCACTTCGAAGTAACGGCCGTCGTCGACGCGCTTGCCATCCACACGCTCTGCCAGCAGGTCGTCGCTCGACCCCTGCCCCAGGCCGATCCAGGCTTCGCTCGGGTCAGCCTTGGGCTGCGGCGCGGCGCAGGCAGACAGCAGGCAAACCAGTCCAAGGGTCGAAATCAACATCAGCGGTTTAAGGGTCATTGAATGAATTCCTCTCATATTCAAGTGCTTTATCGCTGGACGGAAAATCCGTCTAATCGAGACGAAGAGTGGCGAACTAGAGGCTTTTGTACAAATGAACACACATGAAGGGATTTTCAGTCCTTATCTAAAAGATCCTTCATGTTGGTGAAAGCTAAACGTTAAGTTCCAGACGCAAGACTGCCGGTGTTTGCAATTCCACTCCCCGGAGGTTCAGGCATGCTCGGGCTGGTAAAGACCGCACTGCTCAAGCCCTACACGTTTATCGTGTTGGCGATATTCATCTGCATCATCGGGCCGCTGGCGGCCCTGCGTACCCCCACCGACGTGTTTCCCGACATCGGTATCCCGGTGGTCGCAGTGGTCTGGCAATACAACGGCCTGTCCCCCGAGGACATGGCCGGCCGGGTGATCTACACCTACGAACGCTCCTTGAGCTCCACGGTCAACGACATCGAACACATCGAGTCGCAATCGTTGCCGGGCATGGGCATCGTCAAGATCTTCTTTCAGCCGGGAGTGGACATCCGCACCGCCAACGCCCAGGTGACCGCGGTCTCGCAGACCGTGCTCAAGCAAATGCCGCCGGGGATCACCCCGCCGCTGATCCTCAACTACAGCGCCTCGACGGTGCCGATCCTGCAGATGGCGTTTTCCAGTCCGACGCTGTCGGAAGCGAAGATTCGTGACCTGGTGCAGAACAATATCCGCCTGCCCCTGACCTCCGTTCCGGGCTTGGCGATTCCAACGCCGATGGGCGGCAAGCAACGCCAGATCACCCTCGACCTCGATCCCCAGGCGCTGGCCGCCAAGGGCCTCTCGGCGCAGGATGTGGGCAATGCCCTGGCCGCGCAGAACCAGATCATTCCGGTGGGTACCGCCAAACTCGGCCCCTACGAATACACCGTGCTGCTGAACAACAGCCCGAAAATCATCGAGGAACTCAACGACCTGCCGATCAAGACCGTCGACGGCGCCCTGATCACCATCGGCCAGGTGGCCCACGTGCGTGACGGCTCGCCGCCGCAGACCAACATCGTGCGGGTCGATGGCCGCCGCGCGGTGCTGATGCCGGCGATGAAGAACGGCAATATCTCCACCCTGTCGATCGTCGACAACATCCGCAACATGCTGCCGCTGATCAATGAAACCCTGCCGCCGGAGCTCAAGACTTCGCTGCTGGGCGACGCCTCGGTGTTCGTCAAGCAGTCGGTGGGCAGCGTGGCCCGCGAAGGCATCATCGCGGCCCTGCTGACCAGTGCGATGATCCTGCTGTTCCTCGGCAGCTGGCGCTCGACCCTGATCATCACCGCCTCGATTCCATTGGCGGTGCTCTCGGCCATCGCCCTGCTGGCCGCCACCGGCCAGACCCTCAACGTCATGACCCTCGGCGGGCTGGCGCTGGCGGTGGGGATCCTGGTGGACGATGCGACGGTGACCATCGAGAACATCAACTGGCACCTGGAACAGGGCAAGGCGGTCAACGACGCGATCCTCGACGGCGCGAAACAGATCGTCGGTCCGGCGTTCGTCTCGCTGCTGTGTATCTGCATCGTGTTCGTGCCGATGTTCATGCTGCAAGGTATCGCCGGCTTCCTGTTCCGGCCAATGGCCCTGGCGGTGATCTTCGCCATGGCCAGCTCCTTCCTCCTCTCGCGGACCCTGGTACCGACCCTGGCGATGTTCCTGCTCAAGCCCCATGTGGTCGAGGGCGGCAGCGGTCATCATCCCGAAGATGAATTCATCAACCATCACGAAGGTGAACAGCACCGCAAGCCACGCAATCGCCTGCTGCAAGGCGCACTGAATTTCCAGCAGGGTTTTGAACGCGGCTTCTCGACGGTGCGCGATGTGTATCACGGACTGCTGACCCTGGCGCTGGGTTGCCGCAAGCGTTTCCTGTTGGGTTTCCTGGCCTGCGTGCTGGCCTCCTTCAGCCTGCTGCCGAGCCTGGGCGAAGACTTCTTCCCCGCTACCGACGCCGGCGCCCTGGCCCTGCATGTACGCCTGCCACTGGGTACCCGGATCGAGGAAAGCGCCGCGACCTTCGACCGTATCGAAGCGCGGATCCGCGAGGTGATTCCCGCCGAGGAACTGGACAACATCGTCGACAACATCGGTATTCCGTTGAGCGGTATCGACATGGCCTACAGCAGCAGCGGCACCATCGGTCCGCAGGACGGCGATATCCAGGTAACCCTCAAGGCCGATCACCAGCCCACCGCCGACTACGTGAAAAAGCTGCGCACGGCCTTGCCGGAAAGCTTCCCCGGCAGCCAGTTCGCCTTCCTCCCGGCGGATATCAGCAGCCAGATCCTCAACTTCGGCGCACCGGCTCCACTGGACGTGAAAATCTCCGGACGCAGCGCCGAGGAAAACCGCGTCTTCGCCCTCGAACTGCAAAGACGCCTGCAACACGTACCGGGGATCGCCGACCTGCGGATCCAGCAATCGGTCGGCTACCCGTCGCTTGAAGTGAAGGTCGACCGCATGCGCGCCAAGGGCCTGGGCATCACCGAGCGTGACGTCACCAACAGCATGGTCGCCTCCCTGGCGGGCAGCTCCCAGGTGGCACCGACCTTCTGGCTCAACCCGGCCAACGGCGTGTCCTACGGCGTGGTCGCGGCCACTCCGCAATACCGCCTGGACAGCTTGCCATCACTGGAAGCACTGCCGGTCACCGGTAGCAACGGCCAGTCGCAGATCCTCGGCGGCCTGGCGACCATCAATCGGGTGCAGAGCCCGGCGGTGGTGACCCACTACAACATCCAGCCGACCCTGGACATCTACGCCAGCGTGCAAGGCCGAGACCTCGGCGCGGTGGCCCATGACATCCAGAAGATCCTCGACGATGCCTCGTCCTTGCGGCCAAAGGGCGCGATTGTCAGCCTGCACGGGCAGATCGACGCCCTGCATGAAGCCTTCGGCGGCCTGAGCTTCGGCCTGCTCGGCGCGGTGGTGCTGATCTATCTGCTGATCGTGGTCAACTTCCAGTCCTGGGTCGACCCGTTCGTGATCATCACCGCCCTGCCCGCGGCCCTCGCCGGGATCGTCTGGATGCTGTTCCTCAGTGGCACCTCGCTGTCGGTGCCGGCCCTGACCGGGGCCATCCTCTGCATGGGGGTGGCCACCGCCAACTCGATCCTGGTGGTGAGCTTCTGTCGCGAACGCCTGGCCGAACACGGCGACGCCCTCAAGGCTGCCCTGGAAGCCGGCTACACCCGTTTCCGTCCGGTCTGCATGACCGCCCTGGCGATGATCATCGGCATGTTGCCGCTGGCCCTTTCCGAAGAACAGAACGCCCCTCTCGGACGCGCCGTGATCGGCGGTCTGATCCTGGCGACCACTGCCACCCTGCTGTTCGTCCCCGTGGTGTTCAGCCTGGTGCATGGTCGCCAACCTATTCGCGCCGTAGCTGGAGAAAACACCCATGACTGATCGCAAACCTTCGGGCAAACGCCTGCTTTACATGGGCGTCGGCGGTCTGACCCTGGCCGCCTTGCTGGTCGCCAACGGGATTGCCGCGCGAACCCGCCACGAAAAATCCGTGACCGCCTGGACCGAAAGCGCCGCCATCCCCATGGTCAGCGTCTTCAAGCCGGCGCAGAACGCCGCCGGCGACACCCTGCGCCTGCCGGCCCACCTGGAAGCCTGGAGCAAGGCGCCGATCCATGCGCGGGTCAGCGGCTACCTTAAAGACTGGAAAACCGACATCGGCAGCCAGGTCAAGGCCGGCCAGATACTCGCCGAAATCGACAGCCCGGACCTCGACCAGCAGGTCGCCCAGGCCCATGCCCATCTGGTGCAGGAACAGGCCAACGCGCGCCTGGCCGGGACCACCGCCACCCGTTGGCGAAACCTGGTGGAGACCCATTCGGTGTCGCGCCAGGAAGCCGATGAAAAAAGCTCCAACGCCGACGCGGCCAAGGCCAATGTCGAAGCCGCCGCCGCCGACTACGCGCGGCTGTCGGCCCTGGAAGCGTACAAGACCATTCGCGCGCCCTTCGCCGGCACCATCACTGCCCGTAACACCGATATCGGCCAGTTGATCAAGGCCGACAACGACAGCGATCCGGAGCTCTTCGACATCGCCGACACCCACCAACTGCGGCTCTACGTGCCGATCCCGCAGAACTACGCCAGCGTGATCCATCCCGGTCTCGAGGTGAAACTGACGGTGCCGGAACACCCGGGCCAGCAGTTCAACGCCAAACTGCTGGGCAACTCCACCGCCATCGACTCGCGCTCCGGCACCCTGCTGGCGCAGTTCGTCGCCGAGAACCCGGACAACGTCCTGCTGCCGGGCGACTATGCCGAAGCGACCCTGCCGATCCCGGCGGACACCCATGGCGTCAGCATTCCCGCCAGCGCCCTGATCTTCCGTGCCCAGGGCACCCAGGTGGCCGTGCTGGACGCCCAGTCCCATGTGCACCTGCGCGACATCCACATCGGCCTGGACCTGGGTGAACGCCTGGTCATCGACCAGGGCCTGAAACCCGCCGACACCGTGATCGACAACCCGCCGGACGCCCTGCGCGAAGGCGACCCGGTGAAACTCGCCGACGCCGGAGGCCAACATGTCCCCAAGGCTTAAGCGCAGCGCCTGGCTCTTGATCGCGACCTTGCAGGGCTGCTCCCTCGCGCCGACCTACAAGCCGCCGCAACTCGACTTGCCGGAGCACTATCGCGAGCAGACCAGCGACGGTCCGTGGCACCTGGCACAACCGGGCGACAAGCTGTCGGAGCAATGGTGGTCGCTGTTCCAGGACTCACACCTCAACGAACTGCAGCAGCGCCTGCTCAAGGCCAACCCGGACCTGGCCGCCGCCCTGGCGCACTACGACGGCGCCCAGGCCTATGCGAGCCAGCTGCATGCCGGGCTGTTCCCGCAGATCACCGCCAGTGCGCAGCCCCTGCGCCAGCGCCAATCGGACAATCGCCCGTTGCGCGGTAGCACCCAGCCGGCGGTGTACAACAGCAATACCGCGGGTTTCACGCTGAACTTCGACCTCGACCTGTGGGGACGGATTCGCAACCAGGTGGCCGCCGGCGATGCCCAGGCCCAGGCCTCCGGCGACGACCTGGCGGTGGCGCGCCTGAGCCTGCAACAACAGTTGGCAACCTTGTATATCCAGCTCAATGGCCTGGACGCCCAGAGCCGGATCCTCGCCAGTTCCCTGGATGACTACACCCAGGCGCTGCAACTGACCCGTGACCGCTACCAGGGCCAGATTGCCTCGGAACTCGACCTGACCCGCGCCCAGAGCCAACTGGCCGAGGCCCAGGCCCAGCTGGACGAAGTGCGCGGCCAACGCAACCTGGCCGAACACGCGATAGCCGAGCTGGTGGGTGAACCGGCCAGTGATTTCCAGTTGCCGCCGACCCAGGCAATCCTGACCATTCCCAAGGTGCCCGGCGCCCTGCCCAGCGGCTTGCTGCAACGCCGTCCGGATATCGCCGCGGCGGAACGCCGGGTGTTTGCCGCCAATGCCGGGATCGGCGTGGCCAAGGCCGCCTGGTACCCGGACTTCAGCCTGACCGGCCTGCTCGGCGGCCAGACCCAGGGCAGCGGCAGCCTGCTGTCGACGGGCAATCGCTATTGGGCATTGGGGCCGCTGGTCAACCTGCCGATTTTCGATGGTGGGCGTCTCAGTGCCCAGGAGCATCAGGCCAAGGCCGAATTCGACGAGGCTTCAGCCCATTACCGCAGCCAGGTCTTGCGCGCGGTACGCGAAGTCGAGGACAACCTGGCGCAACTGCGTGACTTGCAGCGCGAAGCCCTGGATGAGCAGGCGGCGGTGAATGCGGCGCAGAACACCCAGACCCTGGCCATGAACAGCTACCAGGCCGGGGCGGTGAACTACCTCGACGTGGTGACGGCGCAGACAGCGGCGTTGCAGACCCAGCGGCAGTTGCAGGCGTTGCAGACCCGACAGTTGCAGGCCAGCATCGGCCTGATGACTGCATTGGGTGGCGGTTGGAGTGCCCAGGGCTGAGCAAGCTGAACGCGATCCCTTGTAGGAGCCGGCTTGCTGGCGATAGCGACCGGTCAGGCGATGCAGGACTTGCTGGCCTCATCGCCAGCAAGCCGGTTCCTACAGAGTGGGTGGTGTGCTCAGGACCCTGTTTCAGGACTGCGCAACTTTTGTCCCATCCCCTGCCTTGAAAACGCCCCCTCCAGCCCCACAATGCCCGCTATACAAGGCCTCCAACCACCCAGGCAATTTCCTGCTCATGCCTGCGCAACACCTTGCGCACTTTTCCTGAAGAAACGCCCTTTAAATCTAGAAAATTTCGAGAAAACAGAAATAACTGACTGTTTTAAAACAATAATCAAAGAACAGGCACAACTCTTGATCTGTAGACCTGCGAACCCATCGAGTTTCCCTTGATGGCAAACAGCACCTCTTCGGACAAGGAATTCATCCATGCCAACACCTGCCTACCTGACCTTGCAAGGCACCAAGCAAGGCCTGATCACTGCCGGCACTTTTACCCAGGACTCGGTCGGAAACATCTACCAGGAAGGTCATGAAGACCAGATCCTGGTCCAGGGTTTCGCCCACGATGTCACCATCCCCCGCGACCCGCAGTCAGGGCAACCGACCGGCCAGCGTGTGCACCAGCCGCTGATGATCAGCAAGGTCTTCGACAAATCCTCGCCGCTGATTTTCAGCGCCCTGACCAGCGGGGAAAAGCTGACCAAATGCCGTCTGGAGTGGTACCGCACCTCCTCCTCCGGCACCCAGGAGCACTACTTCACCATCGAGCTGGAGGACGCCATCGTCGTCGACGTGAAATCGCGCATGCCCAACTGCCAGGACCCTGACCATGCCCACTTCACCCATCTGGAGGACGTGTTCTTCAGCTACCGCAAGATCACCTGGACCCACGAAGTTGCAGGCACCTCCGCCTCCGATGACTGGCGAGCCCCGGTGATCTGATTGCCCTTTGGCGTCGTTCGGCCTCGCCGACGGCGCCGTCCACCGTACCCTCAAACCTTTTGGCGCGCTGCGGCTTCGGCATTGGCGAAGGTTTCGTACGGCCCTGATTTCACGCCGAAGGGTTTTCCAAGGAGGAATCCATGCCAGCGCCGGCCAATCAACCTCGCTTCAGCCTGACAGTCGAGGACTTCGAGCATCCATTGCAGGTCGCCGCCTTCACCGGTCGCGAAGCCCTGAACCAGCCCTTCAGCTTCGATCTGGAGTTGGTTGGCGAGCGCGATCTCGATCTGCAAAACCTGCTGCACAAGCAAGCCTTTCTCAGACTCTGCACCTCGGGTGCGGGTATCCACGGACAGTTCCATCGCGTCGCCCAGGGAGCACGGGGCAAACGCCTGGCACATTACCAGGTCAGCCTGCGCCCACGCCTCGCCGACCTCGAACACCGTATCAACCAGCGCATCTTCCAGCACCTCAGCACCCCGCAAATCATCGCGCAGGTGCTCAATGACCACGGCCTGTTCAGCAACCACTACCGCTTCCACCTCAGTGGCCACTATCCGGCGCGGGAATATTGCGTGCAGTACCGGGAGTCCGACCTGCACTTCATCCAGCGTCTGTGCGAAGAAGAAGGCCTGCATTTCCACTTCCAGCATGCCCCCGACAGCCACACCCTGGTGTTCGGCGACGACCAGGCGTTCTTCCCCACACAAACGCCTCGGCGTTATCAAACAGACAGCGGCCTGGCGGCGCCGACCACGGTCATCAAGCGCTTCAGCGTCCGCCTGGAAACCCGCAGCAGCGGCGTCGCACGGCGGGATTACGACTTCGAGAACCCCGGCCGCGCCCTTGAACAGAGCAGCCGTGGCGAACAGTTGCCAGACCTGGAGGACTACGCCTTCCCAACGCTCGGCATCGATCCGCAGCACGGCAAACAACGGGCGCAACGAGCCCTTGAGCGGCACCGCTGCACCTTTCGCCAGGCCCAGGGCCAAAGCGATATTCCGGCCCTGTCGAGCGGCCACCTGCTGACACTCGACGAGCACCCGCACACCGCCTGGAACGCCCTCTGGCTGTTGACCGAAATCAACCACGAAGGCCGGCAACCGCAAGTCCTGGAAGAGCTCGCCGCCACCGCCGACACGCCTGACGGTTTCCGGCAGGGCTATCGAAACAGCTTCCGTGCACTGCCCGGCGATACGCCTTTTCGCCCCGCCTTGAGCCACCTGAAACCACGTATCGATGGCAGCCAGACCGCCGTGGTCACGGGTCCTCCGGGCGAAGACATCCATTGCGATGCCCATGGCCGGATCAAGGTGCAGTTCCACTGGGATCGGTCGGCGCCCCGCGACGACTCCAGCAGTGGCTGGCTGAGGGTTGCCTCGGCCTGGGCGGGAAACGGCCATGGCGCCGTGAGCATCCCCCGAGTCGGCATGGAAGTGCTGGTGAGCTTTCTCGAGAGTGACCCGGATCAGCCGCTGATTACCGGCTGCCTGCACCATGCTCGCAACCGGCCGCCCTACGAGCTTCCCGCCCACAAGACCCGCAGCGTCTTCAAGACCCTCAGTTCACCCGGCGGCGGTGGCTTCAACGAGCTGCGCATCGAAGATCGCAAGGGCCAGGAGCAGATCTACCTGCACGCCCAGCGTGACTGGCAACAGGTGGTCGAACACGACCAGTTCATCCAGGTCGGTCATGAGCGCCATGACCGTGTGACCGCCAACAGCTACCGCGAACTCAAGGCCGACGAACATCGCACCACCTCGGCCGATCGCAAGACCGAGATACGCGCCGACGATCACCTGAATATCGGCCAGAGCCGACATGTCCGGCTCGGCCACGGCTACCTGCTCCAGGCTGCCGAGGAGATCCACCTCAAAAGCGGCGCCCGAGTGGTGATCGAGGCCGGCAGCGAACTGACCCTCAAGGTCGGCGGCAGCTTTATCAGGATCGATGGCAGCGGCATCACCTTGAGCCCGGAACCGGATGCCGATGCTGGGGCGGTGCCGGGTGTCGGCACTCGGGTTGCCACCCTGCTGCCCGGTCTGCTCCAGGCCATTGCCCATCCTCTCCCGGCAGCGCCTTTGTCCATGGCACAACTGACCACCCTGCTGCGTGGCGCGGCGTTCTGCGAAGAGTGCGAAAAGTGCAAGGCAGGTGTCTGTGAGCTCTGACCTCCTGACACCCGAGCGCTGGCTGGCCCAGGTCCCGCTTGCCCCTCACGAACGCCTCTACCTGGTACTCAGCGACGCCAGCGAGGCCAAGCCGCTGGCCGCCTTGCGCAAGATCGGCAACCTGCTGGCGCCCCTGCCGGTCTGGAGGGACACACCTTATGCCGATTGGTTTGAGGTGATGCCTTATGTCCTCGAACTCACGGCACAAAGCCCGTTTCTGTCCTGGATCGCCGACAGCGACTGCCGGGATTGGGGTTGGCTTGCGGTGTCGTCGAACACCCCGGAACAGCTCGTGGCGCACCTGCGTGGACTGACCCAGGTGAAGCTGCCGACGGGCAACCCGGTGTTCTTTCGTTTCTGGGACGGTCGCCAATGGTTGCCGACCCTCGACTTTCTCGGCGCCGAGGCCGGCGATCTACTACCGGGTTTGAGTCGCTATCTCATCAATGGCCAGGCGCGAACGCTCGCCTCCTCGGTCAAGCGCGAAGCGAAGACTTATCCCTGGTGGGAAGTTCCGCCAGCGCTACTGGAACACCTTTCAGGGGCGAGTCCCGAAACCCTGATCGACAACAGCCTGCAGTGGCTGAGCGAAGACCACCCCGCACTGTATGACGCCGTGCCCATCCCGCACCTGCGGCACAAGATCGCCCGTTTCCTGGAGCGTTCGGCGCCCGACCCGAGCCGGCAGGACGCCCTGCTCGCCTATCTCTCCCGGGAACTGGCGGTCGGGGAGTTTCTGACCAGGGAGGCCAACCTATGAATCGCATCGACTACATCGAAACACAACTCGACGATTTCAAGGACAGTCTGACGCTCTATCGCGAGCAGACCCGTAGCTGGTACGCCCAAGCACTGGATCAGGTCAGCCATGCCGCGGACTTGCCGTCATTGCTGGGCATGGACCGGGTCATCCGCTTCGGCGACAGCCGCAAGGTCGTCGGCCTCCAGGACCGCGACTTTCTGTCCAACGTTGCGCAGTGCCCGGCCAGCGGCGTGCTGAATATCGAGAGTCTGTTCGAGTCGGTCCATGAGATTCCACTGGGTGACCTGCTGGTCGACGTCATTCCCGTCGACGGTGGTCCTGCGACCCCGATCCTGCTCGACGCCCAGGGCAAGGGCAGCTTTCAGGGCCGGCCGGGTCAGTTCTATCGGGTGCGGGTACAAGGCGGCGTCACATCCGAGCAGGTCGACGCCCTGTTCGCCGCCTATGCGGACCTGACCCGGGATCTGGAAACCTGGTTGCGCCGCGAGTGGAGCGGCTTCAAACCGCAATGGTCGTCACAGACCACCTCGACAGCGCTGCTAGCTGTCGGTGAAGGTCTGGCCAGCGGCAGTTGGGAAGCGATCAAGGGGGTCTGGGAAGGGATCGAGCTGGTACTCGACATCCTCAAGGATCCTCTCGCCTATGTTGATCGCCTGGGCAGCGGCGCCCAGGAGTTGGCCGACCTCGCGCGACGGGCCCCGGCCGTGATGGAAAAGGCCCTGTTGCTGGCCAGCGACGAAGCCGCGCTCTTTCTGCTGTTGCGCACCGCCGCGATCTGGCTGGCGTCGCTGCCGCCGAGCCAGCTTGCGGGGGACACCGCGCATGTTGTGGCGAGCACCTTGGTGAGCGTGCTGATCGACCTGCTTCTGGGGTTGGTGCTTACGGTCGCGGCGGCGGGCGCCGGCGTTGCCTACCTGGCCCTGCGCCTGAAGAAATACGGCAGCCAGATGGTGGCAGCCGGTACCCGGTTTATCCAGGGCCTGTTCAGCCTGCTCGATGGTTTCATGGGCTATGTCGGTCGTTACAAGGCCGTGGCAGCCCGGGGCGTGGCAGGTGCGCAGAAACAGGGCGTCCTGCAGATGCGCTGGGATGGACGCAAGAACGCCACGCTGCGCCAGAGCGAACACCTCGACGACGTTCCGCGACAGGCCGGCAACCCCAACGGCCAGGGCGCCGAGCGTGCGGACAAGACCCAGACCCAGGGTTGCCCGGTGTCGATGGTCACCGGCGAAGAACTGCTGACCCTGGTCGATGGCGAACTGGACGGCCCTTTGCCGTTTTCCTGGAGCCGGCTGTATCGCACCAGCGCCGTGGAAACCCGCCAGGGCCTCGGCCCGGGCTGGAGCCATGGGTTGGCCCATAGCCTGAGGTTCGACGGTGACGACGTCATCTGGACCGACCAGGAAAACCGCTCCATCAGCTTCCCTCGCCCCACTACCCAACGGCCGGCCATTCACAACAGCCTGAGCGAAGCGGCGATCTACCTGGGCGATACGCCCGATGAACTGATCCTGACCCAGGCCGGTAGCACGCCCTGGTTCTATCACTTCAAGTACGACCGGTACGGCGCCCGGCTGTTTTCCCTCAGCGACCGATATGGCAATCGACTGAGCATCAGCCATGACATCGAGGGTCGCATCCAGCGCCTGGACAACGGCCTCGGACGTGCCCTGCTGTTGCGTTACGACCGTAGCCGTATCGTCGCGGTCGAGTACCAGCAGGAACAGGCCGGCGCTTATCTCGCCGAGGGCTGGCAGACCTTGCGCACGCTGGTCAGCTATCGCTACGACGACCAGGGCCGCCTGATCGAAGCCGCCAACGCCGTCGACGAGTGCGAGCGCTACGCCTATGACGAACATCACGTCATTCGTGAGCGCCAGCTGGCCGGCGGTGCCGCGTTCTACTGGGAATGGCAAGGCGTGGGCAAGCGGGCCCGCTGCGTACGCCACTGGGCCAGCTTTGCGCAGATGGACAGCCGCTACACCTGGGACGACAACGGCAGCGTCACCGCCCGGCATATCGACGGTAGCGAAGAAGTCTTTGTCCATGATGAGCGGGCGCGGCTGATCCGCAAGGTCGATGCCGATGGCGCGGAGCAACACAAGGCCTATGACGCCCAAGGCCGGCTGATTGCTGAAACGGATGCCCTGGGCGCCATTACCGAGTATCGCTACAACGAAGCCGGCCGGCTGCTGGCCGTTATTCCGCCGGAAGACGAACCGACCTTCTACGAGTATCACAACGGTCATTTGTGTCGCGTGCAACGCGGCGAGGCGAATTGGAAGTATGCCCATAACGCTCAGGGCGATATCACCCGCAAGACCGATCCCTCCGGACAGGTCACCGAGTATGAGTATGACCGCCGGGGTCTGCTGAACGAGATCCGTCACCCGGATGGCAGCCGGCACAGTCTCACCTGGGATCGACTCGGGCATCTCTTGGAAGAACGCCTGCCCGACGGCAGCTTGCTGAAGTACGGCTACGACGAACAAGGTCGGCAAACCAGCCGACAGGCAGCGGACGGGGCCGTCACCCGCTACACGTGGGACGCCATTGGCCGCCTGACCCAGGTTGAAATGCCTGGAGGGGCCAAGCGCCGCTTCAGCTACAACGCCTACGGCAAGATCACCGCCGAAACCGATGAACTGGGGCGGGTGACCCGTTATGAATACGCGGATGACTTGCACCAGGTCAGTCGTCGCTTCAACCCCGATGGCAGTCAGCTGCGCTATCGCTACGACAACGCCCGGCTGCTGCTCAGCGAAATCGAGAACGAACGTGGCGAGCATTACCGCCTCGACCATTACCCCAACGGCCTGATCCGCGAGGAAACCGGCTTCGATGGACGACGTACAGCCTACGCCTACGACCTCAACGGCCATCTGCTGGAGAAAAAGGAGTTCGGTGACGATGGCAGCGAGCTCGTCACCGGCTACCAACGCGACAGTGCTGGACGCTTGCGGCTCAAGAGCCTCGCCGATGGCCAGAAGATCCACTATCACTACGATGGGCTGGGCCGTCTGGTCAGCGTCGATGACGGGCACTGGCCGCTGACCTACGGCTACGACAGCCAGGACCGCCTGACCAGCGAACACCAGGGCTGGGCCACCCAGCGTTATCGCTACGATGCCGTAGGGCAGTTGATTCACTGCCGTTTGCCGGACGGCAACCTGATCGACTATCGCTACCTGCCGGGTGGTCGATTGATCGGGGTCGACCTCAACGGCCGGCACCTGACCCGCCACCGCTTCGAGGCCGGTCGCGAGCGTCTGCGCCAACAGGGTCAGTTGCTCAGTCATTACCGTTACGACGAACAAGGTCGGCTGCTGAAACACAGCCTCAGCCAGGACAATAGCGGGTGTTACCAGCGTTTCTACGCCTATGAAGCCAACGGCAACCTGGCAAGCATCGACGACAGCCGCCACGGCCTGCGCCGTTACCAGTACGACCCGCTGGATCGACTGAACGAAGTCCGTGGCGATCCCTGCGAACGTTTCGTTCACGACCCTGCCGGCAACCTGCTGGGCGACAGTCCGCGCATGGCGCGCACCCGCGGCAACCGCCTGCTGTTCCGTGGTCATAGCCATTTCGACTACGACGCCTTTGGCAATCTGATCCGTGAACGCAACGGAACCGAGCCACAACTCGTTACCGAGTACAGCTATGACTGCCAGCACCGACTGACCGGCGTCAGCCTGCCGGATGGCGGCACGGTCAGCTACCGCTACGACGCCTTTGGCCGCCGTATTGCCAAGACCTGCGCAGGACTGACCACCGAATACCTCTGGCAAGGCGACCGGCTGATTGCCGAAAGCGGCCCGGCGCATTACCGCAGCTACCTGTACGAACCGGACAGTTTCCGGCCCCTGGCCCTGCTCAATGGCGAGGGACCGGAACAGGTCGAAGCCTTTCATTACCAACTCGACCACCTGGGCACACCGCAGGAGCTGACGGACGAAGCCGGCAATATCCGCTGGGCGGCGCGCTACTACGCCTATGGCCGGGTAGCCCACCTCGACCGCGCGGATATCGACAACCCGCTGCGTTTCCAGGGTCAGTATTTCGATACAGAAACCGGCTTACACTACAACCGGCATCGCTACTACAATCCCGAAACCGGCCGCTACCTCACCCCCGACCCGATCAAACTGGCCGGCGGGCTGAACAGCTACCAGTACGCGCCCAACCCTACGGGGTGGGTGGATCCGTTGGGGTTGAACCGGAATTGTCCGGGGAATAAGACAACCCAGGACACAGGTAAAAAATGTGAACCTGACCCGCCTGAGGTGTCTCGGAATGGAGCTTTTCGAGAGGCTAAATCTGATGCTGGAATTCCAAGAAGCCAACATCCAAACCAAATATACGACCCCGAAACAGGTCAATATGCACAATACAAATACAAAAGAATGACTGACTCAGCAAACAACCCAATCCTGGACGACAAAGGAAAACCAATAATGTCTAGAGAATATGAATTTACGCGCACCAACGGATCTAAAATTATAATCCAAGACCACTCTGCGGGGCATAATTTTGGCGCGCCAGATGGGGTGGGAGATCAAAAAGCACATCTGAATGTCCGCCCATACGACCTCAGCAGAACAGGGAAAGTCGAAGGAACAAAACCTCACTACAATTTCAAGGATAAAAAATGAAATACTGGAATGATTTAGACGGAAGCATATTCTTCAACAAAGTCTTCACTACAAAAATACAAATCGGAAGCATCTCTCTTTATTCATTACGCATAGACAATGACAGACCAGAAATTACATTTGGCTTTGATATAGATGAGTTACCAGATACACCACCTGAAAAGTGGAAAAAAACCGAATTCAATACGTGCCGATTAGGACTAAATTGCGGATCACCAACCGACCTGACAATAAAAAATATACCAACAACAGAAAAATTATATCTCACAATAGAAAACCATAGCGATTACTACTTAATACGAGCAAAATCCGAGCATTCACTAATCGAATTCAAAACCAAATGGCCATTACTCTGCGGCCCGACAGTATATTTAAATGACCCAGACTCAGCTTATTACTAATCCCCGAAGGACCTCCAGCCAGAATTCAATTCTCTTTCAGCTCTCATTGAAATCTTCCACGACGACAATATAGGTTCAATGAAATGAATAGCAAACCAAGCAAGCACCATTTCCACGCAGAGCTGAATCATCAGTAAAACATATCATTTTTTACCCAATTGAATACCAAACACATTGAACATCATAAAAATCATAATACTTATCAACAATAAAAAGCAGACTGCAACTTTAGCATGCGACACCAAAACAACATCCATGAAGCTCATCATAGATGGCGCCCCTGAAGAAACTTACATCGCCGACGATTTCTATGAGTGCCTCGGAAAAATCAGAAAAGAACATCAAAATATAACCTTTCTCTGTAAGGGCTCAAAAATAAATGTTCGCCCATCGAGCATGTCACCACAAATGTCCCTTGGAATAAAAGCGTATGAATTGACACTAGGAAAACCGTCTTCACCAAAAGATTTAGTAGACATTTTTGACTACGAGGAAAACGACCTCACCAACAGCCGAGAAGAACAGGAAGCCTTCTATATGAAATGGCGCGAGACACCAAAATCTTGAAATTTAAAATCGATGATATTTTATTTTTCAGTCACAAAAACAAGAAAAATATAACTGCAACTAATTTGGCACCAGAAAAGACTCCTCAGCAAAAATCCCGATGACTGCTCACCGGGACCACACATCAACTACAAACCAAAATCTCAACACGCACAAGCAACCCCTCCCTCCCGTTGCAGTGCCTGCTCACCCACCAGACTGAAGCCTTCATCCAGCCATCCCATCACCCCGCCCATCATCTCCTTCACCGGATACTCGAGCGCAGCCAGTTTCACCGCCGCACGGTGGGCGCCGTTGCAATGCGGGCCCGCGCAATAGACCACAAACAAGGTGTCCCGCGGGTATGACGCCAGGTACTCGGCGGTCATCAACCGATGGGGCATATTGATCGCTCCGGGCACATGCCCCTGCGCAAAGGCCGACTCGCCCCGCACATCCACCAGCACGAAATCCAGCTCGCCACCCTGCTGGCTGGCATGCACGTCGGAACAGTCGGTTTCCAGGGTCAGGCGGTGACTGAAATGCTTCAGGGCAATCGCCGAAGAGGCGGCAGGGATACTACGAACCAGGCTTGCCATGGTGTGGATGCTCCAATCAGTGGGTGTGAGAACACTTTATCCAGCGCGCCGTTATCGCTACAGTGGCGCACAAGACACTTACTGGTAAGTTTCCGCCATATGACTTCCTTTCCCGGCCTGGTCGCGATCCTGGCATACGATGGCCTCTGCACTTTCGAATTCGGCATCGCCGTGGAGATCTTCGGTTTGCCGCGCCCCGAGTTCGACTTTCCCTGGTATGAGCACCGTATCGTCGGCGTCGACCCCGGACCGATGCGGGCCATGGGCGGTATCCAGGTGCTGGCCGACGGAGGGCTGGAACAACTTGAAGACGCCCGAACCCTCATCGTTCCCGGCTGGCGCAGCCGTACCGAGCCACCTCCTGCGCGACTTATCGAGGCCTTGCAACAGGCTCACGCCCGAGGTGCGCGGATCGTTTCCATTTGTTCAGGGGTGTTCGTACTGGCTGCAGCCGGCCTGTTGAATGGTCGACAGGCAACCACCCACTGGCGTTACACAGAAGAACTCGCTCAGCGCTTTCCCGCCATCGAGGTGAATCCCGATGTGTTGTATGTCGACGCCGGACAAGTCATCACCTCGGCCGGCAGCGCGGCCGGTATCGATGCCTGCCTGCATCTGGTCGCTCGTGACTTCGGCACCCAGGTGGCCAATACCGTGGCCCGGCGACTGGTCATGTCGCCTCAGCGCACCGGTGGCCAGGCACAATTCATTCCGGCGCCGGTCGGTCGTACGCCACGCAATGATCTGTCACGGGTCATGCAATGGGCCCGGGAGCGCCTGCATGAACCGCTGGAGGTTCGCCAGCTCGCCAGCGAGGCCGCCATGAGCGAGCGAACCTTCCTGCGACGCTTCAGCGAGGCAACCGGCATCACGCCCAAAGCCTGGTTGCAGCACGAACGACTGGCCAGGGCCCGAGAGTTACTGGAAAGTGGCAATGAAAGCAGCGATCGTATCGCCGAACAATGCGGTTATCGCTCCGTCGAAAGTTTCCGGGTTGCGTTTCGCAGCCTGGTCGGTTTGCCACCTTCGGTTTATCGCGAGCGCTTCGGGCAGGCACAAAGAGATTGAACAACACTGAGGCACGTACCCCATGGATACCCAGAACCTGATGTATGCCGGCCCCCTGATCTCCCTCGCCCTGCTCTGGGCCGTTGCCGTGGTCACGCCAGGGCCGAATTTCTTCACCACCGCCCAACTCGCCGCCGGTAACTCGCGCAAGCATGGCGTGGTCTGCGCGCTGGGTGTCGCCACGGGCACCATCCTCTGGGGCCTGGCCGGTGGGCTGGGGGTCAAGTCGCTGTTCACCGCCGCGCCATCGCTGTACCTGGTACTGAAGATCGCCGGTGGCGCTTACCTGATCTATCTCGGCATCAAGCTGTTCCTGCGTAAACAACCCGCCAACGCCGGCCAGCAACCTACGCTTCACGAACCCAAACGCAGCCTGCTCTCGGCTTATAGCCGGGGCCTGCTGGGCAATATGACCAATCCCAAGTCGGCGCTGTTCGTCGCGACCATCTTCGCCACCACCATGCCCAGCTCCCCGTCCGCGCCGCTGCTGGCCATGGCCGTCGCGATCATGAGCAGCCTGTCCTTCTGCTGGTACTCCAGCGTGGCCCTGGTGTTTGCCAGTACGCGGATGTCAGCCTTCTACAGCCGCTGCCGCAAAGGCCTGGATCGTTTCGCCGGGACTTGCTACCTGCTGTTCGGCGCCCATCTGATGGCCAGCCGCTGAGTCAGGGCCGCAGAATCTCACCATCCACTGCGTCGCCGATTTTCAGGAAATGCCCGCCGGCGACGTGGTGCAAGGTACGCAATTCGTCATGCCCCTCAAAATGCCAACGACCCTCGCTGAACACCCGCGAATCAGCCTGGGCTGAAATCACTTCGGCCAGGAACAAATCGTACTGTTCGTGGTTGTGCGGCTCCGGCAACAAGCGACACTCCAACCAGGCGACACAGCCCTCCAGCATCGGCGCATCGATCTTCTCAGCCTTGAAGGTTTCCAGGCCGTAGGCATCGAACTTGTCGCGGCTATGACTCTGGGTCAGCTCCAGGCCGGAAGTCGTACCGACGGTTTGCACAACATCGGCTTGGGCAACGCAGGGCACGTTGATCACAAAAGTCCCCGAGGCCTCCAGCAGACGCCGCGTCCAGGTGGACTTGTCGATCACCACGGCGACCTTCGGCGGCTCGAAATCCAATGGCATGGCCCAGGCGGCCGCCATGATATTGCGCTGGCCATCGTGGGCAGCGCTGACCAGCACCGTAGGACCGTGATTGAGCAGGCGATAGGCTTTGGACAAGGGCACGGCAAGACGATGATCGGCGGACATGAGCAATGTTTCCTGGCAAAGATACAGAATGGACATCCTAGGGGAGCACGCCAGGGAAACACAGCCCCTCTCGGCCAAAGAAACTGCATCGTTCCATGTCTGCCGCTACCCGGACAATTCAACCGCAAGAGTCGGAGTGTTTAGCACCAGCGGCCTTTCTAGACTGCAGGCCTCACCGGATAAGCCCCGAGGCAAGCTCATGCACACCCGAATGCAATCACTGGATTGGCCGGCGATCCGCCGCGACCTGGACCAGCAAGGCAACGCCCTGTTGCCCAATCTCCTCAACCCCGAAGAATGCCAGGAACTGGCCGCCCTGTACCCGCACAAAGCGTCTTTTCGCTCCCGGGTCGTCATGGCCCGCCACGGTTTCGGCCAGGGCGAATACCAATACTTCGCCTACCCGCTCCCTGCACTGGTCCAGCAACTTCGCACCACGCTCTACCCACCTCTGGCAACGATTGCCAATGACTGGAACGAGCGCATGCAAATAGCCGGATCGTTTCCCGAGACACACCAGGCCCTGCTCCAGCGCTGTCATGACGCCGGCCAGCAACGTCCCACCCCGTTGCTGCTGCAATATGCAGCCGGCGACTACAACTGCCTGCACCAGGACCTGTACGGCGAACAGGTGTTTCCATTGCAAGTCGCCATTCTGCTGTCACAACCGGGTGAGGACTTCAGCGGCGGCGAATTCGTCCTCACCGAGCAGCGCCCGCGTATGCAGAGCCGTCCCCAGGTGGTCCCGCTGAAACAGGGCGATGCCGTGATCTTTGCCGTCTCCCAACGCCCGGTACACGGCACGCGGGGTTTCTACCGGGTGAATATGCGCCATGGCGTCAGCCGTGTGAATGCGGGTCGACGCCATACCCTGGGCATCATCTTTCATGACGCCACCTGACATCCCGCTTACAAGCAGTAGAATTCAACCGCAAGACTCGGAGTTTTCCTGTCTCGCAGCGCCCATAAGCTGAGCGAGAACTGAATCTTCCGACAGGAGAACACCATGAATACCTCGATCCAAGGCAATCCCGTGGAAAATGATCCGCGCTGGCAAGCGGTACTGGCGCGGGACGCAAGCGCCGACGGGGACTTCGTCTACGGCGTCAGGACCACGGGCGTGTATTGCCGCCCGAGCAGTGGCGCGCGTCGGCCCAACCCGGAAAATGTCGAGTTCTTCGATACCCCCGAGCAGGCCGAAGCCGCCGGCTATCGGCCCAGCCGGCGTGCGGCCGCCGACCAGACGTCGATCAACGAGCAACATGTAGCCCTGGTGACCCGGGCCTGCCAACTCATTGAAAGGTCCGACACCCCGCCCTCGCTCAATCCCCTGGCCGAACAGCTGGGCCTGAGTCCTTTTCACTTTCATCGGGTCTTCAAGGCCGTCACCGGTCTGACACCCAAGGCCTACGCCACCGCTCACCGCGCCGGCAAACTGCGGGCACAGTTGGCCCGGGGCGGCTCGGTCACCGAGGCATTGTACGAGGCCGGCTTCAACGCCAGCAGCCGGTTCTACGAATCGTCCAATGGCGTGCTGGGCATGAAACCCAGTGACTACCGCGCCGGAGGCACCAACACCGATATTCGTTTCGCCATCGGCGAGTGCTCGTTGGGGGCAATCCTGGTGGCCCAGAGTGATCGCGGTGTCTGCGCGATCCTGCTCGGTGATGATCCGGATGCCCTGGCCAAGGACTTGCAAGACAAGTTCCCACAGGCGCATTTCATCGGCGGCGACGCCGACTTCGAGCAACTGATCGCCAAGGTGGTGGGCTTTATCGAAGCACCGGCCATTGGCCTGGATCTGCCGCTGGACCTGCGCGGCACAGCCTTTCAGGAACGGGTCTGGCAGGCACTGCGCAATATTCCGGTAGGCAGTACCGCAAGTTATGCCGATATCGCACAGATGATCGGTGCGCCGAAATCCTTCCGCGCCGTGGCCCAGGCCTGTGGTGCCAACAGCCTGGCCGTGGCGATTCCCTGTCATCGGGTGGTGCGCAGCGACGGCAACCTGTCCGGTTATCGCTGGGGCGTCGAACGCAAACGACAGTTGCTGGATCGGGAAGCGCATTAGGTTGCCACAACACAGGGTGTGCGGCGCTTCAACGCCGCCTCACCCTGGCACCACACGGTCAAGGCGCTCGCCCCGAGAATAAAGATTGCAAGCTAACGATCTCCGCCTTTACCCTTCCCCACCCGCGTACCACCAAGGCTTCGGCTTCAATAATGTCCTCCGTATTAAGCGTCCTGCTGCCTATCTTTGCCCTGATTCTGGTTGGCTTCCTCTGCCGTCGAACCAATCGCCTGGGACCTAATGCGGCCTCCGAAATCAACCGCATGGTGGTCTGGCTGTGCCTGCCGGCGCTGCTGTTCAAGGCCACGGCGACGGCGACCTGGGAACAGATCTGGCACCCGGGATTTGTCCTGGCGTTTACCCTCAGTACCCTGGCGATGTTTGTCCTGACCTTGTTGCTGCGCTGGCGCAAGGCCGGGCATTTTGCCGATGCGAGCATCGATGCCCTCAGCGCGTCCTACGCCAATACCGGCTATATCGGGATTCCGCTGTGCGTGATGGTGCTCGGCCAGAATGGCCTGGAGCCGGCGTTGATCGCCTCCTTGCTGGTGGTCTGCGTGCTCTTCGGGCTGGCCCTGGTGTGTATCGAAATCGGCTTGCAGACCGAGCGCCAGGTGCACCGGATCGTCTTCAAGGTGCTGCTGGCCCTGGCGAAAAACCCGCTGGTGGTTTCCCCCTTGCTCGGCGCGCTCTGGGCCTGGGGTGGAGCGCCGTTGCCGGCCCCCTTCGAGAAATTTCTCAGCCTGCTGGGCGCCGCCACCATTCCTTGCGCGCTGATTTCCCTCGGGCTGTTCCTCGCCCACAAGCAACAAGGCCCACGCCAGGGCGCGACGATGCTGGTGCTGATCAAGCTGATCGCCCACCCGCTGCTGACCTGGTTCCTGGCCTTCAAGGTGTTTCATCTGCCGCCGCTGTGGGCCAATTCAGCGCTGCTCCTGAGCGCACTGCCCACCGGCACCGGGCCCTTTATGCTGGCGGAGTACTACAAACGTGAAGCCTCGGTGGTGTCGAGCACCATCTTGATTTCCACGTTGGGATCGCTGGTAACGCTGTCGATCTGCCTGTACGTGATCGGCAACTAACGGCTTCTAGTTCCCGGGTTTCACGTCCTGCGCCAGTAGCCACTCGCGCGTGTCGCTGAGCACCTCATCGGCCAACTGCGGATCATCACTGACCCGCGCCAGCACCATGGCGCCAACCATCGCGGCCCAGCTTCCAGTAGCGGCGCGGCGCTTTTCCTCGACCGAGGCACCGGGCATGCTCTGGCTCAAACGCCCGATCTGACGACGAAGGCTCCCGGTCATCTGCGCCCGTGCCTCGGGGGCCTGACGACTGGTTTCCGACGCCAACCCGGCCATCGGACAGCCACCGGCACAGTCCTTCAGGTGCGCGGTACTCAGATATTGAGTGACATAACCGGCGAGGTCGGCGCCCGCCGGCACCGCCGTCGAAAACACATGGGCCAGGGACTGGGCCACCAGATCGTCCTTCGAGGCGAAATACCCGTAGAAGCCGCCATGGGTCAGCCCGGCCGCCTTCATCACCTCCGACACCGTGACCGCCTCATAACCCTTGGCCCGAAACAGCCGACCGGCGGCTTCGAGGATATTGCGCCGGTTCTCTGCCACCTGCTCGCGACTGACCTTCATTCAAAACCTCCGCTGATAGGCTTGACAGTATACATGACAGCCATCATATTTGTTAAACATGACAATGGTCATGAATAAATCAACCCGCTGAGGACTACCGTCATGACAGTCAAACCCGCCGTTCTGATCACCGGCGCTTCCACCGGCATCGGTGCCGTTTATGCCGACCGCTTCGCCAAGCGCGGTCACGATCTGGTGCTGGTGGCTCGGGACAAGGCCCGCATGGACAGCGTGGCCGAACGGCTGCGGCAGGAAACCGGGGTTTCGGTGGATGTGGTCCAGGCTGACCTGACCGATGCTGGCGATCTGGCCCGTATCGAAGCTCGGGTTCGCGACGACGCCAAGATAGGCATTCTGATCAATAACGCCGGGATGGCCGGAGCCGGGACTTTCCTGGAGCAGGCGCCTGATGCGGTGAGCCAGGTCATCAACCTCAACATCACCGCCCTCGCCCGCTTGACCAGTGCAATCACGCCACGCCTGGTTCAAGCCGGCGCGGGGTCGATCATCAATATCGCGTCGGTGGTGGGCTTGGCGCCGGAACTGCAGATGTCGGTCTATGGGGCGACCAAGTCCTTTGTGCTGTTCTTCAGCCAAGGGCTGAATATCGAACTCGGTGGCAAGGGCCTGTATGTGCAGGCCGTCCTGCCGGCCGCCACCCGCACCGAAATCTGGGAACGTTCGGGCAAGCGGATCGAGGACCTGTCGGCGGTGATGGAAGTCGATGATCTGGTGGATGCCGCGCTGGTGGGCTTTGATCGCCGTGAAACCGTGACCATTCCACCGCTGCCCGATGAAGGCCAGTGGCAAGCCCTGGAAGCCGCTCGCCTGGCGATGCTGCCGAACTTCCTGCAGGTCCTGCCGGCGGCGCGTTATCGCAATGGCGTCTGAGGTCTGAGTCGGGGTGCAATAGAAAGCGTTTTGACCCTGGACTCAGCACGGCGGCCAACGCAATACCTGTAGGAGCCGGCTCGCTGGCGATGACGTCCGCAAGATCAATGCAAGGCTTACTGGCCTCATCGCCAGCAAGCCGGCTCCTACAGGACGGTGTTGTTTGTGGTTGGCTGCTCCTGCGACGTCAGCGCACAAGCACCCGCTTGAAACCCAGCGTCCAGCCCTGTTGCATACCCGCCGCCGCCAGCAGAATGGCAATCACGCCGACCCACTGCACCAGCACCAACTGGTGGCCGAAAGCGAACCAGTCGACGAAGATCGCCGCAATCGGGTAGATGAAGGACAGCGCCCCGGTCATGGCCGTCGGCAACTTCTGAATCGCGCCATACAGCAACACATACATCACACCGGTATGAACCACTCCCAGGGTCAGCAAGCTACCCCAGGCACTTGCCTGCTGGGGAAACGCCGAAATATGCGCCCAGGGCGCCAGCAACAGTACCCCGGTGCAGACCTGGACCAGGGCGATCAGGTGCGGCGGTGTCCCCTTCAGACGCTTGATGATCAACGCCGCGATGGCATACAACAGCGCCGCCGCCAATGCCAGGCCGATCCCCAGCAGATACTCGCCACCGCTCTCTCCCGGTTGCCCATGGGCACTGACAATCGCCAGCATCCCGAAAAAAGACACGCCCAGCCAGAACAACTTCTGCGCAGTGATCTTTTCACCGAGAAACAGCGCCGCCAGGCCCACCAGCATGAACGGCTGGACGTTGTAGACCGCCGTGCCGATGGCAATCGAGGCACGGGAATAGGAGGCGAACAGCAGCACCCAGTTACCGACGATCGCCACGCCGCTGAGCACCGCCAGCAGGAAGGTGGTGCGGGTCAGGATGCCCGGGCGCAGAAAGCCCATGACGGCGCAGATCACCAGCAAGGTCAGCGCACCGAACAGGCAGCGCCAGAACACCACGTCCAGCACCGGCTGGCCGGACACCAGCACGAACCAGCCGATGGTCCCCGAGATCAACATGGCCGCGACCATTTCCAGCGAGCCGCGATGCAGTGATGTGTTCATGAGTGTGTTCCTGTAGGTAGGCCCTGGGCAGATGGCAAAAGTATGCCAATTCTCCCACCTGCTTCTCCAGCGCCAGAAATAGGCTAGACTTTGCTTCTGCCTTTCTTATCAAGGCAATTTCACAGATCGACCTAACGAGGTAGCCATGACTGACGAAATCGACCACTTGTTGATCAGCGCCCTGATGAGCGACTCACGGCGCTCGCTCAAGGCCCTGGCGCAGGTCAGCGGACTGTCCTCGCCCAGTGTTGCGGAACGCTTGCGCCGACTGGAAGAGCGCGGCGTGATCAAGGGCTACACCGTCGATGTCGAGCCCAAATCCTTCGGCTACCTGTTGCAGGCCATCGTGCGTATTCGCCCCCTGCCCGGCCAGTTGCAGGAAGTGGAGCGACAGATCCAGGCGATTCCCCAGTTCACCGAATGCGACAAGGTCACCGGCGACGATTGTTTTATCGCCCGCCTGCATGTGCGCGACATGGAGCAGCTCGATACGCTGCTGGATCGGCTCAATCATCACGCCGAAACCAATACCGCCATCGTCAAGAAGACACCGATCAAGCGCCGCCTGCCGCCGATGACCTGAGACAATCCGTTCAACCCCGCGCCTCTGCGCAAAAACACAACGCGTCGTTGGGGAATACGCCATCAAACAGGTCGCCATACGGACTTGAAATGACGGAGGTACACACTCGGCACGCTATAAGAAATCGCCCACGCTCTGATAGGCCGAAACCTTCAATACACGTGGGGTCCCAACGACTGGCGAAGGCCCGCCGCTGGGTTATCATTCATCCATCATCCCTTTCACCGGATACCCCCCCATGCCCACTCTTACCCAAGCCGCCCCCGCCCGAGGCTGGTCGCTCTGGTGGAAACCGCTGCTGTTTCTCGCCGTCGCCGCCATCGGCCTGTATTACGTCAAATGGTCGCCCTACTACGCCAAGGCCTTCGTAGCCGCCGACAGCCACAGCATCGGCGCCTCGATCATCAACGACAACCCGGCCTCGCCGGTCGCCGCCGCGCTGGCCTATGCCCAGGTGTACTTCCTGGCGATCTGGAAAGCCGCGGTACTGGCGGTGATCCTCGGCTCGCTGTTGCAAGTGCTGATTCCCCGCGACTGGCTGCTGCGCCTGTTCGGTCGCGCCGGTTTCGCCTCGACCCTGCGCGGCGGTCTGTTCGCCCTGCCCGGCATGATGTGTTCGTGCTGCGCGGCACCGGTAGCGGCCGGGATGCGTCGACAGAACGTCTCGGTGGGCGCGGCACTGGCGTTCTGGATCGCCAACCCGGTGCTCAATCCGGCGACCCTGGTGTTCATGGGCTTCGTCCTGGGCTGGGGCTTTACCGCAATCCGCCTGGTGGCAGGCCTGGTGCTGGTGCTGGGGGTTTCCCTGGTGGCGCAGCGGGTGGCGCGTCCGGAAACCTTGCCGGAAGCGGCGGTGGAAGCCGTGGTCGATGCCAGCAGCCCGGACCAGAACAGCTTCATGGCGCGCTGGGGCAAGACCCTGTGGCAACTGTTCTGGACCACCATCCCGATCTATATCCTGGCAGTACTGCTACTCGGCGCGGCGCGGGTCTGGCTGTTTCCCCATGTCGACGGCGCCATGGGCAACAGCCTGCTGTGGCTGGTACCGCTGGCAATTATCGGGACCTTGTTCGTGATTCCGACGGCGGCCGAGATTCCCATCGTGCAGACCATGATGACCCTGGGCCTGGGCACCGCGCCGGCAGTGGCGCTGCTGCTGACCCTGCCGAGCATCAGCCTGCCGTCGCTGCTGATGCTGCGCAAGGAGTTCGACGCCAAGGTGCTGGTGACCGTGGCGGTGTTGACGATGCTGGTGGGCGTGGTCAGCGGCCTGGTGGGCATGCTGGTCTTGTAAGCTCAAGGCCTCTGGCGGCGGTTCCCGAGATACTCCAGCACCGCCGCCTGCTCCCCGGCAAACTCGATCCGCTCGCCTTTGCTTTCACGCTGGAAGGCGTACATCGGGTCGTAATATTCGTTCAGCAAACCTTCGATCCAGCCCCGGTGCAGTTCCACCGCGCCGCTGCGCTCCTGCTCCTCCAGCGCCGCCTGCATCAAGGCCTTCATCCGCTGATGCCGCTCGCCACCGAGGCGCTTGTGGATGTTGTCCAGGCTGCCCAGCAGACGCTCGGCAAACAACTGGAAACCCTGTTCGGCATACACCGCGACAAACTCCGCGCAGAGCTCAACCACATAGTCACGCAGGATGCGCTCGACCCGGCTCTCGAGGCTGTCCTCAAGCCAGACCATGGGAAACCGTTGCATCCCCTGGTACAGCGTCAGCGGCAAGGCACAACGCCCGACCATGCGGCTCTCATCCTCCAGCACAAAGGACTCGATACCCCGGTCCTGCTTCTTCAGCAGGTCCACGGCCAGACGGTTTTCAAAGTCGATATTCGACGGCTGGCCGGTGGCACGCTTGCCGAAGCTGGAACCACGATGGTTGGCGTGCCCTTCCAGGTCCAGGCTGTTTTCCAGCTGGACGATCACATCGGTCTTGCCGGTGCCGGTCATGCCGCCCAGCAAGACGAAGTCCGCCTGGGTCACGGCCTGCTCAACCGTTTGCATCAAAAAGCTGCGCATCGCTTTATAGCCACCACCGACGCGCGGAAAGTCGATCCCCGCATCGTGAAGCCACTGCTGGACAATCTGCGAGCGCAGCCCGCCCCGGAAGCAATACAGCACGCCATCGGGATGGGCGCGGGTGAAATCGGCCCAGGCCTGGAGCCGCGCCGCCTTGACCTCGCCGCCCACCAGTTGATGGCCGAGGACAATGGCAGCCTGCTGCCCATGTTGCTTGTAACAGGTGCCCACCCGTTGCCGCTCAAGGTCGGTCATCAGCGGCAGGTTGACCACCCCGGGAAAGGCGCCCTTGTTGAATTCGACAGGCGCCCGGGTATCCATCATCGGTGTGTCATTGAGAAACAAACTGCGGTAGTCGGTGATATCACGGGACATCAATACACCTCTACCGCGTGGCTCTGTCGCTCCACCAGTTGACCGATGGGCTCAAGATTCAGGCCCAGTTCGGCGGCCACGGCGAGGAACTCGGCCTCGCCTTCGGCGGTGACCGCCACCAGCAGCCCACCGCTGGTCTGCGGGTCGCACAGCACGCGCTTGTGCAGCTCGCGCAAAGGACCGACCTTGCTGGCATAGCTGTCGTAATTGCGCAGGGTGCCACCAGGTACGCAGCCCAGGTCCAGGTAGTACTCGACAGCAGGCAGGCGCGGTACCTGTTCATACACGATACGTGCGGTCAAACCACTGCCATCGGCCATTTCCACCAGGTGGCCGAGCAGGCCGAAACCGGTGACGTCGGTCATCGCGGTGACACCCGCCAGCTTGCCGAAGCGGCTGCCGGGTTTGTTCAGGGTGCACATCCAGTCCCGGGCCACACCGACATCTTCGCTGCGCAACTTGCCTTTCTTTTCCGCGGTGGTCAGCACGCCGATCCCCAGGGGTTTGGTCAGGTACAGCTTGCAGTCGGCCGTCGCGGTGTCGTTGCGCTTCATATGGCGCTTTTCCAGCAGACCGGTCACCGCCAGGCCGAAAATCGGCTCGGGGGCGTCGATCGAGTGACCGCCGGCCAACGGGATACCCGCCGCATCGCACACCGCGCGACCGCCGCGAATCACTTCACGGGCGATTTCCGGGGCCAGCAGGTTCACCGGCCAGCCAAGAATGGCAATGGCCATGATCGGATCGCCGCCCATGGCGTAGATGTCGCTGATGGCGTTGGTCGCGGCAATCCGGCCGAAATCGAAGGGATCGTCGACGATCGGCATGAAAAAGTCGGTGGTGGAGACCACGCCGCGTTCTTCATCAATGGCATACACCGCGGCATCGTCCCGCGAGGCATTGCCGACCCAGAGTTTCGGGTCGAGGTTCTGCGCGCCACTGCCGGCCAGGATGACTTCCAGCACCTGGGGCGAGATCTTGCAACCGCAGCCGGCGCCGTGGCTGTACTGGGTCAGACGAATCGGTTCGCTCATCGGTACACCTCAATCCGTTTCAAATTCCACCGAGTTTAACAGAGCCACCGAAACCGGGTCCGGATCAGACATGGCCCAATCGTGAGCTTGCCCGGCCCGATTGGCGCTCATGCCCGGGGATTTGCGGCTCAACATCGAGCTGCCCCACCGGCGAGCCATTGTTCGCCCCCCGGCCCCTGTATCGACCTCCAACAAAAACGGGAACCTTCCTACCATGAACAAGGCAAAACTGAGCCTCGCCTGGCAGATCGTCATCGGTCTGCTGCTGGGCATCGCCGTCGGCGCGCTCCTCAACCACTCCAGCGCGGACAAGGCCTGGTGGATCGGTACACTCCTGCAACCGGCGGGCGATCTGTTTATCCGCCTGATCAAGATGATCGTCATCCCGATCGTGATTTCCTCGTTGATCGTGGGTATCGCCGGGGTCGGCGACGGCAAGAAACTCGGGCGTATCGGTTTCAAGACCTTGCTGTACTTCGAGATCATCACCACTGTAGCGATCGTCGTCGGCCTGGTCCTGGCGAACCTGTTCCAGCCCGGTCATGGCATCGACATGAGCCTGCTGGGCACCACGGACATCTCCCAATACGAGAAAACCACCACCGAAGTTCAGGCCAACCACGCCTTTATCACCACCCTGTTGAACCTGGTGCCGTCGAATATCTTCGCCGCCCTGGTACGCGGCGACATGCTGCCGATCATCTTTTTCTCGGTGATGTTCGGCCTCGGCCTGTCGAGCCTCAAGGACGAACTGCGCCTGCCCCTGGTCGCGGTGCTGGAAGGCGTCTCGCAAAGCATGTTCAAGGTCACCCACATGATCATGCGCTACGCCCCGCTCGGGGTCTTCGCGCTGATTTCGGTGACCGTGGCCAACTTCGGCTTCGCTTCACTGTGGCCACTGGCGCGCCTGGTGACCCTGGTGTACGCCGCCATCGCGTTTTTCGGCGTGGTGGTGTTCGGGCTGGTGGCGCGGATCTGCGGCTTCTCGGTGTTCAGGCTGATCCGCATCCTCAAGGCCGAGTTGATCCTTGGCTTCTCCACCGCCAGTTCGGAAACCGTGCTGCCGCGGATCATCGAAAAGATGGAAGCCTTCGGCGCGCCACGGGCCATCAGCCGTTTTGTAGTGCCCACCGGTTACTCCTTCAACCTCGACGGCTCGACCCTGTACCAGAGCATTGCGGCAGTGTTCATTGCCCAGCTGTACGGAATCGACCTGTCCCTCGGCCAGCAGATCACCCTGGTACTGACCCTGATGGTGACCTCCAAGGGCATCGCCGGGGTGCCGGGGGTGTCGTTCGTGGTGCTGCTGGCCACCTTGGGCAGCGTCGGCATTCCCCTCGAAGGCCTGGCGTTCATTGCCGGCGTGGACCGCATCATGGACATGGCCCGCACCGCGCTGAATATCGTCGGCAATGCCCTGGCGGTGGTGGTCGTGGCACGTTGGGAAGGCCTGTACGATGACGCGGCGGGCGAGCGTTACTGGCAGTCGCTGTCGCAGCCGCAAGCAGACGACGAGCAGGCGTTTATCCCCGTGCGTTAACGGATAGACTGACGCGAGATACCTGAATCATCACGCTGGAGGTCGATCCGATGGCGCATTTATCGCCCAAGCTCAGCGGCATGTCCCCCGACGTGTTCCGCTTCGAGATCAGCGAAAGCACCGGTTATGCCCAGGATTGGCACGCCCACGACTGTCATATGCTGCTGTTGCCACGCCAGGGTGGGTTGTTCCTCTCGACCGAAAGCAACAGCAATGCGCTCCACGTCTCGCGCCAGGCCTTTTCCCTGGTACCGGCGGATTTCGCCCATTCGACCCAGGCCGCTCCAGGGCGGGAAAAACACGTGGTGCTCTACGTCGATTCGCACTACATCAATCACCAGGGCCGGCTCGACGGCTACCAGTCCTTTGCCGCACAGGCCGATCGCGCGGGGATCTGGCAAGGCAGCGAGACCCTCGACAGCATCCTGCGCCTGCACGACCAACTGGCGGCGGGATGCTCGGCCGACGCCTTTCAGCGTCAGGTCCCGCACCTCAATCACCTGCTGTTCGAAGAGTGCGCCCGGCTGATCGCCCGCCAGCAACCGCCGGAGCAGCAAAACGATGGCCAGCGCAATGCCCTGTTGGTCCGCGATATCCAGCGCTACGTGCGCGAACACCTGCAGGACGAGCTGAATGTCGACCTGATCGGCTACCAGTTCCACCTGTCGCGGCGTCACCTTACCCGCCTGTTCAAGGCCTGCACCGATGAAACCCTGGTCGACTTCACCAATCGCACCCGGGTCGAAACCGCTGCGCGGCTGATCTCCAGCAGTTCCCTGTCGATCCTCGAGGTCAGCCTGGCCGTGGGCATCGACTCGCCGTCCTACCTGGCGCGCCTGTTCAAGCGCTACCTGGGCCTGGTGCCCAGCGACCTGCGCAAGCCCCACTGAGGCCATGGCCCAAACGTTCGCTTGCAGGACCCGATCCACCTAGAACCTGTCGCTGTCCGTGGCCAGAATCGACCTTATCCACCGTGTCGTGAGGTCAGGTATGAGTGATGTACAGGTTGTAGAAGTCTTCAAATCGAAACAGGGTGGCGGTAATCCCGCGCCCATCGCTGTCGCGGCCGACGGCCTGAGCGCCGAGCAGATGACCGCCATCGCCCGCGCCTATGGACATGAAAGCGGCTTTGCCTTCACCCCGCAGGATCAGGCCAGCCACGACTACCATTTCCGCTTCTTCGTGCCTTTGCATGAAATGAGCATGTGCGGCCACGCCACCATCGGCACCGTCTGGCTGCTGCAACAACTCGGCAAGCTCGACCGCCGGCAGTTGTCCATCGAGACCCAGAGCGGCACCGTGACCGCGCATATCCAGGGCAAGCCGGGTGATGATGCCTTTATCGAGATTTCCCAGCCGGCGGGCGTGGTGAGCAAAGTCGAGGATGCCGAGATACGGGCACAGATCATCGAGGCCATCGGCCTGCAAGCGGACGATATCCTCGACCTGCCGTTCCTGAACGCCGCCACCAGCCGCATCAAGACCCTGGTTCCGGTCAAGACCCCGGCCCTGCTGGATGCCGCGCGTCCCGACTCGCCGCGCATCAAAGACCTGTGCGAGCAGATCGACTCCACCGGGCTCTATCTGTTCTGCCCGCGCCCGGATATCGCCCGGCAGTTCGACAGCCGGCAATTCCCCAAGGCCTCTGGCTACCCCGAAGACGCCGCTACCGGGATTGCCGCCACGGCCCTGGCGTTCGGTTTACTGGAATACGGCATGATCGAGGCCGATGAACAACCGATCCTGGTGCACCAGGGCCGCGCCATGGGTCGACCGTCCGATATCTACGTGCGCCTGGACCTGGGTGCGGGCAGTGAACAGCCCGTTGGTTGTTTTGTCGGTGGCTATAGCGCCTTTGCCGCGGAGCAACAGCCGGCGGGAAAGCAACATGAGCACTGATTCCAACCGGCAATGGCTGCCCTTCTCCGAGGTCCGGCAACCGTTCCAGGCACTGCTCCGGGCGATTTACCACGAAGCGCCGCAGAACTTCGTGGTGCCCAGGCACTTCAAGTTGAGCGTGCGCGACGGCAACCTGCTGTGGGTGTCGGGCCAGGTACCGCGCTTCAACCATGAGATCCGCCATACCGGAATCGTCGGCCAGGACATTTCCCTGGAGCAGGCGCAGGAGGCGGCGCGGCTGTGCACGGCGAACTTCCTGTCGATTGTCGCGGCGGCCTGCGACGGCGATCTGGAGCGCGTCGAGCAAGTCGTCCGAATCACTGGCTATGTACGAGCGCCCTCGGACTTTGGCGCTCAATCCGAAGTGATCAACGCAGCCTCCGAGGTGCTGGTCCAGGTCTTCGGCGAGCGCGGCCAGCATGCGCGATCGGCCATTGGCGTGTTGTCCCTGCCGGGTGGCGCGGCGGTAGAGATCGAGGGCGTGGTTCGTTTGCGCAGTTGAGACGGTGCTAGGCTGAACGTCCGTGATCCCCAATGAGACCCAACCCATGACTGCTTCGCAAACACTCTCCCCGGTCAACTTCGCGGAAAAGCTCGCGTTGTTCAATGAGCACTGGCAACCCAGGATTGTTGCCGAAATGAACGACTACCAGTTCAAGGTGGTGAAGGTCGAAGGTGATTTCGTCTGGCATTCCCATGCCGACACCGATGAGACCTTTATCATCTTGGAAGGCGTGCTGCGTATCGACTTTCGCGATCGCCAGGTGCATCTGGCAGCCGGCGAAATGCTGGTGGTGCCCAAGGGCATCGAGCACAAGCCGTATGCCGAGCGGGAGGTCAAGATGTTGTTGATCGAACCACGCGGAGTGGTCAATACAGGGGAAGAAGGTGGGGATCTGACGGCCAGTAATGACGTCTGGGTTTGAGGTGTCCCGTGGGAGCTGGCTGACCAGCTCCCACAGAAACCGCGTTTCAGGTCACGCCGACAACGAATAGATCAACGCCGAAATCGCCACCAAACCTACCAACGTGACGAACACATTGGACACCTGCCCCGAATACTGACGCATCGCCGGCACCCGACGGATCGCGTACATCGGCATCAGGAACAGCAGCGCCGCGATGATCGGCCCGCCGAGGGTCTCGATCATGCCGAGAATGCTCGGGTTCAAGGTCGCCACCAACCAGCACACCACCAGCATGAACGCCGCGGTCATCCGGTCCAGGGCCTTGGCGCCTGGCTTACGGCCGCTCTTGGCGATCAGGCCCTTGAGGCCTTCGCTGGCCCCGATGTAGTGCCCCAGGAACGACTTGGAAATAGCCACGAAGGCAATCAACGGCGCCGCGAAGGCGATGGTCGGGTTGCTGAAGTGGTTGGCCAGGTACGACAGGATCGACAGGTTCTGCGCCTTGGCTTCGGCCAACTGCGCCGGCGACAGGGTCAGCACGCAACTGAAGACGAAGAACAGCACCATCACCACCATCAGCAGGTGGGCCCGCGACAGGATCTGCGAGCTGCGCTCTTCGGCGTGGGCACCATAACGGCGCTTCTGGTCAACCGCGAAGGCCGAGATGATCGGCGAATGGTTGAAGGAGAACACCATCACCGGAATCGCCAGCCACAAGGTGTGCAGCAAGGCCGACGGCTCGGGCGGGCTGCTGGCCGTGGCGAGGATGCCGCCGTTCCAGTGCGGCACCAGGTACACCGCCAGGAACAGCAAGGCGACGATAAACGGATAGACCATCAGGCTCATGGCCTTGACGATCACCTGCTCGCCGCAACGGACCACCACCAGCAGGCCGAGAATCAGCATCAACGACAACAGCGCCCGCGGTGGCGGCACCATGTGCAGCTGGTGTTCGAGGAAACTGCCGACGGTATTGGTCAGTGCCACGCTGTAGATCAGCAGGATCGGGAAGATCGCGAAGAAATACAGCAAGGTGATCAGTGCCCCGGCCTTGACGCCGAAATGCTCTTCCACCACCTCGGTGATGTCCGCGCCATCGCGCCCGGAGAGCACGAAACGGGTGAGGCCACGGTGGGCATAGAAGGTCATGGGAAACGCCAGCACCGCCAGGACCAGCAACGGCCAGAAGCCGCCCAGCCCCGCGTTGATCGGCAGGAACAGGGTGCCCGCGCCGATGGCCGTGCCGAACAGGCCCAGCATCCAGGTGGTGTCTTGGCGGCTCCAGCTGCTCAGTGCAGCGGGTGCCGATTCATAGTGTTCGTCGACGCTGTTGGCCTGGTCATTCATCCGGTCGAATCTCCGTTAGCCGGTCATTACCACGCGACCGGGACGGATAAAAAACGTGTCACTGGCAGCGTCCCGGCCATAAGAGGGGCGCGATTGTCCGGGATTAAGCTTGAGAAGCAAAGGGTTAGCTGAGTAACGGTCGATTGCAGCGGTAGTTTTATCCGCCATCACCCGTGGAGTATTGATACACTGTAACAATCAATTTCAGCCTCTCGATCAGTGCCCTCCCATGACCTCCGTGCAATGTCGTGCCTGCTTTACCGCCCTTCTCCTGCTCCTGGGCAGCTCGTCGGCCCTGGCTGACGACCTGATCATCACCTGGCCCGGCGACTGGGAGGTGCAGACCCTGCCCCCGGCCCAGAACGCCGCCGGTGAAGTGATCAGCGGCCTGCGCCAACGCGCGGTGAAGAACGACGCCAACGGCGATCCGCTGATGGTCATGGAGTTGACCGAGTCGGGACTCAACCCCGACCACGCAGTCAACCTCCCCGGGGTCTTGCTGGAGATGCGCAAGGCGGTGCAGAAGAATTTCGTCGAGCGCGGTTTCATGAGTGTCTGCAACCGGATTCACGACAGCACGCTGGGTGGCATGGCGGCGGTGGAAACCACCTGCACCATCACCCAGAACGGCGGTCACGTGATGACCCAGACCCTGGTCGCCGCGGCCCGTGAAGGCAAGGCGTATTCCTTGCTTTATGCCGGCTCGGCGGAGGGTTACAAGAGTGTCGAGCCGGTGGTCAATGGCATTCGGGCGAGTTTGCACCTGCAGCCCTGACGCCCCCTACACAGCCAGGAATCCCCGGGCCATGCCGCTGGCGGCAATCACCATCAGCATGATCAGCAGCGCTTCGATATGGCTGATCCGCGCGAACACACGGGCACGGCCGATATCCACGGGCGTGCCCTTCTTCTGGGCGATACGCCATTTGATCAAGGTGATCATCGGTGACAGCTCCAGCAGCAGGATAATCACGAACAAGGTCAACTTGAGGTGGAACAGCGGCTGGTGCAGGTAGTAATCCGTACCCTTCTCGAAACCACCGAAAGCACGCAGACCACCGGTGATCAACAAGACACCGGCGCTGATGCCCCAGAGGTTGTCCCAGACAAATACCTGCCGCAGCTCGGCCGGGCTGGTGCCGGTGAGGCGGCGCAAGGCCCCGGCACGTGCGAATACCGCCGCCAGGGCAATACCGAACGCCAGAAGGTGAAGTGCTGCCAGGGACCAGTGAGCGAACATTGAGCCGTCTCCTTGAATGAGCAAGACAGTTGTAGCTCAAGCCGCCGATATTTGCGCAGGTCCCTGTCTCGACTCAGGGCCTCAAGGCAACAGGATTACCTTGTCACTGCCGCCCTGGTTGACCTCGGCATAACGCGCCAGGCCCTCGGACAGCGGCGACTCCAGCAGCCCCGTCGGCAGTTCCAGCAAGCCCTCGTCAAAGAAGCGCCCGAACTGGTCGAGCATCCGCGCACAGGCCTCGGTGCCGTAGAGCAACGAGTTGATCCCGACCACCGAGCCGCCCTTGCGATACAGGGCCAGGGCCGGCAACTGCACATGGCCGTCCACCGGTGCGGCGATGATCGCGATCCGGCCGAAAGGCGCCAGGGCCGTCACCGCCGCCGGCAGCCAGAAACCGGTAGTGTCGAAGATCACATCGGCGCCGCCTGGAAAGACGCCGTTGACCGCCGCCGCCAGGTCTTCCGGCTTGTCCAGTTGAATGGCATCAAAACCCTTGTCCTGAAGCGCCTTGACCTGCTCCGCACGGCGCACCGCACCCAGTACCCGCGCCCCGCGAATCTTTGCCAGGGCCAACGCGGCGCTGCCGACGGCGCCATTGGCACCGATCACCAGCAAACGTGTGTCGGCGTTCACCAGGCTGCGTTCCAGGGCATCCCAAGCGGTGGTGAACGGCACGCCGAGGCTGGCGGCCTGGGCGAAGCTCAGGTGCGTCGGCTTGATCGCCACGCCGCTGGCGGGCAGGGTCAGGTATTGGGCATGGGAACCGTCGCCGGTAAAACCCAACTCCTTGCCGGTACCCCAGACTTCCTGGCCGAGCAACGCTTGCGGTCCTTCGATCACCACACCGGCGAAGTCCCGCCCGGGAATCCGTGGCAGCGTGGTGTAGGAGAAACGACCCAGCACGTTTTTCACATCGCTGGGGTTCAGGCCGGCCGCCTTGATCTGCACCAGGACTTCTCCGGCAGCAGGCACAGGGGTGGGAACGTCGACCAGTTGCAGGGCCGAGAGATCACCGGTTTTCGCAAATTGCAGGGCTTTCATAAAGTACGCATCCAGTCAGTAAAAAACGTGGGATTCAGGACAGCCAGCCGGCAACCAATTGCTTGCCCAGGGGCCAGGCCTTTTCACCCAGTTGCATGCCCAAAAGGCCTACCAGGGCCACGGCGGGCGGTGCCGGGGAGCGGAAGTCGAGCCCGCCGTAAAGCAGGCCGACGGCGATACCGATGGCGAGAGAAACAAGGTAGCTCATGACGAACTCCGGGCTCGTTGAGGGAATGCCCAGAGTCTATGACCGGCAAAGCGGGGGCGTCGGCCAAAGGCTTCTGTCTTTCGGCCAAAACACCCTCCCCTGTGGGAACGGCGCTCGTCAGCCCGCTGGATACTGGGACGGAGCAACCCCCAGGGCACGCCGGAACATATCGCTGAAACTACTCGGCGAGTAGCCCAGCTCCCGAGCGATACGACTGACCGGCACGCCCTGGATCAGCTCCGCCACGGCGGTCGCCAATTGCACCTGGCGCCGCCATTCGGCGAAGCCCATGCCCAGTTCGCCCTGGAACAAACGCGCCAGGGTCCGCACGCTGGCCCCGGCCGATTGCGCGTGCTGCTCGAAGGAGATGTCCAACGACGGCGCGCTCATGACCGCCTGACACAGGTTCATCAACCGGCGATCACTGTCCGAGGGCATGGGGATTTTCAGAAACGCGCGTCGCGCGCGCTTGAGTTCCAGCAGCGCCAGATTGACCAGCGCCTCGTAATAGTCGCCCTGGGGATCCTCGGCCAGCTCCACCAGATGCACGATCAACTCGCGCAGCAGGCCGCCGACCTCGATCACCTGGACCGTGTCTTCAAGGGTTTCGGCCAACGCCGGACGCAGGTAGATATTGCGCATCTGCAGGTCCGACACCACCCGGATCCCATGGGGCACGCCGGGCGGCAGCCACACCGCGCGCTGCGGTGGGACCGCCAGGGCCTCGTGGGGCGTCTCGACCCACATCACCCCCGACATCGCATAAAGCAACTGGCCCCAGACATGGGCATGGGGCTCGATAAACAAGCCCCGCGGGTAAGTCCGGGCCAGGGGCTGTACCGGCCTGCCGGTGTCGCTCAGGTCCGGCGGTGCGGCCAGGGCCATGGCTCAGCCAGCAACCGGCGTGCGCATGGTGACGAACTCTTCAGCCGCCGTCGGATGCACACCGATGGTTTCGTCGAAATGCTGCTTGGTGGCGCCGGCCTTCAAGGCAATGGCCAGCCCCTGGACGATTTCCCCCGCATCCGGCCCGACCATGTGGCAACCCAATACCTTGTCGGTCTTGGCGTCCACCACCAGCTTCATCAGGGTCCGCTCCTGGCACTCGGTCAGGGTCAGCTTCATCGGCCGGAAACGGCTTTCGAAGATCTGCACCTCGTGGCCCTGCTCCCGCGCCTGCTCTTCGCTCAGGCCGACGGTGCCGATATTCGGCAGGCTGAACACCGCCGTCGGAATCATCGCATAGTCCACCGGACGATACTGTTCGGGCTTGAACAGACGACGGGCCACCGCCATGCCTTCGGCCAGGGCCACCGGGGTCAGCTGCACACGACCGATGACATCGCCCAGGGCGAGGATCGACGGTTCGCTGGTCTGGTATTGCTCGTCGACCTGGATAAAGCCGTTCTTGTCCAGCTTCACCCCGGTGTTTTCCAAGCCCAGGTTGTCCAGCATCGGCCGCCGGCCAGTGGCGTAGAAGATGCAATCGGCTTCCAGCTCGCGACCGTCCTTGAGGGTGGCCTTGAGGCTGCCGTCGGCCTGTTTGTCGATCCGTTCGATATCGGCGTTGAAGTTCAGGCCCAGGCCGCGCTTGGTCAGTTCTTCCTGCAGATGACGGCGCACCGAACCGTCGAAACCGCGCAGGAACAGGTCACCGCGATACAGCAGTTGGGTATTGGCACCCAGGCCGTGGAAGATCCCGGCGAATTCAACGGCGATGTAGCCACCACCGACCACCAGGATGCGCTTGGGCAGTTCCTTGAGGAAGAAGGCTTCATTGGAACTGATGGCGTGCTCGCTGCCCGGAATGTCGGGAATCTGCGGCCAGCCACCGGTGGCGATCAGGATGTGCCTGGCGCTGTAGCGTTGGCCGTTGACTTCAACCTGATGCGGGTCCACCAGCTTGCCGTGACCTTCGAGCAGGGTTACGCCGCTGTTGACCAGCAGGCTGCGGTAGATATCATTGAGACGGTGAATTTCCTTGTCCTTGTTGGCGATCAGGGTCGCCCAGTCGAAGTCCGCTTCACCCAGCGACCAGCCAAAACCCTTGGCCTGCTCGAAGTCCTCGGCGAAATGCGCACCGTACACCAGCAGCTTTTTCGGCACACAGCCGACGTTGACGCAGGTGCCACCCAGATAACGGCTTTCAACCACCGCCACCTTGGCGCCAAATCCCGCGGCAAACCGCGCCGCACGCACACCGCCGGAACCGGCGCCAATCACAAACAGGTCAAAATCGTAGGCCATTTCAATCTCCTCGGCAGGCGCACAGCATACCCGCTGTAGCCTTCTGGGTCAGCGTCAGGCATACATGAGGGCGCACCAACGAAAAAGCCACCCGGGTGGGTGGCTTTCTTTCTACGCGGTACCTGCTACCAGGGCAGACCTATCAGTAGGCCTTGCCAGTCTTGTAGAAGTGCTCAAAGCAGAAGTTGGTCGCTTCAATGTAACCTTCGGCGCCGCCGCAGTCGAAACGCTTGCCTTTGAACTTGTAGGCAATCACGCAACCGTCCTGGGCCTGTTTCATCAGGGCGTCGGTGATCTGGATCTCGCCACCCTTGCCTGGTTCGGTCTGTTCGATCAGGGCGAAGATGTCCGGAGTCAGGATGTAACGACCGATGATCGCCAGGTTCGACGGTGCATCTTCCGGCTTCGGTTTCTCGACCATGTTGCGCACGCGGTACAGGTCGTCACCGATCAGGTCGCCGGCAATCACGCCGTACTTGTTGGTTTCCTGCGGATCCACTTCCTGGATCGCAACGATGGTGCAGCGATACTGCTTGTACAGCTTGACCATCTGGGTCAGGACGCCGTCGCCTTCGAGGTTGACGCACAGGTCGTCCGCCAGTACCACGGCGAAGGGTTCGTCACCGATCAATGGACGGCCGGTCAGGATCGCGTGACCCAGGCCTTTCATTTCGGTCTGACGGGTGTAGGAGAACGAGCACTCGTCCAGCAGTTTGCGGATACCGACCAGGTACTTTTCCTTGTCGGTGCCCTTGATCTGGTTTTCCAGCTCGTAGCTGATGTCGAAGTGGTCTTCCAGTGCGCGTTTGCCGCGACCGGTCACAATCGAGATCTCGGTCAGGCCGGCATCCAGCGCTTCCTCGACGCCGTACTGGATCAGTGGCTTGTTCACCACCGGCAGCATTTCCTTGGGCATGGCTTTAGTCGCTGGGAGGAAGCGAGTACCGTAACCGGCTGCTGGGAACAAGCATTTCTTGATCATATAAGTCCTTGAAAGGGCGGTGTGTACAAGTTTCGGCGCAGTCTAATCAGGCAGCGGTCACCTTACAATGCCCTGCTGATAGCAGACTGACGTCAATCTAGAGAAACCTGACGGCAGATAGTTCCGGGATTGTGTCAAATTTTGCTACATCCGGCGCTCACCGGTCCGGTCAAGCCTCGACCTTTACGCTTCGGCCAGCAACTCTAGCCGCTATTGACGGTTTATGCCTTGATCTGAGCTATCATCAGCAACTTTCATCAGCCCATGAGACAGATCGATGTCGGCAGCAAAGAACGTGAACGGTTACCTGATCAACCAAGCAAAAGATGGCCAATGGTGGCTGACCGGGATCAATGGCGAAGCGGTTGCCGGTCCGTTCCCGACCGAAGCGCTGGCCATTGAAGTGGCCTCGGTGTTCGAAGACACCCCTGCGCCCGCCGCCCGGCGCCGTGGCAACAAGGATTGAAACCGGCATGAACAAATTTCTGGTACTGACCGCTCTACTGGCCCTTGGCGGCTGCGCCACGGCGTCGAAAACCTACCTGAACAACGGCCAGCAGGGCCTGGCCATCGACTGTTCGGGCGAAGCGATGTCCTGGGCCAAGTGCTACGAGAAGGCCGATGCCTCCTGTGCCGGTACCGGCTACAGCATCGTCGGCACCGATGGCACCCCGTCGCCCAAGGAAAGCGACAAGACCCTGGGCGTCGACGTGGGCAACTTCAAAAGCCGCACGGTGATCGTCAAGTGCAAATAGCCATGGGCGCTGCCCGGGCATGCGCAGCGCAAGGTTCAGCCTGAAATACAATGCTCCGCGGCATTGAGTACCGCCTTGGAGCGCAAGGGAAAATTCGACATGCTCTCGAAGACCTTGATGCTGCTGCCGCTGGAGCGCTCTTCAATAATCAGCACCGCCGATGGATGGGTGGAAAACTGGTCACGTACGACCACCTTGACCCCGTCCTTGTGATAAGGCTCGATCAGCGAAGGCCCGCGATCCTTGGTCAACCGCGTATCGAAACACTGGGCATAAGCCATGGGCTTCTTGCCGGAAATCACGGCCATCGTCGGCGGTGACTGCTCGATGTCCGATACGCTCGCACACCCGCTCATGACCAGAGCAACCAACGCCCACACACCCCACTTCATAAGCAAATCTCCGATAAAGACGGTAGGACAGCGCCCAAACGATTTTTCTCCCGAGCCCGAGGATTTAATCCAACTTTTATGGCGACAAGCCTACACAATCCGTCAGACTGGGAGCCCTGTGGGTCGAATAAATCCGCTACCGCGCTAAAAACACCCTGCGCCACATGCTATCTTTTTGATTTTGTAGAAAAAGCCTTCTGGAGACGCCCTTGAAATTCATCCACCAGCGCGAGCACCTCAACGAAGACGACATCGTCGTGATCGAATGCTCCCAGACGTGCAACATCCGCCTGATGAACGACGCCAACTTTCGCAGCTTCAAGAATGGCGGGCGGCACACCTACCACGGCGGCGCCTTTGATACCTTCCCGGCAAAGATTACCATCCCGAGCACCGGCTTCTGGAATATCACCATCGATACCGTGGTGACCAAGCGCGCCATCAGCGTCACCCGCAAGCCGAACCTGACACACTCGATTCGCATCATCCGTCGCTCCAGCTCGAAACTGCGCTGAATCGCCACCGCTGTCCATCTTCTCGTTACTGGAATCGCCGTGAACACCACACCCACCACCAAGTACGTCATCAAATACAAGCTCAACGGTGAGCGTCGCTTCGAATTCGCCCAACTGGAAAACGGCAGCGACGAGCAAGCCCTGGCCGCGCTGAAAGCCATTCATGGCGACAGTGACGATGTCATCAGCGATGTGAAAGCGAGCAAGGCGCTGTAAGACCTCGCCCCTCACCGCCTGCCATGACCCTCGATCTGTTTGCCGACGCCGACCTGCAGCAACCCGAACGCTTCGAAGCCATCGGCGCACAATCCTGCGTGCTGCGCGGCTTCGCCCTGCCCTGGGTCGAGCGCCTGTTGCCGGCCCTGGCCGAGGTGCTGGTACAGGCACCGTTTCGGCAGATGGTGACCCCCGGTGGTTTCACCATGTCCGCCAGCCTGAGCAGTTGTGGCGAACTGGGCTGGACCACCGATCGCAATGGCTACCGCTACACCCGTGTCGACCCGCAAAGCGGTCGGCCCTGGCCAGACATGCCCGAGGTGTTCCGGCAACTGGCGGTGGAAGCGGCCGAGGCGGCGGGTTTTGCCCACTTCAGTCCCGATGCCTGCCTGATCAACCGCTACCTGCCGGGGGCGAAGATGTCCCTGCACCAGGACCGCAACGAGCGCGATTTCAGCGCGCCCGTGGTTTCGGTTTCCCTGGGCCTGCCGGCGATCTTCCTGTTTGGCGGCCACGAACGCAGCGATAAGACCCAGCGCATCCCGTTGTTTCACGGCGATATCGTGGTGTGGGGCGGCGTCGACCGGCTGCGTTTCCATGGTGTCCTGCCGATCAAGGACGGCCATCACCCGCAACTGGGGGCCGAGCGCCTCAACTTCACCTTGCGCAGCGCCGGTTAGCCGCCTGCACCTTAGCGGTTGACGTCCACCACCACCCGACCGCGTACCTGCCCGGCGAGCAATCGCGGCGCCAGCTCAAGCGCTTCGCTCAAACTGATTTCCTGGCTGATCAGCGCCAACAGCTCACGGTCGAGATCTTTTGCCAGACGCTCCCAGGCGAGGACTCGTTGTGCCTTGGGCTGCGTCACGCTGTTGATCCCGGCCAGGGTCACACCACGCAGAATGAAGGGCGCCACCGAGGCCGGAAAGTCCATGCCCTGGGCCAGGCCGCAAGCGGCCACCGTACCGTTGGCGCGGATACCGGCGCAGACGTTGGCCAGGGTGTGACTGCCCACCGAATCGATGGCCGCCGCCCAGCGCTCTTTCGCCAGAGGTTTGCCCGGCTGCGACAGGGTCTCGCGATCGATGATCTCGGCCGCGCCGAGCTGTTGCAGGTAGGCATGCTCGGCGGTACGTCCGGTCGAGGCCACCACCCGATAACCGAGCCGCGCCAGCAAGGCCACGGCAAAACTGCCGACGCCGCCATTGGCCCCGGTCACCAGCACATCGCCCTGATCCGGCGTCAGGCCGTTGCGCTCCAGGGCCAGGATGCTGAGCATGGCGGTGAAACCCGCCGTGCCGATGGCCATGGTCTGCGCCGCCGTGAAACCCTCTGGCATCGGGATCAGCCAGTCACCGTTGAGCCGGGCTTTCTGTGCCAGTCCGCCCCAATGCCCCTCGCCGACACCCCAGCCATTGAGCAATACCCCATCGCCGACCCGATAATCGGCGTGACTGCTCTGCTCCACCGTCCCCACCAGATCGATGCCCGGCACCATCGGAAACTGTCGCACCACCGGGCTTGCGCCGGTGATTGCCAAGCCATCCTTGAAGTTCAGGGTGCTGTAGGCGACCCGCACCGTCACGTCACCTTCCGGCAACTGCGCTTCGCTCAGGGAAGCCAGGCTGGCCCGATAACCGTCCGCGTCCTTTTCGATCAAGATGCCGCTGAACATACTTGCCTCCAATTTAGACCGATCGTCTAGAAATAAACCAAAAAAATCAGCGCGCCAGACTGCGCACAAATCCCTGCATGAAAATTTCCAACGGTACATCGCTGCGCACCAGCCGGGCGCGCAGTACCGCCCCTTCCCAGCCGATCCAGAAAAAACTCGCCAGGGCCTCGCAGTCCGCGTCCGCCGCCAACTCGCCCGAGGCTTGCGCCGCTTGCAGACAGCGCGACAGGCGCAACTCCCAACTGCGAAACACCGCGTCCAGTTGCTCGCGGTAACTGTCCGGCAACAGCGTCACTTCCTGGCCAAGATTGCCCACCAGGCAACCGCGACGAAACTCATGCCGGGCCATGCCGGCCTTGGCCTCGTCGACAAAACCGCGCAGGCGCTGCAACGGCGGCAGGGACGCGTCCAGCAGCCAGCGGTCGAGCTTGCGGGCAAAATACCCGGCGTAACTCTCAAGCACTGCCCGGCCAAAGGCTTCCTTGCTGTCGAAGTAGTGGTAGAACGACCCCTTGGGCACCCCGACCCGCTTGAGCACGGTATCGATCCCCGTGGCCATGAAGCCTTGTTCGGTGAGGATCTCGGTGCCGCAACGAATCAGCATCTCGCGGGTTTGCAGGTTCTCCCGGGGGATCTTCGGCGGACGGCCAGGCTTGCGCGGTGCAGGGGTTATCGAGTTCATGGGCACAATATAGACCGATCGGCTACAAAATACATGCGACCAAAGGCTTAGCCCGGCTCAATCGACGATGCCGATATACACCGCCACGCTGTCGGGCCCGGTATAGGCTTCAAAATCCGTGGCAAAACGGCGCTGCCCGGGATGCTGCTCGAAGTAGGACCAGATCCGCCCCCAGGTGTCGATCACGGTTTGAGGCATGGCGCCACGACCTTCGAAGACCAGGTAAGGACCCGCCTGTACTTGCAACGTCTCGTAGCCGGGTGCAGGCGCGCTGACCGCCACCGCGGCCGTCACATCGAAATAACCGCTGGCATCGGATTCGTAACCGGAGTAGACGCCATACACCCGCGAATCCGGCGTCCGGTTACTGATGCGCTGCGCCAGCCCCTCTGCGTAAAAGCCGCCCCACAGACCGCCGATCCTTGCCGTCCGGGCTTGCTGTTCATCCTGATTGCGGGTGCGGACCTGGGGGCCGGACACCTGGAAAGCCGCCACTTCTACGCGTTTCACGTCCATCTGAATTGTGCTCCTGAGGGGGGGTGTTGAAGTGCGACAACTTTAGGTGGATTTTTCGGCGCAGTCACCGGGGCGGCATTTTTTGCGTGTTCAGACAAGACAGCGACTGGCCTTGCAGACCTTATTCCTGATACAAACCAGCCCTGTTCTCGTCGTTATCCTTTTATCTGCCCCGGAGAAAAGTCGTCATGAGCACCTGGCCTGACACCCGCATTCTTGACCTGTTCGGCATCGAACTCCCGATCATCCAGGGGCCGCTGGCCGGGGCGACCACCTCCGCCATGATGATCGGCGTCGCCCGGGCCGGCGGCCTCGCGTCCCTGCCCTGCGCGATGCTGACCCCGGAGCAGATTCGCCAGGAAGTGCTGCTCTTTCGCAGCGAGACCCAGGCGCCATTGAACGTCAATTTTTTCTGCCACCAGCCGCCGGCCGCAGACCCGGAGCGGGAGAAACGCTGGAAGGAACGCCTGGCGCCCTACTACCGCGAACTGGGTGTGGACTTCAATGCACCGACGCCCGTGTCCAGCCGTGCGCCTTTCGATGAGACCAGCTGCCAGCTGGTGGAAGAACTGCGTCCGGAGATCGTCAGTTTCCACTTCGGCCTGCCGCCCGAGACCCTGCTCAACCGGGTGAAGGCCACCGGCGCGACCATCGTCGGCTGCGCCACCACCGTGGATGAAGCGCGCTGGCTGGAAGCGCGTGGCTGCCACGCGATCATCGCCATGGGCAACGAAGCCGGCGGCCATCGCGGCATCTTCCTGAGCAACGACCTCAACACCCAGGTCGGCACCATCGCCCTGGTGCCGCAGATCGCCGATGCGGTGGATGTGCCGGTGATTGCCGCCGGCGGTATCGGCGACGGTCGCGGCATCGCGGCGGCCTTTATGCTCGGGGCCTCGGCGGTACAACTGGGGACCGCTTACCTGTTCACCCCGGAGGCCAAGGTCTCGGCGTCCCATCACCGGGCGCTGCGCACGGCGAAGGAAAGCGAGACGGCCCTGACCAACCTGTTCACCGGTCGCCCGGCGCGGGGGATCATGAACCGGGCGATGCGCGAACTGGGGCCGATCAGCGACATGGCCCCGGCGTTTCCCCTGGCCGGCGGTGCGCTGCTGCCGCTGCGGGCCAAGGGCGAGGCGGACTTCAGCAACCTGTGGTCGGGCCAGGCATTGCGGCTGAGCGTGGAACTGCCGGCCGAGGCATTGACCCGGCAGTTGGCGGAACAGGCCCAGGCGATCTTGAAAGGACGGTAACGCGTTGCGCGGACCCGCCCGCTCGCCACAGGAATAGAATCGCTATATATTTATTTATATAGCGATTCACCCTCTCGGCGCCGCACACTTCTTATAACAAGCGGCGCATTTGCCTGTCCCTTTCCTTTGAACGGAGCCGCTTCATGACCATTCGTGCCTCACGCTTTGCCCCGACTTGCCTGGCCGCCCTGCTCGGCGTGTTTGCTTTCAGTGCCGCCCAGGCCGCTGAAGTCCAGGTCGCCGTCGCGGCCAACTTCACCGCGCCGATCCAGGCCATCGCCGCCGACTTCGAAAAAGACACCGGCCACAAGCTGGTCGCGGCCTACGGCGCCACCGGTCAGTTCTACACCCAGATCAAGAACGGCGCGCCGTTCGAAGTCTTCCTCGCCGCCGACGACAGCACCCCGGCCAAGCTGGAGAAAGAAGGCGATATCGTCGCTGGTTCGCGCTTCACCTACGCCACCGGCACCCTGGCCCTGTGGTCGGCCAAGGACGATTATGTCGATGCCAAGGGCCAGGTGCTCAAGGACAACCAGTACCAGCACCTGTCCATCGCCGACCCGAAAGCCGCGCCTTATGGCCTGGCCGCCACCCAGGTGCTGGCCAAGCTCGGCCTGACCGACAAGGTCAAGGACAAGCTGGTCACCGGCCAGAACATCACCCAGGCCTACCAGTTCGTCTCCACCGGCAATGCCGAGTTGGGTTTTGTCGCCCTGTCGCAGATCTACAAGGACGGCAAGGTCACCAGCGGTTCGGCGTGGATCGTCCCGGCCGACATGCATGAGGCGATCAAGCAGGACGCGGTCATCCTGACCAAGGGCAAGGACAACGCCGCCGCCAAGGCGCTGGTCGAATACCTGAAAGGCCCGAAAGCCGCCGCCATCATCAAGTCCTACGGCTACCAGCTCTAAATGCCGCTCACGAGTGCTGATTTCGCCGCGATCTGGCTGACCCTGAAACTGGCGTCCCTGGTCACTGTCATCCTGTTGGTGATCGGCACTCCGATTGCGCTCTGGCTGGCCCGCACCCACTCCTGGCTGCGCGGGCCGGTCGGCGCGGTGGTGGCACTGCCGCTGGTGCTGCCGCCGACGGTGATCGGCTTCTACCTGCTGATCGCCTTCGGCCCCCACGGCTATATCGGCCAGTTCACCCAGTCCATCGGCCTGGGCACCCTCACCTTCAGCTTCACCGGGCTGGTGATCGGCTCGGTGATCTACTCGATGCCCTTTGTGGTGCAACCGCTGCAAAACGCTTTCAGTGCCATCGGCACTCGCCCGTTGGAGGTGGCGGCAACCCTGCGCGCCAACCCCTGGGACACTTTCTTCAGCGTGGTCCTGCCCCTGGCACGACCGGGCTTTATCACCGCCGCGATCCTTGGCTTCGCCCATACCGTCGGTGAATTCGGTGTGGTGTTGATGATCGGCGGCAATATCCCGGAAAAGACCCGGGTGGTCTCCGTGCAGATCTACGACCACGTCGAGGCCATGGAATACCTCCAGGCCCACTGGCTGGCCGGTGCCATGCTGGTGTTTTCCTTTATCGTGTTGCTGGCGCTGTACTCGAGCCGCAAGACCAAAATGGGCTGGAGCTGAGCCATGGTTTCTTCGATACAGGTCCGCCTGCGCCTGGGTTATCCGGACTTTGCCCTGGACCTCGACCTGCAACTGCCCGGCCGTGGCGTCACAGCCCTGTACGGGCACTCGGGTTCGGGCAAGACCACCTGCCTGCGCTGCATCGCCGGCCTGGAAAAAGCCCCCGAGGCGTTTATCCGGATCAACGACCAGGTCTGGCAGGATAGCGCCCGCAAACTCTTCGTCCCGCCGCACAAGCGAGCCCTGGGTTATGTGTTCCAGGAAGCCAGCCTGTTTGCGCACCTGTCGGTGCGCGCCAACCTGGAGTTCGGCCTGCGCCGCATTCCCCGCGAACAACGCCGGGTCGACATGGTCCACGCCACCGAATTGCTCGGCATCGGCCATCTGCTCGACCGTCACCCACAACACCTGTCCGGCGGCGAACGCCAGCGCATCGGCATTGCCCGGGCGCTGCTCACCAGTCCGCAACTGCTGCTGATGGACGAACCGCTGGCGGCCCTCGACAGCCAGCGCAAGAACGAGATCCTGCCGTACCTCGAACGCCTGCATGACGAACTGGAGATCCCGGTGCTCTATGTCAGTCACTCCCAGGACGAAGTGGCGCGCCTGGCCGACCATATCGTCCTGCTCAGCGCGGGCAAGGCCCTGGCCAGCGGTCCCATCGGCGAAACCCTGGCCCGGCTCGACCTGCCCATGGCCCTGGGCGATGACGCCGGGGTGGTGATCGAGGGCACGGTCATTGCCTACGACAGCCAGTACCAACTGCTGACCCTGCAACTGCCCGACAGCCAGTTGAACGTGCGCGTGGCCCACGCTCCGCTGGCCTCGGGCAAGCGCCTGCGCTTCAAGATCCAGGCCCGCGACGTCAGCCTAAGTCGGCAACCGGGCGAACACAGCAGCATCCTCAATCTGTTGCCGGTGACCCTCACCGGGGAAATCCCCGCCGACAACAGCGCCCATGTGCTGATCCGCCTGGAGGCCGCGGGCACACCGTTGCTGGCGCGGATCACCCGTTACTCCCGCGACCAGCTGCAGTTGGCGCCGGGGCAGACGCTCTGGGCACAGATCAAGGCGGTGGCGGTACTGGCCTGACGCCCCACGCGCCAGGCACCCGCCCCGCTTTCACCGGGTTTGATGCCCGAATACACCCGCCGCCCACATTCGATCCCCGCAACGGCATCGCGGCGTTCTACACTGCTGCTCACTCCCCGAGCGACGGAAGACCCGATGACGGCCAAACCAGCAGCGACGCTTCTCGACACCCTGGAAGGCCAGCGCCTGGCTGGCGAGGACGCCCCCCGCTGGCGCGAATGGGGACCGTACCTGAGTGAACGGCAATGGGGCACGGTGCGCGAGGACTACAGCGCCGACGGCGACGCCTGGGCCTATTTCCCCCACGAGCACGCCCGCAGTCGCGCCTATCGCTGGGGCGAGGAAGGTCTCGCGGGGTTTTCCGACAAGTCCCAGCACTGGTGCCTCGGGCTGGCCCTCTGGAACGAGCGCGACCCGATTCTCAAGGAGCGCCTGTTCGGCCTGAACAACGCCGAAGGCAACCACGGCGAGGACGTCAAGGAGCTGTACTTCTACGTCGACGGCGTGCCCAGCCACGCCTATATGCGCATGCTCTACAAATACCCGCAGGCGGCCTTCCCCTACAACGACCTGGTCAGCGAAAACGCCCGGCGCGGCCTGGCCGATGCCGAGTACGAGATCCTCGACACCGGGGTGTTCGAGGACAATCGCTATTTCGATATCACCGTCGAGTACGCCAAGCAGGGCCCGAACGATATCGTCATGCGGGTCAGCGTGCACAACCGCTTTCACCAGCCCGCCCGCCTGCGCGTGCTGCCCCATCTCTGGGCGCGCAATGACTGGAGCTGGAGCGAGCACGCGCGACGACCGAGCCTGACCCTGGAAGGTGACACGGTTGCCGCCCAGCACGCCGGCTGCGACCCCATGCAAGCCAGCGCCTGGGGCGATGATGGCTTTGAGTGGCTGTTCTGCGAAAACGAAACCAACACCCGGCGCCTGTACGGCTCGCAAGCCGAAGGCCCGTTCAAGGATGGGATCAACGACCATGTGGTGAACGGCGCCGAGAGCATTCGCCGGGATGCCGGGACGCGGGTCGCGGCGCACTTCTCCCTGGCGCTGCAAGGGGATGAAACCCGCACGGTCTACCTGCGCTTCGCGCCCCCCGATGCCGAAAAGATCAACGCCCGTCACCTGTTCGAAAAACGCCGCCAGGAAGCCGATGACTTCTATGCCGCCCTGCAGGACGGCCTCAAGGACGCCGACGCGCGCAATGTCCAGCGCCAGGCCCTGGCCGGCCTGCTGTGGTCCAAGCAGCTCTATTACTTCGATGTGAACCAGTGGCTCGACGGCGATCCGACTCAACCGCAGCCACCGGCCGAACGCCTGCACATCCGCAACACCCACTGGCGGCACCTGTCGAACTTCGACATTGTCTCCATGCCGGACAAATGGGAATACCCCTGGTACGCCTCCTGGGACCTGGGTTTCCAGGCGGTGGCCTTCGCCCTGATCGATCCGGGCTTCGCCAAGCACCAGTTGCTGCTTCTGGTCAAAGACCGCTTCATGCACCCCAACGGCCAGTTGCCCGCCTATGAGTGGCGTTTCGACGACGCCAACCCACCGGTGCATGCCTGGGCGTCGTGGCGAGTCTACCAACGGGAAAAACAGCTGACCGGCACCGGCGACCTGGATTTCCTCGAGCGGATCTTCCACAAGCTGCTGCTGAACTTCTCCTGGTGGGTCAACCGCAAGGATGCCGAAGGCCGCAACCTGTTCCAGGGCGGCTTCCTGGGACTGGACAATATCGCCCTGTTCAACCGCTCCGACGACCTGCCGCCCGGCTACACCCTCGACCAGGCCGACGGTACCGCCTGGGTCGCCGCCTATGCCCTGGACATGATGCGCATCGCCCTGGAACTGGCCAAGCGCAATCCGGTGTATGTCGATATCGGGGTGAAATTCTTCGAGCACTTTCTCTACATTGCCGGGGCGATCAATCGGGTCGACGACAGCGCCGAAGGCTTGTGGGACAACCAGGACGAATTCTTCTACGACGTGCTGCAACATCCGGACGGCCAAAGCGAACCGGTGCGCCTGCGCTCCATCGTCGGGCTGATGCCGCTGTTCGCCGTGCTGGTGCTGGAGCAGCGTGAACACGAAGGCCTGCCCGGCCTGCGCGAGCGGCTGCTGGGCTTCATGCACCACCGCCCCGACCTCGCGGCACTGGTCTCGCGCTGGAACGAACCGGGCGACGGCAATCGCCTGCTGCTGGCCCTGCTGCGCGGCGAACGCACCAAGAACCTGCTCAAGCGCATGCTCGATGAAGCCGAGTTCCTCTCCGACTTCGGCATCCGCTCGCTGTCCAAGGCCTTTGCCGAACAACCGTTGGCGATGCAGCTCGACGGCCGGACCCTGAGCGCCCGCTATCAACCGGCGGAGTCCGACTCGCGCCTGTACGGCGGCAACTCCAACTGGCGCGGGCCGTTGTGGATGCCGGTCAACTACCTGCTGATCGAATCGCTGCGCGAATTCCACCGCTACTACGACGATCACTTTTCCGTGGAGTACCCCAGCGGTTCGGGCTATCTGGCGTCCCTGGATGAAGTCGCCGACAGCCTGGGCCAACGCCTGACCTCTCTGTTCCTGCTCGACGAGAACGGGCACCGCCCGGCGATGGCTGCCTACGCGCCGTTGCAGGCCGATCCGGCGAGTCGCGACCTGGTGCTGTTTCATGAGTATTTCCATGGCGACAGTGGACGCGGCCTGGGCGCCTCCCATCAGACCGGCTGGAGCGCGCTGGTGGCTTTGTTGCTGCAACCGCGAAACTGATCCGCTGCAAGACTGAAAAAAAGATCGATTAAAGATGCCAATGGATATGTACCCGGACACCGCGGTACATATTCATTCGATTGAAACAAACAACTTCGCAACTCAATACTCGCGCCCCATTCCATTCACTTCAGCTTATATTCAGGTTGCTGCTACAAAACGCTACATTTGATGTTGACTTCAAGCAGCCCCTTGAGTAAATTCCCCCTGCCTGCTGCTCAGGCCTTTTTTCAACTCACAAAAGAACCCAATGGACACAGTATCTAGACGCTGTCCGGTTCCCGCGAATGCGGCTCACCGGGCGCTTAACCCAGAAAATGACGGGACTCGACGCACAGGTCGGGTGAGCTGCGCCAGGGCTTGATGCTCTTTCCGTAACTCGCCTCTGCCGGCGCCAGTCCGGTCGTGAGGTGTGTTATGACTTTCAAAACCTTTGTAATGCCTGGCGTTCGCGCCTTTTCTTCGACCATGCGCGTCAAATTGTCCCGCGAGCCGGCGAAATCGGCCCGTGGCAACGCCCTGTTCGCTGCCCCTTCCTCCAAGGCTTCGGCACGCGCCTCCGTCGGCTGGCGTATCTGCCCGACCACCGGCCAACTGCAACAACGCTGGAATTTCGATGACAGTCAGGACCCGCAGAGTACCGGGCTTGCGCAGCTGTTCCAGCGCGCCGGCCTGACCCTGAACCTGTATGTCGAGGCTCGCGCCACTTAATCGCCTGGCGCTGACAATGACAACTAACAGCCCTGCACTTCCTACTTGGAAGTGCACGGGATAGTTATGTCTTTAATTATTAAACGTTGAGCACTTCATTATGGACGAAGCCAGTAGGCGGTTCGCTGTTCGTCACGCTTTCGTGAACGGGCAGCGAACGTTAAAACCTTATATATCCTCTTACTCGAATCACTCGCATCCGCGTGACTCGGCCTGTATTCGTTCGCCTGTTGAATAGGTGAGTCGTCTATATGCCCGGTCACGAAGCTGTGACAGAGGCATCGCTATGAACGCAGTCAAAGACCCTATCCGGCCAACCGGAAACCGCGCGACGCAAGACACCAAGCTGTCGATGCGCGCCGCTCGCGAATCGCAACACACCCTGGCAACCACCCTGAGCAACGTCAAGGCCAGCCGTGACGGCCTGACCGAACTGGACGCCGTCGGCCGCCTGCAACGCGAAGGCTTCAACGAAGTCGCCCACGACAAGCCTCCACACGTGCTGATCCAGTTCCTCCAGGCGCTGAACAATCCCTTCATCTACGTGCTGCTGATCCTGGCCGGCATCAGCTTCTTCACCGACTTCTGGCTGGCCGAGCGCGCCGGTGAAGAAGGCGACCTGACCAAGGTCATCATCATCATGACCATGGTGACCCTGAGCAGCACCCTGCGCTTCTGGCAGGAACACCGCTCGGCCAAGTCCGCCGAAGCCCTCAAGGCCATGGTCCGGACCACCGCCACTGTGCTGCGTCGCGAGCAACCGGGCAACAAGCCGGTGCTGCGCGAAGTGCCAATGCGTGAACTGGTGGCTGGCGATATCGTGCAGCTGTCGGCCGGCGACATGATTCCGGCGGATATCCGCCTGATCGAGTCCCGCGACCTGTTTATCAGCCAGGCCGTGCTCACCGGCGAAGCCCTGCCGGTGGAGAAGTACGACACCCTCGGCGATGTCGCGGCCAAATCCGCTGGCGCCAGCAGCGACCCGAGCAATCTGCTGGACCTGCAGAACATCTGCTTCATGGGCACCAACGTGGTCAGCGGCACCGCCAAGGCCGTGGTGGTCGCCACTGGCCCGCGCACCTACTTCGGCTCGCTGGCCAATGCGATTGTCGGCTCGCGGGTGCAGACCGCCTTTGACCGCGGGGTGAACAGCGTCAGCTGGCTGCTGATCCGTTTCATGCTGGTGATGGTGCCAGTGGTGTTCCTGCTCAACGGTTTTTCCAAAGGCGACTGGAGCGATGCCCTGCTCTTCGCCCTGGCGGTCGCCGTCGGCCTGACCCCCGAGATGCTGCCGATGATCGTCAGCGCCAACCTCGCCAAGGGTGCCATGGCCATGGCCCGGCGCAAGGTGGTGGTCAAGCGCCTGAACGCCATCCAGAACTTCGGTTCCATGGACGTGCTGTGCACCGACAAGACCGGCACCCTGACCCAGGACAAGATCATCCTCGAGCACCACGTCGACGCCGTCGGCCAGCGCGATGACGCGGTGCTGGGCCTGGCCTGGCTCAACAGCTACCACCAGAGCGGCATGAAGAACCTGATGGACCAGGCAGTGCTGCAATTCTCCCGGGAGAACCCCAACTTCCAGGAGCCGTTCGCCTACAGCAAGGTCGATGAACTGCCTTTCGACTTCGTCCGCCGGCGCCTGTCGATCATCGTCCAGGACAGCCGCAACGATCACCTGCTGGTGTGCAAGGGCGCGGTCGAGGAAATGCTCGCCATCTCCAGCCACGTCATGGAAGGCAACGAGGTCGTGGCCCTGGACGAGCAGCGCCGCAAGACCCTGCTGGCCCTGGCCAACGATTACAACAAGGACGGCTTCCGCGTCCTGCTGCTGGCCACCCGCGACATTCCCAAGCCGCAGACCAAGGGGCAATACAAGACCGCCGACGAGCGTGACCTGGTCATCCGTGGCTTCCTGACCTTCCTTGATCCACCGAAGGAAACCGCCGGCCCGGCGATTGCCGCCCTGCGCGATATCGGTGTCACGGTCAAGGTGCTGACCGGCGACAACGCCGTGGTCACCTGCAAGATCTGCCGTGAAGTCGGCCTGGAGCCAGGCCTGCCGCTGCTGGGCCAGGACATCGAGCACATGGACGAAGCGACCCTCAAGTTACGGGTCGAGGAACGCACGGTTTTCGCCAAGCTGACCCCACTGCAGAAATCCCGGGTGCTCAAGGCGCTGCAATCCAACGGCCACACCGTCGGTTTCCTCGGCGACGGCATCAACGACGCCCCGGCCCTGCGTGACGCCGACGTCGGGATCTCGGTGGACAGCGGCACCGACATCGCCAAGGAGTCGGCCGACATCATCCTCCTGGAAAAGAGCCTGATGGTGCTGGAAGAAGGCGTGCTCAAGGGCCGCGAAACCTTCGGCAATATCATGAAGTACCTGAACATGACCGCCAGCTCCAACTTCGGCAACGTGTTCTCGGTGCTGGTGGCCAGTGCGTTCATCCCGTTCCTGCCGATGCTGTCGATCCACCTGCTGCTGCAGAACCTGATCTACGACATCTCCCAGCTGGCCCTGCCGTGGGACAAGATGGACAAGGAATACCTGCGCAAGCCACGCAAGTGGGATGCGAAGAACATCGGGCGCTTCATGCTGTGGATCGGGCCGACCTCGTCGATCTTCGACATGACCACCTTTGCCCTGATGTGGTACGTGTTCGCCGCCAACAGCGTGGAAGCCCAGGCGCTGTTCCAGTCCGGCTGGTTTATCGAAGGCCTGCTCTCGCAGACCCTGGTGGTGCATATGCTGCGGACTCAGAAGATCCCGTTCTTCCAGAGCACCGCGTCGCTGCCGATCATCCTCATGACATGCCTGGCGGTGTCGATCGGCATCTACCTGCCGTTCTCGCAACTGGGCACGCTGGTGGGCCTGGTGCCGTTGCCGATGGCGTACTTCCCATGGTTGGTGGGCACCCTGCTGGCCTACTGCGTGGTGGCCCAGAGCATGAAGGTGTTCTACATCCGCCGCTTCAAGCAGTGGTTCTAACCGGGTCTCAAGGATGAAGCCCAACCTGTAGGAGCGGCCGGTCGACGCTCGATTGCTGGCGATGAGGCCAGCGAGTCCTGCATCGATCTTGCGGACGCCATCGCCAGCAAGCCGGCTCCTACAGGGCTCGTGGTGTTCACAAGATCGTATTCGCGCATTGGCACCGATAACCCGGCCATCCCCCGGAGTCCACCATGGAACCACTCAGCCAGTTCCTCGCCGTTCTCGACTACAGCTATCGGGCGCTGTCGGTCCTGTTCCTGACCAAAGCGGCAAAAGTGGTCAGGCGGGTCACTGTAAAGCTCTATGTTCGCGGGACCCTGACCGCTATCGAAATGCGCTACCTGCTGGCGTTCTCCAGCACCATCAGCCGTGTCTCGGTGAGGTTGCTGCGCCCACCCAGAAAGTAAAAAACCAGTACGTGGAGAATCCTCATGTCTGGAACCGCTCTGTTGATCCACCTCGCCGGCGCCATAGCCTTGTTGCTATGGGGCACCCACATGATTTCAACCGCCCTGCTGCGTGGCTTCGGCACCCAGCTGCGCAACGGCCTGGGCCGCAATCTCGATAAGCGCTGGAAGGCCCTGCTCTGCGGCATCGGCATCACCACCGTGCTGCAAAGCAGTACCGCGGTGAGCCTGATGGCCAGCTCTTTCACCGCCGCCGGCACCCTCAGTCTCGCTCCGGCGCTGGCGGTGATGCTGGGGGCCAATATCGGCTCGACCCTGGTCGTGCAACTGTTGAGTTTCGACACCTCGATCGCCATCCCCCTGGTGCTGTTGGCGGGCTTCGTGGTGTTCCGCCTGCGCGACGACTCGCGTTATGAAAGCGTCGGCTGCGCGCTGATCGGCCTCGGCCTGATGCTGCTGTCGCTGAGCCTGCTGGGTGCCGCCCTAGGGCAGATGGAAAGCACACCGCTGTTCCATGTGGTCATGCAAGGCCTCGACGGCGATCTGCTGATCGCCTTGCTGGTGGCAGTGTTGCTGACCTGGATGTGCCACTCCAGCGTCGCGGTGATCCTGTTGATCGCCTCACTGGCCAGCACCGGCGTGATGTCACCGCTGACCACCCTGGCGCTGGTGCTCGGTGTCAATATCGGCGGCGCCTTGCCGTCGGTGATGAACGCTGGCACTCCGGTCGCTCGACGCCTGCCCCTGGGCAATCTGCTGGTGCGCTTGTTCGGCGCGGTGCTGGTGCTGCCGTTCGCCTCCCTGCTGGGCAAGAGCCTGGCCGTTACCGCCATCGCCCCCGCACATTTGGTGGTCTACCTGCATATCGCCTTCAACCTGCTCCTGGGCCTGGGCTTTATCGGCCTGGTGGACTGGCTCGCCAACGGGCTGACCCGCCTGCTGCCGGCACCCGAGCAGGCCGCCGACCCGGGCATGCCGCAGTACCTCGACGAAGCCGGCCTGGAAGTGGCCAATATCGGCCTTTCGAATGCAGTGCGTGAAGCCCTGCGCGTTGCCGACATGCTCTCGGTGATGCTCGACCGGGTACTGCAGCTGTTCCAGAAACCCGGCGAAGTATCGGCCGAGGATATCCGCCAGCTCGACCAGTCCCTGGATCTGCTCAGCGCGGCGATCCGCGCCTACCTCGCGGATATCGGCCAGGACGGCCTGAGCGACGAGGATGCCGACCGCGCCCAGGAAATCCTCATGTTCGTGATCAACCTGGAGCATGCCGGCGACATTCTCTCCACCAACCTCGCCCAGTTGGCGGCGCGCCGTCGGCGTCGTGGCGAACGCTTCTCGGAGTTCGAACTGGGGCATATCTATCCGCTGCATGAAGAACTGCGCGAAAGCCTGAGCCTGGCGGTCACCGTGTTCCTGCGCGAAGACATCGTCACGGCGCATCGCCTGGTGGAGCGCAAGGAAGTGATTCGTCGCCTGGAAGCCGGCGCCAGCCGCGAACACTTTCGCAAGCTCAGCGCCGACAAGAGCACCTGGGCCGAATCGGGGGATATTTTCCAGCGGGTGCTGCGCGATTACCGGCGCGTGCACCATCACATCGCGGCACTCGCCTACCCGGTTCTCGAACGCTCGGGAGAACGCGTCCTGGAAACCCGCCCCCCGGGCGCGAACGAGCCGGCACCAGGACCTGTGCACGCCCTTGAACTCAACGACGAAACCCTGCTCGACAAGGATAACTACCCATGCGCGTCCTGATCTGCGCCGGGCGCTACTACCTGAACGCGGCGATGTGCCGCAAGGTGCTGGAGGCCTATCACCAGACCCGCAAGATCAGCGTCCTGATCCATGGCGGCAACCAGTTCCTGGGCAGTGAAGTCGAGGATTGGGCCCGGGAAAACGGCACGCACCTGGTGCGTTATCCGTCCAATTGGCAGCTCTATGGCAAGCAGGCCGAACGCCGGCGTAACCAGTTCATGCTGATGGACAGCGAGCCAGATCTGGTGATCGCCTTTCCCGGCGGCCACGACACCGAAGAGCTGGTGGCCCGGGCCAGGGCCATGGGCATCGGCATCCTGTCACTGGACGACTGAACCACCTGTTCAATGCCTTTTTCAAGCAACACCCCTGCCCGGCCTTTATCTCGGTAAAGGCCAGGCCATTGCCTGCACGCGGCCAACCGGCCGCTCACCCCGAAGGAGCATCAAGCATGAATGAAGAACCCAGTTGTAACGGACACCACCACGACCTCCACACCCCTTTGCCCGTTTCACGACGACGCGCCCCCGACGCGCGCTCCCGTGAGCACCTGATCACCGAGGCCTGCCATGAAAAAATCCACTTCTCGCCACACCAGCCGAACGACCACCGCCCGGCCAACGCCGACGGTTTCCAGCTCCCTGCTTAAGCACCTGCCACCGGCCCAGCGCCGTTCCCTGCAACGCGCGGTGGTCCTTGTCGGCGCCACCTTCGGCACCTTCCTGCTGCTTTCGCTCTACTCCAAGGCCCATGCGGCCGGCGGCTCGTACGTCGTCGATGATGGCGGGATCAACGACCCCGGCCAGTGCAATATCGACACCTGGTACAAAAGCGGTCGACACCACGCCGCCAGCGGCGAAACCGTGCTTTCGGCGGACTGCACGCCGACCGGCCTGCCCGCCGTGCAGCTCGGTGCCGACATCAACCGCAGCCGCGACGACGGCGAGCACACGACGATGCTCAGCCCGCACCTCAAGGCCTCTATTTTCACTCGGGAAGACCTGGGGCTCGAAGCCGCGGTGCTGACCCAGGCCCACGTTGCCACGGATCGCCGGCATGCCTTCGACGGCGCCGACGTCGCACTGCCACTGACCTACACGCCTTTCGAAGCCTTGCGCCTGACCGTCAGTGCCGGCTGGTACCACGCCCACAACGACGGCGCGCCCAGCGAGGGCCGGACCTGGGGCAGCGGTATGGAATACGATGTACTGAAGTCGCTGACCCTGGTGGCCGAGCGTTTCGGCCAACAAGGCGGCGACCAGGGATGGCAGGCCGGACCGCGCCTGCATATAGGGAAAAATCTCGACATCGACCTGGTGGCCGGTCAGCACCTGTCGGGCGACCACGACCGTTGGCTCACCACCGGCGCGACGGTGCGCTTCTAAGCCACCGGCAATGAACCTGGTGCTTGCACGCCAGGTTCATCATCAGTTTTACTGCCCAGGGACCTCATCCAACAGCAGGACCTGGCGCTCACTCAACAAATCACCGATCGCCGCGGCCATCGCCTTGTAGTGCGCGGTACCGCGGTGGTGTTCGATGGCGGCCTGATCGATCCAGCGCTCGACGAAGATGAAACGCTCGGGGTCGGCCTGGTCGACATGCAGGATATATTCACGGCAACCCGGTTCGGCGCGGGACGGCACGACGCAGGCCTTCAGATGGGGTTCCAGTTCCGCTGCCCTGCCCGGCTTGGCGCGAAGAATGGCAACAACACGGATTTCATGGTTCATGGCATTTCCTGGAAAAGGGAGATGAAGTCGTGAGCGATCATGAGCCCTTGCCCCAGCACCTTCAAGTCAAAGGATCGCATTCGCAACAGGAGCGGCGCTGCTTGTGTCCGGTTTTTCAGCGACAGACGAACAGCACAGCCCGGCTTTGCGCCGGGCCGTGTGTCTCAGGGTTTGAGCGGAAGTTCTTCGTCAAGCTCCGACAGGCTTTTGCCATCGTCGGGGTGTTTCCAGGTTTGCGGCGGCACCTGGGGGTCGGTTTCGTTGCTCGGGCTCTCACTGAGCGGCTCTTGATCCTCATCCGGGATCGGCACCTGGCGCCAGGGCATGGCCTGGACGCACCGGTACGCAAACGCCGTGAACGGGGAAGCAGGTTGAGTATCCATACGCACCTCGCATCAGCAGCCCGGACCATCCGGGCTGTCAATTCAAGTGTAGGCAATGCCAGGATAGCTTGCCGCCCCACCACCCTGTGAGAGCCGGCTTGCCGGCGATTCAGGCGACGCGGTGTCTCTGCCAATCCGCGTTATCGTTCATCGCCGGCAAGCCAGCTCCCACAGGATTGGTGTCGCCCATACAGCGATTACTTGGCGTCCAGCGCGTGTTTCGCGGCCTGTTCGATCAGCGCGGCCACTTCCTTGGGGTGGGACTCGTAGACCGAATGGCTGGCACCGGCGATTTCAATGGTGTGGCTGTTGGCGCGCTTGGCGTACATGCGCTCCAGGTCCGGGTTGATGATGCGATCGGCTTTTGCCACGGCGTACCAGCTCGGCTTGGTTTTCCAGGCGGCCGAAGTAGCGGCGGTGGTAAACACCGAGGCCGAGGTCAGGGACTGGGCATTGGCTTCGAATTCAGCCTGGGCCTTGGGCAGGTCAGCCGCGAAATCCGCGGCATAGAACGCCGGATCCAGGTAGAGGAAGCCGTCCGCGGTTTTCTTCACGGCCTTGGTCAAATTCGGATAAAGCTTGCCGTTGGCGGCTTCGGTTTCACCGATATCCAGGGCATGGGCAGCGATGTAGACCAGGCCCACCACGTGGTCGTCGGTACCGGCATCGGAAATCACCGCGCCGCCGTAGCTGTGGCCGACAAGAATGGTCGGGCCGTCCTGCATCGCCAGGATCCGCTTGACCGCCGTCACGTCATCGTTGAAAGCGGTCAGCGGATGCTGCGCCACCGAGACGTGGTAACCGTCCTTGACCAGGATGTCATAGACCGGCTTCCAGCCCGCGCCATTCACAAACGCACCGTGGACCAGAACGATATTGTGCACGGGAGCCGCTGCCGGAGCCGGGGCCGCCGTCGCGCTGCCGGCCATCGCCAGGGTCATGCAGGCCAGGGAGACGGCCGCCAACAGGGAAGGTACTTTCGCAAATTTCATGGGATTCATCTCACTCGGGATTCGGGTTATCGCCCAGCCTTGTCGGCCATTGCGCTAGTACAAAGTGGCTTGCCCTAGTCCGACGAGCGCCACGCCGAGTTATTCCACGACCCGCTGAAAAATATTCGAAAAACCCGTGCCGGCATGTTGCTTACGCGCCACCGGACAACTGCCGTCACCAGGGTGGTGTCAGAGAAAATGGCAGGCGCAGGGGCTCGATGGGACCGTCACGCATACCGCACATCTCGTCGTGGACGACGTGCTGAACCAGCACACAGGGTAGCGACGGCAACTCGCACAACAACTCACGCACGTGACTTGTGGAACGCAGCCGCAGCACTTCGCCGCGCGCATCCAGCAAGGTGCTCATGCCCTGCTCCAGCCGGGCTCGCAGCAAGTAGAAGCCGCCCTCCAGCGAGAGCAGTTCCAGTTCCTGGACACGCCCTTCGGCGGCCCATTCACTCAACGTCTGAAGGTTCATTGCGGCACCACCGGCTGCCGGCGGAAAAACAGGGTCACCTGACCCAGTTCGACGCCGAGCTTGCTCATGCTCGAGCGATTGATCAAGGTGTCCTCATCCATCAGGTACATCCAGTCGTCCAGGCTCACCTCCCAGGTCGAACCGTCCACCGGCAGGTTCATCTGATAGCGCCAGCGCAGGGCGTTACCCGCTACTTCGCCGTGCGCCTCGCCGACCACATCGGCGGCACGGCCGGTCCAGTGCCCGGAGCCCCCCGGGGTCAGGGTCCAGACCCGCTGCTGGCGGCTGCCGTCGCTATAGAGGAAATGTTCGTCGAGAATCAGCTGTTCACCTTCGCGACGGCTGGCGATCTGTACATGGAATCTCTTGACCACCTCCCCCGAACGTTTCTGGAAGATCCCCCAGGCCTCCACCGGTTGCGAAAAGAAGCGCACCAGATCGAGCGAGGGACGTTCGGCGGCGTAGTGATCGACTTCGACGTTGCCGCAACTGCCCAGCAAGAAGCAACAAAGCGCCATCAGCAGGATTCGCATGCTCCAACACCTCGTAGACTCCGGAAAACTTCAGGAGAACACCCGAAATACTATACAGAAAATAATATTTGTAAATGTTTTGCCCGGCAGGCTTCAATTCGACTCCTATCGAGAGATAGGCGAATCAGAGTGGCAGGCAGAGTGACGGAAAAATCTGGAAATTGAGCCTAAAACAAGCATAAAACCGGCAAATCTCGAGCAAGCCGACTCAAATTCAACACTGTGCATCGGCTCGATGCCGAGCTCGGGAGAACAACGCGCACCTCCCGGGCATAACCGATCAAAAACGATAGCCGCCAAAAATCGACACAGAATGAACGACTTACTCGAAAAATTCCTATACAAAAATAAACACTCGTACAGATATGCCTCCCCTGCCGAGATGAGATCAAAGCGCCATCATCCAATCACCTTGACCAGGACGAAAAAGGACTATGCTCTGCAAACCCGCAAATATTGCAGGCATTGAACACATCGTGTCTTGGCGCCGCATCAAGGCCGAAGGCTGGCGCTCAGGCGCGATCAAAATCGGCGCCCCCCTTATCCTGCGTTTGAACGGCTGGCTGCAGCAGCCACAAGCAAGGGGTTGGACTTTTTTCAACAGCACGAGCGAATCGCTATGAACACGCCCCACGGTTCATCCGCAAGCTGTCTGGCTTGTAAAGAGGGCACCGCTCTGGAGTTCGACTTCAGCATGGCATTCCAGCCAATCGTTGATGCGCGCGCGCACCAGGTATTTGCCTACGAAGCCTTGGTACGCGGACTCGACGGAAGTGGAGCCCAGAGCATTTTGAGCCAGGTTTCTGAAAGCAATCGTTATGCATTCGACCAGGCATGCCGGGTAAAGGCTGTCGAACTGGCCGCTCGACTCGCAATGCCTTGCTATCTCAGTATCAACTTCCTACCCAATGCGGTGTACCAGCCGGCGGCCTGCATCCGTGCCACGCTGGAAGCGGCAAGGCGCTTCAACTTCCCGACGAATCAAATTATCTTCGAAGTCACCGAAAACGAGTACCTGGTTGATAAGCAGCATATCAAGCAAATTATGCTGGAATATAGAAAACAAGGCTTCAAGACCGCCATCGATGACTTTGGTGCAGGTTATTCCGGGCTCTGTTTTCTCGCCGAGTTTCAACCCGACATCATCAAGCTGGACATGGAGCTTATCCGAAATATCCATGATGACCGAGTCAGGCAGGTCATCACCGACAGCGTGCTGGGCATGTGTCGATCTCTCGACATACGGGTGATCGCCGAGGGTGTCGAAAGCGAAGAGGAGTATCTCCAGCTCCGCCGCCTTGGCGTCGAACTCTTCCAGGGCTACCTGTTCGCCCGCCCGCAGTTCGAAGCACTGCCCAGCATCACATGGCCAACCGAACCAGCGGGCAACGGCCAGACCGCTTGAACAAGCCGTCGACCTGCTCCGCGCACCGGCAAAGACAATGGAAAATCCCGTGCTAGCATGCTGCCTTTGCCCTGCGACAAGGGCTGACAGTGGAGAACGGAGATGGTTGAAGGTCAGCGATTCGCGGCGTTTCTATTCGATATGGACGGAACCCTGCTCAACTCCATCGCCAGCGCCGAGCGCGTCTGGGCCCAATGGGCAGAGCGCCACGGCCTCGATGTGGAAGCCTTCCTGCAGACCATTCACGGTGTACGCAGTATCGAAACCGTGCGCCGCCAGAACCTGCAGGGCGTCGATCCCGAGCGTGAAGCAGCGGCGATCACCCAGGCCGAGATCGACGACGTCGAAGGCGTGATCGCCATCGAAGGCGCGAAAGCCTTTCTCGCCAGCCTGCCGCCGGAGCGCTGGGCGATTGTCACCTCGGCGCCGCGGGCCCTGGCCGAACGGCGGATGGCCGCTGCCGGCCTGGACTTCCCACCACTGGTGATCACCGCCGAAGATATCGCCCACGGCAAGCCGGCACCCGACTGCTACCTGCTGGCAGCGCAACGCCTGGGCGTTCGCCCACAAGACTGTCTGGTATTTGAAGATGCCCCGGCGGGCATTACCGCGGGAGAAACCGCTGAGGCACGGGTGGTGGTGATCAGTGCGACCCATGCCCACCCGATGGAAACCCCGCACCAGGTGCTGGCTGATTACCGCCAGGTCGCCGTCCATATCAACGATCAGGGCCTGGCGCTGGTCCAGGCCTGATCGAATCGGTCAGGCGTACTGCACACCCAGCGAGGCCAGGGCCTTCCAGTAATCCGGGTAGGTCTTGGCCACGCAATCGGGGTCCTGGATGCGGATACCGGCGACTTTCAAACCGGCCAGGGCAAAGCACATGGCGATGCGATGGTCGGAGTGGGTGTCGATCAGGGCATCGCAGGTGGTGCCGGCCAGGGCCGGATCGGCGGCGACCAGCAGGTCGTCACCCTCCACGCTCGCCAGGCCCGGACGAATGCCGTTGAGGCCATCGAACAGCGCCTGGACCCGGTCGCATTCCTTGACCCGCAGGTTCGCCAGCTCGACAAAGCGCACCGGGGTTTTATTGAACGCCGCCAGCACCGCCAGGGTCGGGATCGCGTCCTGCATCTGCGAACCGTTGATCACGGCGGGCATGTGCGGGAACTGCTGGATCACCTCCAGTGCCTTGGCGTCCGGCTGGGTAAAGTCTTCACCGGCCACGCCCAGGTCGATATGACCGTCGGTCAGGGCTTGCGCCGCCCACAGGTAGGTGGCCGCCGATGCGTCCGGCTCGATGCGGTAGTCACAGGCCTGGTAGCCGGTGGCGGCAACACGCCAGAGGGTTTCGTCGAGTACTTCGACCTGGGCACCGAAAGCCTGCATGCAGGCGATGGTCAGGTCGACGTAACCACGGGCACCGATGTCCTTGCCGGTCAGGGCCACTTCGATCGGGGCCTCGCCGCAGGCCGCCAGCATCAGCAAGGCCGATACGTATTGGCTGGACAGGCCGCCGTCGATTTCGAAACGTTTGGCCTGCACGCCGCCACGACCGTTCACGATCACCGGCGGGCAGCCGGTTTCGCTGGCGACGTCCAGGCCGCCGCGTTGCAGGGCCTCAAGCAGCGGGCCGATCGGGCGCTTGCGCATATAGTGGTCGCCGTCCAGCACCACACGACCGTTCACCGTGGTCACTGCCGCGGTCAGGAAGCGCACCGCGGTCCCGGCATTGCCGAGGAACAGCGGTTGTTCCGGCACTTGCAGCTTGCCGTTGCCGGTGACCACGAAGGTGGTCTCGTCCGGCTCGTCGATCTGCACGCCCATCTGCCGCAGGGCGGTGGACATATGGCGGGTGTCATCGCTTTTCAGCGCGCCGGACAGGCGGCTGGTGCCCTTGGCCAGGGCGGCGAGCAACAAGGCCCGGTTAGTGATCGATTTCGAACCGGGCGGCGTCACCTTTCCGTTCAGGGACGCGTTCGGCGGGATCACGGTGAGGGTTTGCTGCACAGCCATTCATCAACTCTCCAGGCTCGAAAGATAAGCGCACAAGCTCGTGCACCTCGACAGTCCGCCATGATGCCATTAATGCGCCCACTGGATCACCCGTTTCCGTCGTCGGTGGCAATGGCTTTCAGGTAGTTGTAAACCGTCGCCCGGGAAATCTCGAAGTACTCAGCGAAATAATCGACGAAATTGCGGACATCCAGCAGCCCGCCGGCCTTGGCCTCGATCAGTGCCAGACGGATTTCGACGCGACCGAAATCACTTCGGCGCACGCATTGGCGGGCCGAGATGGCTTCGACGATATCGTTGAGTTTTTCCCGCCAGTCGGCGTTGAACAGGGCCTGTGGACGCGGCTGCGGCTGGGTGCCGACGGCAAAGCCGCTGAGCAGCTTCTGCACCTGGGACAGGGCCGTGACATCGAAATTCAGGCACAGCAGGGCGACGATCTCGCCGTTGTCGGCGCGCGCGGCGATGCTGATGGAACGCAGTTGGCGGTTGTTGGCGCCGTTCTTTTCGTAGGGACCGATAACGTCCGTGCCCTGCTCCAGCTCACCGAGGTCGTCGAGCAACGAGGGATCGCCGACCTTGCGCCGGGAGAAGCCATTGGCGATGTGGGTGATCCGCCCGCTGCGGACATCGTGGACCACCGCTTCGAGGTCGGGAAACAGCAGCGCCGCGAAGCCTTCGGCGGCGGCGTTCATAAAGGCGATATCGACCATAGGGGAGCCGGGCCATTGAAAATAAGCGGGAATTGTACGCAATGCCCTCTGCAGGAGCGAGCTTGGTGGCGAGAGCGCCCCCGGCGCCTAGCGCTCCGCGCTGCGCAGCGACTCGATCGCCAGGCTGGCAATGGCGATGTCATGGGCTGCCAGCCCCGTCAGGTCGGCCACGGTCACATCCTCCTCGCTGAAACGCCCCGGGACCCTGCCCGCCAGCACTTGCCCCAGCGAGACATCGACCCCGGCACTCACCCACCCCGCCGCCAGGGCATGGGCCAACTCACCCCGCTCAGCGCACTGATGACGATCATCGGTCATGATCACCCGCGCCCGGGCCAGGATCGCCGGGTCCAGCTCCTGCTTGCCGAGGCTGTCGGCCCCCAGCGCGACGATATGGGTACCGGGCCGTACCGCCGAAGCCGGGACCAGCGCCTCGGTCGAAGGCGTGCAGGTGATCACCACGTTGCAACGCTCGAACAACTGCTCCACGCTCGGCAGTGCCTGGGCGATCAGGCCTTGATGGCTGAGGCTGGCCGCCAGTCGCGCGGCCTTGTCCGGGCTGCGTCCCCAGATAAATACACGGTCGATACCCAGCATCTCGGCGGCCCAGCGCGCCTGGTGCTCGGCCTGATGGCCGCTACCGACAATGCCCAGCGCCGTGACCCGCGACGGCGCACCAGCCCTGGCCGCCAGCGCGCCGGCGGCAGCGGTGCGCCAACTGGTCAACCAGCCCTCGTCATTGAGCACCGCCAGCGTCGCCCCGGTCCGTGCATCGAAGACCAGCATCAAGCCATTATTGGTCTCCAGGCCCTTGGCGGCATTCTCATAGAACCCCATCGCCACCTTGACCACAAACACCTGGCCACCGCGAAAATGGCCGAACTTGATATGACAGTCCCCCGGCGGATCCTGGAACAGCAACTCACCGCCCCGGGGCGCGACGACTTCACCCTCGGCGTGACGGATAAAGGCCTCACGCACCACCCGCAGCATGTCCTTGCGCAGCAGGACGTCGCGCAACTCGCCCAGACCGTAGACCGGCAACGCTATCGGGCTCATGGGCGGCGACCGCGCAGGTAGTTGGCAAACACTTCCAACCCCTCCTCCATATGCGCCCGGCCATAGCCGATACGGAAGCGATCCCGGGGCACTGGCCCCAGCGCCGACTCGTAGATGCTCGACGGCAATAACAGCACGCCAGTGCGCTCCACCAGGTCGGTGGCGAAACGCTCGACCCCTTCGGCCCCCAGGTAACGCGGGTAGGCAATGCAGCCGCCATCAGGGCGATACCAATCGAACAACGCTTCAAACTCGCGGAAGAATCCATCCAGCAGCGTGAGGTTGTGACGCATCAACTGGTGAATCCGCGCCAGGATCGGCTCACGGGCCTTGAGCGCGATCCGTGCCAGCACTTCACTCGGGCCGGCGTTACAGATCGACAGGTAATGCTTCATGCGCTCCATGCGCGACAGCAAGGCGCGGTCCTGGCAGGCGATCCAGCCGATCCGCAGCCCCGGCAAACCGTAGGGCTTGGACATCACCGCCAGGGACAGGCCACGTTCGTAGACATCGGCCACCGCCGGCAACTGCCCGCCCTCACCCAAGCCCAGCAAACGATAGGCCTCGTCGCTGAACAGGTAGATCCCGTGCTGGCGACACAGGTCGACCAGGGCATCGAAACGCTCGCGTTCAAGGATCTTGCCGGTGGGGTTATGGGGGAAATTGATGGAGATCAGCCGGGTGTTGGGGCGGATCGCCGCCGCCACCGCGTCGATATCCAGCGTCCAGCCCTGCTCCGGGTCCAGGGCCACGCCGGTGACCTCGCAGAGACTCAAGGGGATGGTTTCCGAGGACTGGTAGTTGGGGGTTACCACGATGGCGTGGTCGCCTTTGTCCAGCAGTGCATGCATGGCCACATAGAGCCCTTCCTCAGCCCCGGCGAAGCAGAGCAGATCGGCCGGGGCCAGGCGCTCGTAGGTCGAGGCGATCACCTCCAGCAATTCGGGCGCGCCGAAGGTCTGGGTGTAGCCCAGGGATAGCGTCTCGAAAGCTTCGCGATCCGGCGCATCGGCCAGCGCCAGCAACTCCTTGATGGTCAGGCTTTGCGCATCGGATGCGGTCATATGGTAGCGCGCGGAAAACTCCCACTTGGAAAAGTAGGTTTCCAGGCGGAAATCCGGAAGTGTGGCCATGCGTTATTCCCCAGGTCGATTCAAGTCACGGCCTTTGCGTCAGGGACAGCAGGCCTTGGACAGAGCATACCCAGACTTATACAAACTGTCTATTTTTTACATTTAATGCAATTCAGAGAATTCGCAGCACTCAGGCCATCACACTCTTGTGCTCGGCCCCGTTCAACCTGAGGGGCAGAATCACCAGGGGAATACCATCCAGGTGCAGCCGGCGTTGCAACAACAGGGGAGTCTGATTGTGCAGCCACTCGCTGAAGCCCCAGCTGTCCTGCAGGATCAGCTTGTTGCTGAAACACACGCAGCCAGGGTAATGCCGGGTCGCTTCGCCGAGCAGCTTCTGCAGTTCGGCGACCGGGTCGGTGCCGTAGCCGATCCGCCGTGTCGCGCTGATACCGGCCTGGGCACAGAAGGCCTCCAACTGATCCATGGACTCGTCGAGGCGGGTCTTGCGCCGTTGCACACCGTCGATCCGCCCCCACACATGCCCCTCCACCTTGACGATGCCGACGAACACCACATTGGCAAAGCGATTCGGGAACAGCCGCTGCACCCAGAGCAAGGTATGGATCGCCGCGCCCCAATGTTCGGTGGCCAGGATCACCGCCGTCGGCGCATCTGGCGTGGGCTCGACGCGGGTGACGGTTGCCAGCACCTGTGCCGGCAGGGTGAACTCGGTATCCATCTGCGTGCGCAGGTTTTCCACCTTGGTGTAGTGGTGCCGGACCAGGGCACAGCCGCCGATCACCAGCAGGGTCAGGCAAAGGGTCGCCCAACCGCCTTCGAAGAACTTTTCCGTCAGGGTCACCAGCAGGATGCCCGAGGCCACGCAAAAGCCCGTGACCGACACCAGCATCCGCCCGAGCCAAGGCCCTTCGCGGCGATGCTGCCACCAGTGGCGGCACAGCCCGGCTTTGGCCAGGGCCAGGCTGAGAAACACATTGATGCTATAGAGCACCACCAGCAGCCCCAGCGAGCCCCGCGATAACAGCAGGATCAGCAGCGCGCAGGCCCCCACGAAAACCACCCCGTTCTGCTTGACCAGGCGGTTCGACAGGTTGCAGAAACGGTGCGGCAGCCAGGAGTCGGCAGCCATGCGGCCGAGCAGCGAGGGGGCGAAGATCAGGATCGAATTGGCCGCCACGAAGACAATCGCGCCTTCCAGCGCCAGGGTCAGCAGGAGCAGCGCATGACTGGCGCCCGGGGCAATCCCGAGTTGCTCGATAACGGCCTTGAACACCACCGCGTTCAGGGTCTGCCCATAGGTCGGTTGCGCGCCCCAGAGGCTGTACAGAAGAATCATGCCGCCGGCCATGAACGCCAGGGAAAAGCCCACCGAGAGCAACGCGGTACGACCGGTCTTGATCCGGGGCTCGGCCAATAGATTGACGTTGTTGGCAATCGCCTCGGACCCGGCGTAGGTACTCCCCCCAAGGGAATAAGCCCGCAGGAACAACGCCACCAGCAAAGGCCAGCCGATATCCCCGGACAATGCCACGGTGTCAGCGGAGCTGCGGACCAGCGTGCCCGTCAGGTCACCGGCTTTCGACGCAACGCCATAGACGATCAGCCCCACGTGTACCAGGACAAACCCCAGCGTCAGGGGCAGCAGCAAGCGGATCGAGTCGGCGATACCGCGCAGATTCAACAGGATCAGCAGCAGCACCAGGCCGATTTCCACCACCAGTTTGTGGCTCTGCCAATCAACCGGCAACAGGCTGAACAACGCATCGGTGCCACTGGCCAGGCAAACCGCAATGGTCAGCACATAGTCGACGAGCAAGGCGCAGCCGGCCACCAACCCGAGCCTGGGACCCAGCAGTTTCGAGACGATCTTGTAGTTGCCGCCACCCGAAGGAAACAGCTCGACCACCTGACGATAGGCCAGCGACAGGACCCAGACGGTCAGCAGCGTCGCCAGGGCCAGGAACACCCCCAGTTCAGGATGGGCCCCCAGCGCCAGGTAGGCCCGCTCCGGGCCATAACTGACCGAAGCCAGGCCACTGGCACCGAGGCCCGCCCAGGCCAGCAGGCCGACCAGCAGCGTATGGGCGCGTGTATCGGGAGCCAATGGATCGCGCGCGGGCCCGATAATCCCCTGTGCCAGCTGTTCCAGTTTGAGCATGACCGCCACCTTGAATGCTTTGTTTACAGCCTTGAGATCAGTTAGGACCCAACGCATCGATTCGCCAAGTTTCTTTACGGAAAATTGATAGCGCCAAACCCTAAAAAGACACAGGCCTTATCAGACCCGAATAATCCTCTACTTATACTTGAACTGTACCCACCGAGATCGGTAAAGCCGATTGAAAGTGCCCACTAACGCCACAGGTATCGAGGACTGACATCATGTTATTCAGCGCACTCCTGTTTGCAGCGATCATCGGCTTCTATCTGTTGTGCGGGCTGGTCGTCTACTTTGCCGACAACGTCATCACGCCCTCGAAAACCCCGGATATCAAGCCTGTGCTGCCAAACCGGCACAGCCGCAACTGATCCTGAAAGCCGCTGGCCGACAGACTTAAAGCAATGCAGCGGGTGCTCTTCGCCCGCTGTCCACTCCCGCACGACAAGAAGGAATACTCGACATGGCCATTGATCTGTTACTGGCGCTGGTGGTCGGCGTAGTGATCTACCTGTTCTACGCCGTTATCAATCCGGAAAAGTTCTGACTGCCTGTTTCTGTTAATAGCGCACGCCAGAAAAGTCCGCTGATTCAGGAGTTAATGCAATGTCACACCTCTGGCTACAAATCATTATTACCTTGATCGCCACACTGGCACTGAGCCTGGTGGTGGGACGTTATCTGGCCAGGGTGGTGACTGATCAGAAAACCGTGCTCGACCGGGTGCTCGACCCGGTGGACAACCTGCTCTACCGGCTGATCGGCAAACAGGCCTGCAGCCAGGCGATGAACTGGAAAAGCTACACCCTGCACATGCTGGCGACCAACCTGGTGATGGCCCTGCTCATCTACCTGGTACTGATCTTCCAGAATGTCCTGCCGCTCAACCCGCAGCATTTCGCCGGCATGGAACCGATGCAGGCGTTCAACACCGCCATCAGTTTTATTACCAACACCAACTGGCAGAGTTACGGCGGCGAAAGCACCCTGTCCAACTTCAGCCAGATGGCGGCCATCACCTTTCCGATGTTCACCTCGGCGGCGACCGGCTTCGTGGTGGCGATCGCCTTTATTCGCGCCTTGCTGGTCACCGATGGCGGGGCCAATCTGGGCAACTTCTACCGCGACCTGATCCGCTTCATCACCCGGGTGCTGCTGCCCGTGGTGCTGGTGCTGAGCCTGTTCCTGATCTGGCAAGGCGTACCCCAGACCCTGGATGCCAGCCTGGTGACCGACACCCTTCAAGGCGGCCACCAGACCCTGACCCTGGGGCCCGTCGCCGCCCAGGAAGCCATCGAAAACCTCGGCACCAACGGTGGCGGTTTCTTCAACGTCAACGCCGCGCACCCGTTCCAAAACCCCAATGCCCTGACCAACTTCGTGCTGATCCTGCTGATGGCCAGCCTGCCCGCCGCCCTGGTGGTGATGTTCGGCCATATGATCAAGAACCATCGCCAGAGCACAGTGATCTACAGCGTCATGGCCCTGATGCTGGTGGGTTTCCTGCTGCTCTGCGTGATTCCGGAACAGGCCGGCACGCCGCTGCTGAGCCAGTTGGGTATCGACACCCACGCCAGCGCCCTGCAGGCCGGCGGCAATATGGAGGGCAAGGAAGTCCGTTTCGGGATCGCCCAGAGCGGGCTGTTCGCCGCTTACACCACGGCGTTCACCACCGGCGCGATCAACTCGATGCACGACAGTTTCACTCCGCTGGGCGGCCTCTCGACCCTGGTGCAGATGATGCTGCAATGCGTCTTCGGCGGTAAGGGCGTGGGCTTCCTCAACTTCCTGATCTACGGCCTGATCGGGATCTTCGTCGCCGGCCTGATGGTCGGGCGCACCCCGGAATTTCTCGGCAAGAAGATCGAGAAACGCGAAATCATCCTGGTCTCGCTGGCCATGCTGATTCACCCCCTGGTGATCCTCGCGCCTTCGGCCTGGTCGATGGTGATGCCCTACGGCGTGGCCTCGCTGGGCAACGCCGGAGTACATGGCTACTCGGAAGTGCTCTATGCCTTCACCTCCGCCGCGGCCAACAACGGCTCGGCCTTCGGTGGCCTGAACGCCAATACGCCCTGGTACAACATCGCCATTGCCTGCGTGATCGTGATCGGTCGCTACCCTTCGATCATCTTCCTGATGGCGGTCGCCGGCTCCCTGGCCGCCAAGCCGACCTTGCAGCCCAATATAGGCACCCTGCGTACCGATACCCCGATGTTCGGCATCTGGTGGCTGGCGACGATCGTCATCGTCGGCGCACTGACCTTCCTGCCGGCGCTGGTCCTGGGACCGATCGCCGAGTTTTTCGCCATGAACAAGCACTTGTTGTTCTAAGGGTGAGGAGACTGAGATGAAAGTTGAAAAAGCATTGCCACTGGCCCCGCTGTCGACCCCTGTTGCGGCCCGCAAGGCGCCACGCACGGACACCCGGCAGGAGCGTCTGCGGCTGATCCTGGTCGAGCCGCTGAAAAAGTTCGATCCACGGGTGCAGATCAAGAACCCGGTCATGTTCGTGGTCTGGATCGGCACCCTGGTGACCGCCGCGCTGACGATCAACCCGCAGCTGTTCGGCCCATCGAATGCCACGTCGCTGTACAACGGCGTGGTGACCTTCATCCTGTTTATCACGGTGTGGTTCGCCAACCTCGCCGAAGCCATGGCCGAGGGGCGTGGCAAGGCCAAGGCGGCGTCGTTGCGCCAGACCACCACACAGCTCAATGCCACGCGGCTGCTCTCTGACGGCCGCCTGGAAGTGGTGTCGGCGGCTTCGCTGCGCAAGGACGACCTGGTCAAGGTCAACCGTGGCGAACTGATTCCCATGGACGGCGAAGTGGTCGAAGGTGCGGCCTATGTCGACGAGTCGATGATCACCGGCGAATCCGCACCGGTGATCAAGGAGTCCGGCTCGGACGTCAACTCGACGGTCACCGGCGGTACCAAGGTGATCTCCGACTCGCTGGTGATCCTGGTCACCGCGTCTCCCGGCAACACCTTTCTCGACCGCATGATCAGCCTGGTGGAAGGCGCCAAACGGCAGAAGACCCCGAACGAGATCGCCCTCACCGTGCTGCTCTCGGTGCTGACCCTGATCTTCGTCATCGTGGTCACCGCCATCGCCCCGGTGGCGAGCTACCTCAATGCGCAGATCAACGTCGCCGACCTGGTGGCGCTGATCGTCGCGCTGATTCCCACCACCATCGGCGCCCTGCTCTCGGCCATCGGTATTGCCGGTATCGACCGCACGTTGCGCTTCAATATGCTGGCGATGTCCGGCAAGGCGGTGGAAGCCGCTGGCGACGTCAACACCCTGCTGCTGGACAAGACCGGCACCATCACCATCGGCAACCGCCAGGCCACCGAGTTCCTGCCGGTCAAGGGCGTCACCCGCCAGGAGCTGCAACAGGGGGCCTACCTCGCCTCGCTGTTCGACAGCACCCCGGAAGGCAAGTCCACCACGGCCTATGCCAAGACCCTGGGCATTCATGAAGAAAGCCGGCTGGAACAAGCCGTCGGCATGGACTTCTCGGCGCAGACCCGCATGAGCGGCTCCGATCTGGCCGATGGCCGCGTGGTGCGCAAGGGTGCGGTGGACTCCCTGGTCAACTACGTCAGGGACAGCTACGGCAGCGAGATTCCCGTCGACCTCGAACGCCTTGCCCTCGGCGTCAGCCAGCAAGGCGCGACGCCCCTGGCGGTGGCCATCGACGGGCGGATCCTCGGCATCATCAACCTCTCCGACGTGCTCAAGCCGGGAATCCGCGAGCGGGCTGCGCAACTCCGGGCCATGGGCATCCGCACGGTGATGGTCACCGGCGACAACCCGACCACCGCCAGTGTGATCGCGGCCCAGGCCGGCCTCGACGATTTCGTCGCCCAGGCCACCCCCGAGGACAAGCTCAAGCTGATCCGCAGCGAACAGGCGGCCGGGCACCTGGTGGCCATGACCGGCGACGGCACCAACGACGCCCCGGCCCTGGCCCAGGCGGATGTCGGCCTGGCCATGTACACCGGGACCATGCCGGCCAAGGAGGCGGCGAATATCATCGACCTGGACTCCGACCCGACCAAGCTGCTGGACCTGGTCACCATCGGCAAGCGCATGCTGATCACCCGCGGTGCCCTGACGACCTTTTCCATCGCCAACGACGTGGCCAAGTACTTCGCCATCCTGCCGGCACTGTTCATGGTCGCCCTGCCCGGCCTGGCGGCGTTGAACCTGATGCACCTGGCCACGCCGCAAAGCGCGATCCTCTCGGCGCTGATCTTCAACGCCCTGATCATTCCGGCGCTGATTCCCCTGGCCTTGCGCGGGGTCAACTTCATGCCGAAAAGCGCGGAAACCATGTTCTATCGCAACTTGCTGGTGTACGGCGTCGGTGGGCTGATTGCGCCCTTTATCGGCATCAAGCTGATCGACCTGTGCCTGGCACCCTTCCTGTAGGAGGATCTGATCATGATCAAGTTCTTGTCACCGGCCCTGCGTGTTACAGCCGTCACCTTCGTGCTCTGCGGCCTGGCCTACCCCTTCGCCGTCACCGGGATCGGGCAGCTGCTGTTCCCCTCCCAGGCCAATGGCAGCCTGGTGAAAACCCCCGAGGGCCAGGTGATCGGCTCGGCGCTGATCGGCCAGCAATGGGATGCCCCGCAGTGGTTCCATGGGCGGCCATCAGCCACCACCGACACCGATCCCAAGGACCCGTTGAAAACCGTGCCGTCGCCTTATAACGCGGCCAGTTCCTCGGGTTCCAACCTGGGGCCGACCAGCCAGGCCTTGAGCGATCGGCTGACCGCCGATCGACATGCCCTGGAGCAGGCCCAACCGGAATTGGCCGGCCAGACCCTGCCCGCCGATATGCTGACCACCTCGGCCTCCGGCCTGGACCCGGACATCAGCCCGGCCAACGCCGCCTTGCAGGCGACCCGGGTGGCACAGCAACGCGGTGCGCCGCTGGATAACGTACTGGCGCTGGTCCAGGCCAATACCCAGGGACCGACGCTGGGGGTGTTCGGTGAGTCGCGGGTCAATGTGCTGGCCCTGAACCAGGCTCTGCAACGGGACTATCCGGCGCATCAATAAGGCGGGACAATAGGCGGGACTTACTCCGCAACAGCGACACTGCCATGAACGTAAAGGTTTCACGAAACGTCCCGTCCCTGTTCTGCCTGCTGACGCTGGCGATCGGGTTTTCAATGATCGCCGGCTGTTCCGGGAGAGGATCGCAAACCCCGGTCGGCGGTTACGCCTGTTATGCCCAGGCAGTACCGACGCAGGGAGATGGCGGATTGGCCTGGGCGCCGAACGTGAAAACCGCCAGCGTGAAAGCCATCGGTAACTGCCAGCGCTTCGCCGCTCAATCGGGCGGAACGCCGGCAACCTGCAAGGTCACCCTGACCGGCTGCCGCTAAGAAACGCCGCACCCTTGTAGGGGCCGGCTTGCTGGCGATTCGATCTCATAGTCGACATCTCTGTCGCCTGAAAGACAGCAATCGCCAGCAAGCCGGCCCCTACAGGAAACGCGTCCGGCCTTGATGGACAGGCGTTAGCCGCGGATACCCGGCGCCATGAACTCGGGGCCCACCGGGTCCTTGATGGTATTGAGCAGTATCTGGTCGATCTGCTTCAGGTCATCCGCCGACAGTCTCCAGCCAAAGGCATCTTCGATGCCCTTCAATTGCTCAGGCTTGCGCGCGCCCCACAAGGCAATGGTCGGCCCCTGGTCGAGCACCCAGCGCAAGGCCAGGGCCAGCACCGATTTGCCATGCCGTTCACGGGCATACAGGTCCAGCGCCGCCACGGCCGCCAGGTACTGCTCGAAACGCGGGGCACGGAACTTCGGATCGACACCCCGGATATCGTCGCTGCCGAACGCCGTCGCCGCACTCATGGAACCGGTCAGCAACCCGCGGCACAGCGAACCGTAGGCCAGCACCACCAGCGAATGCTGCTTGGCGTAGGGCAGGATGTCGCTGTCGATGGCCCGCTCGAACAGGTTGTAAGGCGGCTGCACCGTCGCCAACGCGGTGTATTCACGGAACTCGTCCATCTGCGTCGGCGAATAGTTGCTCACCCCCACCGCCAGGATCTTGCCTTCCTGACGCAGTTTTTCCAGCTCCAACGCGGTCTCCTGCTGCTCGACCAGCGGATCGGGCCAGTGGATCTGGTAGAGGTCGATATAGTCGGTCTGCAAACGCTGCAGGGAGTCTTCGACTTCCCGACGAATCCGCGCCGCCGTGGCGTTGCGCCGCACCGAACCGTCATCCCATTGCAAGCCGGCCTTGGTGGCGATCACCGCCTGGTCGCGTACCCCCTTCAAGGCCTTGCCGATCAGGATTTCGGAATGCCCCTTGCCGTAGACCGGCGCGGTATCGATCAGGTTGATACCGCGTTCCAGGGCGTGGCGCAGGGTCTGGATCGAGACCTCATCGTCCGCGCCTCCCCACATCCAGCCTCCCATGGACCAGGTGCCGAGGGCGATGCGCGAGACCGGTTTGTCGATGCCGGCGATAGCGATGTGTTCGATGCTCATGATGATCTCCAACAGACTCGAAGCATAAAAGGATCATGATTTTAGGTCATCCATGATTGAATAGGGCTCAACACCCCGTTCACCTTCTTTCCTCGTAAAGGCCACGACATGGCAGCCTTCAACCGGTCCGAACTGGCCGACCTCAATGTGTTCATGGCCATCATCCGCCGCCGCAGCTTTCGCCAGGCCGCCCATGAACTGGGGGTCACCACCTCGGCGCTGAGCCACACCCTGCGCAACCTGGAAACCCGCCTCGGGGTCAAGCTGCTCAACCGCAACAGCCGCTCGGTGGAACCCACGGATGCCGGTGCCTTGCTGGCGCAGAAGCTGGCCGTCGGTTTCGCCACCATCCAGGAAGCCCTCGACGAACTCGACCGTTATCGCCATGCGCCGATCGGCCGGCTGCGCCTGAATGTGCCGCGGGACGCCGCCCGCCTGCTGGTCAGTCCGGTGCTCGGCGAATTCATGGCGGCTTACCCGCAGATCAACCTGGACCTGAAGGTCGAGGACCGTCTGGTGGATATCGTCGCCGAAGGTTTCGATGCCGGGATCCGCTATGGCGCGACGGTGCCCCAGGACATGATTGCCGTACCGCTGACCGGCGAGTTGCGCTGGATCATGATTGCCTCCCCCGACTATCTCGCCCGCCGTGGCATCCCGGAAAAGCCCGCCGATCTGCTGGAGCATGCGTGCATCCGGATGCGCCTGGGCGACAACACCGCCTACAAATGGGAACTGGGCAACGGCGCGCAAATGATCAGGCTGGATGTCCCCGGAGCCCTGACCGCCTCGGATACCCAGGCGGTGATCGACGCGGCGCTGGCCGGTGTCGGGATTGCCTATTGCCTGGAAAAACGCGTCACCCGGGAGCTCGAGGACGGCAGCTTGCGGGAGGTGATGCCGGACTGGTCGAGCATGGGCGCCCCGTTCTGCCTCTACTACTCCAGCCAGCGCCAGTCGCAGCCGGGGCTACGGCAGTTGATGGAGATGATCCGCCAGCACAACCTTCCACTGTAGGACTCGCCCTCGCGGCTCCTACAGTTTTGCGGCGCGTTCGAGAAACCACTCGCCGACAAACTTTCATGAGGGGCTTGCACAGCCAATATTATGGTATACCATCATACCATCTGATCAACGTGCACCCAGGAGCCCCCTTATGAGTTTCGAAATCCGCAAGATCGTCAGCTATTCCGAACAGACCCTGATCGAAGGCGGCAAGGCCACGGACAAACCGGTGACCATGGTCGGCCTGGCCGTGGTCATGAAAAACCCCTGGCTGGGTCGGGGTTTCGTCGAAGACCTGAAACCGGAAATCCGCGCCCACTGCTCCGACCTCGGCGCCATGATGGTCGAGCGCCTGGTAGCCGCCATCGGCGGTGCCGAACGCATCGAAGCCTACGGCAAGGCCGCGGTGGTCGGTGCCGACGGTGAAATAGAACACGCCTCGGCGGTGATCCACACCCTGCGCTTCGGCAACCACTACCGCGAAGCGGTCCAGGCCAAGAGCTACCTGAGCTTCACCAACAAGCGCGGCGGCCCCGGCACCTCGATCCAGATCCCGATGATGCACAAGGACGACGAAGGCCTGCGCTCGCACTACATCACCCTGGAAATGCGTATCGAAGACGCGCCGCGCGCCGACGAAATCGTCGTCGTGCTCGGTTGCGCCGACGGCGGCCGCCTGCACCCGCGCATCGGCAACCGCTATATCGACCTGGAAGAACTGGCCGCCGAGAAAGCGCGGTAATCAACAAGAAAGGCAGGAGCGCTCCATGATTCGGCACACCGCTGAACGCACCCCGGCCGGCACCAGTTACCTGGCGACCGGCGAAGGCCCACCCGTGGTCCTGATCCACGGCGTAGGGCTGAACAAAGAAATGTGGGGCGGCCAGGTCGTCGGGCTCGCGCCGCACTACCGGGTGATCGCCTACGACATGCTCGGACACGGGGCCAGCCCACGTCCCGACCCGGACTGCGGGCTGCCCGGCTATGCCGAGCAGCTGCACGAACTGCTCGAACACCTGCAGTTGCCGGCGGCCCATGTGATCGGCTTTTCCATGGGCGGCCTGGTGGCCCGGGCCTTCGCCCTGCACTACCCGCAACAGCTGCAAAGCCTGGTGGTGCTCAACAGCGTATTCAACCGCAGCGCCGAGCAACGTGCCGGGGTGATCGCCCGCACCAGCCAGGCGGCGCAACATGGGCCGGATGCCAACGCCGAGGCGGCACTGTCGCGCTGGTTCAGTCGCGAGTACCAGGCGGCGAACCCGGCGCAGATCGCCGCCATTCGCCAGACCCTGGCCGGCAATGACCCCCAGGGTTACCTGACCACCTACGAGCTGTTCGCCACCCAGGACATGTACCGCGCCGACGACCTGCACGACATCCAGGCGCCGACCCTGATCGCCACCGGCGAACTGGACCCGGGCTCGACACCGCAGATGGCCCGGCAGTTGGCCGAGCGGATTCCTCACGCACAGGTTGCCGTGCTCGCCGAGCAACGGCATATGATGCCCGTGGAGTCGCCGCGCCTGGTCAACCAGGTACTGCTGGACTTCCTCGCCAACGCCCACGCCCGACAAGACCAGATAAAGGGGATCGTTGCATGACACTCACCCGCTTCCAGATGTGCATCGACGGTGAATGGGTCGATGCCCTGTCCGGCAAGACCTTCGACAGCCTCGACCCGGCCCTCGCCGAACCCTGGGCGCAGTTGCCCGACGCCGACGAAGCCGATGTCGAGCGTGCGGTCCAGGCCGCGCAACGGGCTTTCGACAACCCGGCCTGGCGCGGCCTCAGCGCCACCGCCCGAGGCAAACTGCTGCATCGCCTCGGCGATCTGATCGCGGAAAACAAGGAGCGCCTGGCCCAACTGGAAAGCCGCGACAACGGCAAGCTGATCCGCGAAACCCGCGGCCAGGTCAGCTACCTGCCGGAATTCTTCCATTACACCGCGGGCCTGGCCGACAAGCTCGAAGGCGGTACGCTGCCGCTGGACAAGCCGGATCTGTTCGCCTACACCGTGCACGAACCCATGGGTGTGGTTGCCGGGATCATCCCCTGGAACAGCCCGCTCTACCTGACCGCGATCAAACTGGCACCGGCCCTCGCGGCGGGCAACACCATCGTGCTCAAGCCTTCCGAGCACGCCTCGGCCACCGTCCTGGAGCTGGCGCGCCTGGCCCTGGAAGCCGGCATTCCGCCCGGCGTGGTCAATGTCATCACCGGTTACGGCGCAAGCACCGGCGCGGCCCTGACCCGCCACCCGCTGGTGCGCAAGATCGCCTTCACCGGCGGCGCGGCAACCGCCCGCCATGTGGTGCGCAGCAGCGCCGAGAACTTCGCCAAGCTGTCCCTGGAACTGGGCGGCAAGTCGCCGAACATCATCTTTGCCGATGCCGATCTGGACAGTGCGATCAACGGCGCCATTGCCGGGATCTACGCGGCGTCCGGACAGAGTTGCGTCTCCGGTTCACGGCTGCTGGTCCAGGACGAAATCTATGACGAATTCGTCGAGCGCCTGGTGGCACGCGCCCAGCGCATTCGCATCGGCAACCCACAGGACGATGCCAGCGAGATGGGCCCCATGGCCACCGCGCAGCAACTGGCCGTGGTCGAGGGCCTGGTGGCCGACGCCCTGGCCGAAGGCGCACGCCTGCGCCTGGGCGGCAAGCGCCCGCAGAACCTGGGCAATGGCTGGTTCTACGAGCCGACCCTGTTCGAGTGCGACCGCAACTCGATGAAGATCATGCAGGAAGAAGTCTTCGGTCCGGTGGCCTCGGTGATCCGCTTCAAGGACGAGGCCGAGGCCCTGTCCATCGCCAACGACTCGCAGTTCGGCCTCGCCGCCGGCATCTGGACCCGCGATCTGGGCCGCGCCCATCGACTGGCCCGGGACATCCGCTCCGGGATCATCTGGGTCAATACCTACCGCGCGGTCTCGGCCATGGCGCCCATCGGCGGTTTCAAGAACAGCGGCTACGGTCGCGAGAGCGGCATCGATTCGGTGCTGGCCTATACCGAACTGAAAACGGTGTGGATCAACCTCTCGTCAGCCCCCATGCCCGACCCCTTCGTGATGCGCTAGGAGACAAACGAGATGATCGAACCCGGTATCTACAAAGAAGTCATGGGCTCCTTCCCGTCAGGCGTCACGGTGGTCACCACCCTGGACGCCGAGGGGGGCATCGTCGGCATCACCGCCAGTGCCTTCAGCGCCCTGTCCATCGACCCGGCGCTGGTGCTGTTCTGCCCCAACTACGCCTCGGACACCTACCCGATCCTGCGGGACAGCAAGCGCTTCGCCATCCACCTGCTCTCGGCGGACCAGCAGGCCGAGGCTTATGCCTTTGCCGGCAAGGGCAAGGACAAGGCCCGCGGCATCGATTGGCACCTGAGCGCCCTGGGCAATCCGCTGCTGCGCAACGCCACGGCGATCATCGAGTGCGAACTGTGGCGCGAATACGACGGCGGCGATCACGCCATCATCGTCGGCGCGGTCAAGAACCTGATCCTGCCCGAACAACCGGTGACGCCGATGATCTACCACAAGGGCAAGCTCGGCCCTCTGCCCGCGCTGGCCTGAGGTTTTGCCACGGCGCGAGCCGACGCGGATGAACGACGCATGATAAGCTTGCCGGTGATTTCGGCCCTCGATCGGCCCCACGAACTTTTAGAGCGGATCCCATGAAACGCCTGCCACTCGACGACAGCTTCAAGGTCAATCGCAACCCCGTTACCCTGCGCGAAATCGTGCTGGACAAGCTGCGAAGCGCCATCATGAACTTCCAGCTCATGCCGGGGGACCGCCTGGTCGAGCGCGACCTCTGCGAGCGCCTCGGCGTCAGCCGCACCTCCGTGCGTGAAGCCCTGCGGCACCTGGAGTCCGAAGGCCTGGTGGCGTTCGCCGATGCCAAGGGGCCGAGCGTTGCCATCATCACCCTGGACGATGCGGTCGATATCTACGAACTGCGCTGTGTGCTGGAGGGCCTGATCGTCCAGCTGTTCACCCTGCGGGCCAAGGCCAAGGACATCAAGGCCCTGGAAAAGGCCCTGGAAGTCAATCGCAAGACCCTCAAGGACGGCGAACTGCAACAGGTCATCGATTCGGTGCAGGGTTTCTACGACGTCCTGCTCGAGGGCTCGGGCAACCGTGCCGCGGCCACCCAGCTGCGCCAGTTGCAGGCCCGGATCAGCTACCTGCGGGCCACCTCGGTGTCCCAGGAAAACCGTCGCGGCGCCAGCAACCAGGAAATGGAACGTATCGTCGAGGCCATCAAGAGCGGCGACCCGCTGGCCGCCCACCAGGCCTCGGTCGATCACGTGCGCGCGGCGGCCAAGGTGGCGCTGGAATACCTCAAGCGCAAGCAGGACGAAACCGGCCCGGCCCCCGAGATCACCGCGCCCATCGCCCTCAAAGAACCCCGTATGGGCCGCTGACATGCCCAGCCCGCGCTTCTGCCCGCAATGCGGCGGCGCCGACCTCGCTCGGCAGGTACCGCCGGGCGACACCCATGAACGCCTGATGTGCGCGGGCTGCGGCTACATCCACTACGTCAACCCGAAGATCATCGCCGGCTGCATCATCGAGCGCGACGGCAAGTACCTGCTGTGCCAACGGGCGATCCCGCCACGGCCCGGCACCTGGACCCTGCCGGCGGGTTTCATGGAAGGTGGCGAGACCACCGAGCAGGCGGCACTGCGCGAAGTCTGGGAAGAGAGTGGCGTGCGCGCGGAAATCCTCTCGCCCTACTCGATCTTCAGCGTGCCGAAGATCAGCGAGGTGTACATCATCTTCCGCGCCATCGCGCTGGAGATCACCGGCCAGTACGGGCCGGAAACCCTGGACTACCAATTCTTCGCGCCCGAGGACATCCCCTGGGACAGCATCTACTACCCGGCGATCCGGCAGATCCTCGAACGCTACATCGAGGAACGCCAGGCCGGGGTCTATGGCATCTACATCGGCAACGACGACAGCGGCAAGATCCACTTTATCCGCTGACCGCCTTCAGGGCGCCACGCCCTCGACAATGATCACTTCGGCCCGGGCCGCTCCCTCGCGGTGCCCGCGCGCCTCCTGATATTCCGCCGAACGATAGCAAGCCAGCGCCTGGTCGTAGGAGTCGAACTCGATCACCACATTGCGCTGTGGCGTTTCCCGGCCCTCCAGCGCCTCGGCGCGCCCGCCGCGTGCCAGCATGCGTCCGCCGTAACGGGCAAATACCGCCGGGGCGCGACTTGTGTACTCGGTGTACTGCTCCGGGTTCGTGACATCCACATGGGCAATCCAGTAAGCCTTCATCGATGACCTCATTGCTGGTTTATTTTGTATTATGGTATACCATAAATCACATATTCATACAGAGCGAGCCCGGCATGGCCTTTGACAGTATCCAGGACATCATCGACGACTACCGCCAAGGCAAGATGGTCGTGCTGGTGGACGACGAAGATCGCGAAAACGAAGGCGACCTGCTGATCGCCGCCGACTGCTGCAACGCCCAGGCTATCAGCTTCATGGCCCGCGAGGCACGCGGACTGATCTGCCTGACCCTGACCGACGAGCATTGCCGGCGCCTGGATCTGACGCAGATGGTGCCGAGCAACGGCAGCGCATTCAGCACCGCCTTCACCGTGTCCATCGAAGCCGCCCATGGCGTGACCACCGGTATTTCCGCCGCCGACCGCGCCCGCACCGTCGAAGCCGCGGTGGCCGCCGATGCCCGCGCCGAAGACCTGGTCCAACCCGGGCATATTTTCCCTCTGCGGGCCCGTGAAGGCGGCGTGCTCACCCGCGCCGGGCACACCGAGGCCGGTTGCGACCTGGCACGCCTGGCCGGTTTTACCCCCGCCTCGGTCATCGTCGAGGTCATGAACGATGATGGCAGCATGGCCCGACGCCCTGACCTGGAAGTGTTTGCGCGCAAACATGGCATCCGGATCGGCACCATCGCCGACCTGATCCACTACCGACTCAGTACCGAACATACGGTGGTGCGTATCGGCGAACGGGAACTGCCGACGGTACACGGTACGTTCCGCCTGATGACCTTCGAGGACCGTATTGAAGGTGGCGTGCACATGGCCATGGTGATGGGCGATATCCAGCGCGATACACCGACGCTGGTGCGGGTCCACGTCATCGACCCACTGCGCGACCTGGTCGGCGCCGACTACCACGGGCCGAGCAACTGGACGCTCTGGGCCGCGCTGCAACGGGTCGCCGAGGAAGGCCGCGGTGTCGTCGTGGTGTTGGCCAACCACGAATCCTCCCAGGCCCTGCTCGAGCGCGTACCGCAACTGACCCGCCCCCCGCGCCAGTACAGCCGTTCGCAATCGCGGATCTATTCGGAGATCGGCACCGGGGCACAGATACTGCAGGACATCGGTGTCGGAAAACTGCGCCACCTGGGGCCGCCGCTCAAATATGCCGGGCTGACCGGCTACGATCTAGAGGTGGTGGAAAACATCCCCTTCCCACAACCCTGATACCCCGTAAAAAAGCGCCAGGGCCGGATCACCGGTCAGGCAAAATGCTTGCAGAAAGTTTGGAATACCATAATATGATATTCCGTAGACCGGAGATTTTTTCCAAGTGCCCCCGACAGGTAAGGCACAAGAAAATGCCCTTGGCACGGTCGCCTTAAAAGGCTCAGATGGACCTACTGCTCCCGATAGGCGGGCCTCAACAACCCGCTCAAAAACACAACAAATGAGGGCGTGAAAATGGTGTTGAACAAAGGTGCAACCGCGACAGTGCTCGCGGGTTTCCTGGCAATCGGCAGTTCCTTCGCCATGGCCGCCGACAGTGTCAACTTCGTCAGTTGGGGCGGCAGCACCCAGGACGCGCAGAAACAGGCCTGGGCCGATCCGTTCAGCAAGGCCAGCGGCATCACCGTGGTCCAGGACGGCCCTACCGACTACGGCAAGCTCAAGGCCATGGTCGAAAGCGGCAACGTGCAGTGGGACGTGGTCGACGTCGAAGCCGACTTCGCCCTGCGCGCCGCCGCCGAAGGCCTGCTCGAACCGCTGGACTTCAGCCAGATCCAGCGCGACAAGATCGACCCGCGTTTCGTCTCCGACCACGGCGTCGGCTCGTTCTACTTCTCCTTCGTGCTCGGTTACAACGAAGGCAAGCTGGGCGCCGGCAAGCCCCAGGACTGGAGCGCCCTGTTCGACACCAAGACCTACCCCGGCAAACGCGCCCTCTACAAATGGCCGAGCCCCGGCGTGCTGGAACTGGCCCTGCTGGCCGACGGCGTGCCCTCCGACAAGCTCTATCCGCTGGACCTGGATCGCGCCTTCAAGAAACTCGACACCATCAAGAAAGACATCGTCTGGTGGGGTGGCGGCGCGCAATCCCAGCAGTTGCTGGCCTCCGGTGAAGCGAGCATCGGCCAGTTCTGGAACGGCCGGATCTACGCCCTGCAACAGGACGGCGCACCGGTGGGCGTGAGCTGGAAACAGAACCTGGTCATGGCCGACATCCTGGTCGTGCCCAAAGGCACGAAAAACAAGGCGGCGGCCATGAAGTTCCTGGCCAGCGCCAGCAGCGCCAAGGGCCAGGCCGACTTCTCCAACCTGACCGCCTACGCCCCGGTCAACGTCGACAGCATCGCGCGCCTGGACTCGGTACTGGCACCGAACCTGCCGACTGCCTACGCTAAGGATCAGATCACACTCGACTTCGCATACTGGGCCAAGAACGGTCCGGCCATTGCGACACGGTGGAACGAATGGCTGGTCAAATGAAAATGGCGGCCACGCTTTCCCCTGATACCCGCCCGACCGGGAGCGCCCCTGGCGCTGCCGGCCTGGCCAGCAGCAAGGCGGCAGTCATGCAGCAGTCCTCGTATGCGCAGCGCTGGCGGGGGGCGGGTAACCTGTTACCGGCCTTGCTGTTCCTCGGCCTGTTTTTCTTCGCCCCGTTGATCGGCCTGCTGCTGCGTGGGGTCCTGGAACCCACGCCGGGGCTGGAAAACTACCAGCAGCTGTTCGCCAACTCGGCCTATGCGCGGGTCCTGCTCAACACCTTTTCGGTGGCCGGGCTGGTCACGCTGTTCAGCCTGCTGCTGGGCTTTCCCCTGGCCTGGGCGATTACCCTGGTGCCCCGTGGCTGGGGCCGCTGGCTGCTGAGCATCGTGCTGCTGTCGATGTGGACCAGCCTGCTGGCCCGGACCTATTCGTGGCTGGTGCTGCTACAGGCCTCCGGGGTGATCAACAAGGCCTTGATGGCCATGGGCATCATCGACCAGCCGCTGGAGATGGTGCACAACCTGACCGGCGTGGTGATCGGCATGAGCTACATCATGATCCCGTTTATCGTCCTGCCGTTGCAGGCGACCATGCAGGCCATCGACCCGATGATCCTGCAGGCCGGGGCCATCTGCGGGGCCAGTCCGTGGCGCAATTTCCTGCGGGTGTTCCTGCCGTTGTGCCGGCCGGGGCTGTTTTCCGGCGGGCTGATGGTCTTCGTCATGTCCCTGGGCTACTACGTCACCCCGGCCCTGCTGGGCGGTGCGCAGAACATGATGTTGCCGGAGTTCATCATTCAACAGGTGCAGTCGTTCCTCAACTGGGGCCTGGCCAGCGCCGGTGCCGCCCTGCTGATCCTGATCACCCTGGTGTTGTTCTACTTCTACCTGAAGCTCCAGCCGGAATCCCCGGTCGGCGCCAGTCATGCGAGGTAAGCCGTCATGCTCCTGACTCCCAATGCCATGAGCCGGCGCCTGCGCCTGGGCCTCTACCTGACCACCGGACTGATCGCCCTGTTCCTGCTGCTGCCGATCGTGTTCATCGTCCTGCTGTCGTTCGGTTCCTCCCAGTGGCTGGTGTTTCCGCCACCGGGCTGGACGCTGAAATGGTACGGCCAGTTCTTCTCCAATGCCGACTGGATGAATGCCGCCCTGGCGAGTTTGAAGGTGGCGATCCTGACCACCTTCTTCGCGGTCGCGCTTGGACTGCCGACCGCCTTCGCCCTGGTCCGCGGACGCTTCCCCGGCCGGGAACTGCTCTACGGCCTGTTCACCCTGCCGATGATCGTGCCCCTGGTGATCATCGCCGTGGCGGTGTACGCGCTGTTTCTCAAACTGGGCTACACCGGGACGCTGTTCGCCTTCGTGGTCAGCCACGTGATCGTCGCATTGCCCTTCACCATCATTTCGATCATCAACTCGCTCAAGCTGTTCGACCAGTCGATCGAGGATGCCGCGGTGATCTGCGGCGCCTCGCGCCTGCAGGCGGTGTTCAAGGTGACCTTCCCGGCGATTCGCCCCGGCATGGTCGCCGGGGCGCTGTTCGCCTTCCTGGTGTCGTGGGATGAAGTGGTGCTGAGCGTGATGATGGCCAGCCCGACCCTGCAAACCTTGCCCGTGAAAATGTGGACCACCCTGCGCCAGGACCTGACCCCGGTGATCGCCGTCGCTTCGACGCTGCTGATCGCCCTGTCGGTGCTGGTGATGGTGATCGCCGCCGCCCTGCGTCGGCGCAATGAACTGCGCGCCTGAGCGCCCTGGAGTAGAACATGAGTGCCGTGATCAAAGACCCCGCGCAGCACGACCGCCCCCTGGTCAGCCTGCGCAACCTGAACAAGCACTATGGCGACTTCGCCGCCGTGGACAATATTTCCCTGGATATCCAGGAAGGTGAATTCCTCACCTTCCTGGGTTCCAGTGGTTCCGGTAAAAGCACCACCCTGTCGATGCTGGCCGGCTTCGAGACGCCCAGTAGCGGCGAGATCCTGGTAAGCGGACAGTCCCTGGTCAAGGTGCCGCCGCACAAACGCGATATCGGCATGGTGTTCCAGCGCTACTCGCTGTTTCCCCACCTGTCGGTGCGCGACAACATCGCCTTCCCGCTGACCCTGCGCAAGCTCAGCAGCGAGGAGCGCGAGCGCCGGGTCGACGCCATGCTCAAGCTGGTGCAGCTCGATGCCTTCGCCCATCGCCGCCCTTCGCAGCTCTCCGGTGGACAACAACAGCGCGTGGCGATTGCCCGGGCGCTGGTCTACGAACCACGCATCCTGCTGATGGACGAACCCCTCGGGGCCCTGGACAAGAAGCTGCGCGAAGACCTGCAGGACGAGCTGCGCCAACTGCATCGCCGGCTGGGCATCACCATCGTCTACGTGACCCACGACCAGGAGGAAGCCATGCGCCTGTCCCAGCGCATCGCGATCTTCAGCCACGGCAAGATCGTCGGCCTGGGCAGCGGCTACGACCTCTACCAGAACCCGCCGAACGCCTTTGTCGCCTCGTTCCTCGGCAACTCGAACTTCCTCAAGCTCAAGGCCCGCGGCAACGCCGTGGCGGATTTCGAGGGCCAGGCCCTGGCGATCCGGCCGACCTCCGGAGTGTCCAGCGAGCAGCCGCTGTTGCTGATGGTGCGTCCGGAGAAAGCCCTGGCCCTGAGCCTCGAACAGGCCGCCGCCGAACCCTTGCCGGCAGGCTGGAACGAGGTCTCGGCCAAGGTCGGCGAAATGCTCTTTCTCGGCGAAAGCCAGACCTGCAGCGTGGTCACCGACGGCGGCACGGCGATGACGGTCAAGGCGCTGTCGGCCACCGGCATGTCGCTCAAGGCCGGCGATCCCCTGCGGGTACGCTGGGCCAGCGCGGACGCTTGCGTCTATACCCAATGGAGCGAAGGCGATCTGAACAAGGCGGCCGGCGCCCATTGAATAAAACCCGGGCTCGGGTGTTATATCTGGGTAGCCAGGCACTATCGGCCGTGCAACCCGGAGATCCGAATGAACATCCTGTTATCTGCGACAGCGCTGGCCAGTGTTCTTCTCGGCACGGCAACACTGGCGGCGCCCCTGGACTGGCAACTGGCCAAGGATGAAGACGGCATTCAGGTCTACCTGAGCCACGTCCCGGGATCGCGCTACCAGAGCTTTCGCGGCGAGACGCTGATCAAGGCCGATGTCGGCACCCTGAGCAACCTGCAGGAAAACCTCCGGGTGGCCTGCAAATGGCTGTATGGCTGCGCCGATATGCGCCTGCTGAAAAATGACGGCGACGACACCTGGGTCTATCTGACCACCGCGTTGCCGTGGCCGGCGCAAACCCGTGACATGGTGATTCACGTGCATAGCGAGCGCGCCGACGATGGTAGCCTGACTCGACGCCTGGAGGCGGTGCCCGGCTTCGTACCCTACGTGCCGGGACAGATCCGTGTCAGCCAGATGAAAGGCCTATGGACCCTGCACCCCGAAAGCGACACGCAAACCCGTGTGACCTATGAACTGCAAGCCGAACCGGCCGGCGATATCCCGTCCTGGCTGGCCAATCAGTTCGTGGTCGACGCGCCGATGGTCAGCCTCAGGACCTTGCGCGTGGTGGCCGAGCACCAGGGTATACGCAGCGCCGAAACGGCGCCGTAGTCAGGCCTGTAGCCGGACCTTGAAGTCCTCGATCCAGGCCCGGACCATGGCCGAATAAGGCGCCTCTGGCCGGGCCATGCGCTTCATTTCCCCGAGAATCCGATCCTGGAGGAAGTACAGGCGCTTGGCGATACTGGCCACCGTAGCGGAGGGCGGCGCCTCGGGATCAGGTAAAAGCTCGTCTGCCATCGCCCCCACTTCCAGCGCCAGCATTTCCAGGAACTCCAGCTGGCGCAGCAGGCGCGTGCGCTCCTGCACCAGGCCCAGCCGGTTCAAACCGTAGACATGAATCGAGACGCTGCCCTTGAGGCTTACGCCGGACGCCAGCGCTTCCTCGAGGTGACCATCCAGGGCAGCGCCGGCCCCGGCCAGGGGCGGAAGGTCTGCTCCGGCATGCGAGCGGGGCAGCACCAGGCCGATCAGGTTGGCCCGGTCGATATGAAACCTCAGGTGTTCGTCCGGGTTGTCGCGGCACGGGTCGAGCAGCAGCGGGTACTCGTCGGCAAAGTCTTGCGCAGCGGACATGGCCCGCTGGCCGAGGATCGGGAAGCTGTCCTTCTTGCCGGAGAGCAGCAGGCTGCCCTGGTTGAACCCCTGGCGGTCGTCCCGCAAGGTCAGCAGCCTGGCCGACAGCCTGGGGGTGACCTGCTTGCGCTTGCGGTTGCAGTCGATGCAACTGGGCAGCAGGTTGTCCCAGTCCATGGCGAGCCACCAGTAGCCGGGATGGCTGGCGTCTTCGGACACCGCGCCCTTGGGCCGGTAATGCTCGACATCCACCGGCGCGGTGGAGGCGAAGAAGCTTTCGCAATAGGCGCATTTGCCATGGAACAGTTCATCGAGCTGCTTTTTTACGCTGTCGGACTTATAGACCGCAAAAGCCGGTGGGCTACCGGCAGGTGCGGCGAACCAGGCCTTGAGCTTTTGCAGCTCTTTGGCGGCGGGCGAGTCGGTTCCGGACAGGGCATCCGGAGCCTTGGCAATCGTTCGAATGACGGCGCGCATGCTTCAGATCCCCTCCAGGACAGCGAGGATCCTTTTTTTCGAGGTTTCACGCAGCTCGCGGAGTTTGAGCGCGCTGGTCCGGCGACGGTTCTGCAGGTACTCCACCACCGCTTCCTGCACCAGCCGCTGGACTTCCGTGGCACCTACCGGCAGAGCATCGCTGATATCCCGTTCGAAGCGGTTCCAGGCGTGTTGCTGCGCCTCGCTCAGAGGCTGGCCCAGCTCCCGGGCGGCCAGCAGGTCGGCAAGCATCGCCAGCTCGCGCTCGGTGTCCGGCTGGTCGGTGGAGCTCAGGCTGAAAAAGTCCGAGGTCAGCAGTTGCTCGATGGTCAGTTGGCTGACGTTGGGCAGGCGGATCACCTGCTCCACCATCACCGGCCAATCGCTGTCGGGGTTGTCCTCGCTGGCGACCCGCTGCATGACGATCACCTCACCGTCCTGCATGCCCCGCAGGCACAACGGATCGTGGGTGGTGGCGATAAAGGTCACGTTCGGCAAGGCGCTGCGTAGCACGCTCATGATCTGGATTTTCCAGCACGGATGCAGATGGGCCTCGACCTCGTCGATCAGCACCACGGCCTGGGCGGTTTCCAGGCTTTCGAAGTAGGGGTTGATGCGCCGGTTCATCAGGCCCTGGATGATGTCGCAGACCATCGCCAGCACCGAGCGATAGCCTGAGGACGCCAGGCTCAGTGGGGTTCGACAGAAGGCCCGACTACCGGCGGTGGCGGTGACAATCAGGCAGCGCTGGTTTTCAAAGTCGCGCTCCATGACCTCGAACTCGCCCTCGATGGAGAGGATATCCCGCAGGGCCCGCACCACACTGTCGAACTCGACCTGTTTAAGCCCCAACAGCCACTTTTCCGGGTTGGACAACAGGGCCGTGGCGTCGAAAAGGTTGATGATCGATTTGCCCGGGCTGTAGCGCCGCACCTGCTTCTGGTATTGGCGGAAGGCGCCGTAGGCGAAGACCGGCGGCGTGATGGGTGTACCTTCGGGCCAGTAGCCTCCGCCGGCAATGGTCAGCTCTCGTTTGCTGGAATCCTGGAAGGTGACCGTTACCGTCGCCGAGGTGCATCGAGGGACCAACCCTGCGCCCAGCAACTCAGGATCGAGGGGCAGCGAGGCGACGTCGACTGGTAGCTGCGCGCGAGCCTCTTCGGAGCACAGCGCCAGGGCCGTGGCTTCGAGGATGGAGCTTTTTCCGGCGGCATTTTCACCCAGAATCAGCAAGGCAGGTTGTACGGGCTTCACGCTGGAGGCGGGATAATCCTTTGCGGATGGCATCAGCAGTTCGAGATGTTCAATTCCCTTGAAATTACTCAAGTGAATCGAGGCCAATGGCGAGTACTCCCGTGGAAAGGACTGCGACGGCTTAAGCGCTTGGGCGGGAGTTTTCACAATCGGAAGTGCCAGCCTGGCTTCAAGGCCCTCACACCAGTCTTCAAAATCTGGATTTAGAGCAATGGCGTGAAATGTCCAGTGAATACGGCGGTACGAAAGTGCCAGCGGCTGGACTTTGGTCGGTGAAAGCGCCAACAGGATACGACGGCACAGCAAGTACCAAAGCCCCCCAAACTCCAGTGAGGAAAAGTCAAGGACTGGCGGAAATGGCACCTTATCCTCCTCCACTTCAGGAAGCCGCTCGTAGAGCAGTTCGTCGAAATAGGATTGCAGTCTGCTTCTACGCTGCTCAACCAACTGACTGCGATTGAGCTTGAAATGGAAGATCGTTTCTCGTGCCCGCCCTGTCAGTGCAAGCAGCTCACCGGAAAGATTCACAGATAGGTGCCGGGCAATGCTTACTCGCTCGCAGGGATCGAGCAGGAGATGCCGCTCCTTGAGCGGATAGTCGCGCCATTCACCCAGGCTCTCCGCTGCGTAGGCTTCAAGCTGACCCTGTGTCGGCAGGGGTGAACGGGTGCCCCGAACAGGGAAGTAGCCAGGCCGGTCGGGTTCACAGCCATTGCATATGGGATAGATATTCTCCCAGGCATTGCTCAGCCAGAAGTAATACAGATGAGCATCTGGCGTGTGCTCTACGGGGCTGACGCCTTCCCCAGGACGAAATCGGTAAAAAGACGTGGGGCCTCTGCGTTCACAGAACGCGCACTTGCCGTGAAACAACCGATCCAGGCTAACGTGAACGGATGGATGATCCAGATTGAAGCCCAACTCCGGGGCTCGGGTCTGTGCTCTCTTCGTCTGGTCCGCCAGAAAATAATCGGCCACCGCTTGCCTGCTGACGCTGGCCTCCCGACTCTGCAACCAACTCGGCGGCGGCACAAAACTGCGATCAAAGCGCTGCATGACTCTCTTCCCTAAGCAGTCAGGGGAAAGCCTGTCGCCCTCCCCCAAAAGCACAGACTCTAAACGGCACCTGAAAAAAAGTGGAGCCGTTTCAGGTCGGCTGACTGTGTCGAACCACTACATCGACAAAAAGCCCTTGCAAGCACGGTATTACGGTATACCATAATACCTATAACTCAATAAAAAGCTCCAGCCACCCGAGGACCGCCCCATGATCGATGCCGCCATCTACAAACAAGTCATGGGCTCGTTCCCGTCCGGAGTCACCGTGATCACCACCCTGGATGACGACGGCCAGGTGGTCGGCCTCACCGCCAGTGCCTTCAGCTCCCTGTCCATGGACCCGGCCCTGGTGCTGTTCTGCCCCAACTACAGCTCCGACTCCTATCCGGTGCTGATCAAGAACAAGCGTTTCGCCATTCATGTGCTGTCCGGCGGCCAGCAGAACGAGGCCTATGCCTTCGCCCGCAAAGGCAAGGACAAGGCCCAGGGCATCCAGTGGACCTTGAGCGAACTGGGCAACCCGCTGTTGCCCAATGCCAGCGCCATCATCGAGTGCGAACTGTGGCGCGAGTATGAAGGCGGCGACCACGCGATCATGGTCGGCGCGGTGAAGAACCTGATCGTGCCACGCCAGGACGCCGGCCCGATGATCTACTGCCACGGCAAGATGGGCGCCCTGCCCGTTCTCGCTTGAGCCTGTACAGCGCTGCACAGACGGTCCTTGCTTAACAGCAATAAACAGTATTATGGTATACCAATAAATCAGCAGACAGACCTGCCGGCCAACAACAAAAAATCCGAGGTAAGCGTCATGAAGTTTTCCCTCTTCATCCACATGGAGCGTTGGGACGAAAGTGTCAGTCACCGCCAACTGTTCGAAGACCTCAGCGAACTGACCCTGATGGCCGAGGCCGGCGGCTTCAGCACCGTATGGATTGGCGAACACCACGCCATGGAATACACCATTTCCCCAAGCCCGATGCCGCTGCTGGCGTATCTCGCCGCCAAAACCAGCACCATCCACCTGGGCGCCGGCACCATCATCGCGCCGTTCTGGCACCCGTTGCGGGTCGCCGGGGAATGCGCGTTGCTGGACGTGATCAGCAATGGCCGGATGGAAGTCGGCCTGGCCCGTGGCGCCTACCAGGTGGAGTTCGACCGCATGGCCGGCGGCATGCCCGCCTCCTCCGGTGGCCAGGCATTGCGGGAAATGGTCCCGGTGGTGCGGGCCCTGTGGCAAGGCGACTACGCCCATGACGGCGAGATCTGGAAATTCCCCACCTCCACCAGCGTGCCCAAGCCGATCCAGAAACCCAACCCGCCGATGTGGATCGCCGCCCGCGACCCGGACTCCCACAACTTCGCCGTGGCCAATGGCTGCAACGTGATGGTCACGCCGCTGATGAAGGGCGACGAAGAGGTCCTGGATCTGAAGAACAAGTTCCAGGCCGCACTGGACAACAACCCCGAGGTGCCGCGCCCGCAACTGATGGTGCTGCGTCACACCCATGTGCATGCGGTCGATGATCCGGATGGCTGGAAAGTCGGGGCCACGGCGATCTCGAAGTTCTATCGGACCTTCGACGCCTGGTTCGGCAACAAACAGGTGCCGGTCAACGGCTTCCTGGCGCCGAGCCCGGAAGAAAAGTTCGCCGAGCGGCCGGAGTTCGCACTGGAAAATATCCGCAAGAACACCATGATCGGCACGCCGCAGGAAGTCATCGCGCGTATCCGTTATTACCAGGAACTGGGAGTCGACGAGTTCAGCTTCTGGTGCGACAACAGCCTGCCCCATAGCGAGAAGAAAAAGTCCCTGGAGCTGTTTATCCAACAGGTGGTGCCGGCGTTCAACCGATAGCCCTGGTCCCCTCTCATTGGAGCAGCGACCGGCCGACACTCGGACTGCTGCTCTATGTCACACTGGTCGCTGCGGGGCAGATGGTATATTCCTGCCACGCCCCAGCGGCTTGATCCCTCCTTCAAGTCCCTGGTCGGTCTCTTGTTCATCCAGACGACGGTGACGCATTCAATGAGCAACTCCCTTCCACTCGCCCGCGATATCGATGGCAAGGCCATTGCCGCCCGCGTACTCGAGGAAGTCCGTACAGACGTTGCGGGCCTGGCCTCACAAGGCGTTCTTCCGGCCCTGGCAGTCCTGCTGGTCGGCGACGACCCGGCCAGTCACGTCTATGTACGCAACAAATTGCAGCGGGCCGAAGAAGTCGGTATTCGCTCACTGGAATATCGCCTGCCGGAAAGCACCGGCCAGGCAGAATTACTGCAGTTGATTGCCGAACTGAACACCGACCCGGCGGTGAACGGCATCCTGGTGCAATTGCCCCTGCCTGCCCATATCGAGGAACAGGCGGTGATCCAGGCCATCGATCCGATCAAGGACGTGGACGGTTTTCACCGTGAAAACGTTGGCGGCCTGGTCCAGGGCGCCGAAGTGCTGACGCCTTGCACCCCCAGCGGCTGCATGCGCCTGTTGCAGGAAACCTGCGGTGATCTGAGCGGCCTGCATGCGGTGGTCATCGGCCGTTCGAATATCGTCGGCAAGCCGATGGCGACCTTGTTGCTGCAAGCCCATTGCTCGGTCAGCGTGGTGCACTCGCGCAGCGTCGATGCCGCGGCGTTGTGCCGGCTGGCGGATATCGTGGTCGCCGCCGTCGGTCGCCCGCAACTGATCGATGCCAGTTGGCTCAAGCCGGGCGCGGTGGTGATCGATGTGGGGATCAATCGGATTGAAACCGAAACCGGCAGCCGTCTGGTGGGGGATGTCGACTATGCCAGCGCGCGGACAATCGCCGCAGCGATCACCCCGGTGCCTGGCGGCGTCGGCCCGATGACCATCGCCTACCTGCTGAAAAATACCGTGATTGCCACACGGTTGCAGCGGGCCTAGCCATCGACTCGGGCAGTGCTTGCCGATTCAGCGCGGACCGGCCGCTGCCATCGACATGAGCCGCGACGGGGTTTGCGCAGCCCCGCCACGCGGCCGGAACTCAATGTTTCCCAGGCAACGCCACCACGGCGAAGGCGTTGCGCAAGCGGGCCATCTCCTCGTCCTTGCCGACCGTGATACGCAGCCAGTTCGGCCAGTCCTGCCAGATCCGTCCGACCCGGACACCGCGCTGTGCCAGCCCCTCGGCAATCACATCGGCGGGACGCCCCAGGTTGACCATGAAGAAGTTGCCCTGGGCCGCCGTGCAGGCGAATCCGCGGTCCCTGAACCAGGCCATGGACTGCTCACGGGTACGGGCGTTGGCAAGCTTGCGCTCCGACAACAAGGTCCGATCCTCCAGGCTGGCGATGGCCCCCAGCAGCGACGAGGCGGCCGCGACATTCTGCTCGCCCAACACATTCAAGCGTTCCAGCAAAGCCGGCTGGCCGACGGCAAATCCAAGGCGCGCACCGGCCATGCCATAGATCTTGGAAAAGGTCCGCAGTACCAGCAGATCCGAATGATCCTTGACCAGCGAGACACAGCTGGGGGCATCGCAATAGTGGATATACGCTTCATCGACCACCACCAGCGCGCCCGCCGGCTTGTCCTTCAAGGCGCGCTCGATCTGTTCGATGGGGGTCAGCGTGCCGGTCGGATTGTTCGGGTTGCAGATATAGATCACCCCAAACTGCGGGTCCGCCGCGAGCATCGCGCCGATATCGTGAGCATGCCCGGCCGTCAACGGCACCTCATGCACCGTGGCCTGGTGGGCCTCGGCGGCGAGGCGCGGGGCTTCATAGGAAGGCGTCGCCATCACCAGGCTGCGTGGCCCGGTAAACGCCATCACCGCCTGCTGCAAGGCGACCTTGGAGCCGGCATAGATATCGATATGCTCTTCGGGAATTGCCAGTTGTCGCGCCAGCAGCGCCACCAACTGGTACTGGAAGCGGTAGGGATAGCGCCCGGACAGGGCGATGCCCTGCTCCATCGCCTTGCATGCCGACGCCGAGGGCCCCCAGGGGTTTTCATTGAAATTGAGACAGACCTCGCTGGACGGGCTCTCCGGACGGGTCGGTAGCGTTTCTGCAAACGCACGGCCCGGACCGCTCAACAACGGCAGCGCGGCCATCAAGCCCACCACTGAACGACGCGTGATATCCACCATGTAAAAGATCTCCCTTGATCAGTCAGACTTGATGCCTTCCAAGTCACGTATAAAAAACTGTTACCAAGGGGACGAACACAAAAAAGCATGATTTAACGGTAATCGTGTACCAAAAATCCTACATATGGGAGCCAGTCAGCGGATTGTGGTGCCGTCAGCAGTTCGCCCACGGCTAACGCGAATGCCGCTCTCGGCGGCACATTGGATTGGCTGGAGGGCCAGGCGATGGAGGGGCTCGGCCTAGTACAGGCTCCCGGCGAAAGCCCGGCGTCCAGCCTTCATCTCGGTGCGTAATTCGCCGATGAAATTGGAAATCGAGCGGATGCTGGTGAAGCCGCTGGTCGATACACCGTTGAGTTGCAGCTCCACGCGACCCGAAACCGGATCGAAGATCTTGATCATCAAGGCACCGCCGGCATTCGCCGTGCAGGTGCAGGACAGCGGAAGAAAGCCGGATTCAATGATCTGGCAGAGCTCTGCTTTCGGGATCATGCGGTTCATCCTTGAGATCGGTCGGAAAGTGCCTGTCGCCTCAGCGTAGACCAGTTGTTTCAAGGGCCAGGCCGGAACGGCAAGATGTTGGAGGGACTGTGACGCCTGTCACAGACTGGCCGTTCCTCCGGCTGCGCAATCCGATGAACAGTCCTCGGCCCATGCGCAGGTCACTGCAATATTTTGTATCAACTCTTGATCAAAGCTTTTTCAGCAACGGCCGTTAGCCCTATTGATCACACTTCTCATGGATGCATCGATATGGACATTAAGACCCCAATCTATCTGACGCCCTCCACAACACCGTCGCACCTCATCGACAAAATGGTCAAAGCAGACCAGCCACCGCCTCCCAGCATCATCAGCGACAAGGCCCGCGAGGCTCTTAAAGAAGCCCTCAAGAACGGCCCGCCAGCGGTGGTTTATCACCCCAGCGACTACGTGCCGATCGATCCTCCCGTGGTGATCTACTCCGAGTCAGGCAGCGTCCCCCAGTCCCCCGTGACACGCGGCTGACCAACCAGGCCTCACAGCGTGCTTCAGCGCTGCTGTGAAGCAAAGCGGCCCTTGCCCGCCTGTTTAGCTTCGTACATTCGGCTGTCGGCCTCACGCAACAGCTGTGTCGCGGTTCTCGGATCATCGCGCCGGAACACCGCAATCCCGATACTCACCCCCACCTGCACGGTGGCCGCACCGATCAGCACCGGCTCGTTGATCAGTTGAATCAGTTTTTTCGCCAACTGCTCCGCGTCCTGAGTGCCTCCGAACTGGCCCTCCACCACGGCGGTAAATTCATCGCCCGCCAGCCGGAACACCGCATCCGTCTCGCGCAGGCAGGTCTTCAGCCTCTCGGCCACGATCTGCAGCAACAGATCGCCGATTTCATGGCCGAAGGTATCGTTCACCGCCTTGAAACCATCCAGATCAAGAAACAGCACCCCCAGCGGAACGCCGGTCCGGCGCGCCCTGGCCATCGCATTGGGCAGGTATTCGAGCAAGGACCGGCGGTTTGGCAGTCCGGTCAGGGTATCGGTCAACGCCTCTTTCTCGCGGCGTTCGGCCATGGCCTTGCGTTCGGTAATGTCATGCAGGAAAACACTGAAAAACCGATGCCCATCGATCTCCACCGGACTGATCCGCACCTCGACGGGAAAGGCCGTGCCGTCACGTCGCAACGCCGATATCTCCAGGCGCTGGCGTAGCGCCTCATCATCACCAGCGGAGCGATAGCGTCGCCACCCCGCCAGATGAGCCTCACGCATGGCCGCAGGGATGACCAGTTTTTCGAATGACTGGCCCAGTGCTTCATCACGGGACCAACCGAAGGTCGTCTCGGCCATTCGGTTCCAGGCCCTTATCGCACCCGACTCATCGATACTCACGTAGGCATCGCTGGCGTGTTCCAGCACCGCCGACAGCTCCGCCTCACGTTGCCTGAGCTCGCGGTCGGCCTGCAGCCGTTGCAGCATGGTATGGGAAAGCATTTCATTGGCCCGCAGCAGCTCCGCGGTGCGCTCCTCGACACGCTGCTCGAGGCCGTGTCGCAACGCCTGCAGAGACGCCTCGGTTTCCTTGCGCCGCTGGATGTTCTGGACCGTCGCGATGTAGTACTCCAGGTCACCGTTCACCGACAGCAGCTTGGCCACATGCAGGTCAACCCAGACAGAGGTACCGTCCTTGTGCCGATACCTTTTCTCAAGCTGGTAACGATCGATTTCGCCGTGGGTCAGCTGGCGCAACAGGTTCAAGTCGCTGTCCAGGTCGTCAGGGTGAGTGATGTCCTGGAAGCTCAGGGTCATGAGCTCGTCGGCTTCGTAACCGACGATGGAGCAGAACGCGCTGTTGAGGCTGAGGAAGCGCCCGTTACCCGCAACCGCCGCAATACCCGTGGGCGCCAGGGCAAAAGCGGTTTTCAGGCGCGCTTCGCTGGCCGCAAAGGCCGCCGCGGAGTGGGTGATATGGGAGCGGGACAGCAACGCGGCCTCACGCATCTGGAACTCCCGGCTGACCAGCCCGGCAAAGTCCTCCAGGATCTGCCGCGCCTCATCGGTGAAAACCCGGGCCTTGCTGTCTATCGCGCAGAGCGTGCCCAGCGCATAGCCCTCGATGGAGCGGATCGGTGCACCTGCATAGAAACGAATATGTGGCGTGCTGGTGACCAGCGGATTGGATGAAAAACGCGGATCATTCAGCGCGTCCTGGACCACCATCGTATGTTCTTGCTCGATGGCAATCGTGCAGAAGGAAATATCCCTGGGTGTCTGCCTGACGTCCAGGCCGACCCTGGACTTGAACCACTGGCGGTCGCTGTCGATCAGCGAAATCAGCGCAATGGGCATCCCGAGCGTGGTGGATAGCAACCGGGTCAGGCGATCAAAAACCGGCTCTGCCGCGGTGTCGAGCACCTCCAGTGCGTGCAACAGCTTTAAACGTCCAGCTTCGGTATGGGGCAAAATAGACGACCTCTCTCAGCTGACTCACCTGCGCTCTCCCTTCCATGTAGAGAATAGTGCAGCGATTCGCTCTGGGCGTGTGTTGGAGCCGCAGGCCACGGTTAGCACGGCTTGATGATCACAGCATATGCCATTCTGGGTGGGCATCAAGAAGGGGATGCTATTAGACTGGGCGGGGTGATGAGTGCGGGTCGCTTGTCAAATGATCAAAGGATGAGCGCAGTGAGCCGTACCAGCCATATCTGCCTGATGGCCAGCTATAACCAGTGGATGAACGCCAAGGTCTATGAGTCGACCAAGGCCTTGCCCGAAGAAGAGTTGGGTGCCGACAGGAAAGCCTTTTTCGGCTCGATTCTCGGGACGTTGAACCACCTGGCGGCCGGCGACAGGGTCTGGCTGCAGCGATTCGCCCAGCATCCGGCGCAGTATTTGGCGCTAGGGCCGATTCGACAACTGCCTACGCCCGAGCGCCTTGACCAACTGCTGTTTCCCGGTTTCCAGGAGCTTGCGGTGCATCGGGCATGGCTCGATCAAATTATTGTCGAGTGGGCGCACTCGGTGACAGCGTCGGATCTGGATCACCCGCTCCACTACAAAAGCATGAGAGGCGTACCAGCTGACAAGGATTTTTATGGCCTGGTCATGCATTTTTTCAACCATCAGACCCATCACCGCGGGCAAGTGACCACCTTGCTGTCACAAGCGGGTGTCGATGTGGGGGATACGGATCTGGTGGGGCTTATTCCTGATGCATACGCCAGATAGAAAGACATTCAGACTGCGGCTAGGTAGAATGCTCGGCCAATATCAAGCTGATACTTGGTAAAAAAACAATAGATACACAATGAACCAGCTTGCTAGCCGAATAGTTTTCCTGGACTATATTCGGATATTCGCTTTTGCAAGCGTTCTTATCGGGCATAAATTTTACAAAAGCTTGATGGCGGCCCTTTCCGCCCCCAACATACATACAACATTATTTAAAACACTCGGAGAATGGCTTGCCCCGCTCTGCTTGGGAGGTGCTGCAGGTGCCGTTGTATTTTTCCTTACTTCGGGATACATCATCACACACGTCCTCAGATCCGAGAAACCTGGGGAGTTTTTGATAAAACGATTTTTCAGGATATATCCACTCTATGTAACAGCCATCATTATAGAAACGGCTGTCAACTACTACATAGGGGGGTGCCCCTGTTCCGCCTGCAAGCACCTTGATACCTCGTTTCTTGCTACTGGGTGATTATTTCGGTGTACCACCGGCTCTTTCAGGGGTTGAATGGACATTAAGGATCGAAGTTGCTTTGCGTCAGTGACGCAGCAATTTGCGCAACGGCACACCGTCCTTGAGCACGGGAGACTTGATGACGATGTAGCTGAAGTATTTGGAGATGCCGATGTTCTTGTCCAGCAGGCTTTCGATCACCTCCTGGTAATGCTGGATACTGCGGGTCATGAAGCGCACCAGGTAATCGTAGCCACCGCTGATCAAATGGCATTCGAGCACCTCGTCCACCAGGCGGATATTGGACTCGAATTTGGCGAAGTCTTCGCGCTTGTGGTCGCTCAGGGTGACTTCGGTGAAGACCGTGACCGAATCGGTGATCTTCGCCAGGTTCAGATGGGCCTTGTAGCTGGAAATGTACCCGGCCGACTCCAGCCGCTTGACCCGTTGCAGGCAGGGGCTGGCCGACAATCCCACCGCATCGGCCAGGCTCACGTTGGTCATGCGCCCATCTTTTTGCAGCTCAACCAAGATGCTGATGTCGATCCGGTCCAGTTTTACTAAACCTTCCATTGCCTACCTCTTGACTGCCGTCTGTAAGACAATCTTCTAGCAAAATCAGCGCCGTAAAGACAGCTGATGCTGCGTCACCAGATCCGCCATGCTATTGATGCAGTAATTGGCCGCGCAGGGCGACGGTTGTTTTGTCCGGCCACGACAGATCAGGCACAGGTCAGTGGCCGCCTGCAGACCGGTCAAAGGCCGGGTCACCTGCAGAATATGCGCCGTTTCAAGCTCGTTGGCCTTCAACCACTCGGGATCGAGCAAAGGATCGCCGGCCAATGAAATAAAATCATCGGGCATGATCCCCAGCCGCTCACAGAGCAGCCCACGGTCCTCGGTATCCCGGTCACCCCGTACCAGCAAGCGATAGAACTTGCGCAGGTACAACATTGCCCCCGGGGCGTCCTCGAACAGCGACCAACTGGCGACCGAACGGGCAAAACTCATCCCCTCCTCCCAACTGGCTTTCAGCCCCCAGCGCTCGGCCAGCTGGCGATGGGCGAAACACAGCAAGCCACTAAAGCCTAGTTCACCAAACCGAGGATAGAGCGCCCGCACGACCTCGGCGTATTCGGCCAGCACCTGTTCCTTGTCCGGATGACCGCCTCGGCTGTCGAGCAACGGTTGCAATGCCGTCCAGACACCCGAATCCCGATCCACCAGAACCTCGTCGCAATCAATGAGCAACGCCCGATAGTCAGTCAGCCCCATGGTGTGCAAAGCCTCCGATGATACATTTCATCCATCCGTGCTCCATAAACGCTCACGGACGATGCCTCGCGGCACCGCTCCGAGCGATCACGAGCTCAGTTCAAGACCCGTGCCAATGCACCTTCCAGAATCTGCAGGGCTTCGTCGACCTGTTCTTCGGTGGTCACCAACGGGGCGAGGAAGCGCAGAACGTTGCGGTAGACACCGCATTTTATGACCAGCAAACCACCGTTGCGGGCCTCATCGATCAACCGCTGGTTCAAGTCAGCGTCCGGAGTACGCGCCTCGTCATCCTTGATCAGCTCGAGCGCCAGCATGAAACCGCTGCCGCGTACGTCGCCGATTTGCCAGTGACGAGCCTGCAAACGCAACAGCCCCTGGCGCAAACGTTCGCCCAGTGCTTCGCCACGGGCCAGCAATTGCTCTTGCTCAAAGGCGTCGATCACCGCCAGGGCCGCGGCGCAGGACAAGGCGTTGCCGCCGTAGGTGCCACCCAGGCCGCCGGGCAACGGGGCATCCATGATCGCCGCCTTGCCGACCACGCCCGACAGCGGCAAGCCACCCGCCAGGCTCTTGGCCACCGTCACCAGATCCGGCTGGATCCCGGCATGCTGGAAACCGAACCATTTGCCGGTACGGCCGAAACCGGTCTGGATTTCATCGAGGATCAACACGATGCCGTGTTTTTCAGTCAGGGCCCGCAGTGCCTGAAGAAACTCCACCGGTGCCGAGAGGAATCCGCCGTCGCCCTGCACGGGCTCGATGATGATGGCCGCGACCCGTTCCGGTGCCACCTGGGTCGCCAGCAACTCGTCGAGCGCCTTGAGCGCCATGTCGCTACTGACACCCCGATAGGTATTCGGGTACGGGGTGTGGAAGACTTCCGGCGCGAACGGTCCGAAGTTCTGCTTGTACGGCTGGCTCATGCCGGTCAGTGTGGTGCCGAGCAAGGTGCGACCGTGGAAGCCGCCGCGAAAGGCGATAACGGCCGAACGGTTGGTGTGGGCACGGGCGATCTTGATCGCGTTTTCCACGGCTTCGGCGCCCGAAGTGAAGAACGCCGCTTTGTAAGCGTCCTGGCCGCCGATCATTTCGCACAGGCGCTGGGCCAGATCGAGATACGGCTTGTAGGCCACCACCTGGAAACAGGCGTGGGAGACCTTTTGCAATTGCGCCTGCACCGCAGCCACCACCTTGGGATGATTGTGGCCGATGTTCAGCACCCCGATGCCGCCGACGAAGTCCAGGTAGCGCTTGCCGTCCACGTCCCACACTTCGGCACCCTGGGCGCGATCGATCACCAACGGGTGAGCGGTAACCAGGCCACGTGGCACGAACTGATCGCGCTGACGGAGCAAATGAGGGGTTTCGTCGACTTTGCTATTCATGGCATTTCCCATCGTGAGTCCGGCAACCGGGAGGTGGTTGCGATGCTGTTCAGGTTAAGCCTTGCGTGAAACGATCTACGCCGAACTTGCCCCCTGAGAAATTCGGATCGACTGTTTTCACCCTGCCAAACGGCAGATTCCTTCAGCACGCCGAATCTGCCGGAGCATCGCCAATAGAACGTTGCTCAACCCGTTTAACCCGGTGCTTTCGACAGATCCTGCGCTGACATTGCGCGATGATGGATAGCACCTTCACCCGTTCAGGAAATGCCCATGGCCCTGCTGTATAAAGCTGACCCCGTACGCGGCGAACAGTGGAAGACGCTGTTTGCCGAACACGCCCCGGATATCGAATGGCGCGCCTGGCCGGACATCGGCGACCCCGCGGACATCGAGTACCTGGCCGCCTGGCAGGCGCCCGACGACCTCGAGGCGTTGCTGCCCAATCTCAAGGTGCTGTTCGCCCTGTCCGCCGGGGTCGATCAACTGGACCTCGGTCGCTTGCCCGTCAGCCTGCCGCTGGTGCGCCTGCTGGATCCGGGCATCACCCGTGGCATGTGCGAGTACGCCAGTTTTGCCGTGCTGAGCCTGCACCGGGACATGCTCCGTTATCGCCAGCAACAAACAGCCCGTTGCTGGCAGGCGCACTTGCTGCTACCGGCCCATAGGCGTCGGATCGGCGTCATGGGTCTCGGTACCCAGGCCCGACAGATTCTGGCGACGTTGCAGCCCCTGGGATTTGCGTTGTCGGGTTGGGCCCGCAGTGCCCATCAGGTTGAGGGGGTGGAATGCTATGCCGGCAACGAACAACTGCCTGCGTTCCTGAGCCAGTGCGACATTTTGCTGTGCGTGCTGCCGCTGACCGAACAGACCCAAGGCATTCTCGACAGCAAACTATTCGAGCAACTGCCCCGGGGCGCGGCGCTGATCAATATGGGCCGTGGCGGGCACCTGGTGGAAAATGACCTGTTGGCGGCCCTGGACAGCGGGCAGCTCAGCGGCGCGGTCATCGACGTCTTGCAGCAAGAGCCGGCAGCGGCGGATCACCCGTTCTGGAACCACCCGCAGATTCTGCTGACCCCGCACATCGCGGCCATGACCCAACCGGAAAGTGCGTTCGGGGTGTTGCTGGAGAATATCCGGCGGCATCAGCGCGGCGAGCCGATGGTCGGTGAGATCGATCGCACCCAGGGCTACTGAATACAGTGATGATCCACTGTGGGAGCGAGCTTGCTCACACCCACAGTGGATTCAGTGGCGCGGATCAGAGTCGCTCGGCAATCGCCTTGCCCACATCCTGCGTCGAGCCCTTCCCGCCCAGGTCCGGCGTGATCGGTCCGTCGGCGATCACCTGCTCGATCGCCTGCAGAATCCCGTCATGCGCCGCGCGATAACGCTCATCGCCGTTACCCAGGAAGTCGAGCATCAATGCCCCGGACCAGATCATCGCAATCGGGTTGGCGATGTTCTGCCCGTAGATGTCCGGTGCCGAACCATGCACCGGCTCGAACAGCGACGGAAAGCGCCGTTCGGGATCGAGGTTGGCCGACGGCGCGATACCGATGGTCCCGGCGCAGGCCGGGCCGAGATCGGAAAGAATGTCGCCGAACAGGTTCGACGCCACCACCACATCAAAGCGGTCCGGCTGCAGCACGAAGCGTGCACACAGGATGTCGATGTGCTGCTTGTCCCACGTGATCTCCGGGTACTTCGCCGCCATCAATGCGGTGCGCTCGTCCCAGTACGGCATGCTGATGGAAATCCCGTTGGACTTGGTCGCCGCCGTCAGGCGTTTGCGCGGCCGGGTCTGGGCCAGGTCGAAGGCGAACTTGAGAATCCGGTCCACGCCGCGCCGGGTGAACACCGACTCCTGTAATACGAACTCGTGCTCGGTGCCTTCGAACATCTTGCCGCCGACCGAGGAGTACTCACCCTCGGTGTTCTCGCGGATCACCACGAAATCGATATCCCCCGGCTTGCGTCCGGCCAAGGGGCACGGCACACCGGGAAACAGGCGCACCGGGCGGATGTTCACGTACTGGTCGAAGTCGCGACGGAACTTGAGCAGCGAGCCCCACAGGGAAATATGGTCGGGCACCTTGTCCGGCCAACCCACGGCGCCGAAATAGATCGCGTCAAAGCCCTTGAGCTGTTCGAACCAGTCGTCGGGCATCATCTTCCCGTGTTCCAGGTAGTAATCGCAGTGGGCCCAGTCGAGCACTTCGATGCTCAAGTCCAGCTGCCACTTCTTCGCGGCCCGCTCCAGCACGCGCAACCCTTCCGGCAGGACTTCCTTGCCGATGCCATCGCCGGCAATCGCGGCGATTCTGAATACCTTGCTCATCAATCATGCCTCGCAAAATGTCTGTGCCATCGTCGATCGGGTTACAGCCCGCCAATGTGGAAGGCTTTGACCTCAAGGTATTCGTCCAGGCCGTACTTGCTGCCTTCACGGCCCAGGCCCGACTGCTTGATGCCACCGAACGGGGCGACTTCCATGGAAATGATCCCGGTATTGAGACCGACCATGCCGAACTCCAGCGCCTCACCGAAACGCCAGGAGCGGCGCAGGTCCTGGGTAAAATAATAGGCGCCCAGACCGTAAGGCGTGGCATTGGCCAGCGCGAGCGCTTCGGCCTCGGAAGTAAAGCGCATCAGCGGGGCCACCGGACCGAAGGTTTCTTCGTTGGCCAGCAGCATGCCGGCGTGGGCGTCACCGAGCACGGTGGGCTGGACAAACTGACTGTCGCCCTCGGGAATGGCGCCGCAGAGCAGACGCGCGCCCTGGCTCAAGGCATCGTCGATATGCCGGGCAACTTTGCTCACGGCGGCCGCATTGATCAGCGGACCGATAGTGACATCGGCGTCCAGGCCGTTGCCGACCTTGAGCTTGCCCACCTCTTCCACCAGCCGCTGGGCAAAGCGTTCGTAAATGCCGTCCTGCACCAGAATGCGATTGGCGCAGACGCAAGTCTGGCCAGCGTTGCGAAACTTGCTGAGCATGATGCCGGCCACTGCCTGCTCCAGGTCAGCGTCGTCGAACACAATGAACGGTGCGTTGCCGCCCAGTTCCAGGCTCAGGCGCTTGATGTGCTCAGCGCTCTGGCGCATCAGCAGCCGGCCGACTGCCGTGGAGCCAGTGAAGGAAATCTTCCGCACAGTCGGGTTGGCGGTCAGCTCTTCGCCGATCCCCGCGGGCATACCGGTCAGCACATTGAATACTCCCGGCGGAATCCCCACCCGCTCGGCCAGCACCGCCAGGGCCAGGGCTGACAGCGGCGTCAGATCGGAAGGTTTGACGATGATCGGGCAACCCGCCGCCAACGCGGGCGCGCATTTGCGGGTGATCATCGCGTTGGGGAAGTTCCACGGGGTGATCGCGGCGCACACACCCACGGGTTGCTTGAGGGTCAGCAGCCGGCGATCGCCGCTGGGGGCCGGCATGGTTTCGCCGTAGACCCGTCGGGCTTCCTCGGCGAACCATTTGACGAAGCCAGCGCCGTAGCGGATTTCGCCTTTGGCCTCGTTCAACGGTTTGCCCTGCTCGCAGGTCATGATCAGTGCCAGGTCGTCGAGGTTATCGATCATGGCCTGATACCAGCGCTCCAGCAGCGCCGCACGCTCGGCCGCCGGGCGGGCACGCCATGCCGGCCAGGCCCGTTCGGCGGCTTCGATGGCGCGACGGGTTTCCGCACCTTGCATCGCCGGTACGCGGGCAAGCAACTGGCCGCTGGCCGGGTCGCTGACGTCCAGGGTTGCGGCATTGTCGGCGCCGATCCATTGTCCATCGATATAGGCGAGTTCTGCCAAAAGGCTGGGGTCTTTCAAACGATTCTTGAGCATGGTCGAGGTCCTGATCCGAGACACGCTCCAGTCTAGGGAGGTGTCACGGACGAGGATGCTGAAAGCGCCTTGAGGGCAGTGTCGGATGCTGAAATTTGCGGCGCAACGGCAGATTTGTGGTCTGTCAGATAAACACAAAACCTTGTAGGAGCAAGCTTGCTCCTACCCGTAGAAATCACGGTTTCAGGGAACCCAGCAGCCCTTCAAGAAACCGCTCCCCGGCCTCCATCTGGCTGATCTCGATAAACTCATCAGGCTTGTGGGCCTGTTCGATCGAGCCTGGTCCGCAGACCACCACCGGGACATCCAGACGCTGCTTGAACAACCCGCCTTCAGTGCCGAAAGAGACTTTTGCCGTGCCGGTGTCCGGGGCCGCAAAGTTCTTCAGAAAGCGCACCGCTTCAACGCTCGGATGGGTGTCGAGACCGGGATAGACATTCAGGGTTTCGATTTCGATGTCCGCGACACTGGACAGGAGCCTGGCTTCGCGCACGATCACTTGCGCACGCTCGCGCATCTGATCCAGGAACTGATCCAGATCGTCCGCCGGCAGGTTGCGCACTTCAAAATCGAGGGTACAGAGGTTCGGCACGATGTTCAGCGCCCTACCGCCGACGATGTGCCCGACATGCACCGTACTGTAAGGCACATCGTAGTCCGCATCCTGGGCGCCCTGTTGCTGTAGTTGCTGCTGGCTTTGACGCAGTGCAGCGATAAAATCACAGGCCACGTGAATCGCATTGACCGAGCGCGGTGCCAGGGACGAGTGAGCCTCCAGGCCCCGGCAATAGGTACGATAGGAACCCTTGCCCTTGTGCCCGAGCACGAACTGCATCCGGGTCGGTTCGCCAATCAGGCACAGGAACGGCCGTACCGGGGCCAGGTGCAACACATCCAGCAAACGCCGCACGCCGACGCAACCGGTCTCTTCGTCATGGGACAGCGCCAGTTGCAGCGGCCGGCTCAACAAACTGTCCGCCGCCTCGAGCATGGCGTCGATGGCCAGGGCAATAAAGCCCTTCATGTCACAGCTGCCACGGCCATAAATCTTCCCGTCCTGCACCGTCGCCTGAAACGCCGGGAAGGTCCAGGCCTGGCCCGCCGCCGGGACCACGTCGGTGTGCCCGGACAGCAGAATCCCCGGTAACTCCCGAGGGCCGGTGCTGGCGAACAGGTTGGCCTTTTTGCCCGTTTCATCCTTGACGATCAGCGACTCGATGCCTTTGCTCAGCAACAGGTCGCGGACGTACTCGATCAAGGCCATGTTCGACTCCGAAGACACGGTGTCGAAAGCCATCAGGCGTTTGAGAATATCCAGTACACGGGGTTTCATGAGGCCTTGCTCCGTTGCTCGGCTGAAAGGGCGAACCGACGGATGGAGAACGGCTCTATCGAAGTGCTGGTGCTGCCGGTGCTGATCAGTTCGGCCATCACGTCACCGACGCCCGGGCCGAGCTGAAAACCGTGACCACAGAAGCCGAAGGCGTAGAACAAGCCGTCGACGGTGCCGCTCGGGCCCATCACCGGCAGGGAGTCGGGCAGGTAACCTTCGATGCCGCTCCAGACCCGGATAATGTTCAGATTGCCGACACCCGGCAGCAGGCGACGCATCTGCCCGAGTTGGTTGAGGATACTGCGCGGCTCGACCTGAGCCCGACGGGTCAGCATGTCCGGTTTGCTGCGGTAGCCGCCGCCGATGACGATATTGCCTCGGGGGATCTGGCGGAAATAAATCACCTCCTCGGGAATCTTGGTGTACACCCCGATCACCGTCGGCAAGGCATAAGGCACCGGTTCGGTGACCGCCATCTGCGGGCCATGGGTATCCAGCGGCACCGGCTCGCCGAATTGCGCCGAGAGCTTCTGCCCCCAGGCGCCGGCGGTAATCAGCAGGCGTTCGGCGCTGAACTGGCGACCGTCGGTGGTGGTGATGCTGAACTCGCCGCCGACCTTCTGCACCTCGGCCACCTCGGTCTGCTCCTCGATCCGCGCGCCGAGACGCCGGGCCGCCCGGGCAAACGCCGGGGCCGCCAGACGTGGGTTGGCGTGACCATCGTGGGGCGCATAGGAACCGCCTTTCACCTCCGCGCCCAGGAAAGGGAAGCGCTGGTGCAGGTCCGCGCCACGATAAATCTTCAGGTCCAGTTGCGCGGCTTCGGGAGCGGCGGCATAGGCCTCGAGCTCGGCGATTTCGTCTTCGCGGTAGCACACCCGCATATGCCCGCTGGCAATGAACTCGAGATCGTCGTCAATCAGCTCCGGCAAGCGCTTCCACAACGCCCAGGAGCGGTTGGCCAATTCCAGCTGCCCAAGGAAACGCCCCTGCCGCCGGACATTGCCGAAGTTCACGCCGCTGGCGTACTGGCCGATCTGGTCGCGCTCCAGCAGGATCACCGTCTGCCCGCGCCGGCGCAGGAAAAACGCCGCGGCCGACCCCATCAGGCCGCCACCGACAATCACCACATCGGCTTTCTGTAGCGTCATGGCGACACCTCCTCGGTAAGCATCGAAAGCGGTTTGACCGGCGCCTGACCGCGCTGGCGGCCGACCTGTTGCACGGTGACGCCCGCCGCGGCGGCAATCACCTCGGCCCCGGCCTGGGAACAGTAACGCCCCTGGCAACGGCCCATGCCGACCCGGCTGAAGGCCTTGGCCCGGTTGACTTCGCAGGCACCCTTTTCGCTGACCGTGCGCCGCAACTCGCCGGCACTGATCATTTCGCAACGGCAGACAATGGCGGCATCCGGCAAGGCTTTGGCTTGCGCCGAGGGCCAGGGAAACGCCTGGGCCAGACCCAGGCGAAACTGCTCCATCACCGCCAGCGCCTGACGCTGTTCGTCGCGCAATCCGGCATTCACCGGTTTGTGCTGATCCTCCAGCAGCGCCATCGCCACCAGGCGTCCGGCGTGTTCGGCGGCATCCGCGCCACGGACTCTCGAGCCATCCCCAGCGGCATACACGCCACTCACCGAGGTCCGGCCGTCGTCATCGGTGGCCAGCAACCATTGGCTGGAGGCCTCATCGAAGCGCAGTCGACAACCGGCCAGGTCCGCCAATTGGGTTTCCGGGCGCAGGTGATAACCCAAGGCGACGGCATCGCATGCCACGTCCAAGGTCGCCCCTGCCGCCGTCCGCACCCGCACGCCACTGACACCGCTGGCGGCGTCACCCAGCACCTGCTGGGGTTGGATGCCCAGGTGTAGCGGAATCTTCGCCCGGTACAACTGCGCCAAGAGTTTCATCCCGGTGAACAACAATCCGGGCCGCGCCAGCAGTTTCGGCAAGGCGCCGATACGCTTGCCCAGCGGCGAAGTGTCGAGCACCGCCGCCACCTTGGCACCGGCCTTGAGGTATTGGCTGGCGACCAGGTACAGCAACGGCCCACTGCCCATGAACACCACGCTGTGACCGATGGACACCGCCTGGGACTTGAGCGCGATCTGCGCGCCACCGAGGCTGTAGGTACCCGCCAACTGCCAGCCTTCGATCGGCATCAGGCGGTCGGTGGCACCGGTGCAAAGGATCAACGCGTCGTAATCGACGGTCGAGTGTTTGCCCTGGCTGACGCAACACAGTTGCCCCGGTGTGAGGTTCCACACCAGGGTGTCCGGGCGGTAATCGATCGACCCGCGCAAGCGGTCGAAACTCAGGTGCAAGTCCCGGGCCTTGGCGGCTTCGGTGCCATACAGCGTGGCGTAATCGCGGGTAAATCCCTCCGGCTGGCGACGATAAATCTGCCCACCATCGCGACGATTCTCATCGATCAGGATCGGTTTGAAACCGGCGGCCAGCAAAGTTTCGGCGCAGCGAACACCGGCCGGCCCGGCGCCGACGATGACTATCCGTGCAGTGGCCATATCGCCTCCGGTTGTGTGGTGACAATATCCAGCCCTTCACGGACTTCATTGGAACACGCGCGCAGACGTTCGCCCGTACGGGTCCAGACCCAGCAGTCCTGACAAGCGCCCATCAGGCAGAAACCGGCGCGGCGCCCCGTATCGAACTCCGACTGACGCAACGCAGTGCCCTGGGTCAGCAGCGCGACCATCAATGTGTCGCCCTGCAAGGCCTCAATCGGCGCGCCATCCACCTGCAGTTTGACAGTCGGCCTACCCTGTTCGGCCAGCCTTACAAAACGCCCCTTCATGCATAGGCTCCCTGGGTCATGATATTCAAGTCCAGCTGCGTCTTGAGCAGCTCGGCGCTGTCGTGATGACAGAGGATTTCGCTGCCGCCATCGATAGTCCGACGATTCGGCGCGGTGTGATTGCACAGGCCGTCTACCCTTACCGGGCAGCGATTGAGGAAAGTGCACAGCTCCGGCACATTGGCCTTGGCGCCGATAGGCGGCAGTTCGCCGCAAGTGGTGCCGCAGTTCTCCAGCCAGCCCTGGCGCAGTTCCGGCACCGAATGGATCAACAGGTCGGTGTAGGGATGGAACGGCGCCTGGGCAAATGACTGCCGGGTGCCGGCCTGAACCTTGTGGCCGCTGTACATCACCACGATGTCGTCACACAGCGCGCGCACGGTGGAGATGTCGTGGCTGATGAACAGGTACGAAACCCCCAGCTCCTGGCGCAGGTCGCGCAGCAGTTCAAGAATCGCCGCGCCGACCACGGTGTCGAGGGCCGAAGTTACCTCGTCGCAGAGGATCAGGTCCGGTTTGGCCGCCAGCGCCCGGGCCAGATTGACCCGTTGCTTTTGCCCACCGGACAGTTCATTGGGGCGCCGTTCGGCCATGGTTCGCGGCAACCGCACCAGGTCCAGCAGTTCGCCGATACGCTCCTGCAATACGGCGCCCTTTAGGCCGAAATACATCTTCAGCGGTCGGCTCAGAATGGTACCGACGCTGTGCATCGGGTTGAGCGCGGTGTCGGCGTTCTGGAAGACCATCTGAATCCGTCGGAACTGCTCTGGGGTGCGTTCGCAAAGACTACCGCCCAGGGGCTGGCCAGCGAACGTCAGGCCACCCAGCGCCGGGGTCAACAGCCCGGCCACCACCCGCGCCAGGGTCGACTTGCCGGAACCCGACTCGCCAATCACACCGATGGCCTGCCCTCGGCGGACCGTCAGGTCGATGTCTTCCAGCACACGGATCGACGGCATGCCTTGCAGGTTTTTGTTGCCGTAGCCGGCGGTCAAGCCCTTGATGGTCAACAGTGGTTCATCTTCAGCCAGGCCGCTGGGCGGGCGGATGGTCGCATCGGGCCGCGCCGCCGCCAGCAGGCTGCGGGTGTACTCATGGGTCGGGCCCTTGAGCAGCGACGCGGTGGCACTCTGTTCGAAAATCTGGCCGCCGTTGAGCACCACAATCTGGTCAGCCATCTGCGCCACGACGGCAAGGTCGTGGGAGACGTAGACCGCCGTCGCCCCACGCTCCCGGACCACCCGTTTGAAGGCCCGCAGCACGTCGATCTGGGTGGTCACGTCGAGGGCTGTGGTCGGCTCGTCGAGCACCACCAGCAACGGATCGCTGATCAATGCCATGGCCGCCATCACCCGCTGCAACTGCCCACCTGACACCTGGTGCGGGTAGCGCTGGCCGATATGATCCGGGTCCGGCAGGGCCAGGTCGCGGAACAATTCGATGGCCTTGGCTTCCAGCACGACACGGCTGCCCAGGCCATGAATCAATGCGCCCTCCACCACTTGGTCGATCAACTTCTTCGCCGGGTTGAAGGCCGCCGCCGCGCTTTGCGCGATATACGACACCCGGTTGCCACGCAGACTTTGCAGTTCGCGTTCGCTCAACGCCAGCATGTCGTGCTCGCCGACCTGCACCACCCCGCCCGACAACCGGCAGCCGCGCCGGGCATAGCCGAGCAGCGCCAGGGCGATGGTGGTCTTGCCGGAGCCGGACTCGCCGATCAGCGCCAGTACTTCGCCTTTTTCCAGGGAAAAGCTCACACCCTTGACGATTTCCACCTCGCCGCGTTCGCCACAGGCGACTACGCGCAGGTCTTCGACCCGAATCAGCTCACTCATTTCAATGGCCTCCCGCACGCCGACTACGTCGGGACGACAGTCTGTCGATAAACAGATTCACACCAATGGTCAGGGTGCCGATGGCCAGGGCCGGAATCACGATGGCCGGCGCGCCCTGGTTGAGACCGCCGATGTTTTCCCGGACCAGGGAGCCGAGGTCGGCATCCGGTGGTTGCACCCCCAGTCCCAGGAAGCTCATGCCGCTGAGCAGCAACACGATAAAGCCGAACCGCAGGCCCAAATCGGTCAGCACCGGATTGAGCATGTTCGGCAGGATTTCCACGCAAGCGATGTACAGCCGGCGCTCGCCACGGGTACGGGCCACCTGCACGTACTCCAGGGCTTCGATGTTCACCGCCATGCTGCGGGCAATACGGAAGGCACCGGGGCAGAAACTCAGCACCGCGGTACAGATCAGCAAGGTGACCGAGGAGCCGAACGCCGAGACCATGATCAGCGCCAGCATCTTGCTCGGGATCGAGATAAAGGCATCCATCAAACGACTGATCACTTCGTCCAGCCACTTGGGCGACACCACCGACAGCAACGCGCAACCGGTGCCCAGACCGCTGGCCAATACCGCGGCAATCAACGCCAGGCCGACGGTAAAGCGCGCACCGACCAGAATGCGGCTGAGCATGTCGCGGCCCAGGTAGTCGGTGCCAAACGGGTAAACGACGCTGATGCTGTCAAAGACATTATCGGAGACCACTTCGCCCACCGGGTGTGGCGCCAGCCAGGGGCCGAAAATAGCCACCAGCAACCAGATCACGCACATCACGGCCCCGACCAGACCCAGCCAGGCCGGACCATGGGACACCTTGCCAGCCGACAGATCGGGGGTTGCCGGCGTCGATTTCACAATGAGATTGTTCATTGGTTTCTCAGCCTCGGATTGGACAGAATCGCGCACAGGTCGGCAATCAGCACCAACCCCAGGTACGCCGTGCAGAACAGCATGGTGCAGGCCTGGACCAACGCCATGTCACGGTTGGTCACGGCATCGACCATCAGGCTGGCGATGCCGGGATAGTTGAAAATCGTCTCGACAATCACCACCCCGCCCAGCAGATAGGAGAGGCTCAGGGCAATGGCATTGGCAATCGGGCCAATGGCATTGGGCAAGGCATGCCGCAGCACGATGCGCATAGGGCTCACGCCTTTGAGCCGGGCCATTTCCACATAAGGGCTGTCGAGCTGATCGATCACCGCGGCCCGGGTCATGCGTGCCATTTGCGCGACGATCACGCAGCATAGCGTCATCACCGGCAAGGCGTAGGTACGCAGGAATTGCAGGGGTGAGGTGATGTCACTGGCATAGGACAGCGCCGACAGCCAGCCCAGGTTCACCGCAAAAACCAGCACCGCCAGGGTGGCTACCAGAAACTCCGGCACGGCCACCATCGCCAGGGTGACAAAGCTCAGGCAACTGTCGATACGCCCGCCCCGGCCCATGGCCGAACCGATGCCCAGGACCAGGGCCACCGGCACGGACACCAGCGCCGTGGCGGCCGCCAGCATCAAGGTGTTGGGCACCCGACCGGCCATCAGCTCGCTGACCGGCATGGCGTTGGAAACCGACAGCCCCAGGTCGCCGCCGAGCAGGCTTGTCAACCAGTGCAGGTAACGCAACACACCCGGCTGATCCAACCCCAGTTTCAGGCGCAGGGCCGCCACCTGTCCCGGCGTAGCGAACTGCCCCAGCGACTGTTGCGCCGCGTCTCCCGGCAGTACCGCCGTGATGGCGAATACCACTATGGAAACGATCAACAAGGTCACGATCGCGGCGCCCAGACGCCGGCCGATCAGCCACAGTGTGTTGCTATTCATCGCCCTCTCCTCCTGCAATGCAACGCGGGCAAAACCCGGGGCAGCCCATCACGCGTCCAGCCAGACCTGCTCGGCGAACATGTAGCCCATGAAACCGCCCAACGGGTTGCTGCCATAGCCCTTGACGCGCTGGTCGACGGCATCGATGTTGCTGATGAACACCGGGATACCGATACCGCAGTGGTCATGGGCCAGGGTCTGCATGTCCGCGTACATCTTGCTGCGCTTGGCGTCGTCGGTTTCAGCGCGGGCGAGCATCAGCAACTGGTCGAACTGGTCGTTCTTCCAGCCGGATTCGTTCCACGGCGCGCTCGACTGGAAGAACTGCGAAAACATCACGTCGGCGTTCGGCCGCGGGTTGATGTTGCCGAAGCTCAACGGGTGTTTCATCCAGTGGTTGGACCAGTAGCCGTCGCTGGGCAGACGGTTGACGTCGAGCTTGAGCCCGGCCTGTTTCGCCGACTGCTGCAACAGCACGGCGATGTCCACCGAACCGGTCGCTGCCGGCGAGGCCACCAGCGGCATGCTGATGCTGTCCATTCCGGCCTTTTTCAATAAAAACCTGGCTTTTTCCGGGTCGTAGACGGTCTGCGGCAAATCAGCGTTGTAGTAGCGCGAACCGGGGGCAATCGGATGATCGTTACCCACCACCGCAAAGCCGCGGAACACGGCGGACTTGATCTGCTCGCGGTCCATCAGGTACTTCATGGCCTGGGTGAATTCCGCGCTTTTGCCGGGCATCTGGTCCTGGCGGATAATCAAGTCAGTGTAGTTGCCCGACGGCGCATCCACGACACGGTAAGTGGTACTGGCCTTGATTCGCGTGGTCGATCGCGGATTGACCTCGTTGATCATGTGCACGTCGCCCGACAGCAGCGCGTTGACCCGCGACGGTTCGTCGGCAATGGCAATGAACTCGATCTCGTCCAGGTAAGGCAGGCCCGGTTTCCAGTAGCCGGTATTGCGCGCCGCAATCGAACGCACACCTGGCTTGAACTCCTTGACCTTGAACGGCCCGGTCCCAATGCCTTGATTGAAGTCGGTGGTGCCCTCCGGAACGATCAGCAGGTGCGACACTGCCAGGATCGACGGCAACTCGGCGTTGGGCGCGCTCAGACGGATCTGGACTTCATTGGCGCCGGTGGCCTTGATCTCGGCGAACTGCTCCATCAGCGGCATGACCTTGGAGCCGGTCAACGGATCCTTGTGCCGCGACAGCGAGAACACTACGTCGGCGGCGCTCAGGGTCTTGCCGTTGTGGAAAGTCACGTCCTTGCGCAGGGTGATGGTCCACAACGTGGCATCGACGTTGTCGATGCGCTCGGCCAGCTCCAGTTGCGGCACCAGATGGCTGTCGAAACGGGTCAGGCCGTTATAGAACATATAGTGGCGCGCATAGTCGGTGGACAGCGCGCCCTTGGCCGGGTCCAGGGTATCGGCGGTGGAACTGGACATGCCGGCGACACGAATCCGTCCACCCGGTTTGCCTTTGCCGGGGCTCGCGGCGTCATCGGCAAACAGCTTGCCGGCGGCGCTGAACAGGCTGCCGGTGCCTGCGGCGGCCACCCCGGCGACACCGAGCATCTGCAGGGCACTGCGGCGTGACATGCCGCGATTGAGGCTTTCGAATACCCTCAGGCTTTCCTGGCCGGAGATCAGTGGGGAGTCGATCTTGTTGTCAGTCATATCAGCTGTACCTGTCGATAATGAGAAGGCCCATGCTCGCGGTTGTCCGGAGCGTCTAGAAACGCAAACGACGGTGACACCACCCCTTCAACTCAATGCAAATAGTCCTGGAGCCGGTAATAAGCGCCCACCAGCGGTAGGAACCAGGGTTTGCCGAAATGCCCGGGAATCGCCGGCCAGTCGAGTTCGCGCCAGGGATTGGCCTCGACCTTGCCGGCCATCACCTCGGCCATGACCTGGCCCATGTGCACCGACATCTGCACCCCATGGCCGCTGTAGCCCATGGAGTGATAAACCCCGCCATGCTGGCCGGCACGGGGCAGCCGGTCGGACGTCATGTCCACCAACCCGCCCCAGCAGTAATCGATCTTCACGTTGGCCAACGACGGGAACATCTGCACCATCGCCGCCCGCAGCACCTTGCCGCTCTTGGCGTCGGAGACGCTGTCGGACATCGCAAACCGCGCACGGCCGCCAAACAGCAGGCGGTTGTCCGGGGTCAGGCGGAAGTAGTTACCGATCATGCGGCTGGTGACATAGGCTCGCCGACCGGGCAGCAACTGGTCGATCAGGGCCCGGGGCAGGACCTCGGTGGCGATCACGAAACTGCCCACCGGTACGATCCGCCGCCGATACCAGCCCAATCCGCCGTGCTGACAGGCGCCGGTCGCCAGCAGCACTTGCCCGGCGTGCAGCGAACCCTTGGCGGTATTGACCTGATAGCCGCCGCCCAGGGCTTTCCAGTCCGTCACCGGCGTGTCCTGATGGATCAACGCACCGTGACGTACGGCGGCCTCGGCCAGACCGACACCAAAGCGCCCGACATGCATCTGCACGCCGTTGCGCTGCAGCAGGCCACCGTGGAACTGGGCCGAGTCGACTTCAGCGCGAATCTGCCCGGCAGACAGCAACTCGACATCGGCATCGACTTCCCGGCGAATCAGCTCGCAGGTCCGTGCCAGGCCCTCGTAGTGCATCGGCTTGGCGGCCAACTTGAGCTTGCCGTTACGCTTGAGGTCGCAGGCGATCTGCTCTTGCTCCACCAGCGAAACCACGCTTTGCACGGCACTCTCGTAGGCTTGGTAATAGGCCCGTGCCCGCTCTGCACCGAGGCTGGCACTCAGGCCGGCGTAATCCTGGGCCACGCCGGTGTTGCACTGGCCGCCGTTGCGCCCCGAGGCTTCGCCGATCACCCGCCCGGCGTCCAGCACCACCACACTGGCGCCTTTCAAGGCCAGCGCCCGAGCCGCCGCCAGGCCGGTGAAACCGCCACCGATGACGGCCACGTCGACCTGCCCGGGCAATGCACCGAGCTGTGCACCGGTAAACGCCGGTGCGGTGTCGAGCCAGTAGGATTCACTGCCCATGTCTGATCCGCCTATGCCAAGAAGAGTGCCGTTACGGCTCAGAGACCGACCAGCGCGGCCAGCCCACCGATGTCGCTGATCTGCTGGTAGCCGTAGAAGGCATTGGCCGGTACTTCGTGGCCACGGGCGACGAAGGCCTTGTTCCGGATCTTCATGTCATGGGCCGGCATCAGGTCGTAACGGAAGCTCGACGACACATGCAAGATGTCCTCCGGGCCGCAGTTGAGGTTGTCGAGCATGTACTCGAACGCCGCCAGACGGGGCTTGTAGGCCTGTGCCTGTTCGGCGGTAAAGACTTTGTGAAAGGGCGCGCCGAGCTTGTCGACGTTGGACATGATCTGGCTGTTGCTGGCGTTGGAGAAAATCACCAGGGGGATCTTGTCGGCGATTTTCGACAGGCCGGCCGGTACGTCCGGGTGCGGGCCCCAGGTCGGCACGGCGTCGTAATACAGCTGGCCTTCGTCACGGTATTCGATGCCCCAACGCTTGCAGGTCCGCGCCAGGGCGGTCTTGAGGATTTCGTCATACGGCATCCAGTCACCCATGACCTGATCCAGGCGATAGGCGGAGAAATCCTTGACGAATTGGTCCATCTGCCCGGGCACGACACGATCGGCGAACAGCTCGCGAGTCATCGTTCCCATATGGAAATTGGTCAGCGTACCGTAGCAGTCGAACGTAATGAATTTGGGACGAAGAAAGCTCATTGAGTGCGGTCCTGAAGTTCGTTGAGGTCATGGCGTGACAAGCATTCGCTCCGTTTCAGGAGCCGTGATGCAACGCTGCAGCACATCGTCATTACAACACCGTGAAATCAGCAGATGGCGTTAAAAGCGACCTCCGCTCAATACAAACCACCGTTTTAGCACCTCCCCTCAGCAGACTTTGCGGGTCGCTCCAGCCTTGGGCAAACCCCGTATTCATGCGCTCTTATGGACCTTTATAGCCCTACCGGGCCTCAATGCGCACTGAACCGCCGCAGAACCTGCGCCGCGCCGAACGAAAACGGGCGCTTCCCTGAGGAAGCGCCCGTTCAAGGGTGCATTCGAGCGTTTTTTGAGGGTAGCCGATCAACCGGCGATATCGATCAGCACACTCTTGAAGCGCAAATTGGCCTCGAACGCTTCGCGCCCCAGGTCCTTGCCGATACCGGAACGTTTGTAGCCGCCGGTCGGCAGGATGTAGTCATTACTGCGTCCATAACGGTTGACCCATACGGTCCCCGCTTCCAGGCGCCGGACCAGGCGCAAGGCGCGATTGAGATCGGCGGTGTGCACACCCGCCGCCAGGCCGTAGGTAGCATGTGCTGCCAGGCTCAGCGCCTGCTCTTCATCATCGAAGGCCTGCACCGTCAACACCGGGCCAAAGATCTCTTCGCAGACCGCCGGGTTCTGGCTATCCAGGCCGGTCAGCAAGGTCGGCTGGTAATAAGCGCCCCCCAGGCCTTCGAAGAGCCCGCCGCCGGTGAGCACTTGCGCACCGGCCTGACACGAGCGCTGGACGATGCCATCGATGCGACTGGCTTGCAGGCGGGAAATGATCGGCGACAGCGTGCTCTCGGGCGACCAGGTCGGACCAGGACGCAGTTCCTCGAAATACGCCTGCAAGTGGGCAATGAAGGGTTCCATGATCGAGCGCTGGATCAACAACCGGGAACCGGACACGCACACCTGCCCGGCATTTCCGGTAATGGCCAGGGCCACCGTGCGAGCGGTCTTGGCGATATCCGGCACATCGGCGAAGACCAGTTGCGGGCTCTTGCCACCGAGTTCCAGGGTGACCGGTTTCGGACCGACCAGCGCGCAGGTGGACATGATGCTCGAGCCAGTCGCGGTGGAACCGGTAAAGGTCACCTTGCCCACCCGTGGATGACGACACAAGGCGTCGCCGGTGATCCGGCCATCGCCCTGGATCACATTGAAAATCCCCGCCGGCATGCCCGCCTGCACTGCCAGCTCGGCAAAGCGCAGACTGGAGAACGGCGTCAGTTCCGACGGTTTGAGGACCACGGCATTACCGGCCGCCAATGCCGGGGCGACTTTCCAGGAGGCCATGCTCAAGGGGAAATTCCACGGTGCAATGGCGGCAATCACCCCGTAGGGTTCGGCGATCTGCATGCCCAGCCGGTCGGTCTGGGTGGCGGCAACCTGGCCACCGTGCTTGTCCGCCAACTCGGCAAAAAAACGAATGCCCTCGGCGACGTAGGGAATATCCCAGGCGATCACATCTTTATGGGGACGGGTCGACCCCACTGCTTCCAGGGGCGCCAGGACCGCGGTATCGGCTTCGATCAGATCGGCCCAGCGACGCATGACCCGCGCCCGCTCCCGAGGCGGGCGACTGGCCCAATCGCTGCCATGAAAAGCCTGCCAGGCCGCATCGACGGCTTCATCCACCAGGTCGGCATCGGCGATCGGCAACTGGGCATAGACCTGACCATCCGACGGTCGCACAACCTCCAGCCCCGGTTGCGCATCGCGGTATTGGCCAGAAATGAAATGAGCGCTGCGCACAGCGATAAGGCGAGGATCGAAGCTATCCATGGAGCACTCCAGAAAGGGGCCGGCGAGTCGTGAACCCAGGCCTCCATCGTAGAAAAAAAGCGCAAGCATTTGCTGCCGACCTTGCGGTGCAATTAAGTAGTAAGTGTGGTCTGTCGACCTTGGGCGCGGGGAATCTGCCGAATGTTCCAGCCCCCCTTGCCAGGCCTTCGCACAGATGGGATACAGGCACCCTCGCAGCGCAAAACCGATCGCTCGTGCACACCGCTTAACGGAGACTCACCATGTCCGCCCCGCAACCTGTTGCTTATGTCTATCGCCCGATGACGGCCGCCGATCTGCCCTCGGCCCATGCCTTGTCCGTGCAACTGAAATGGCCCCATCGCCTGGACGACTGGGCCATGTTGCAGCGGGTCAGCGACGGTTTCGTGGTGCTGGATGGCGAGCGTCTGATCGGCACGGCCTTCGCCTGCCCGCAAGGCGCGTTCGCCACCATCGGCCTGGTGATCGTCAGCGACGACTATCAGGGTCAGGGCATCGGGCGCCGGTTGATGGAAAAGGCCCTCGACGCCTGCCAGTCGCGCACCCCGATGCTGAACGCCACCTTGGCCGGTGCGCCGCTGTACACCAGCCAGGGTTTTATCGAGTTCGGCCGGATTCAACAGCATCAGGGCCAGGCCCATGGGCCCGCCCCCGAGCCGTTGGCAGAGGGTGAAGTGTGTCGCCCGCTGCACGGGGCCGAACAGGCTCGTCAGCTGGCGCTGGCCAACGCGGCCAGCGGGCTGGAGCGCAACACCGTGCTTACGGACCTGCAGGATGTGGTCGAACATTCGGTGGGCATCGAGCGCGACGGTCAGTTGCGCGCCTTTGCCCTGCTGCGTCCATTTGGCCGCGGTCGTTGCATCGGCCCGGTGGTCGCGGAAAATCCCGAACAGGCCAAACACCTGATCGCCGCGTTGCTGGCCCAGGTGCCGGACGCCTTCGTACGCATCGACATTCCGGCGGACAGTGGCCTGAGCGAGTGGCTGATATCGGCCGGCCTCAAGCAGGTCGACACCGTGGCACAAATGGCACGGGGTACTCCGCCGAAAGCGGTCGACGGCGTCCGACAGTTCGCCCTCGTCACCCAAGCCATTGGTTGACCACCGCGCCCGCAGAAAACGCCGCTATCCCCCCTCAACCGCCCATTTCCAGGGAGCGTCACCGCATGTCTCAACCTACCGTTCTGCTCCTGGCTCGCGCCGATGGCAGCCGTGTCACCACGCCTTTCAACACGACGCCCCTGAGCGCAGCAGATCCATTCGGGGAACATCGTCAGGTCGCCTATACCGGGGCCGACGGTATCTGCGCAGGGATTGTGAGCACGGGCCAGGCACTCGATATCGAGGTTTTTCCGCACACTGAAATGATCGTGATCCACGCCGGCAACATCGTGCTGCAATCCCAAGGACAGACGCTGAAACTGGGCATCGGCGCAAGTGCCGTGATCGGCCGCGGTACAACGCTGCGGCTGCTGGCGCAACCCGATACCCGCTGGGCATTCTGTGCCGTCATCGGCGCCACTGCCGAACCGATACCCGGCCTGACAGCGCTGGATCCGCGAGCGCTGCTCTCGCCTTCGGCCGCACCGGAAACCCAGATACTGATCGGGCCCACCCCGCAGTGCCGCTCAGGCAATGCCTTCGAAGACGCCAGCACCGACCTGCGCGTCGGCGTCTGGGACTCGACCCCCTACGAACGCCAGGGTCGAGCGCACAAACTCAATGAGCTGATGCACCTGATTGAAGGCAGTGTCACCTTGCAGGAAGCCGATGGTACGAGCCTGACGGTCAACACCGGTGACACGGTGTTCGTACCGCAAGGCGCGCCGTGCGCGTGGAAAAGCACCGGGTATGTACGCAAGTTCTATGGGGTGAAATAAACCCCTGGCGCAACGCGGATGACACCCTGACTTAAACCCATCCCCCATCCACGATAAAATTCTGCGCGGAACACATCACCGACACATCCGATGCCAAGAACAGCGCCATATTGGCGATATGCTCGGGCTCGACACTGCCCGGCAGGCACTGGCTGCGGGCGATCAGCTCCCTGGCCGCGTCATCCACCCACATAGTCAGTTGTTTTTCGGTCATCACCCAGCCCGGCACGAGGGTATTCACACGGATACGACTGGGCCCCAGTTCACGTGCCAGGGCTCGGGTCATGCCATGGGCGGCAGCCTTGCTGGCGGCATACACCGGGTATCCACTGGAAGCCATCATCCAGCCCACGGAACCCAGGTTGATAATCGCCCCGCTCCCGACTTCCTTCATCATCGGCGCCACGGCCTTGGCGGCAAAAAAGGCGTGCTTGAGGTTGACGGAGATCAGCCTGTCGAAGGTTTGCGAATCGACTTCATCCAGGGTGTGGCGAACGTCATTGGCGGCATTGTTCACCAGCACATTGATGGGGCCCAAGGTCTGGGCGAAACGGCCTATGGCGGCTTCATAGGCGATCTCGTCGGTGATATCGCAATGGCCGAACTCGACGTTATGACCCTCGGCACGCAACAGCGCCTCCAAGCGTTCGCCCTGGGCTTGTGCCCGGTCGACGAAAGCGACCTTGGCACCCTGGCGCGCAAAAGCGCGGACCATGGATTCACCAATGCCCGAAGCACCCCCGGAAATCAGCACGGTTTTATCTTGCAGATCCGGGTATGAGGCTGGGCGGCCAGGTGAGGGTTGAGTATTCATATGGCGGTCACTCCGATCTTATTTAGTCTTATTTTATATTGCTAATGCTGAGTATTTGTCTATAAATAAACCGTATTTTCGGTTTAAAAAATACAATAGTCTAACTATTTAACAAAAAACAAAAAAGGTAGCTCAGTCATGCGGCAATCCCCACACCTGCTTTCCGGCATTGGTCTCTCGTTGGTGATGTCCAGCTTCTGCGTCCAGGCAGATGGCCTGTCCAGCGAACATAAACCCTTCGGCAAAACCAACGACGGCACCACCGTTGAGCAATACGTGTTGCGCAACAGCCATGGCGTGCAAGCCACGGTCATCACCTACGGCGGCGTGTTGCAGTCATTGAAAGTGCCGGACAAACACGGCAAGTTCGACGACGTGGTACTGGGCTTTGACAACGTCCAGGGTTATCAGAGCGGCACGGCGTTCTTCGGCGCCACCATCGGCCGCTTTGGCAATCGCCTGGCGGGCGGTGCCTTCGAACTGGACGGCAAGCGTTACCAGGTGCCACTCAACGATGGCCCGAACTCGCTGCACGGCGGCGCCCAAGGCTTTGACAAGCACGTGTGGAAAGCCAAGTCCGTGAAAAGCAAGGATTCGGTAGGTGTCACCCTGGTCTACCTGTCCAAGGACGGTGAAATGGGCTTTCCCGGCAACCTGACGACCGAGGTCACTTACAGTCTCAACGACAAGAACGAACTGCACATCGACTACAAGGCCAGCACCGATAAGCCCACGGTGCTGAACCTCACCAACCACAGCTACTTCAACCTTGCCGGTGCCGGTAACGGCGATGTACTCAAACAGCTCGCCACCCTGCACGCCAGCCACTACACGCCAGTCAACGGCACCTTGATTCCCACCGGTGAACTCGCCCCTGTCGCTGGCACGCCCATGGATTTCCTGAAACCCACCGCCATCGGCGAACACATCAAGGACGACCACGCCCAGCTCAAATTCGCCGAACCGAAACAGGGTGGCTTTGACTTCAACTGGGTGCTGGACACCCAGGGTGACATCAGCAAACTGGCCGCCGACGTACGCGACCCGGAGTCCGGGCGCCGTTTGCAGCTCTACACCAGCGAGCCCGGTGTGCAGTTCTACACCAGCAATTTCCTCGATGGATCGGTCAAGGGCAAGGCTGGCAAGACCTACAACCATTGGGGTGCGTTTACCCTGGAAACCCAGCACTTTCCCGATGCACCAAACCAGCCGGGCTTCGCTTCAACACGCTTGGACCCGGGTCAGACTTATATCCAGAAGACGGTGCTGAAGTTCTCCGCCAATTGAGCCTGAACCCGAGAGCCTGAGCCTGTGGGGGCCGTCGAGCTTTAGCGAGACGGCTCCTGCAATGTCGGTGGTGAGACAACGATCAACGCTGTTTCATACGGTCGATCACCACGGCCATCAACAGGATCGAACCGCGGATCACATATTGGTAGAAGGTGTCGATGTTCTTCAGGTTCATCGCATTCTCGATGATCGCCAGAATCAGCACCCCGGCAATCACGTGGCGGATCATGCCGATCCCGCCGCTCAACGACACCCCGCCCAGCACACAGGCAGAGATCACCGTCAGTTCAAAACCCTGGCCAATCATCGGCTGGCCGGAAGTCATGCGCGAGGCCAGGATCACTCCCGCCAGGGCGCCGATCAGACCGTGCACGGCGAAGATGATGATCTTGGTGCGATCGACGTTGACCCCGGCCAGCAACGCGGCTTCCGGGTTGCCGCCAATAGCCATGGTGTTGCGGCCATAGGTGGTGTAGTTGAGCAACCAGCCGAAAAACAGGAAGCAGGCCAGGGTGATCAGGATCGGTACCGGTACGCCCAGCAGTTGGCCATTGCCGAAGATAAAGAACTGATCCTGGGAGACACCGACCGCCTTGCCTTCGGCGAAAATATAAGCCAGGCCGCGCACGATCTGCATGGTCGCCAGGGTGGTGATCAAGGCGTTGACCCGTAGCTTGGCGATCACGATGCCATTGATCAGTCCGACGACCAGGCCCATCAGCAGTGCCGCGCCGACGCCGAGCAGCACGCTGTCGGTGTCGCGCATCACAATGGCCGCCACCACGCCGGCGCAGGCAATCACCGAGCCCACGGACAAATCGAAATGCCCGGACGCCAGGCAATACAGCATGGTGCAGGCGGCAATCCCGGTGGTGGAAATTGCCAGCCCCAAGCCGCGCATGTTCAGCGGCGAGAGGAAGTTGTCGATCAGCAAGGCGCAGAACACGAAAATCCCCACCGCCGCCAGCAACATCGCCCAATTGTCGAGCAGGCTGCGCAGGTCCAGGGGTTTGCGCGCCATCGGCAGCGCGTTGTCTTGGGTGGTCATAGTTACCTCTCAGTTCACCAGGCCGTCGGCGCGTTGGCGCGGCAAAGCCAGTTGCAGCAGGTTGGATTCAGTGGCGTGCTCGCGGCGTTGCTCGCCACGCAGCGCGCCTTCGCACAGCACCAGGATACGGTCGGAAATGCCCATGACTTCCATCAGGTCGCTGGACACCACGATCACCGCGATACCGCTGGCCGCCAGGTTATGGATGATCTGGTAGATCTCGGCCTTGGCCCCGATATCGATGCCCCGGGTCGGCTCATCGAGCAGCAGCACTTTCATCGGCATCGACAGCCAGCGGCCCAAAATGGCCTTCTGCTGATTGCCGCCGGACAGGTACATGATTTTCTGCGCCGCGTTGGGGGTTTTGACTTTCAGCGCCTTGATCTGCTTGTCGGCGTTGCTCTTCTCCCAGCTGTCGCGCAACAACCAGCCGAAGCCCGAATGCGCGCCACGGGCACTGATATTGATGTTTTCAGCCACGCTCGACAGCGCAATGATGCCCTCCTTCTTGCGATCTTCAGGGCACAACAGCACGCCACCGGCAATGGCATTGCGCGGTGAGCGCAACAGCAGCTTTTGCCCATACAGTTCCAGATGCCCGGCGCTACTGCGTTCCAACCCGCTGAGCAAGCGCAGCAGCTCGGTGCGCCCGGCGCCGACCAGCCCGAACAGGCCGAGAATCTCGCCTTTGTGCACCTGGAAGCTGACCGGCTCACGCAAGCCCGGTCCGAGCAGACCGTCGACCTTGAGGGCCACTGCACCGTGCTCGCGTGGACGGTAGTCGTAGATGTCTTCGATATCGCGCCCGACCATGCACGTGACGAGTTGATCGTGGGTCAGCGTGCCCATGTCCTCGAACGTGCGCACGTAGCGCCCGTCCTTGAACACTGTCACCGCATTGCAGATGCGGAACACCTCTTCCATGCGATGGGACACGTACAGCACCACTTTGCCCTCGTCCCGCAGGCGCCCGATGATCGCCATCAAACGATCGATTTCCCGCGCGGACAAACTGCTGGTGGGCTCGTCGAAAGCAATCACGTGGGCGCCACGGGACAGTGCCTTGGCGATTTCCACCAGTTGGCGCTGGCCCAGGGACAGACGGCCGAGCTTCTCCTCGGGGTCGATCTCATCGGCCAGGCCCTTGAGGCAGGCAAGCGCCTGCTGACGCAGCAGGCGATGGTTGACCACGCCGAAACGCGCAGGTAAATGCCCGAGGAACAGGTTTTCCGCGACGGTCATTTCCGGCACCAGATGCAATTCCTGGTGGATCACCGCGATACCGCTGGCAATGCTGTCGGCGGCGCATTTGAATGCCATGGTTTGCTCGCCGATCTGTACGGTGCCGCTGGTGGGGATGTAGGCGCCACCGAGGATCTTGAGCAGCGTCGACTTGCCCGCGCCGTTCTCGCCCATCAGGGCATGCACCTGACCCGGATGGGCGGTGAAGCTGATGCCATCGAGTGCCTTGACCCCGGGAAAGGTCTTGACGATACCGCTGAAGCACAAGCTGGCACCGGCAGTGTGTTGTTCATTCAGTTGCGCATGCATAACCACCTCATCACAGCCATCAGACGGTCCGGTTACCGGGACCGCCAAGGAAAGCGAGCCGCCTTATTTCCACAGGCCGATCTTTTCCAGTTCCGGCTTGAAGTTGTCACGGGTGATCAGCGTCACTTCATCCATCGCGGTGTATTTCGGCGGTTCCTTACCGGCAGTGACCCACTCGTACATCATCTGCGCGGTTTTATAGCCCTCGATGTGCGGGCTGGGCAGCATCGATCCGTAGAAACCGCTGTTGGCTTTCTTCAATTCTCCGATGGCGTCGGTGCCGTTGATGCCGATACCGATCACGTTGGCCGCGGCAAACCCGGCGCTTTCAGTGGCGCGCACGCCGCCGAGCACGGTGTTGTCGTTCATGCCGCCGATGATCAGGTTTTTCGCGCCACGGGGCAGCTTGACCAGGGCCGAGTTGGTGGCGTCCATGCTGCCGGGTACGTCCAGGGTCTTGAGGGCCGCAGTCAGGACGTGGTCTTTGGGAATGCCGGCTTCTTCCAGGGATTTGATCGAGCCGTCGGTACGTTTTTTACCCGTGTCGAGTTCGTTATAGGTGGTGATCACCGCGTAGGTGTCTTTCCAGTCCCAGCCGCGCTTTTTCGCTTCGGCGGCCATGGCGGCACCCTGCTTCTGTCCCACTTCGAACGCAGCCATGCCCAGGTACGGCACGTCCTCCATGAAGCCGCCCTTGGCGTCGACGAAGCGATCATCCACGGCGATCACTTTCATACCGTTGGCCTTGGCCTTGGCCACGATGGCCGGGCCGAGGGACACGTCCGGTGGGCAGATGACGAAACCCTTGGCGCCGTTGGCGGCCAGACTGTCGATGGCCGACAGGGTTTTCTCGCCATCCGGCACGGCGATTTTGATCACTGTGAACCCCAGGTCCTTGCCGGCTTTTTCGGCGAACGCCCACTCGGTCTGGAACCAGGGTTCTTCGGGCTGTTTGACCAGGAAGCCGATCTTCACTTCTTCAGCGGCCAGCAACAGCCCGCTCAAGCTCATGGCCGAGACCGCCACGGCGGCGCAGCACAGGGAACGGATACCACGACGACTATTCATACGATGACTCCTTGTTGTTTTTTTGAGAGTACGTAGTACAGCGGTGAAGCCCGGACCTTATCCGGCATTACAACGGGTCGCGCGACGGCATGCCGTCCACCAGCCGCTGAATGCGCAACGGGTTGGCATTTTTCAACGCGTCCGGAAGCAGGCCATCGGGGTAGTTCTGGAAGCACACCGGGCGCAGGAAACGGTCGATGGCCAGGGTCCCGACCGAGGTGCCCCGAGCATCGGACGTCGCCGGATAGGGCCCGCCGTGGACCATCGAATCGCAGACCTCGACACCGGTCGGATAGCCGTTGAGCAAGATGCGGCCGACTTTCTGCTCCAGCAGAGGCGTCAGCCCGGCGAACTGTTCAAGGTCAGCCGTCTCGCCAATGATCGTCGCCGTGAGTTGGCCGTGCAGGCCGCTCAGCGCGGCGCTGAGTTGCACCTGGTCGGCGACTTCGACGAACACGGTGGTCGGGCCGAAGACCTCTTCCTGCAGCACCTCATCACCGTCGATCAGTAAATGGGCATCGGCCTTGAACAATTGTGGCTGCGCCTGATTTCCCGCTTGAGCGCTACCGGCCAAGTGTTGGATACCCGGGTGCGCCAGCAGTTTTTCCAAGCCCTTGCCATAACTGCTCAAGGTGCCGGCATTGAGCATGGTTTGCGCCGGTTGATCGCCCATCAGCCGCGCGACCTGCTGGGTGAACGCGGTGAATGACGGCGAGGCAATACCGATCACCAGGCCGGGGTTGGTACAGAACTGACCGCAGCCTTGCACCACCGAGGCGGTCAGGTCGCGGGCGATCGTTTCCGCCCGCGCATGCAGTGCCTGGGGCAAGACGATGACCGGGTTGATACTCGACATCTCGGCAAACACCGGGATCGGTTGTGGACGTGCCGCCGCCATGTCGCACAAGGCACGTCCGCCCTTGAGCGAACCGGTGAAGCCCACCGCCTGGATCGCCGGGTGCTTGACCAGCGCTTCACCGACCCCGCCACCGAAGATCATATTGAACACACCTTCCGGCATACCGGTGGCCTGTGCCGCACGAATGATTGCATCGGCGACCTGCTCAGCCGTCGCCATATGACCGCCATGGGCCTTGAATACCACCGGACATCCCGCCGCCAGCGCCGCAGCGGTGTCGCCGCCCGCCGTGGAAAACGCCAGGGGGAAGTTGCTGGCGCCAAACACCGCCACCGGCCCCAGACCGATGCGGTATTGACGCAGGTCCGGACGCGGCAGCGGTTGGCGATCAGGCAATGCCCTGTCTATGCGCGCAGCGTAGAAATCGCCGCGACGCAGCACCGTGGCAAACAGGCGCATCTGTCCGCTGGTACGGCCGCGCTCGCCTTTGATGCGGGCGGCAGGCAATGCGGTTTCGCGGCAGACCAGCTCGACGAAATCATCCCCCAGCGCGTCCAGCTCGTCGGCCACCGCCTCCAGGAACTGCGCGCGGCGCTGCGCACTCAAGGCGCGGTAAGCCGGGTAAGCCGCGGCGGCGGCCTTGGCGGCGGCATCGACTTCTTGCGGGGTTGCCTGGTAGAAATCATGGGGCAAGGCCTCACCGCTGCTGGCATCGACGCTGTGCAACTTGACGGTGCCGTTGGCGCTGCGCTGGCCGCCGATATAGTTGTGGCCTGAAAACCGGGTCATGGTGATTTCCTTAAAGAGTGACGACGTTACCGGGCTCGAACACCGCGTCGGCGTTGCCGACACCATTGATCAACGGCGCACCGAACTCGGCCTGGCTGATCTCGAACACATCGCCTGGCTGGGTACGTATACCGTCGGCGAATGACAGGGTCGCGGTGCCGAAGAAGTGGATATGCACATCGCCGGGCGTGAGGAACTGGCTGTACTTGAAATGGTGATATTCGAGGTTTTCCAGGCTATGGCACATGTTGGCCTCGCCACTGAGGAATTCGTTTTCCCAGATCACCTCACCGTTACGCAGGATACGGCTGGTGCCGGCCAGGTGCCGGGGCAACTCCCCCACCCGCAGCTCCGGACCATAGCTGCAACTGCGCAACTTGGAGTGGGCCAGGTACAGGTAATTCTTGCGTTCCATCACGTGATCGGAGAATTCGTTGCCCACCGCAAACCCCAGGCGATACGGCTTGCGATCATGGCCGATGACATACAGGCCGCCGATCTCCGGCTCCTCGCCGGCGTCTTCGGCAAACGGCGGCACCGGGAATGGCTGACCAGGGCGCACCACGATGCTGCCATCCCCCTTGTAGAACCATTCCGGTTGGACACCCGCCTGGCCGGACGCCGGTTTACCGCCCTCCACGCCCCATTTGAAAATGCGCATGGTGTCGGTCATCGCCCTGTCATCACCGGCCTGCTGATGCATCTTGTCCCGCGCCGAGGCACTGCCCAGGTGAGTCAGTCCGGTGCCACTGACCAACATATGGGCCGGGTCCGGGTGATCCAGCGGGGGCAGGATTTTCAGGTCAGCCAACAGCTCAGCGTAGTCATGGCTATCACCCAAGCCAAGGCTTTGCACCTGCTGCTGCAAATTGACGCCCGCCTCGATGGCGGCCAACGCCAGCTCGCGCACACTGTGCGCGGTTTGCACTTCACGTAATGTGCTGCCTTCAACCACGCCTACCCGACGCTCACCGTTACGCAATTCGAACTGAACCAAACGCATGTGTCTTCTCCTGATAGTCGATTAAGTACGCGTGGCGCTGCGGGCGCTGGCGGCAAATGAGTCGGCCGGCAGCAGATGCTTGCGCTCCAGCACGCGGTAGACCACGCCGGTCAGCAGCAGCCCGAACACCATCACCCCGGAAAGGAAATACAACCCGGAGGCCAGGTTGCCGGTGTACTCCTTGAGCGCACCGATCACGAATGGGCCGATATAGCCGCCCAGGTTGCCCACCGAGTTGATCAACGCAATGCCCGCCGCCGCGCTGGCACCGGCGAAAAACCGCCCCGGTAGCGTCCAGAACACCGCCGTGCAGGAAAACAGCGCAAACGCCACCAGGCACAGCGCCGCCAGTTGCAGCACCGGCACATTCAGCCAGGCGCTGAGGAACAGGCCGGCCGCACCCAACACGTAAAGCACCGCCAGGTGACCGTAACGATCATTCAAGCGATCGGAACTGCGGGGAATGATCAACAGCCCGATGATGCCGAAGACATAGGGCACCGCTGAAACGAAACCAGTGGTCAGGTCACTGCCGCCAAACTGCTTGATCAAGGTCGGCAGCCACAGGCCCAGGCCGTAAATGCTCAGCGTCACCGGCAGGTAGAACAACGCCAGCAGCAACAGGCGGTGGTCTTTCAGGGCGTGCAGCGGGTTGCCGTGGCGGGTCTGGCCATAGGCCTGCAAGTCCTTGTTCAGCTCGCCGGCCAACCAGGTTTTTTCGTCCTCGCTCATCCATTTGACCTGCTTCGGGCCGTCCGGCAGATGGCGCAACACCGGCCAGGTCAGCAGAAGCGCCGGTGTGCCGATGACGATGAACAGCCACTGCCAGCCGTGCAGGCCAAGAAAGCCGTCCATCCCCAACAGGCCGCCTGAGACAGGGCCGGTGATCATCATCGCGATGGGTTGGGACAGGATAAACAGACCGAGGATCTTGCCGCGATGACGTACCGGGAACCATTGGGTGATGTAGTAGAGCACCCCCGGGAAAAACCCGGCTTCCGCCGCGCCGAGCAAAAAGCGCATCACATGGAAACTGTACGGCCCTTGAACGAACGCCGTGCCGAGGGTGATGGCGCCCCAGGTCAGCATGATCCGTGCGAACCAGCGCCGTGCGCCGAAGCGGTCAAGCATCAGGTTGCTCGGAATTTCAAACAGAAAGTAGCCAATAAAGAACAGACCAGCACCCAGGCCATACGCCGCGTCACCGATGCCAACGTCGGCGCCCATGTGCAACTTGGCGAAACCCACGGCCGAGCGATCCACATAGGCGATCAGGTACAGCAGGATCAGGAAGGGGATCAGTTTCAGCGTGATACGACGTATAAGCCGCGATTCCTGGCTCATGGATCGATCTCCGATTGTTATTTTTATAGAAGCTCGGGGGACGCCTCCCGTGGAAATCCACCAGGGTCGTACCTCATCTGAAAACGACTATATAGTAGTACTATTTACTAAACAACGCTTCCAAACAGAAGATTTTACGCTTATGTTTGCTGAACGAAGAACATATAGTCATACAATAAGAGAAGTCGTCATGTCTGATAAAAAGCCCGGCCTACGCTCTGCCCAGTGGTTTGGTACCGCCGATAAAAACGGCTTCATGTATCGCAGTTGGATGAAAAATCAGGGCATTGCCGACCATCAGTTCCACGGCAAGCCGATCATCGGGATCTGTAACACCTGGTCGGAACTGACCCCCTGCAACGCGCATTTCCGTCAGATTGCCGAGCACGTCAAACGTGGGGTGATCGAGGCCGGCGGCTTTCCCGTGGAGTTCCCGGTGTTCTCCAACGGCGAATCGAACCTGCGTCCCACCGCCATGCTCACCCGCAACCTGGCGAGCATGGATGTGGAGGAAGCCATTCGCGGCAACCCCATCGACGGCGTGGTGCTGCTGACCGGCTGTGACAAGACCACCCCGGCGCTGCTGATGGGTGCGGCCAGTTGCGACGTACCCGCCATCGTGGTCACCGGCGGGCCGATGCTGAACGGCAAGCACAAGGGCCAGGACATCGGTTCGGGCACGGTGGTGTGGCAACTCAGCGAACAGGTAAAGGCCGGCACCATTACCCTGGATGACTTCCTCGCGGCCGAAGGCGGCATGTCGCGCTCGGCGGGCACCTGCAACACCATGGGCACCGCGTCGACCATGGCCTGCATGGCTGAAGCACTGGGCACTTCCCTGCCCCACAACGCGGCGATTCCGGCGGTGGATGCGCGCCGTTATGTGCTGGCGCATATGTCCGGCATGCGCGCGGTGGAGATGGTGCGCGAGGACTTGAAGCTGTCGAAGATCCTGACCAGGGAAGCGTTTGAAAACGCGATCCGCGTGAATGCGGCCATCGGTGGTTCGACCAACGCAGTGATCCACTTGAAAGCCATTGCCGGGCGCATCGGCGTCGAGCTCGACCTGGACGACTGGACCCGCATGGGGCGTGGTATACCGACCATCGTCGACCTGCAACCGTCGGGACGTTTCCTGATGGAGGAGTTCTACTACGCCGGCGGCCTGCCGGCGGTGCTGCGTCGCCTCGGTGAAGCCAACCTGATCCCGCACCCCAACGCCCTGACCGTCAACGGCAGGTCCCTGGGTGACAACACCAAAGACGCGCCGATCTACGGCCAGGACGAAGTGATCCGCACCCTCGCCAACCCGATCCGTGCAGACGGCGGCATCTGCGTACTGCGCGGCAACCTGGCACCGCTGGGTGCCGTGCTCAAGCCTTCGGCGGCCAGCCCGGAGCTGATGCAGCATCGTGGCCGCGCGGTGGTATTCGAGAACTTCGACATGTACAAGGCGCGGATCAACGACCCGGAACTGGACGTCGATGCCCATTCGATCCTGGTGATGAAGAACTGCGGGCCCAAGGGTTATCCGGGCATGGCGGAAGTCGGCAACATGGGCTTGCCAGCCAAGCTACTGGCCCAGGGAGTGACCGACATGGTGCGTATTTCCGATGCGCGCATGAGCGGCACGGCCTATGGCACGGTGGTCTTGCACGTGGCACCGGAAGCCGCGGCCGGCGGGCCCTTGGCCACAGTGCGCGAAGGCGACTGGATCGAGCTCGACTGCGCCAACGGCCGTCTGCACCTGGACATCCCGGACGCCGAACTGGCCGCGCGCATGGCGGACCTGAAGCCGCCACAGCAGGTGATCGTCGGCGGCTATCGCCAGCTGTATATCGACCATGTGCTGCAGGCTGACCAGGGCTGCGACTTCGATTTCCTGGTGGGTTGCCGCGGGGCTGAAGTCCCGCGTCATTCCCACTAATTGCGATGGTATGATGCGCGGTATTTAGCCAGAGCAACCTCCTCGTTATGGATCAGCAGTCGCCCAAGCCGCGCAAGAGCATGCACGCCCAAATCGTTCAGGACTTGGGCATGCACATCGTTTCCGGACGCTTCAAGCCGGAAGAAAGACTGCCCATGGAAGCCACGCTCTGCGAAGAGTACAAAGTCAGCCGCTCGGTGTTGCGTGAGGCGACCCGCGTACTCAGCGCCAAGGGCCTGGTGTATTCCAAGCCACGGGTGGGGGCGGTGGTACGGCCTCGCGTGAAATGGCACTTGCTCGACCCGGACGTGCTGTCCTGGCTGATGCAGTCCACGCCCCATAGCGAGTTTTTCAACACCCTGGCGGGTGTGCGCCGCATTCTCGAACCGGAAATTGCCGCCATGGCCGCGTCCACCGCGACCGACGAAGACATCACCACCATCGAAAATGCCTACCGGGGCATGGAGACGGCGCAGACCCACGAAGCTCTGCTGCAGGCTGACCTGGACTTCCACCGCGCCATTGCCGACGCCACGCGCAATGACTTGCTCGCCTATATGTGCAACATGCTGTCGTTGCCGCTGCGCGAGTCGATCAGCATCACCAACCGCCGCCCCGATATCCAGCGCCTCAGCCTGCCCCGACACAAGGCGATCCTCACCGCAATCAAGAACCGTGACGCCCTCGGTGCCCGGCATGCTTCGCTAGTGCAACTGGACGATACGCGCGTGGCGCTGGATACGGTGATGAATGTGCTGACGCCGCTATAGTCTTGCTTGTGTATGGCAGTCGCCAGTTTCACCAACGGCTCTGGCGCTATCGCATGCGCCAGAGCATGGAACGCCAAAACGAAAAAACCCGCCAGAAGGCAGGTTTTTCGGGGGTTCCAGAGAGCCTGTAAGCGCTTACGTGATTACGGGTACCCGATCCGTCAGTCAAAACATCTACATGGAAGTCAGGTTCGCCCCGCAACAAGCGAAGATACAGCGGCGATTAGCCGTGTAGTGATCGCCGCTCTGCGTGAGTCAAATTCACAGAATTATTCAGCTGACATCATCGCTCAGGTTGAGCGGAGTTTTGCGCCTGAAGCCGTCAGCGTACTGCTCGATAAGCGCAACGTTGGGATCTGGTTTTCGACCTGATGAAGGAACTTCGCGGTCACCTTTCACATGCGTATGCGCAGCTCTGCCAAACCCGGAAACTCCCTCACGGTCGTACCCATGCTGACGATCGAGCCTGATCTGTAGCGATCCCCTCTTCTGCGCGCCCTCCTCAGGCAGGCAAAAGCTCGTAGCCGTTGAATTCAACAGCCAACGCAGGTAGTAGAGATACAACCCCTACTTGGGTTTATCCGCGCAGTGGCATTTGGAGGCCGTGCAAGGTTCGCCATTCGGGTGATGATCGGCGCACGCCTGGCAGCAGTAGTGCTTGCCATGACGCACGACCGCATGCTCGCCAACCTTGCAGGTGCAGTGGGGGCAGGCGCAGGTTTGTTCATTCATGATCGGACTCCGGTTGTCGGGTGGTCGCCAAGCGTTGTGGTGCACCGTGCATGAAAAGCTGACTGACGCGATCCATCATCAGCCTCCACTTACGTCTTTGCCATGCTCTTTTGTCATTGTCTCGGGCATCGCCAAGCTCAGCAGTAACAAGCCTAGTCCATCAGCAGGGAGGTGCTACAACTCGGCGACGACTTTGCCCGCTTGGTGCTACGGTGATGGCTCTCTAGCGACCCATTCGAGATATCCATATGAAACCCGATCCGACAATCGATAACGTATTACGCGTCGCATTGGTTACAGGATCCACTTCCGGTATCGGCGCAGCCATTGCACGTGCACTGAGCCGGGCAGGCTATGCGGTGGTGCTCCATTCGCGAAATTCTGCGGAGACGGGACGCGCCATGGCTGCCGAAATGAAGCAGGCTATTTACGTGCAAGCTGATCTTGCTTTCGAAGCTGACAGGGTCAGGCTTATCAACGAGGCGATCGCCGCGTGGGGGCAGCTCGACGTATTGGTCAATAACGCCGGTATTAGCAGAGTCATTCCGCACGGCGACCTGGCCTCTGCCAGTTCGGCGGTGTGGCACGAACTTAACGAGGTTAATGTCGTGGCGCCGTTCCACCTGGTCACATTGGCCGAGTCGGCATTGCGCGATGCCGCCCTTTACCGTCGAGCAGGTAGCGTCGTCAACATCAGTTCGCATGCCGGTATCCGTCCTAAGGGCGCATCGATTCCCTATGCGGTAAGCAAAGCAGCTCTCAATCACATGACCCGCTTGCTCGCGGTATCGCTTGGGCCGGAAATTCGCGTAAACGCTGTGGCGCCTGGCTTGGTCGACACGCCTCTGACCGCAGGGTGGACAGAGGCCCAAGAGTTGTGGCGAACTCGCGCACCCATGCGCAGGGCCGCCAGCCCAGACGACATCGCAAAAGCTGTTTTAATGCTGGTCGAGTCGGACTACCTAACCGGTGAGATACTCCTGTCAGACGGAGGGTTGAATCTGACCTAGGTACCGCAAGGGTCTTCTCATCCGTTTTGCTCAGCTTACTTTTTGTCTAACGGGTGGTTACGTCCCTTACTCACCGGCACCCTGCCCAAGTCTGCCGGGTCAACACCGTCCAAGCAGCCAACGTTGTAGGCGCACCGTGACGGATCGATTCGCCTGATGTCGTTGTGAACCGGTTTGATCTCTGTCTCACCAATACGGTTGATCATCGATTTCGTCCTTGTACGGCTCGGTTGACTACGTGGTACTCGCAGATTATCGAAGCGCCAGGCTGGGCGCACTCTGATTGACCAGGGTCTCGGTTTTGCAGGGCTGCCACACATTACATACGCATCGTTCGACAAAGCCCGACTAGTCAACCAGCCAGTATCCGACGCGAATCGCAGAGCCTGATTTGTAGGCCTCTTCCCCCGCTCTGTAGCTGCACCAACGACCTGAAAAAGCTTGTAGCAGTTGGGGTTTTGACAGCCTTCTGGGGCGTTATTCATTGTGTCGGCGTGTACCGTTACCGTTTCCCTGACAAATCCTGCAAGAAACCTTCCTGCATGAATACCAGACTCAAACTAGGCATGAGCGAACGCGATGGCATAATATGCCAACATCCGCAGAGGCGTTATTTGTTCCTGGAGCACAACATGGCTACGCGAAATGTCGTTCTCACTGATCACATGGATCAGGTCATCAATGATCTGGTTGTCTCCGGCCGGTACCAGAACGCCAGCGAAGTCATGCGCGAAGGGCTTCGCCTGCTGGAGCAGCGTGAGGCTGAAGAACTGGCCAAGCTCGATGCATTGCGTCATGCCACTTCAGCAGGACTGATGGACCTGGAACGAGGTCATTTCATCGAGATTGGCGGTGACCAGTTGGGAGAGCTCCTGGCTGACATCGGTGAACGAGCGGCCCTCCCCTCTACCAAGAACCGTTGAGCATGGGAAAGTACCGCCTCTCTCATACGGCCCTCAGTGATATCGAGGATGTTCTCAGGTACTCCCAAGTACAGTTTGGCCCACAAGCCAGGATCAGGTACCAGGTGCTCATACGCACAGCCATCGAAGACCTTGCAGAAACGCCAGACAGGGTGGGTAGCAGCCCTCGAGATGAACTCTCAGAGGGACTGAGGAGCTTTCATCTGACCTGCGTACGCAAGCAGGCTGCAACGGCCACGGGCACCGTGCAGAGACCGCGGCATGTCGTTTTCTATCGATTGGCAGATGACCAGGTCATCGAGATCGTTCGGATACTGCATGACGCCATGGAGGTCAGGCAGCACCTTACGCTGGAATTGAGAGGTAGTGAGCGGCGCAAAAAAACCCGCCAGAAGGCAGGTTTTTCGAGGTATCCAGAGAACTCGTAAACGCTCTATGGAACGCAAAGATGGTGCCCGAAGCCGGAATCGAACCGGCACGCCCTTACGAGCGGGGGATTTTAAGTCCCATGCGTCTACCAGTTTCGCCATTCGGGCGGCAGCGCGGTGAAGCGGTCTACGCGGCGGTTCGTTACAAACCAGAGGGCTTGACACCCTGACGCCTGCGCGACAAGGGGACGAATATATACATCCCCACCCTACGAAGCAAGTTTGCTGACGGCAATTTTCAACGCCACACACATTTCGCAACCATCTGATTTTCAAAGAATTGCAGGGCATCGCCAGGGACCTGGCACACCTCAAGCCAGAGTGAGCCATCAAAAGCCCTCCCACCCCGCCAAGTCATTGGTTTTCCAAAGGAAATGCATCAAATTGATATCAGATTGTAATTATTTCATCATAAACGGCCGACATAATGGGCCCCAGCCAAAGGATCTGGCCCCATCCCAAGAAGCCCGCACATGCGGGCTTTTTGCTGTCTGGCCAAAAGCGCCGGGCCTCCAAGCCCACATAAAGGGCTAAAACACCCGCCCATCCCAGCCAACCGTCACGTTACCCGGCAACGCCTGACGCTGCTGCAGCAACCAGGCATCCAACGTATGCCCGACATGGGTCAACACCCCCTGCCCTGGCTTTAATTCTTCGATGCACTGCAACGCCAGCGTCAGGTCGTTGTGATTACGCGGGGCCTGGGGCTGGGGCGGCATCGAACAATCAAGCACCAGCACATCGAGCGTTTCGCGTTGCAGCCAGGCCATAGTGGCCGGCGGCAAGCCGACAGTGTCGGTGAGGTAGGCGATGCGACGCCCCTGCCCTTCGAACAGATAACCCAAGGTCGGTTTTGAGTGTTGCAGCGGCAGCGCCGTAACGCTGAGAGCACCGAAAAGCCGGGTCTCGAACTCACTGAAAGGCTGACTGAAATCAAGGATGCCGGGATGTTTGTAGAGATCGGACAAACCCTCCGGATCCACCGGCCCGTGCACCGGAATCACCAGCCCCTGGCCCCAGCGCAAATGCAGCAGGCCCTGGGCGTGATCCGCGTGGTAATGGGTCTGGAAAATGCCGTTGAAGCTTCGCGGTGGAAAGCGCTCGGTGAGGTCGGGCAAGCCGCTGTCGATCAGCCAGCGCTGGTCACCACACTCGATCAGCGCGCTACAGGGCAGACGTCGCAGGCTTTCGTCTCCGCGGGCCAGCTCGCAGGCTGCACATTCGCAACCGTAGACAGGCACTTGCCGGGCATCACCGGTGCCAAGCAAGATCAGACGCATGTGGTTTCTCCATCGAGACACATCAGCAAGCACTCGACAGTGCGTTGCAACGGGCCGGAGTTATCGATCAGGCACAGCCCCGGAACGGCCTCGGCGATCAGATCCGCATTGAAATGGGCATTGCGTGCCAGTCGCGCCTCAATTTCAACCAGGGATTCACGCCCACGCGCCAACAGGCGCTGGCGCAATACAGCCTGATCCACCGTCAGCAGCACCACCAACAACTGCGGATAACGCAAACGCGTCTGCGCCAGATGCCCACGGGAACCGTTGACCAGCACATCCTCCCCCGCCGCCAGCCAATCGTCGATATCCCGTGGAATACCGTAGGACAACCCATTGGCGTGCCAGCTCAGGGCAAACTCGCCCTGAGCCTCCAGCGCGGCGAACTGCTCCGGACTCACGCCCTCGGCCTCCTCGCCCACCGCCTCAGCCGAACGGGTGATTACCCGCCGCGCAATGCGGCAGCCACGTTCGGCCAAACGCACCCGCGCGGCATCCAGCAGGCTGTCCTTGCCCGAACCTGAAGGTCCGATGAGATAGATCAACCTGCCCGCCATCAAAACACCCTGTTCGCTTGGCGCCAGACTTGTTGCACCACCGGCAGCCCATCCCGGCACCTGGCCTGTACCAGATCCGCCCGCAGCCCAAGGGCAATTTCGCCGCGATCGCTCAAGCCGGCCGCTCGCGCCGGCGCCAGGCTGATCATCCTGACCGCCTCGGGCAGATCGCAGTGATTGTCCAGCGCCGCCAGCGAGAACGCGGCTTGCAGCAGGCTCGCCGGGTAGTAGTCACTGGAAAGTATATCCAGCAATCCCTTGGCGGCCAGGTCGGCGGCGGCCACGTTGCCCGAATGGGACCCGCCACGGACCACGTTAGGCGCGCCCATCAACACGCTCATGCCCAACCGCTGGCAGCCCCGGGCCGCTTCCAGGGTGGTGGGGAATTCAGCGATGGTCATGCCGTAGCGCGCCGACTCCTCGACATGGGCCACGGTCGCGTCGTCATGGCTGGCCACCGACAGGCCACGGGCCAGGCAATGTTCAACGATGGCGGCACGATAGCGGTCGCTGTACTCCTTCGAGTTGGCCATTTGCAGGACGATAAAGGCATCCATCGTCTCGTCGTTCAAATGGTACTTGCCCATGTAGTACTCGCGGTACTTGGATTCCAGCACGAACTGGCGCTGGCCCGGCGAATGGTCCATCACCGACACCAGTTGCACCAGCGGGTTTTCCACCAGGTCACGGAACACGCTCAGGGTATCCGGGTGGCACAGTTCGCAGCGCAGATGCAGGCGGTGTTCGGCGCGGGTCAGCCCGGCGCCTTCAGCCGCAGCGATGGCATTCAGCATCGCAGGTAGTTTCTGCATGCGATTGCCCTTGGGGTTGACGTCGCCGATGGACACCGCGTCAAACACCGTGGTGATCCCGGCGGCGATGATCTGCGCATCATGGCTGAGCACCGCCGAGATCGACGGCCAGTCCACGCCGGGGCGCGGGGTCATGTGTTTTTCCAGGTTGTCGGTGTGCAATTCCACCAGTCCCGGCAACAGGAAATCGCCGTTCAGGTCCTGGGCCTGGGGTAACTGGCTGCGGCCTTCGGCGATGTCGACGATCACCCCGTCACGCAGGACCACGGAACCTTCGATCACGCGGTCGGCCATGACCAGGCGGGCATTGCTGAGGATCTGTTCAGCGGGCATGGGCGTATTCCTCTTCGGCAACAACAGTTGGGGTCATGTCGAGGTGACGGTCGGCCACCGCTTCACGGGCGGTACGATCGTGGAAAATGCCGATCAGCGCGGCACCGCTGGCCTTGGCTTCGTTCATCAGTTCAAGCACCACCTGGCGGTTGCTGTCGTCCAGGGATGCGGTGGGTTCATCCAGCAGCATCAGCGGCCAGGCGACCATAAAGCCCCGGGCGATATTGACCCGCTGCTGCTCACCACCGGAGAAGGTCCCCGGGGCCAACTGCCAGAGGCGCTCGGGGATATTCAGGCGACTGAGCAACAGCTCGGCACGGGAACGTGCCAGGGCCTTGGACCAGCCACGGGCCAGGGCCGGCTCCATCAGCACATCCAGGCAGGCAACGCGGGGGATCACCCGCAGAAACTGGCTGACATAGCCGAGGGTCTGCTGACGCACCTGGAGAATGTCCCGGGGCGCGGCGCCCACCAGTTCCAGCCACTCACCCGCGTGCCGTACCCGGATGCTGCCGCCCGCCGGCAGATAGTTACCGTACAAGGTGCGCAGCAAGGTACTTTTGCCGGCGCCGGACTGGCCATGCAGCACCAGGCATTCGCCCGCCCGCACACTGAAATCCACCCCGCGCAGCACGTTGAGGACCACGCCGTTCTGCTGGTGCAAGGTGAAGGTTTTCAAGAGGCCACGGACCTCGATCAAGTTAGTCATCACGCTGGATTCCACTTCACGGACAAGGCTCATGGCTGCAACACCGAAGACACCAGCAGTTGCGAGTAAGGGTGTTGCGGGTCGTCGAGGATCTGGTCGGTCAGCCCGGTTTCCACCACATGAGAGCGGCGCATCACCATAAGGCGGTCGGCCAGCAGACGCGCCACCGCCAGGTCGTGGGTGACAATCACCACCGCCAGGTCCAGTTCGCGGACCAGGCCGCGCAGCAGGTCGAGCAAGCGCGCTTGCACCGAAACGTCGAGGCCACCGGTGGGCTCATCCATGAAGACCAGACGCGGACTCGACACCAGGTTGCGGGCGATCTGCAGACGCTGTTGCATGCCGCCGGAAAAGGTCCGGGGCAAGTCGTCGATACGCAGCGGATCGATTTCCACCTGGCTCAGCCAGTCGAGGCCGGCGCTACGCAGTTGTTGGTAATTGCGTACGCCCTGGGCCATCAACCGCTCACCGATATTGGCGCCCGCCGAGACGCCCATGCGCAAGCCGTCCCGAGGGTTCTGTTCGACAAAGCCCCATTCGGTGCGCAACAAGGTGCGGCGCTCGGCCTCGCTGGCGCTGTACAGGTCCAGCCATTCGCCATCCTTGCCGCGATAGCCGATGCTGCCGCGCTGGGGCGGCAGGCGCCCGCTCAGCAACGACAGCAAGGTGGACTTGCCCGAGCCGGACTCGCCGACAATCCCCAGTACTTCGCCGGGATACAGGTCGAAGCTGACACCCTGGCAGCCCTTTTCCAGGCCGTACAACAACGTCAGGTCACGCACTTGCAACAGCGGCTCGGCGGATACGCTGAGCGGCTGCTCTTCCATCAGGGACAGGTTCATTGGTTGCTCTCCTGCTGCTCGACCCGCTGGGCGCAGTACCAGGTGTCGGAACAGACAAAACGCTGGGTGCCGGCGTCGTCGATGATCAGTTCGTCGAGGAACGAGTCATGGCTGCCGCAGATGGCGCAGCACTCCTTCCACTTCTGCACTGCGAAGGGATGGTCTTCAAAGTCCAGGCTGGTGACCCGGGTGAACGGTGGCACCGCGTACAAGCGCTTTTCCCGTCCGGCGCCAAACAGCATCAGCGCCGGGCTCATGTCGAGTTTCGGGTTATCGAACTTGGGAATCGGCGACGGGTCCATCACGTAGCGTTCGTCGACCATTACCGGGTAGGCGTAGGCCGTGGCGATATGACCGAAGGTGGCGATATCCTCGTACAACTTCACATGCATGACCCCGTAATCGTTGAGGGCGTGCATGGTCCGGGTCTCGGTTTCCGAAGGCTCGATAAAACGCAACGGCTCGGGGATCGGCACCTGGTAGACCATGATCTGATCAGCCCGCAAAGGGCTTTCCGGGATGCGGTGGCGGGTCTGGATCACCGTGGCGTCAGGTGTACTTTCGGTGGTGGCGACACCCGCCGTGCGGGCGAAAAAGCGTCGGATGGAGACCGCATTGGTGGTGTCGTCGGCGCCCTGGTCGATCACCTTGAGCACATCGTCGGCCCCAAGGATCGCCGCCGTCAGTTGCATGCCGCCGGTGCCCCAGCCATAGGGCAACGGCATCTCGCGACCACCAAAGGGCACCTGGTACCCGGGAATCGCCACGGCCTTGAGCAAGGCGCGGCGGATCATGCGTTTGGTCTGCTCGTCGAGATAGGCAAAGTTGTACGCCGGGTCGCGCGCAGGCGCTTGGCTCAGGTCATTCATGGCGTTTCCCCTCGGCCGGTTGGCGCAGTTTGCGGATCAGTTCCAGTTCAGACTGGAAGTCCACGTAGTGAGGCAATTTGAGGTGCGAGACAAAGCCCGCCGCTTCGACGTTGTCGCAATGCATCAGCACGAACTCTTCCTGCTGCGCCGGCGACTGGATCTCTTCGTTGAACTCTTCAGCGCGCAGTGCGCGATCCACCAGGGCCATGCCCATGGCCTTGCGCTCGGCATGCCCGAACGCCAGGCCGTAGCCGCGAGTGAACTGCGCCAGCTCCGTGGCCGAACCGACGAACTGGTTGACCATCTCGCACTCGGTCACTTCGATACTGCCCAGGCAGATGGGGAAACCCAGCTCCTCCGGGTCGATCCACACCTCGACGTCACCGATCCGAATTTCCCCGGCGAACGGGTGGTTGCGGCCGTAACCACGCTGGGTCGAGTAACCCAGGGCCAGCAGGAAACCCTCATCGCCACGTGCCAGGGCTTGCAAGCGCTGGGCACGGCTGGCCGGAAACTCCAGGGGATCGCGGGTGATGTCGGCAACGCTGTCGCTGTTGTCGGCCTCGTTCTTGATCAAGCCTTCCTTGGCCAGCAAACCCAGCACTCGCGGGCATGGCTCAAGACGGGCATCAGGCGCAGTCTGCGGGCCTGGATACTCACCCTCGGCCAGCAGCGCAAAATCCAGCAGGCGATGGGTGTAGTCGAAGGTCGGACCCAGCAGCTGGCCGCCGGGCACATCCTTGAAGGTCGCGGACAAACGCCGGCTGAGGAGCATCTGCGAGGTGTCGATCGGCAGGCTCGGGCTGAAGCGCGGCAACGTGGTGCGGTAGGCCCGCAGCAGGAAGATCGCTTCCACCAGGTCCCCCGCCGCTTGCTTGATCGCCAGTGCGGCCAGCTCTTCGTCGTACAGCGAGCCTTCGCTCATGACCCGGGCCACGGCCAGGGGCAGTTGCTGGCGGATCTGCTCGACACTCAGCTCAGTGACAGAAGTATCGCCCCGGCGCTTTTTCGCCAGCAGACGGTGGGCATTGTCGATGGCCTGTTCGCCACCCTTGACGGCTACGTACATCAGGCAAGCTCCTCTGCGATATGGGCGACCCGGGTGCTGCGGGGCAAGCCGATCAACTGCTGGCCGGCGGCAAACAGCACATCCAGACCTCGGGGGAAAACCTCGCGGCGTTGGCGTTCCAGCCAGAAGCCAGAAGGCAATGGCAGACTGACCCGACGCGCGCTCTCGATCCCCGGACCGCTCCAGTTCAACTCGCGACCGGCCTCCAGAGCGGGCAACTGGACCAGCAAGGTGCAGGACTGGTCCGGGTAGCGATCATTGCCGTGGTCGAAGCCGCTCAGGTCCAGCAGATCCGCTTCGCCGAGCAAGGCGAACGCGGCCTCTTCCCGGCGGCTCGTCAACGGACAGCCGCAGTGGAACGCCAGATTGGCGCGGATCAACGGCGTGTCGAAGGCCGGCGCCAGCCACAGCGGCGTATCCATATCCAACAGCGCCAGGCACAGCGCATAGGTGGTGGGCGCCAGGCCTTCAAGACTGGGCGCGCCGGGCAGCAACTGGACCAGGCCGGGCTCGGCCAGCGCCTTGAGAGCGGCTCGAAAGCCGCGCTGGGCATCCAGGACCGGGTCGACAAACGCCGGTTGCAACAGCTGTGGATTCATCAGTTTTCTCCTCGAACCAGGGTGAAGAACTCCACCTTGGTGGCAGCGGTGTCCGCCTCTTTTTCCGCGCGGCGGGCGACTTGGGCATTGGCCAGACGGGTGATCAATTGACTGAGCCATTGGCTCGGTTGCGAACCCTGTAAATGCGCATCGGCCAAGGCCGCCAGCTCGGCGTGAAGCTTGTCGCGACCGGCCAGATAGCTGTAGCCGGTACGACCATCGGCCAGGCGCACCACGCAACGGGTCACGCTCATTTCACCGACGTTGAACGGCGCGCCGTTGCCGCCCATGCGACCGCGGACCAGGGTCATGCCGATCTCCGGGGCGCGGATCAACTGGTAATCGGCATCCCGCAAGGCGGCTTCATGGGGGAGCAATTCACTGCGTCGGGCACGGGCAAGCACACCGATCCAGTGCTGACGTTGGGACGGATTCATCAATGGGTTCTCCATCAGGTGACGACCTGGTACTGAAAACGATCCGAACGGCTGGTGGACTGGGCCAGCTCCACCGGGCGGCCGTCGCGATCGCGGGAAAGGGTGAATACGGTCAGGGCCGGCAGATGCCGGGGCATCATCAGCAACGCGGCTTCGTCGCGGTTGGGCAAACGGGCGCCGATCAGGCTCTGGGTGCGGGTCAACGGCAGGTCCCGCTCACGCAGGTACTGGCGCAGGGAACCGCCGTTGTAGTCCGCCAGCAGCGGCGCATGGCTGGCGCAGTAGCGATGGCGGATCAGGCTGACGGGCTGGTGGTCGAGCTTGCGCAGGGTCTGCAACTCGATCATCGGCGCCATCTCGGCAATGCCCAGTTGTTGCGCTTCGTCGCGACTGGCGTAGCAGTAGCGGCGTTTGAGCAGGACCGCCTCGACCCCGACACCCTGGGCCGACAATGACTGGCTGTAGGAGGTCTCGGCGCCCATCGGGTAAATCAACGGCCGCTCCAGCACCTGGGTGCCCTTGCCCTGCAAGCGCAACAGGCTGCCTTCGAACACCAGCTCATCGATGGCCCGGCGCAGGGTGTGGCGGTTGACGCCGAAGCGTTCGGCCAACTGCACTTCACCCGGCAGGAAGTCACCGGCCTGATAACTGCTCAGTTCGCGACGGAGGATATCGGCCAGTTCGCGGTACACCGGCTCATCTTGTCTAGACAACTGCATGGTTAAAAAAAGCGCCCAGGGGCACCCCTCCGAAATCAGATGAACTGCTTGCGCAGGCGTTGGGAAAAGACGTCGATCAGGCTCACCACAACGATGATCACCAGCAGCACCGCGCAGGTCTGGACGAACATGAAGGCGCGGATGTTTTCCCAGAGGATCACCCCGATCCCGCCCGCCCCGACCATCCCCACCACCGTCGCCGAGCGCACATTGGCTTCGAAGCGGTAAAGCGCGTAGGAGACCCACAGCGGCATCACTTGCGGGATCACGCCGTAGATCACTTCCTGCAAGGCGCTGGCTCCGGTGGCACGAACGCCTTCCACCGGGCCCGGGTCGATGGCTTCGACGGCTTCGGCGAAGAGCTTGGCGAGCACCCCGGTGGTGCTGATCCACAGGGCCAGGACCCCGGCAAACGGACCCAGGCCGACCGCTACCACGAACAACATGGCGAAGACCATTTCGTTGATCGAACGGAAGGCATCCATCACCCGGCGCAGCGGCTGGTGGACCCACCACGGGGTGATGTTGTCGGCGCAGAGAATCCCCAGCGGCACCGAGCAGACAATCGCCAGCACCGTACCCCAGAGGGCGATCTGCACGGTGACGATCATCTCCTTGAGGTAGGAGCGCCATTCATGGAAGTCCGGCGGAAAGAAGTCGGCGGCGAAGGTCGCCATGTTTCCCGAATCGCGGTACAGCGCCAGCGGGTTCATCTCGGCACCGTGCCAGGCCCAGGCCAGCAGGACCAGGAACAGGCCCCAACCGACGTATTGCGGCCAGGTGTGCTTGCCGACAGCTTCAGCGTGCAGCGTGGTCATGATCGACTCTCATAAAAGAAGCTCGGAAAAGGCGCGGCGTGGTAACGCCGCGCCAGGGGTCAACCGGCATTGGCCGCGGTCTTCTTGTCCAGCTCGGTGATGCGCTGTTGCAGCTTGGCCAGGTCGGCGTCGATATCCGCCAGTTTCCTGGCCTTGTCGGCCGCCTCCAGGTGCTCGTCGGCGCTGATGTTGGTGCGCTGCTTGAACAGTTCGAGTTGGCGGATCGGCAGCAGTTGGTCATCGCTGGAGACGAGGAACTTGCCCAGTTGCATGCCCTTGAGCACGGCCTTCTCTTCATCGGTGTTGCCATAGTTGAAGAAGAAGTCGCGGATCTTGGCTTTCTCGCTCTCACCCAGGGCCTTGCTCCAGACCATCGGATCGGCAGGGATCAGCGGCGACTTCCAGATCACCTTGAGCATGGCGGCCTTGTCCGGCTGGGTGACTTCGAGGCGCTCCCAGCTTTCGGTGTTGAAGGTGGCGACGTCCAACTGCCCCTTGGCCACGCTCAAGGCGTTGACCTCATGGCTGGAGTTGAGCGTGCGCTTGAAGGCGGTGGCCGCGTCGACGTGGTTCTTGGCGAACACGTAATAACCGGGTACCAGATAGCCCGAGGTGGAGTTCGGATCGCCGTTGCCGAAGGTCAGGTTCTTGGCGTTCTTGAGCATGTCTTCCACGGAGTTGATCGGGCTGTTCTTGTTCACGATCAGCACGCTCCAGTAACCGGCCGCACCGTTGGCGGCAGCGGTCTGGGCGAAGATTTCACCGTTGGAGCGGTCCACCGCTTCCATGGCCGCCTTGTTGCCCAGCCAGGCCACGTCGACCTTGTTGAAACGCATGCCCTGGATCAGACCGGCATAGTCGGAGGCGAAGGTGGCGTTGATGGTCAGGCCGGTTTTCTTGTGCATGTCATCCAGGAACGGCTGCCAGATGCTCTTGAGGTTCTGCGAGGACTCGGTGGACATGATCCCGAAATTGATGACCTTGTCGGCGGCCTGGGCATTGCCCAGGACACCGGTGGCCAACAAGACGGCGGACAGACACACGTGACGGATACGGTTCAACATTGAAGGATTCCTGTGGGTGGAATACTGCCGGGGGAATAAGGGTATTCAGAGGCTCGCCAGCACCAGCCGAGGCGTGACGTCGGGGCGGCGGCTCTGGTCGGAAAACATCAGGCTGGTGTCGATATCGGCACCGTACAAATCGTTGAGGAACTGGCTGCTGAGATCGCTGCCGCGCCCGTCGTAATGAATCCGCCCGCCTTTCAGCGCCACCGCACGGGGGCAATAACGCATGGCGTAATCGACTTGATGCAGGGTGACGACTACGGTCTTGCCGTCGCGGCGATTGATATCGGCGAGGATTTCCATGACCTTGCGCGCCGACTCCGGATCGAGGGAGGCGATGGGCTCATCGGCCAGGATCACCTCGGCACGCTGGGTCAAGGCCCGGGCAATCGCTACCCGTTGCTGCTGGCCACCGGACAAGGTCGAGGCCCGTTGCGCCGCGAGATCGGCAAGACCGACACGGGCCAGGGATTCCATGGCGAATTGCTTTTCCTCGGTATTGAACAGGCCGAGGCTGCCGCGCCAGCGTGGCATGCGCCCCAGGCAACCGAGCAACACGTTGTCGAGCACGCTGAGGCGGTTGACCAGGTTGAACTGCTGGAAGATGTAGCCGATATCGGCCCGCAGACGCCGTACCTTGCCGTTCAAGCGTCCGGAGACCTGCACATCACGCCCGAGCACCTTGACGCTGCCACCGTTGCTTTTGTCGCAACAGGCCAGGCCTGTGAGGTGACGCAACAAGGTCGACTTGCCGGAGCCGGAAGCGCCGATCAGCGCGACCATTTCACCGACCGCGATGGAGAGATCGAGGTCGACCAATGCGCTCTTTCGCGCAAAGGTCTTGTTCAGGTGTTCGACACGGATCGCTGGATGCATGGGCTGCTCTATCAGGTTGAGCAGCCGTCCCTGGCCACGTTTGAGTTCAAACGACTCTAGGCAGGCGGGGTGTCAGGTAGATGACCTGAACAAAACATGGGAATAAACGTTTGATGAAGGTTTGATGAAAGGTTGAGTTAGAGGGGGGACGCCCAAAAGGGCTCCCGCCAGCTTCAGACGAACGGCCAAACCGAATGTCCGCGCCGCCTTGCGCTTGAGCGAACGCAATCTAGTGTCTATGGGTATCGCTCAAGAAACCTGAGTTTCCCCACGCATTCTGGTCAGCAGTACCGTCCAGTGACAACGGCACCTCGGAGTCCGAGTCATGGAAGAAACCCTCATTCTGCTAGATGAGGATGATTGCGAAACCGGCAGTGCGCAGAATCCTACCCATCTACCCGCGGTTGAAGAAAGCTCACCCACTCGCCAGCCCTTGATCCGGCATCTGGCTGTCATTCTCGACGGCAACAGACGCTGGGCGGCCACGCAAGGCTTGTCGTGTATCGAAGGTTATCGCGCTGGAGGGGCCCGGGTTCATCACCTTCTGGAGTGGTGCGCGCAACTCGAGATTCCATTTATTACCCTATGGCCGCTCTCGTTGGAAAATCTCCAGCGCGATCCTGAAGAACTTGCCGGGTTGATCGACGTCATCGTGAGTGTCATCAACGAACTGGCCAATAGCGGGCGTTGGCGCCTGCATATCCTGGGTGATACCGATGCACTTGCGCCCGCTGCCAACAACTCGATACGCAACGCCCAAAGTCGTACCCGCCATGTCAAAGGGCCCTGCGTCAATATTGCGGTGGCTTACAGCGGGCGACAGGAAATCATTCGGGCCGTACGCTCGGTCATAAAAGAGTTCATGGCTAGCAATGCACTGGAACAGCTACCGGATGCCATCACCGAGCAGCGGCTACAGCAGGCCTTGGACACCGGCGACCAGCCCGGACCGGACCTTGTGATCCGCACGTCAGGCGAACAACGGCTCTCGGGGTTCATGCCCTGGCAATGCGCTTATTCTGAGTTTTACTTCTCGTCGCTGTGTTGGCCTGAATTCACTCAAGAAGAATTTCACCAGGCGATGACCGCCTATCAATGTCGTCAAAAGCGATTTGGCGTATGACTCGCCTCATTCTGGCAAGCCTCTGACGCTAACAGGAAGACCCCCTCATGCCCTCTTTCGAACTTGAAACCACCATCCCTCTTCGCGTGCACCCCCAAGCCACCGAACTTGAGAGTTATCACATCAACTGGTTACGCGAGATGGGCCTGATGAGTGACACTGAAGCAGAACAAAGCTACTTGCAACAAGGCGCTGTCAGGCTCGTGATCTATACGTTCCCGCAAATTCCCTACGTCGGTCTCTGCCTGGCAACCGACATGATAGGTATTGCGGCCATTGTCGATGACTACTGCTCTTCCCATGTCAATGAAACCGAACAGGTGACAAAGCTGATCCACTCACTGATCAATATCACCGAAGACCCCGTCGAGCAACACCACGACATGAACAACCCGATGCTGCGAAGCTGGTTGAACACCTGGCAACGCTACAGCGATGGCATGGTGTGCATGTCTGATGCCTGGCAAAGGAAAACACGAGCCACCTGGCAGAGCTTCCTGCAGTCATGGATTGATGAGTCTCGGATGCATGCGAGTGACGCGCCTATCACCCTGGAACGTTATCTGCCTTTGAGAAGGCGAGCCATCTCTGTTCGTGCCTTTGTGGATGTGGCGCAATGGGCCACACGATTGGAGCTGCCGCCACACCTCGCAGAGCATCCAATGATTCAGGACATTCTCGATACCTGCACGGACATCTGCTTCTACACCAATGATATCTTTTCACTGGAAAGAGAGATCCTGAAAAAAGAAAAACATAACGCTGTGCTCCTTGTTCAGAAAGAAGGCAATCTCTCCATAGAGCAAGCCATAAATCTCACCATAAACAAGTGCATTGATACCTACCATGTGTTTGAAGCACAGAAGCACAACCTGTCACTTCTCGTCACTTCAACGCATGAGCAACAGACGGTGGATTCGTTCGTTGACCTGCTCTGCAGTTGTATAAAAGGAAATCATCACTGGTCAACGATTACGCCACGCTACAAAACAACAACACTGTCTCCAAGCCCGGAGCTCTATTTATCAAAGTGCGAGTACCTCTCCAACACCTGAAGCCGGGCTCGCCTCTTGGGACACCAACCCTACCAGCACCGATAATAAACCAGCAGTTTCAATATGTTATTAGAGACAGTTCTTACATTTATGATCGTCTTTTCCTCTTGAATCTGGCCTGACCACATGTTCCGATGGGCGTCCCTGGCCCGCACGGAACGTACCTTCATGACCGACACCCCCTGGGCTGCCCGCGAGGGCGATGCTTTGCTACACACGTCGATGATGGCCGAGTTGTCGGTATGCGCCAAATCCGGCGGTATGGATTGACCCACTAGGACTGACCAACAACCCTATCAGCGGTACCCCACTAGGCGAAATACGGGAGCGTGTATCTTTAAGAACAGGAAAAACATATCAAGGCCAACAGATATTTAAATTTACGAAAAAAACGACAGTTGATACAATCAAATTCAAGCCTGACGACTACTATTATATGGACGGCATGCACAAGGATCACATAGAAACATTTTCATCGAAAAACTCAATACAACCTCCTTCAACAAACTAGTAGACGACATAGAGAGCGTGCTAAAAAACCTGCTCCTAAACCGTCGACCGAGCTCAAGGAGTTCCTGGTTTGGTTTGTCATGAGCACCATGCACTGCATCATATGCCACAATGACAGTAGCGACTCATACAAGATACAAAATTTCTCCATGGAAAATTGGTACTAAACACATGAAGCCAAACTAAACAGCATCCTTATGATGCTCATAAAATATTGAGCTCATACCGTGAAGCAAAACGGATGGAGCCCCTCACCCGAACGTTCCAAGTGAGGGAGCAGATCCAAACACCAAACAGCAATGAAAATGCTTGAGAGAGGCGGCAAACCTACTGATTTTTCATCCGTGCGGCCCGTACTTGAATAATCTCTAATAGCGCACAACCCTCGCGCATCAGTAGATGACTGCCACGGCTCACTCGCAACAAATCGCAATCATCAATATTTTTGAGCCCTAGTGTAGACAAGGTGTCCATCAGATCGCGAACCACCGTAAAACGGTGAGCCGCGCAAATCGCCAGATCTTCGAGGGGGGCATCGTGACGGATATACAGTACCGGATTAGCAGCATCGTGGGTGTCAAGCGGGGTAAAACGGAGGACAGTGTGAGTAGGCATCTCGGATATCACTATATAATTGCTATTCCTTAAGCGCCCACTCGTTATTTTGAGCGCTTGTGTGCCTATGTGCTCAACCGGCCAAGGTTGATCGCAAAATACTGTTCGCGAAAGACAACTTTATGCGTTATCCGCACGAAGATACAACCGACAGGCCTTGTAGGAAAGAGAACGATTCAGCGTCTTACAAAATCCCTTTCATCAGACCTCCCTCCAAAGCGCAAGGGATTGGCTCCCCCCAAAAGCGTCAATTCCGCGCACAGCCCAACAGCCAGCACTGCCCATCCGCCAGCTTCAGACGAACGGCCAAACCGAATGTCCGCGCCGCCTTGCGCTTGGGAAAACGCGATCTAGTGTGAATGGATACCACTCAAGAAAACCTGAGTTTCCCCCACGTATTCTGGTCAGCAGTATCGTCCAGTGACAACGGCACCTCGGAGTCCGAGTCATGGAAGAAACCCTCATTCTGGTAGATGAGGATGATTGCGAAACCGGCAGTGCGCACAAGCTGTTCATCCATCGACAAGGCCTGCGCCATCGGGCTTTCTCGATCTTCATTTTCGACGAGCAGGGCCGTTTGCTGCTGCAACAGCGCGCGCTCGGCAAATACCATTCGCAAGGCCTGTGGACCAACAGCTGCTGCGGCCATCCGCGCCTGGGCGAACAGACCCACGCTGCCGCGCAACGGCGTTTGTTCGAAGAAATGGGCCTGACCTGCCCCCTGAAAAAGGTCGCCTCCCTGCTCTATCGGGAACAGGTCTCGAACGACCTGATCGAGCATGAGTTCGATCACCTGTTCGTCGGTAGCAGCGACACACCACCCATTGCCAATCCCGATGAAGCCCTGGCCTGGGCCTGGTTGCCGCTGTCCGACATTCCGCGGTGCATTGCCGCCGAGCCGGAAAAGTACACGGTCTGGTTTCGCAAGATCTTCGACACCTACACCCTCGCGGGTCTGCGTGCCTGGCAAAAAATCGCTCTCGCGGCCCCCTCGACCAGCCATCTGGCCCTCTAGCAATCGTCCCATGACACTGAACGTGCACGGCGCGCTGGCGATCTGTTTGCGCCTCTGGCGGACCCGATCGTCAACCGCTTGCACCGAGCCCCACGGAGGAGTCCGCCATGTTCGAGCTACTGGACACCATCGACAGCCCGGTCGACCTGCGAGCCCTGCATCCAAGGGCACTCTCGGCGGTCGCCGACGAGTTGCGGGCCTTTATCCTCTACAGTGTTTCACGGACTGGCGGGCACCTTTCCGCCAATCTGGGCACCGTGGAGCTCGCCATCGCGCTGCACTATGTCTTCGATACCCCCCATGACCGGATCGTCTGGGATGTGGGTCATCAATCCTATCCGCACAAGATCCTCACCGGACGCCGCGAGGCCATGGTCGGTATTCGTCAATTGGGCGGGATTTCCGGCTTTCCCAGACGCCAGGAATCCGAGTACGACACCTTCGGTACGGCTCACTCCAGCACCTCGATTTCCGCGGCACTGGGCATGGCCCTGGGGGCCAGGAGCAAAGGTGAGCAGCGCCACGGCATCGCGGTGATCGGCGATGGCGCCCTGAGCGGTGGCATGGCCTACGAGGCGATGAACAATGCCGGCCTGCACGCCGACCTGCCGTTTCTGGTGGTCCTCAACGACAATGACATGTCGATCTCTCCCGCCGTCGGCGCGCTGCGCCACTACCTGGGCAAACTCACCGCGCATCGCTGCACGGCTTCGGCCCAGGCTGGTATCAAGCGCATCCTGCGCGATGAAGCGCCCCTGGGTGAACGGGTATTCGAAGCGCAGCTCAAGGGACTGAGATTGTCCGCGACGCTGTTCGAAGCCCTGGGCTTCAACTACACCGGCCCCATCGACGGTCATGACCTCAACGAGCTGATTCCGGCGATGCAGGCCCTGAAAAACCTGCGCGGCCCGCAACTGCTGCACATCATCACCGAAAAGGGCCACGGCTACAGTCCGGCGGCCATGGACCCGGTGCTGTATCACGGGCCCGGGAAATTCAATCCGGAACAAGGCATCCAGCCGGCGGCGCCCGGCAAGCCAACCTATACCCAGGTCTTCAGCCACTGGCTGTGTGACGAGGCCGAACGCAATCCCAGGATCGTCGCGATTACCCCCGCCATGCGCGAAGGCTCGGGACTGGTGGAGTTCGAGCGACGCTTCCCCGATCGCTACTTCGATGTCGGGATCGCCGAACAGCATGCCCTGACTTTTGCCGCGGGCCTTGCCACCGAAGGTCTGAAGCCGGTGGTGGCGATCTACTCAACCTTCCTCCAGCGCGGTTACGACCAACTGATCCATGACATCGCGATCCAGAACCTGCCGGTGGTGCTGGCCATCGACCGCGCCGGGATTGTCGGGGCGGACGGCGCCACCCATACCGGTGCGTTCGATATTGCCTACCTGCGCTGCGTGCCCAATCTGATCGTCATGGCCCCGGCGGATGAAAATGAATGCCGGCAGATGCTGCACACCGCGCTGCTGCAGAACGGACCGGTGGCGGTACGTTATCCACGCGGTGCCGGCAGTGGCGCGGCGACCCAAGCCGAGCTGAGTGCCCTGCCCCTGGGCCGAGGTGAAATCCGTCGGCAAACGACCCTTCCCCAGGGCTCGCGAATCGCCATCCTCGCCTTCGGTTCCATGGTGCTGCCCAGCCTTGAGGCGGCTGAGGTACTGGATGCGACAGTGGCCAACATGCGTTACGTCAAACCCCTGGATGTCGACCTGATAGAAGCCCTCGCCTGCAGTCACGACCTGCTGGTGACGGTTGAAGAAGGCTGCGTAAAGGGCGGCGCCGGTAGTGCATGCCTCGAACATCTGGCGGCTTCGATGGTTTCTCCAAAGGTGCTGCAACTGGGCTTCGACGATCAATTCATCGAGCACGGCGCCCCGGACCAACTGCTCACGGCCTGCGGCCTGGATGCCAAGGGGATTGTGACCTCGGTCCAGGTGTTTTGCGGACAAATCGCGCTGGCCCGCGAGGTCTCCCGGCGCACCGATATCCCCCACCGACAAGCCATGAGTGGAGGTCACCCATGAACGTCATCCTGGCCCAACCCCGCGGTTTCTGCGCCGGCGTGGTCCGGGCAATCGATATTGTCGAACTCGCCCTGGAGCAGTACGGCGCGCCGGTGTATGTGCGCCATGAAATCGTTCATAACCACCACGTGGTCGAAAGCCTGAAGGCCAAGGGCGCGATCTTTGTCGAGGAACTCGATGAAGTGCCGGTCGACGCCGTCACGGTGTTCAGCGCCCATGGTGTGGCCAGGGTCGTCGAAAACGCGGCGCGCCAGCGCCAGCTGCGGGTCCTCGACGCCACCTGCCCGCTGGTCGGCAAGGTACATAACCAGGGCCGCCAGTACGCCGCCAAAGGCTATCAGGTGATCCTGATCGGTGAAGCCGGACACCCCGAAGTGATTGGCATCCTCGGGCAGATTCCCGCCCCGGTGGTGGTCGTGCGTAACGTGGATCAGGTAGAGGATTTGCCTTTCCCGGCGAATACACCGATGGCCTATATCACTCAGACCACCCTCAGCGTCGATGACACCAAGGCCGTGGTCCTGGCCCTGCAACAACGTTATCCGGGCATCGTCGGCCCCGATACCCGGGATATCTGCTACGCCGTGCAAAACCGCCAGACCGCGCTGCGAATCCTCAGCCAGTGTGTCGACCTGGTGCTGGTGGTGGGTGCCGCGAACAGCGCCAATACCGTGACCTTGCGCACCATTGCCGCCGAAACCGGTGTGCCCGCCTACCGGGTGGCCGAGGGTGCAGAGCTGGATCGACAATGGTTTCAAAACGTCGAGACGGTGGGGATCACCGCTGGCGCCTCGACACCCGAGGTCCTGGTCGACGACGTGATTGCCGCGCTCGGGAACCTGGCGCCCCTGACGATCAAAACCCTGCCCGGCCGTGAAGAGCAGGTGCAGTTCAATCTTCCGACCGGGCTGATCGCCCGCAGTCGCTAAGCCAACACCGTCATAGGAGGCAACATCATGCCCCGTGTCGATCTGCCAGAGATTCGCCTGCCCTTTGCTTCAAGGATCAATCCGCATCAGGACGCGGCGACTCGAAGTTCCAACGCCTGGCTGGAGTCGATGGGCCTGGTCAACCGCGATGTACGCCGGACACTGGACTCAGGTCGGTTCTTCGAACTCGCCGCCAGGGTCTACCCCGATGCGCAAGCGCGCGGACTGCAACAGATGATCAACCTGATCACCTGGATTTTCCTGTTGGACGATGAACTGGATCAGGGTGTATTGAAGGATCAAGTCACGCCAGCACAGGCATTGCTGGAGCGACTGCTTCGCCAGTTCTCATCGCCGCACGACGCCCCCGCTCCCAAACCGGGAATCGAGCAGTCGGGATGCGCCTTGTTTGCGTCGATCAGCGAGGGATTGAGTCCCCACGGGCAACGGCGCTTTTTCCAGGACATCCGTGACTACTTCGACTCCACACTGAAGGAAATAGAGGCCAGGGCCGCTGGCGAGGTGCCAGATCTGCTGGCCTTCGTCCAGGTGCGACGATACACCGGCGCCACCCAGTTGATGTTCAGTGGCGGTGAAGCCGCCAACCGGGCCGAAGTGCCTGAAGGGTTCTGCCGCAGCCGGATCTTCCAGGCGCTGCAGGACAGCGCCAACGACGTGGTCGTCCTGGTCAATGACATCTTTTCCCATGGCAAGGAAAGCCATGGCGGTGAAATAAACAACTATGTGGTCGTCTGCCAGCATCATCTGGAGTTGTCGCTGCGCGAAGCCATGGATTTCGTCAACCGGCTGGTGACCTCTCGCGTTCATACCTTCGAACTGGCACGGGAAAAACTGCCGTTGTTCATTGGGCAACAGCGCTACTCGGACGCCGAGCGAAAGGCGATTGAACAATACATCGCCATGCTGGAAAGCTGGATGAGCGGCAATCTTGCGTGGTCTTTGCGAACACCTCGATACCACGACACATCTCTCACGCAGGAGTCACCTCAATGAACCTCGCGATTGCCCGCCGCAAGACCCGCCAGGTCACCATCGGTCCGCTCAGCCTGGGCAGCGCCAGCCCGATTGTGGTCCAGGCCATGACCAACACCGATACCGCCGACGCCCGGGCCACCGCGACCCAGGTCGAGCAACTGGCCCTGGCCGGCGCCGAACTGGTACGGATCACGGTCAACGGCCATGAGGCCGCCTCCCAGGTGGCGAAGATCCGCGAGTTGCTCGACGCCCGGCAGATCAGGGTGCCGCTGGTGGGCGACTTCCACTTCAACGGCCACCGGCTGCTGGCGGCCTATCCCGACTGTGCCCGGGCCCTGGACAAGTACCGGATCAACCCCGGCAACGTCGGCAAGGGCGCCAAGCGCGACGAGCAGTTCTGCGAGATGATCGAAATCGCCTGCCGTCATGAAAAACCGGTGCGCATCGGCGTCAACTGGGGCAGCCTCGATCCGGACCTGCTGGCGCGGATGATGGACGCCAATGCCGCCCTGGCCCAACCACTGGCCGCCGACGCGGTGATGCGCGAAGCCCTGGTGGTGTCGGCGCTGGAAAATGCGCAACGGGCCATCGAAGTCGGTCTGCCGGCGGAGCGGATCGTGCTGTCGGCGAAGGTCAGTCACGTCCAGGACCTGATTGCCGTGTACCGCAACCTCGCCGCCCGTTGCGACTTCCCCCTGCATCTGGGCCTGACCGAAGCCGGCATGGGCTCCAAGGGGATCGTTGCCTCCTCCACCGCCCTGGCGGTGTTGTTGCAGGAAGGCATTGGCGACACCCTGCGTATATCGCTCACCCCCGAACCTGGCGGCGAACGCACCCGCGAAGTGCTGGTGGCCCAGCAGATCCTGCAGACCATGGGCCTGCGGGCGTTCAGCCCCTCGGTGGTGGCCTGTCCCGGTTGTGGGCGTACCAGCAGCAGTTTTTTCCAGGAACTGGCCCAGCAGATCGAGGACTACCTGCGCGAGCAGATGCCGATCTGGAAAAGCCGTTTCAGCGGTGTCGAGCAACTGCAGGTGGCGGTCATGGGTTGCGTGGTCAACGGCCCGGGGGAAAGTCGCCTGGCGGATATCGGTATTTCCCTGCCGGGGGCCGGCGAGCACCCATCGGCGCCGGTGTACATGGACGGTGAACGGGTGCTGACCCTCAAGGGCAACACCATTGCCGATGACTTCACCGGTTTGCTCCAGGCCTATGTCACAGCCCGTTACGGTGGCCAGGCCAACGCTCGCGAACACCTGGCGCAGATGGTCGGTCAATTCAGCGCCCATCCCCGTGAGCTGATCGCCCGGGACAATCAATAGCCAAGGAGCCCGATCATGCACCAGCGCCTGACCCTGCTCGGGGCCACCGGTTCTATCGGCGACAGCACCCTGGATCTGGTCGCGCGGCATCCCGAGGATTTTTCCGTGTTCGCCCTGACCGCGCACCACAATATCGACAAGCTGTATCGGCAGTGCCTGGCCTTCCAACCCGCCGTGGCGGTGGTGGCCGATGCCGATGGGGCTTCGCGGTTGTCGGCTCGGTTGAAGGCGCTCGGGCAGCACACCGAGGTGCTCCATGGCCCGCAGGCACTGATGACGGTGGCCGCGGCCGATGAATGCGACACGGTGGTCGCGGCGATTGTCGGAGGCGCCGGGCTGGCCTCGACGTTGGCCGCCGCCCAGGCCGGCAAGCGCATCCTGCTGGCCAACAAGGAAGCGCTGGTGATGTCCGGTGCGTTGTTCATGGCCAGCGTCGCCGAGTCGAAAGCGCAGTTGCTGCCGGTCGACAGCGAACACAATGCCATCTTCCAATGCCTGTCGACCCACCCCGAGGCCCGTCCCGAACGGTTGATCCTGACCGCTTCCGGCGGCCCGTTCCTGACTCGGCCGCTGGAAACCCTGGACGACATCACCCCCGACCAGGCCTGTGCCCACCCGAAATGGCGCATGGGTCGCAAGATCTCGGTGGACTGCGCCACGATGATGAACAAGGGCCTGGAGGTGATCGAGGCGCACTGGTTGTTCGAGATGCCGCCGGAACGGATCGAGGTGCTGATTCATCCGCAAAGTATCGTGCATTCGATGGTGGTGTACGCCGATCAGTCGGTCCTGGCGCAACTGGGTAATCCCGATATGCGCACCCCCATCGCCCAGGCCCTGGCCTATCCCCGGCGGATGGAGTCCGGGGTTGAGCCACTGGACCTGACCGGTTGTGAGCCGCTGGTGTTTTCCAAACCGGACCTGCGGCGTTTCCCCTGCCTGCGCCTGGCCCTGGAAGTGGCACATGCCGGTTGTGAACTGAGTGTGGTGCTCAATGCCGCCAATGAAGTGGCGGTGGCGGCGTTCCTGGCCGGAGCCCTGGCATTCAGCGATATCGCCCGTGTCGTCGGGCAAACCCTGGAACAGACCGCCGAGGTGGCGATTGGCAGCCTTGAGGCCATCGAGGACACCGACCGCCGTGCTCGCGCCAGGGCCACGCAGTTGTCAGGCCTGCCACCAACGCGGCAATAACTGCCGGACCTTGGCCTCGGCAAAACGATCGTCGATCAGCATCACCACGCCGCGATCCTGTTCGCTGCGAATCACCCGCCCGGCCGCCTGCACGACTTTCTGCACACCCGGGTACAGGTAGGTGTAGTCGTATCCCGCGCCGAATAGCACGGCCATGCGCTGCTTGATCTGCTCATTGACCGGGTTCAGTTGCGGCAACCCCAGGGTCGCGATAAACGCGCCGATCAGTCGCTGACCGGGCAAGTCGATACCCTCGCCAAAGGCCCCGCCGAGGACCGCAAAGCCAATGCCCTGGCTGTGTTCGGTGAACTGTTCGAGAAAGGCCTGGCGCTGGCTTTCCTCCATGCGTCGCGATTGCAGCCAGAGCGGGATCTGCGGATGGGTCTCGGCCAATAGCTGTGCCACCTGCTGCAGATAGTCGAAGCTGCTGAAGAAGGCCAGGTAGTTGCCGGGACGCCCGGCGAACTGATCGGCCATCAGTTCGACAATGGGTACCAGTGAAGCCTGGCGATGGACGTAGCGGGTGGAGATCTGGCTGATGATCCGCAGGTCCAGCTGCTCGCGCTTGAACGGCGATTCGACATCGATCCACGCGGTGTCCGCCGGCAGGCCCAGCAGGTCGGTGTAGTAGTGCCGGGGGCTCAGGGTCGCGGAAAACAGCACGCTGCTGCGGGACGCTGTCAGTCGCGGACGGAGGAAGCCGGCCGGCACCACATTGCGCAGGCACAGTTGCGAACTGCGGCGCTGGCCGTTCTCGCGCAGGCTGATATCGAACAGGTAATGCTCGTCGAACAGCTCCCCCACCCGGGAAAACTGCAGCAGCTCGAAATAGAAGCCCTGGAGCTCGCCATCGACGCCTTGCGGGTGTTCATTGAGGTAGTCGCCGATGGCCGACACGCACAAGCCAATGGCGTTCAGCAGCTTGGCGGGCGCCTGCCCATAGGCCTGATAAAGGCCGACCTGCTCCTTGTGCAAAGCGTTCCACTCACGGTTCAAGCGCTGGAACGACTTTTTCAAAGCTTCTGGGATGTTGCGCCGGACACTGCTCAGGACCTGCTGATCGAGGCTGGCGCTGTACATCTGCCGCCCGCGTTCCACCAGGTTGTGGGCTTCGTCCACCAGCGTCGCCACCCGCCATTGATTGGCCTGGGCCAGGCCGAACAGCAGCGCACTGAAGTCGAAGTAGTAGTTGTAGTCGGCGACCACCCAATCGCTCCAACGGGCCATTTCCTGGCTCAGGTAATAGGGGCAGATGTCATGGGCCAGGGCGACGCTTCGCAGCGCCTGCTGGTTGAGCAAGGGCACGCCGACCGCGGCCTGTCTCGCCGCGGGCAGGCGATCGTAAAAGCCCCGGGCCAAGGGGCAGGACTCGCCGTGACAGGCCTTGTCCAGGTGTTCGCAGGCTTTGTCCCGGGCCACCAGTTCCAACACCCGCAACGGCAACGTGGGCGAACGCTCATGGAGGACCTGCGCCGCATCCAGGGCCAACTGACGGCCCGGCGTCTTGGCGGTGAGGAAAAACACCTTGTCCAGTTGCTGCGGAGCCAGGGCCTTGAGCATCGGGAACAAGGTGCCGAGGGTCTTGCCAATCCCCGTCGGCGCCTGGGCCATCAGGCAGCGACCGGTGCTGACGGCCTTGTACACTGTCTCTGCCAGGGTCCGTTGGCCGGGACGAAAATCGTCGTGGGGAAAAATCAGGTCCCGGGCCGCCTGGTCGCGGGCCTGGCGATGGCCGGCCTCCTGCTCGGCCCAGTGGAGGAAACGTTCGCACTGCTGCGCAAAAAAAGCCTCAAGCTGCGCGGCGCTCCAGGTTTCCCGCAGCACGGTTTCCTTTTCGCTGACGATATCGAAGTAGACCAATGCCAGGTTCATTTCCGCCAGTTGCAACTGCTGGCAGACCAGCCAGGCGTAGATCCGGGCCTGGGCCCAGTGCAGTTGCCGATGGTTGGCCGGCTGCGCGGCAAGGTCACCGCGATAGGTCTTGATTTCCTCCAGCAGGTTTTGCCCCGGGTCATAACCATCTGCCCGGCCCTGGACCTTGAGGTGACGGTAATACCCTTCCACCGGCAGTTCCGCCTGGTAGCCCTCGGCACGCCGCGAAGCCACGGTGCGATGACCGAGCATGCCCTCCTGGGCCGTCGGCGACGGCGTGAAGCGCAGGTCCAGGTCGCCGACCTTGGCGGTGAACTCGCACAAGGCGCGCACGGCAACGCGGTAGGTCAAGGTGCCTCCACTGCCCATTGCACATAGCAGACGGCAATCGGCATCTGGTGCTGGCGACAGAACTCCAGCCAGCGCAGCTGGTTGTCCTGCAAACGGTCACCGGGGCCTTTGACTTCGATCATCCGGTAGCGTTTATCGGCCGGCCAGAACTGGATCAGGTCGGGCATGCCGGCGCGGTTGGCGCGGATATCCAGCAGCAGGCGCTCGAACCAGTGTTGCAGATGTTCCGCGGGCAGGCAGACGAGGGCCTGCTCCAATAGCTCCGGGGTCAGGATATTCCAGAACACGAAGGGCGATTGCAGGCCCCATTTGGCATTGAAGGTGGCGCGGATGCTGTCCTGGTAACGACCGTCCCGCAGTTGCCCCAGGCACTCGGTGAACAGCTCGGCGCGGCGAGCGTGGAAATCTTCGTCATGCAGGTCCGCCGGACCGCTCTGGAACGGGTGGAAAAACGCCCCCGGCAGCGGCGCGAAGATCGCCGGCCAGCACAACAGGCCGAACAGCGAATTGATCAGGGTGTTTTCCACGTAGTGCACCGGGGCCTGCGGTTCGTGCAGGTGCCGGGCGACGCCCTCCTCGACGGACAGGGCCGGATCATTGACCAGCATCAGGTCCAATCGGGTAATCGCCACCGGTGCTGTCGGGGCAATCGCCGGCAACCCGAGCTTGCGCCGCAGCCGGGGCAGGATACGCAGCAGATGCTGTTGTTCTTCGGCGCTGTGGGGCGCGTCCTGCGCCTGCAACGCCAGGTCCAGGGCCAGCTGGAATTCGCCCAGGCGTTCGAGCACGCGGATACGCCGCTGGCGCGCTGGCGGGTGGCTGCAGCCGCTATAGATCGCCAGTGCGCCGGGCCAGTCCTGCAAGCGCTCGCTCTGCTGTCCGATCTGGAACAGCAATTTGCCCCGACGCCGTTCCAGCCAGGGGTTGTCGGTATCCAAACGGTTGACGTGCTGGTGTATCAGGCCAGGTTCCTCGCCAGCCTCAAGGGCTTCGCGAGCCGCCTGCAGATGCAGGTAGCCGTCGAGGTCGGCGCGGCTGCGCAGACCGCGGGACGATGCGTGGAGCTCGACCTTTTCATAGGTGAAGATGCCCAGGTCCGCCAGCACGAACTCGGACCAGTCCTGATACAGGTTGCCGAAAAACATCAGCCGCAGGCGGTCGCACAGAGGCATCACCTGCAGGCTGTAAAGCGGTTCGGGAATGCTCGGGCACCATTGGGCAAACGACCGGCTCTCGTCGAAGCACAGGGCCAGCTCCGCATACAGCTCGGGCTTGTTGGCCCTGGGCTGGGTGATATCGGCCTTGAAACTGCTCAGCACCTCGGCCTTTTGCAGGACCGTAAACAACTGCGCCAGGCTCAGCGGCGCGTCATCGCGCACCCAGCCCAGGGCCAGCAACGGCAGCGCCGCCTGCTCGGGGTCGCCGATTTCGGCATAGTTCAGCTTGCCGGCGCGAAAGTGCCCGCCCTTGCGCATCACCATTCTGACCAGCAAGGCCCGGGAAGCCTTGGGCAAACGGGAGAAATCGTCGATGAAGGCCTGTTCCTGCACGTCCAGCAGGTCGGCATAACGCGCGGCCAGCCAGTCGAGCACTTGCTGGAAGTTGTTCAGGTAGTAGAACGGATCGTCGAGGGGCTGGGTTGTCACAGGCAGGAAGGACCACGGTTATCGAATGCTGGTTATGCATACAGATAACAGGCCCTCCCGCCCCTGGCAAATACAAACGGACAAAGGGCGCTTCAGTCGAGCTGTTCCAGGCGCAGGGCATCGGCCAGCACACCCAGGGCCTGGTCCAGGTGACGATGGCCATTGGCGGTGCTGCACAGGCGCAGGTGCTGCTGATGCAGGCCATACAGGCTGAACAACTCGCCGGGGGCGATAACGATCTTCTGCTCCAGCAGTCGCTCGAACACCTTGCGCATGTCCACCGACCGGGTCGCCTGTGCCCAGACCGTCGCCCCGCCCTGCGGCGGCACGAACACCAGGCTGTCGGCCAGACGCTCGCGCAGCAGGCCGCTCATATGCGCCATGCGCTCCTGCAATAAACGGCGCAAGGTCGCCAGGTGCTGATCAATCCGACCGCTGCTGTAGAGCCGGGCAATCGCCTTCTGCCGGGTCGGCGACATGCGGAACGAACGCAACAGGAAATGCCGCTGCAATTCCGCCCCCAGGTGCCGGGACAGCAGGTAGCCGAAAGGCGCCTCGGCCCCCATGATCCGCTCGAAGCTGGCGAACACCAGCAGGCGATCCGGGTCCACCAGGTCGCGCATCCGCGGGCCGCCAGGCTCGAAGGCGAACTCGCCATGGCTGTCGTTTTCCAGCAACCAGACGCCGAAATGCTCCAGCAACCGCGCCAGGTGCTCGCGCTGCGCCAGAGGCATCAGGCTGCCACGGGGCACACTGAGCCCGGAAGACATCAGCAACAGCTTGACCGGCTGGGTCTGCAGCAAGTGCTCCAGGGCCATCAGGTCAAAGCCACCGTCATCCAGCAGCGGCAGCTCGACGATATTGACCCCGCCCGCCTGCAACAGTCGCAGGATCACCCAATCGCAGGGCGACTCCACCAGCACCGTGGCCTGTTTCAGGCTCAGCGCGGCCATCAGGGTTTCCAGCACGCTGCGCAGGTCCGCGCCGATATAGACATCATCGGCATGCCAATAGCGCTGGGCCGAGGTGGTGTAGCGCACGGCCAGGGCGGTGCGCAGCTCCAGCTCGCCAAACGGCTGGAACTGCGGCGCCTGCTGGCGCGGGTACTGACGCACCAGTTCGCGTTCGAGCAACAACAGCGGATTGTCCAGCGACAGCAGCAACGCCGGTTCATCGCTGCTCAACACCAGGGTACCGGGTCGTCGCGAGTGCACATACAGGCGCTCCAGCACATCGGCGCTGCCACTGACAAACGAAGCCCCGGAGACCGGTAGCGCGTAATAACCCGACTTGGCGAGCGAGTACACCCGGCCCTCCTTTTCCAGGAGGGAATAGGCGTACTGGATGGTCGAAATCGAAACATTCAGGCGCTCGGCCAACTGACGCAGGGACGGCAGCTTGACCCGGGCATCGGTCTCGACTTCGCTGATCAGGCTGACCAGATAACGGTAGACCGCCTGGTAGGCGAAGTCCGAGTGTTTACGTCCCTTGTCAGGTAACGGTTGAGTCATGTCCTGGGGTACGGACGAATCCGCACCCGGCTGGGGAGTGTCTGAAACTATCAATACCAATCCTTTTTAACGTCCCGACAAGACTTCTTTGAACACTTCACCGTTGTCGGGATTGACGATGTCGATGCGGTGCTTGTCCGGGTCGCTGGCGCGAACCCGGGCAATCAGCGAGCTGACCCCGGAAAAGTCCACCTGGGCCCTGGTGTAGAGATCACCGAGCAAGGTCGGGGTCAGGCCGCTGACTTCGCTCAGCCATTGCCAGATCTGCTCGGGCACCCCCTGCCCCGACAGCGCCTTGTGCAAGTCCGGCAGTGCCACCAGCATGCCGGGGTGGCAACTGCGCAGGAACTGCTCGAGCCCGTGGCCACGGTTGACGAAGGGTGCGAACAACAAACACGTCAGTTGCACTTCGCTCAGGCCAAAGGCCTCCTGCGCATAGGCACTGGCCAGTGCCCGTCGATCGAGGATCTTCTCGTCGCTGTCATAGGCAGCCATGGCCTGCTCCACCAACCGCGCCGGCATGCGCTTGCGGCGCATCATCGCGGCGGCCAGTTGCAGGTACTCGCCAATGCCGCCCTCGTAGCTCAAATCCCGCACGTACTGCGCCTGCAAACCGCGCATATGCGCCATCAGCAAGGGATTGGCGCAATCGGACTCGCTGAAGTGGAATGCCAGGTCATCGAACTGGAAGCCGAGAAACTCGGTCAGCAGCGGCCAGCGCTCCTCGAGGTCGCGGCCGACCAGGTCATAGACGCTGACCAGCATCGGCGCCGCGCTCCGACTGGACCGACTGATGGCCGGGCCCTCGGGCTCAACCAGGGCCTCGCCATACAACTCCCGGTAGTAATCCAGGCCGAGGTCGTGGCAGGTTTTCACCGCCTCGTCGAACTCCAGCGCCCGCCCTCCGACCCAGGTCCGTTCCGGCTTCTCGGTGGCCCGCAACAGCCAGGTCATGTACTGCTTCTGCTCACGGGGCGACTCGCCGCTGACCAGGGCATCGACACCTTTGTCCCAAGCGCTGGAGCGCTCGTAGAAATCGGCCATGGACAGATAGCAGCCATTGCAGAAGGTCGCGCGCCCATCACCCGCCGTCAGGTGGCCGCTCATCAGCAGGTTGCGGCGGTTGATATCGCGATTGAGTTCCGACATCGGCAGGCGATGATTGAACGGTCGGACATGTTTGTTATCCACCATCAACAACTCGACCCGGGGATCGTCATAGACAAACAAGGCACTGTAACTACGATGGATATTGTGCATGACCGTGGCCGTCACACCGGCATGGCGCAACGTGGCGACCCGCAGGTTGAAGGTGGCCGGCGAACGTCCGGCAATACTCAATTGCGCCGCCCGCAAGAACGCCAGTGTATAGCTGCTGTCCTTGCCGCCGCCGTGGGCCACCATGACCTTGAATTCACCAATACGCTCGATACCGCCCGCCGCTACGATCAGACGTTGAATCAACAACTGCAGTGCAATACGTTCAGCGCGCGTGAAATAACTCATCAGACGCTGCAACACCTGCTGATAAACATAATTCATTGCCTGCTCATGAATGGAGCTCATAGCCTTTATACACCTGGTTTGAGTTCAGTGTCGGGCAAACAGCGCTCTCATTACCGGCAGTGGCCGGATCAGACGGAAGATTGCCTGCCCCTGTAACCCTGATTGCGGACAGACAACACCCGAAGTATTGCACAGGTCTGAAACACCCACAGCAAGAGCTTTCGAGCATGACCGACGTCACTGATTGCCAGTTAGCGTTGGGAGTCTGCGTGCCAATAACAATATCTTAGGAAGATTCTTACGGCGACCTACAACTATCAACTACCCGCAAGAGATTAACGACATAAGGGGGCGGTTTTCGCCCACTTCCCTGAAGACAAGATATTCCAGGCAGTGTATCCAGGCGGCCCCGAACTGAAACTTCGGAAAACAACAGGACCCTGATAAAGCGGCTGATATTGAACCATAACTCATTCCTTGAGCTGTAAGTGACGGTTCAATTATCAGCACTTACCCGGCGATTAACAGATACAGAATCTGGCAAAAAACCGGTTCAGTTGATGACAGGCCTGGGCGTGAGAAAAAGCCCGGAAAAGTTGTTAAAATATATTTCAGAACAGCCATAAAAAAACCCCATATCGCCTGACGACACGGGGTTTATTCTGGCTCAAACAGTTTGAGTCGACTCAGTTGGGCTCAACTTGCAGCGCTACCCGACCGCGGCACGGACAACCATCCATGAAACGGTGCGCCTCGATAAACTCGTCGAACGGGAAGGTACGGATTTCCAGCGGCGGCAACACACGGTCGGCCGTCAACTGGTTGATATCGCGCAAGGCCCTCTGCAGCGCCGCCTGGTCCTGGACAATGCCCAGTTCCGGCTTGCCGGTGAAGTTGCCGATGCAGTGAACGAAGAACTGGATGTTCTTCTGGAACGCCGCACACGCCGGGAACGGGGTCTGGTTGCCGCCTTGCAGGCCATAGAGCACCAGGCTGCCACGGGGCGCCAGGACATCGCCGAGCATCGACATCTGCGGGCCGCCAAGGCCGTCGAAGACCATGTCGACGCCGCGCCCATCGGTGTACTTGTTGACCTGCATCAGCAGGTCCTGCTCTTCGGTGACAATCACCTTGTCGGCACCCAGGGACAACAGGTACTCGCGCTCTTCCGGGATCTTGGTCGCGGCAATCACCTTGGCCCCCAGGGCCTTGCCCAGTTGCACGAAGGACGGCCCGGCGCAGTGGCTGGCATCGGTGACCAGGGCGTACTGCCCCGGCTTGACCCGCGCCAGGTCGACATAGGCGAAATAGGCGATCAGCAGCGGCGTGTAGTGCACGCTGGCCTCGACCGGGGTCAACACATCCGGATAACGGGTCAGGGCCGAGCGTGGCAGGATGATCTGCTCGCCATAGACCGGGTAATCGTTGGGGCTCTGGGCCGGGAAGCTGGCGACCTTGTCGCCGACGGCCAGGTCATCGACGCCATCGCCGATGGCGGTGACCACACCGGCCATTTCATGACCGATACCGGCCGGCAAGCGGGCCTGGGACGATGCCAGGTTCTGCCGCCAGAGAACGTCATACCAACTGATGCCAATGGCCTCGACACGCACCTGCACTTCGCCCGGCGCAGGCAGGGTGGCCGTATGCTCTTCGCATTTGAGCACCTCGGCCGGACCAAACTTGTGAAAACGGATCGTGCGGGACATCGCAAACCTCGTCAAATGAACCTCTAATGCCACGAACTCTATCCGGGCTTTTCGTGCAAGACCATCAGTGGCTATTAATAGTCGACATGCCTGTCATTGATTGGCGACCATTGTACACAGTTCAAATTTCCGTGCGAATCAACCACTTTTGCCCGTAAGATTGTCCTTCCCCGCCAGTGAATATCCTGTGAAGCGAGCCCGATGAACCGTAACGACTTGCGTCGCGTCGATCTGAACCTGCTGATCGTATTCGAAACCCTGATGCACGAGCGGAGCGTGACCCGGGCCGCGGAAAAGCTGTTCCTCGGCCAGCCGGCCATCAGCGCGGCGTTGTCGCGCCTGCGCAGCCTGTTCGATGACCCGTTGTTCGTGCGCACCGGCCGCAGCATGGAGCCGTCGGCCCGCGCCGTGGAGATCTTCGCCCTGCTCTCCCCGGCCCTGGACTCGATTTCCACCGCGGTCAGCCGCGCGTCTGAGTTCGACCCGGCCACCAGCACCTCGGTGTTTCGTATCGGCCTGTCGGATGACGTCGAGTTCGCCTTGCTGCCGCAGTTGCTCAAGCGCCTGCGCGCCGAGGCGCCCGGCATCGTGCTGGTGATCCGCCGCGTCAACTACCTGCTGATTCCGGCCAAGCTGGGCTCCGGCGAGATTTCCATTGGTGTGTGCTACACCACCGACCTGCCGGCCAACGCCAAGCGCAAGGTCCTGCGCCGCAGCTCGCCGAAGTTGCTGCGGGCCGACACCATGCCCGGCCCGATGTCGCTGGATGACTTCTGCGCACGGCCCCATGCGCTGGTGTCGTTCGCCGGTGACTTGAGTGGTTTTATCGATACCGAATTGGAGAAGCTCGGGCGCAAGCGCCATGTGGTGCTTGCAGTGCCGCAGTTCAACGGCCTGAGTACCCTGATCTCCGGCACCGACATCATTGCCACCGTGCCGGACTACACCGCCGATGCGCTGACGGCGGCCGGTGGTGTGCGCGCCGAGAACCCGCCCCTGGACACCCAGTCCTTCGAACTACACATGGCCTGGCGCGGTTCCCAGGACAACGATCCGGGCGAGCGCTGGTTGCGCTCACGGATCCAGATGTTCTGCGGGGATCCGGACAGCCTCTGACGGTTCTCAGGGGCGGGGCATCATCACGCGCTCCGGCTCGCGGACGAAAAGCTTTTCGGCAAGGCTGTCGCCGTGGCGTGGGTGCCCTCTGCTTTCGTAGAAAACCTCGGCACTTCGAGCAACCGCACCTTGTTACCGCCCTCTTGGGCGGCAGACTGAAACCGCGCCTTCATCTGCTGCGCGACCTTGAAGAGGTCCTGCACGCACTGCCGATCGAAGACACCGTGAAGCTCAAGGTGCTGGCCGCTTTTATCGTGGTAGATCTGCAGCGAGTAGTGGTGCGAACCCGACTCCCCGCCGCGGCCCAGCAATACAAGGGTAAACCCACGCCCCAGGTAGCCACGTAGCTGGTCCTGCAAGGCGTCCTGAATGTCGATGGGCGTTTCCCCGGCCCAGCGCTCGGCGGTAAAAGAGGGAAATAGCGAATCCACTGCTCGTATCATGCTGTTCATCATCACCTCGATGCGCACTCAGCGCTGTCGAGTCCAGCTTACCCTCGTGTCGCACCGGCGGCCGTCAAGTCCCTGTAATCTTGAGTAAAGATTCCCTGACATGTCTGCTACCCATGGGGAGCCGCGGCACGTGAACCGGCGGCGTCCTTTGCATTCCACGCAACAGTGATTTGTCATATCGAGAATAGATAGCCCCCTAACGAAAGGCGCATGCTAGAGGGCTCGAGTCGGATTGATATCATTCCGAATGATAGTTACCTTCGCTTCATTCGATTCGTGCGCAACCGCCCCGCCACAGCATGATCCGCCCATCTCAATAGATTGGCGGACTCCCCCCATGGAACAGTCACTTAAACTTTTGCGCTTTCCTCTGGCTGCCCTGGCGGTCGTGGTGATGAGCGCCTGCGGTAAAGCGCCGGTGGCGGCAGGTGGTGGCGCGATGCCGGCAGCCAAAGTCAGCGTGGCCAAGGTCATCGAGCAGCCCGTCAATGAATGGGACGAGTTCACCGGTCGCCTCGAAGCCCCGGAAACCGTCGAGATCCGTCCGCGCGTTTCTGGCCAGATCGACTCGGTGGCCTTCACCGAAGGCGCCCTGGTGAAGAAAGGCGACCTGCTGTTCCAGATCGACCCACGCCCTTACCAGGCTGAAGTCCATCGCCTCGAAGCCCAGCTGCAACAAGCCCGCGCCAGCGCCAGCCGTAGCGCCAACGAAGCCGAGCGCGGCAAGCGCCTGTTGACCAGCAACGCGATTTCCGCCGAACTGGCCGACACCCGCAGCAGCTCCGCCCAGGAATCCAAGGCCGCGGTCGACGCCACCCAGGCGCAACTGGACCTGGCCAAGCTGAACCTGAGCTTCACCCGCGTCACCTCGCCGATCAGTGGCCGCGTCAGCCGTGCCGAAATCACCGCCGGCAACATCGTCACCGCCGATGTCACCCCGCTGACCAGCGTGGTGTCGACCGACAAGGTCTACGCCTACTTCGACGCCGACGAGCGGGTCTACCTCAAGTACACCCAGCTCGCGCGCCAGGGCAAACGTGGCCAGACCACCCCGGTCTACCTCGGCCTGTCCAACGAAACCGGCAACCCGCACCAGGGCGTGATGAACTTCGTCGACAACCAGGTCAACCCGAAGACCGGCACCATTCGCGGTCGCGCGGTATTCGACAACGCCGACGGCGCCTTCACCCCGGGCCTGTATGCACGCCTGAAGCTGGTCGGCAGCGGCACCTACGCCGCCGTGCTGATCAACGACGAAGCCGTGGGCACGGACCTTGGCAAGAAGTTCGTGCTGGTCATGGACGCCGACAAGAAGACCGTCTACCGCTCGGTCGAACTGGGTCCGAAAATCGAAGGGTTGCGCATCGTGCGCAATGGCCTGAACAAGGATGACACCATCATCGTCAAGGGCCTGCAACGCGTTCGCCCTGGTTCGCCCGTGGATCCGGAAGTGATCCCGATGGCCTCCAAGGAAACCCTCGCGGCCCTGGCCCTACAAAAACAGACCCTGGAAGCCAGCAACCTGCCCCAGGTCACGCCCGCCAAGAGCGCACCGGCACCGGCTACCAAGCTGGCCGTAGCGACTCCACGCGGTTAAGGGATACACACGATGAATTTCTCCCAGTTCTTCATATCAAGACCGATCTTCGCGGCGGTGCTTTCGCTGCTGATCCTGATCGCGGGCGCCATCTCGCTGTTCCAGTTGCCCATCAGTGAATACCCGGGAGTGGTACCGCCGACCGTGGTCGTGCGTGCCAACTTCCCTGGCGCCAACCCCAAGGTCATCGGTGAAACCGTGGCCGCGCCGCTGGAACAGGCGATCACCGGTGTCGAGAACATGCTCTACATGTCCTCGCAATCCACCGCCGACGGCAAGCTGACCCTGACCATCACCTTCGCCCTGGGTACCGACCTGGACAACGCGCAGGTGCAGGTGCAGAACCGTGTGACCCGTACCGAGCCCAAGCTTCCGGTGGAAGTGACGCGGATCGGTATCACCGTCGACAAGGCCTCGCCCGACCTGACCATGGTTGTGCACTTGACCTCGCCGGACAAGCGCTACGACATGCTCTACCTGTCCAACTATGCCTTTCTCAATATCAAGGACGAATTGGCCCGCCTCGGCGGCGTCGGTGACGTGCAACTGTTCGGCATGGGCGACTACTCCCTGCGGGTCTGGCTCGATCCGAACAAGACCGCTTCGCGCAACCTGACCGCCACCGATGTGGTCAACGCCATTCGCGAGCAGAACCGCCAGGTCGCGGCCGGTCAGTTGGGCGCACCGCCCGCCCCCAACGCCACCAGCTTCCAGCTGTCGGTCAACGCCCAGGGTCGCCTGGTCTCCGAAGAAGAGTTCGAGAACATCGTGATTCGCGCCGGCGACGACGGCGAGATCACGCGCCTGAAAGATATCGCCCGGGTCGAGCTCGGCTCCAGCCAGTACGCCCTGCGCTCGCTGCTGAACAACCAGCCGGCGGTAGCAATCCCGATCTTCCAGCGTCCGGGCTCCAACGCCATCGACATCTCCAACGAAGTCCGCGCCAAGATGACCGAGTTGAAGAAAAACTTCCCCGAAGGCATGGACTTCAGCATTGTCTATGACCCGACGATCTTCGTCCGCGGCTCCATCGAGGCAGTGGTCCACACCCTGTTCGAAGCACTGATCCTCGTGGTGCTGGTGGTGATCCTGTTCCTGCAGACCTGGCGTGCCTCGATCATCCCACTGGTCGCCGTACCCGTGTCGCTGATCGGTACCTTCGCGGTCATGCACCTGTTCGGCTTCTCGCTCAACGCCCTGTCGCTGTTCGGCCTGGTATTGGCCATCGGTATCGTGGTGGACGACGCCATCGTGGTGGTGGAGAACGTCGAACGAAACATCGGCCTGGGCCTCAACCCGGTGGAAGCCACCAAGCGCGCCATGCGTGAAGTGACCGGTCCGATCGTTGCCACGGCGCTGGTGCTGTGTGCGGTGTTTATCCCCGCGGCCTTCATCTCCGGGCTGACCGGGCAGTTCTACAAGCAGTTCGCCCTGACCATTGCCATCTCCACCGTGATCTCGGCGTTCAACTCGTTGACCCTGTCGCCGGCACTGGCTGCCGTACTGCTTAAAAGCCACGACGCACCGAAGGATGGTTTCTCCAAGGTCCTCGACAAACTGCTGGGCGGTTGGTTGTTCCGTCCGTTCAACCGCTTCTTCGACCGCGCCAGCCATGGTTATGTCGGTACCGTGACCCGTGTCATCCGTGCCAGCGGCATCGCCCTGGTGCTGTACGCCGGCCTGATGGTCCTGACCTGGTTCGGTTTCGCCAGCACCCCGACCGGTTTCGTTCCGGCCCAGGACAAGCAATACCTGGTGGCCTTTGCTCAACTGCCGGATGCGGCGAGCCTGGACCGTACCGAAGACGTGATCAAGCGCATGTCCGACCTGGCCCTGAAACAGCCGGGCGTGGAAAGCGCCGTGGCCTTCCCTGGCCTGTCGATCAACGGTTTCACCAACAGCCCGAACGCCGGTATCGTGTTCGTGACCCTGAAGCCTTTCGACCAGCGCAAGGACCCGAGCCAGTCGGCCGGTGCCATTGCCGGCGCCCTGAACGGCAAGTTTGCCGGGATCCAGGAAGCCTACATGGCGATCTTCCCGCCTCCGCCGGTACAAGGCCTGGGCACCATCGGTGGCTTCCGCCTGCAGATCGAAGACCGTGGCAACCTTGGTTACGACGAGCTGTACAAGGAAACCATGAACATCATCGGCAAGAGCCGTAGCGTGCCGGAACTGGCCGGGTTGTTCACCAGCTACACGGTCAACGTGCCACAGGTCGACGCCGCTATCGATCGGGAAAAGGCCAAGACCCACGGCGTTGCCGTCAGCGACATCTTCGACACCCTGCAGATCTACCTGGGGTCGTTGTATGCCAACGACTTCAACCGCTTCGGTCGCACCTATCAGGTCAACGTCCAGGCCGACCAGCAGTTCCGCCTCGAGTCCGACCAGATCGGCCAGCTGAAAGTGCGTAACAACAAAGGCGAGATGATCCCGCTGGCGACCTTCATCAAGGTCAGCGACACCTCGGGTCCGGACCGCGTGATGCACTACAACGGCTTTATCACCGCGGAAATCAACGGCGCGGCGGCACCGGGCTACAGCTCCGGCCAGGCCCAGCTGGCGGTCGAGAAACTGCTCAAGGAAGAACTGCCCAACGGCATGACCTACGAGTGGACCGACCTGACCTACCAGCAGATCCTCTCGGGCAACACCGCGCTGTTCGTCTTCCCGCTCTGCGTACTGCTGGCGTTCCTGGTACTGGCCGCCCAATACGAAAGCTGGAGCCTGCCGCTGGCGGTGATCCTGATCGTACCGATGACCTTGCTGTCGGCGATTACCGGGGTGATTGCTTCCGGTGGCGACAACAACATCTTCACCCAGATCGGCCTGATCGTACTGGTGGGCCTGGCGTGTAAGAACGCGATCCTGATCGTCGAGTTCGCCAAGGATAAACAGGAAGAAGGCCTCGACCCGCTGAGCGCGGTACTGGAAGCCTGCCGCCTGCGTCTGCGGCCGATCCTGATGACCTCCTTCGCCTTCATCATGGGTGTGGTTCCCCTGGTGTTCTCCAGCGGTGCCGGTGCCGAGATGCGTCATGCCATGGGTGTGGCGGTGTTCTCCGGGATGCTCGGGGTGACCTTCTTCGGTCTGCTGCTGACGCCAGTGTTCTACGTATTGATTCGCCGCTTTGTCGAGCGCAGCGATGCTCGCAAAGCCGCCCGGGCCCTCAAGCTGGAGGCGCAACAATGAGTAATCTGAAAGCCTTTCTGCCGAGCCTGCTGGTACTGGCGCTGGCCGCCTGTACGGTCGGCCCGGACTACAAGGCCCCGGCCACGGAGAAGGCGAACATCACCGCCGCCACCGATGGCAGCGCCGGTCAGAAGAACTATGACCGCGCACGTTTCCAGGGTATCTGGTGGCAGCAGTTCGACGATCCGACCCTGAACCAGTTGGTGACCCAGTCACTGGCCGGCAACCGTGAATTGCGCGTGGCCTTCGCCCGCCTGAAAGCGTCGCGGGCGATCCGCGACGATGTCAGCACCGAAACCATGCCGACCATCACCAGCCGCGCCAGCGCCGACCTCGCCAAGGGCCAGGTGCCGGGCACCACCGAGCAGCGGGTCAACAGCGAACGCTATGACCTGGGCCTGGACATGGCCTGGGAAGTCGATTTGTTCGGCCGTATCCGCCGCAACCTGGAAGCCGCCGATGCCGACCAGCAAGTAGCCGAAGCCGACCTCTACCAACTGCAAGTCACCATGATTGCCGAACTGGTGGATGCCTACGGTCAACTGCGTGGTGCGCAACTGCGGGAAAAGATCGCCCTGGCCAACCTGAAGAACCAGCAGGAATCCAAGGGTATCACCGAGAGCCTGCGTGACGCCGGTGTCGGCGATCAGCTCGACGTGGTCCGCGCCGATGCGCGCCTCGCGGCGGTCGAAGCCACGGTGCCGCAATTGCAGGCCGAGCAGGCCCGTGAGCGCAACCGTATCGCGACCTTGTTGGGCGAGCGTCCGGACACCTTGACGGTGGATCTGGGGCCGAAGGACCTGCCGGCGATTTCCAAGGCCCTGGCCATTGGCAATCCGGGCGACCTGCTGCAACGTCGTCCGGATATCGTCAGCGCCGAACGCAAGCTGGCCGCCGCCACCGCGCGGATCGGCGTGGCCAAGGCCGATCTGTTCCCCCGGGTCAGCCTCAGTGGCTTCCTCGGCTTTACCGCCGGGCGTGGTTCGCAGATCGGCTCGCCGGCCGCCAATGCCTGGGCCCTGGGCCCGAGTATTACCTGGCCGGCGTTCAACCTCGGTAGCGTCAGGGCCCGTTTGCGCGGTGCCAACGCCGAGGCCGAAGGCGCCCTGGCCAGCTACGAGCAGCAAGTGTTGCTGGCCCTGGAAGAAACCCAGAACGCCTTCAGCGATTACGGCAAGCGTCAGCAACGCCTGATCTCGCTGATCCGCCAGAGCGAATCGAGCCGTGCCGCCGCCGATCTGGCTGCGATTCGCTACCGCGAAGGCACTGCCGACTTCCTGGTCCTGCTCGACGCCCAGCGCGAACGCCTGGCCGCCGAAGACAGCCAGGCCCAGGCCGAGACCGATCTGTATCGCGGCATCGTGGCGATCTACAAGTCCCTCGGTGGCGGCTACGAGCCGCAGACGGTCGCCAGCAGCAACTGATTCAAGACCTCCCGGGGTTGGATGCCCTCCGACCCTTTTTCAGCCCCGCGCCACCTTGGTCGCGGGGCTTTTTTTCGCCCGTGAATAAACACCGGCGATAGCGTTACTGGATATTTCACAAGCTTCGAAATGCTCTAACGAACTGTCATTTCTGACAGTTACCAGCGCGATAAGCCCAGGGGTACGGTAAGCGCGCGCATAGACCCTGCGCACTCACTCATCGCAAGGAGAAGCGTTATGAAACTCCCCTCTCGTCTACTGACTTCGCTCGGATTGGTGATCGCCGGTGTCAACCTGATCACAACGGCCCAGGCTGCCACCTGGACCTATGACGTTACCAATAGCGGGCTTCTCAACACCAATATTACCGATACCAATAATAGTCATCTGTCAGTTGGCGGCGGCACTACAACGGACTTCATCCACATAGCCATATTGAACAGCGCGTCTGGCGCGACCACGGCCCTGCAGTCTTTGTACACCTCCAGCGCGGGAGAACCCGGGGCCTGCACCGCCGAAGCGGTCAGCAATGGTTCGGCAACCACGGCCGTGATCGTCGGCAGTTGCGAAGATGGCAGGAGCGTCAAGCAGGGCGTCAAATGGCTCGCCAGCAATACAGCCGCAGCGCCTCAGCAACAGCTACCGCTGCCCATCCTCGCCGGGCTGCGCCTGGTAGCCGACGTGCAGACCGTGGTGACCGCCGTCAATCTGGCGGGTGTCGTGACAGGCGTCAGCGTCAGCCCCACGGGTGAGCTCACACCGGTGGTCTGGACCTCCGCCGGGGCAGCGAACAGCCTGCTCCCGCCGCTGCTCGGTTCGGTCACCAACTGCAGCGTGGCGGACATCAATGACGCCGCCACCCCGTCGATTATCGGCAATTGCCCGGCGGGTGCCGGAGGCTTTGGGACAAACCAGGCCGTGCTCTGGGCGAATGCCAGTTCCGGCTATAGCACCTTATCCGTACCCAGTGGGGCCAGTTACTGCGTAGCCAGTGAAATCAACCTTAGCGGGCAGATCCTAGGCACCTGCTATTACCTCGGCAGTGGCAGCGGCACTCCCGATACTTACAAAACCGTGCAATGGGCCGCCGGCGGCGGCAGTGCGCCCACGGTGATGTCGACCATCAACGGCAGCACCTCGCTACGTAACTCCGGGGTAGCCATGAATGCCTCGGGGCAGATCGCCGGCAACCGGCTGAAGTCCGAAGGTTTTGTCACCGGGTTCATCTGGGATACTTCAACCGGCACCAACGGGACGTCGATCCCACTCTTGCCAGGCAGCTCAAAAGCAACCGCCAAGGCCATCTCCGACAACGGTATCGTCGTCGGTTGTGGTGAGGTCGCCGGCACCAGCGAAGCCTTCGCTTATCACAGCTCCGGCGGCACCCTCGTCGCGATCACTCCTCTGGCGTCCGGTGGTAACGACTGTGCCAACACCATCTCTCCGAATGGTGCCAATGCGGCGGGCATCAGCGAAAGCAGTAGCGTCAGCGAAGAAAACGACGGGGTGGTCATCAACGGCCCTTAGGGCGAACACGTGAACGATTCAGGGCTGCTATCGAAGACAATTGGTTTGATCCAGAGGAATACTGAAATGACTTCTATCGTTCTTTCCCCATCAGCCTGTCTCCGGGAGACGAAAGCGATGCACACTTCGTCCCCCAAAAGAGGGCCTGCATTGGCCATCCTGATCGCAGCGGGGGTTATCTGCCCGCTGATCGCGACATCCAGCTATGCCAAGCCTGTCTGCGAGCTCATTTGCTACATCGACGACCCCTTCGCAAGCACCCTTTCCTCCCCTTCGGGCCCCAGTGCCAGTGTCAGCTTTGCAGGCGACCCTCGTCCCTATCCCATCGAATACAACTACAGCTACAGCGCCGGCAATAGCTACAGCATCAATCTCCCCGCCGCCATCCCGTCTTACACCCATTTCCGTAACTAAAATCGAACGGGTGCCAACTCCATCTTGATTCGGATTCCAACCCACCCGCCCCGAGCGCCTTTGGCCTCGGGGCTTTTTCCTCCGACGACTTGGCCTTTTCAGGCCATCTCGGGATATGCTCCCGTCCAGGGGCCGAGCCTAGTGGCCATATGCCCCAACAAGACTGAAGGTCTAAAGGGGTTGGGCAATGTCACAATCAGTCTTCCAGTTGTTCCTGACCCGGCGCCTGGCCGCGCTGGCCGGGGCTGATTCGCTACGGGCGATCCGTGAAGGGTTGCTGTGGCTGCTGCCGTGCCTGCTGGTGTCGACGGCGTTCCTGATCCTGTCCGCCTGCGCCCGCCTGGCGGGCCTGCCCGACGACTGGGTGAATTTCCTCGCCGGGCTGCACGAGAAAATCAGCGCCATCCTGCCCTTGCTGGTGGCCGCCTCCATCGGCTATATGCTCGCCATCCGCTATCGCCTGCCCCAGGTGCCGGTGGCGTTCCTTTGCCTGGCCCATGTGGAAATCGCCATCTACCTGCTCAGCGATTTTCCCCGAGCCGCGGCAACCCTGGTGCTGTTTATCGCCATCGCCTCGCCGCTGATCAACGTGCCGATCATGGCCTGGCTGTACCGACAATCCTGGACAAGGCTGGTACGGGAGAACGTGGTCGGCTTCAATGTCCGCGACAGTATCAACGTGGTGCTCCCTGGCCTGATCGCCACCGCCCTGCTGGTCACCGTGCTGTCGCTGCTGCTGGAAATCCCCCTGGTCGCGCAGATGCAGGTGCCCTTCGACCGCGAGGCGCTGGACCATCCCTACCGCTACGGCGCCCTGATCAGCGCCACCAACTCGGTCCTGTGGTTCTTCGGCATCCACGGCCTGCACGCCATGCAGCCGGTGTTCAGCGTCCTCGACGAGGCGGTGAATATCAATCAGATCAACCTCGCCGCCGGGGAACCCCACCGCTATATCCTCAACAGCGGCCTGCTGGGCTGTTTCGCCTTTATCGGCGGCTCCGGCGCCTCGCTGTCGCTGATCGTCGCCGTGCTGCTGTTTACCCGCGACCGCTCCCTGCGCCTGCTGGCCCTGGCCGCGGTGCCGCTGTCGTTGTTCAACGTCAATGAAATCCTCCTGTTCGGCCTGCCGATCATCCTCAACCCGCGCCTGTTCATCCCTTTTCTGATCGCCCCGGTACTCAATGCGCTGATCGCGGTGGCGGTGACCCAGGCCGGCTGGATCGCACCGATGGTCACCGGCATGCCGCTGAACTCGCCGGTGCTGCTCAACGCCTACCTGAGTACCAACGGCGACTGGGCCGCGGTGATCCTGCAACTGACGCTGCTGGGTATCGGCAGCCTGATCTACGCCCCCTACGTGATTGGCCTGCACCGTCACCAGGACGCCGACAACGGCATCTATATCAAATCCTTCGACACCACCTTCCGCAGCCTCGAGGAAAAGGGCCGGCTGTTCGAACTCGACCCGGTGGCGGCCTCGTACAAGAACGACGCCCGCCGTGCCCAGGAAGTGGACCGCATCCGCCAGATCAGCGAATACGAGTTCTACCTGGAGTTCCAGCCGCAAATCTCCAAGACCACCGGCCTGTGCACCGGTTGCGAAGCCCTGATGCGCGCCCGCGACAAGGACGGCAACACCCAGCCGCCCTGGGAATTCCTCAAGTGGCTGGCCCAGGCCAACCTGATGCCGGATGTCGACCTGTGGGTGGCCTCCCAGGCGCTGGAGCAATATCGACGCTGGCGCAAGCTGGGCTTTGAACTGCCGATGACCATCAACGTGACCGGCGCCACCTTGTGCGTGCCGGAGTACGGCGAGCGCCTGCTGGAGATTCTCGCCCGGGCCCAGGGCATGATTTCCGTCGAGCTGACCGAGGACGCCCTGGTCGGCGATGTCCAGGTGATCAACCGCCTGATCGAGCGCCTGCACGGCTTCGGCGCCAAGCTGTACATCGATGATTTCGGCACCGGTTATTCGGCGTTGAGTTACCTGCACCAGTTCAGGATCGATTGCATCAAGATCGACCGCAGTTTTGTCGTCGCCCACTGCCATCCCGAGGGTGCGCGGGTCTTGAATGGCATGCTGCGGCTGTGTGAAACCCTGAACCTGGGGATCATTGTCGAAGGCGTGGAAACCCAGGAGCAGTACGATGCCCTGCATTCGTCGACGGAACTGGTGATCCAGGGCTGGTACTTCAGCAAGGCGATCCCCGGTGAACGGATGCCGGAATTCGCTCGCCAGCGCCAGGCACTGGCGCTGGCGGGCAACGGCTTGATGCTGCCCGGATAGTGCCGCCATAGAGCCCTTCGATCATCCTGTCGGCCAGGGTGATTGGACAGCAGCGGGTAGCGGAGCTTAAGGTGGAGTCCCGTCATTGTTCCCAAGTCCCAAGACCCTCGCCATGATCGTCCGTTCCAAGCCGAACCTGATCGCCATCCTGTTTTCCCTCAAGGGCTCGATTGCCAAGCGCATTGCCCTGCGCTGCCTGCTGGTAACCGTGCTGGCCTCGGTCATTGTGCTGGTGGAGACCTGGCATCCGGCCTATTTCTCCAAGGTCAATGCCACGCCCTTCACCTTGCTCGGCTTGTCCCTGTCGATCTTCATGAGTTTCCGCAACAACGCCTGCTATGACCGCTGGTGGGAAGGTCGCAAGCAACTGGGGCAATTGATCATCGACGTGCGCTCGTTGATTCGTGAAAGCCAGGTGCTCGGCGATGGGCCGCAACGGACCGCGCTGCTGCGCGAGCTTTGCGGTTTTGCCCACGGCCTGATTGCCCGCCTGCGCCTGGAGGACGAACGCCAGGCCATCGAACCCTGGCAGCAGGAAACGCCCACCGCCGGGCACCCGAATGCCACCGACCAGTTGCTGCAACGGATCGGCGCGCGCTGCTCGGGGTTCGCGGCACAAGGGCTGATCAGCGAGTACCGCTACACCGTCTTCTCGGCACTGCTGCTCAGCCTCAGCCAGGTCCAGGCCAGTTGCGAGCGGATCAAGCACACGCCGCTACCCTTCCCCTACAACCTGCTGCTGCACCGGACCATCTACCTGTTCTGCATTCTCCTGCCCTTCGCCATGGCCGAACCATTGGGCTGGCTGACCCCGGTGTTCACCGCCATCGTCAGCTACACCTTCCTCGGCCTGGACGAGATCGGCGACGACCTGGAAGACCCGTTCGGCTTCGATGAAAACGACCTGCCGTGCAACGCGATCCTGCGCACCGTTGAACGCGAAGTCCTCGCCAGCCTCGGATACCGCGAGCTGCCGCTGGCGCTGGAACCGGTGGACTATGTGCTGACCTGAGGCGGGCTGATCCGTGGCGCGGGTTTGACTCCTGAGCGCGGCTGACCGAAGCTGGTACATTCAACGCTCGCCAGCTCACGGACACTGCATGACGAAGCCTCGCCGCTACCTGCTTACCAGCCTGTTGCTCCTGCTTGCCCTCGGCCTTGTCTGGCACTGGCTGCCCGGCAAGCCTGCCGCTCCCCAGGCCCCGCATATCAATTACGGCCAGGCGCTGAAGCAGGCGCATAACGGCCTGCCCGGCGCGGCGCGGGTGCTCTATCAGCAACTGGCGCGAAAAGACCTGACGGATGCCCGCCGCGCCGCCCTGCATGCCGAATTGCCCAACTACCCCAGCCCCCAGGCCTTGAAGCTGGCCGATGCGGACTTGCAGAATCCTTCGCCGGTGGTTCGTGAAGCAGCGATCCAGAGCATTGTCGGCCTGGTGCCCGGGGCCCAGCGCAGCCTGTTGCTCGGCCCGGTGCTGGAAGATCATGAGCAATCCGTGCGCTTCGCCGCCGCCAACGCCATGCTCGGTTTGTCACCAGACGACCAGGGCTTGTATTACGGCCCGTTGCAACAGGTGGTGGACGAGTATGAGCGGACCCTGGCGGCCCAGCCGGAAAGCGCCGAGGCGCAGTTCCAGCTGGCGCGGTTGTATTTGCACGAGGGGCAGTTGGACAAGGCCCAGGCGGCGCTGGAGCATGTTTCGCGGCTGGAACCGGACAACCTCAAGGCGCTGGTGGCCCAGGTCGAACTGCTCGACAAACGCAACCAGCCGGACCAGGCCAGGCAACTGCTGGCCAAGCAATTGCAAGTGCAGCCGCAATCGGCCTATCTGCAACATGCGCTAGGGGTCTGGCTATTGCGCCACGGCCAGACCGAGCTCGCGGTGCTGGGGTTGGCCAAGGCGGTGGAACTGCAACCGGAGAACGCCGAGTACCGCTACAAGCTGGCCACCACCCTGCATGATTTGCAGCAGATCGAAGCGGCCCAGCGGCAACTGGAGGACATCGTCCAGCGCCAGCCGTCGAACCGCAAGGCGCGGGTGCTACTGATCAACTACTGGAAGGAAACCGGGCAGTTGCAGAATGTGCAGATCCTCCTTGCCCAGCTGGAACAGCAGAACCCGGATGATCCGGCGTTGCAGCAAGGACTGTAGGAGATGGCATTCAGCAGGAAGAGATCGTGTTCAGCCGGTTGAATCGAGCAATAATTTTGAACCCCGATAAAAGCCGAAGGTCCAGTACAAGACCACTCCTAGGGAACAAGAGGTCTGGACTTGACTACATCATTTGCCCCCATTCCCCCCAAGGCGGCGACCGGTATTGAAGGGCTGGACGATATCCTCTGCGGCGGTTTGTCCCGCGGCCACGTCTTTCTCCTCGAAGGAGAACCGGGAACCGGCAAGACCACTGTAGCCCTGCACTTCCTGCTCGCCGGTGCCCGCGCTGGCGAACGCTCGCTGTATATCACCCTCTCGGAAACCGAACGCGAACTGCGCCAGGGCGCCGCATCCCACGGCTGGGAACTGGACGAGAACATCAACCTGTTCGAACTGACCCCGCCGGAAAGCCTGCTCAATGCCGACCATCAGCAAAGCCTGCTGTACTCCTCGGACCTGGAGCTGGGCGAAGCCACCAAGCAGATTTTCGAAGTGGTGGAACGGGTCCAGCCGACCCGCGTGGTCCTCGACAGCCTGTCGGAGATTCGCCTGCTGGCCCAGAGCTCACTGCGCTATCGCCGGCAGATCCTGGCAATCAAGCACTACTTCGTACGTTATGACGCCACCGTCCTGCTGCTCGACGACCTCACCACCGAATCCCTCGACAAGACCGTGCACAGCGTCGCCCATGGCGTGATCCGCCTGGAGGAACTGACCCCCAACTACGGCGCCGAACGACGTCGCGTGCGGGTGGTGAAGTACCGTGGGCAGAAATACCGCGGCGGTTTCCATGACTTCACCATCATGGGTGACGGCCTGCATGTCTTCCCGCGCCTGGTGGCGGCCGAACACCGTGGTCGTTATGTGCGCAAGCAACTCACCAGCGGCATCACCGAGATGGACGCACTGCTCGGCGGCGGCATCGAAACCGGCTCCAGCACCCTGATCCTCGGCCCCGCCGGCACCGGCAAATCGCTGATCGCGATGGTCTTTGCCGCCGCCGCGGTGGCCCGTGGCGAAAAAGCCGCGTTGTTTATTTTCGATGAAGAACTCGGCTTGCTGTTCGAACGCATGCGCAATATCGGCATCGACCTCCAGGCCCTGCAAGAAGGCGGCAACCTGTTGATCGAGCAGGTCGACGCCGCCGAACTGTCGCCGGGAGAGCTCTCCCATCGGGTGCGCCGCTGCGTGGATCAGGGCGGGATCAAGACCGTGGTGATTGACAGCATCAACGGTTACCAGGCCGCGATGCCGGAAGAAAATGCGCTGATCCTGCATATGCACGAATTGCTGCTGTACCTCAATCGCCAGGGCGCGGCGACCTTCATGACCGTCGCCCAGCACGGGCTGGTGGGTGATATGCAGGCCCCGGTGGACATCACCTACCTGGCGGACACCGTGATCCTGTTGCGTTACTTCGAGGCACTGGGCAAGGTCCGCCGGGCTATTTCCATCATCAAGAAACGCACCGGGGCCCACGAATCGACGATCCGCGAATACCGCATCAATGCGCGCGGTATCACCATCGGTGCACCGCTGGAGGCGTTCCAGGGAGTCTTGCGCGGTGTACCGACCTACCTCGGTGAAAGCCTGCCCCTGCTCAAGGAAGAGGGTTCGTGAGTGCCCCTGACGCGGTCTCCGAACGGGCCATTATCCTGGCGCCGCTGGGGCGCGACAGCCAGATTGCCCTGAGGATTCTCGCCGAGGCCGGCTTTCCCGCAGTCATCGCCAGGGACCTGGGAGTACTCAGTGCCGAGCTGGAGCAAGGCGCCGGTTTGATCATCATCGCCGCCGAGGCCCTGCGCGAGGCGGACCTGGGGCCCCTGCAAGCGTACTTGCGGCAACAACCGGCCTGGTCCGACCTGCCGATTGTGCTGCTGACCCACCACGGCGGGCCGGACCAACCACCCTCTTCCCGGCTCGGCGCGCTGCTGGGCAATGTGACCTTTCTCGAGCGCCCATTCCACCCGGTGACCCTGATCAGCCTGGTGGCCGCCGCCATCCGCGGACGGCGCCGCCAGTATGAAGCGCGGGACCGGCTGCTCGACCTCAGTCAAAGCGAACTGCGCCTCAAGGACACCCTCGAAACCCTCGAACAACAGGTTGAAGAGCGTACCGCGCAACTGCGTCACAACGAGGAAGCGTTGCGCCAGTCGCAGAAAATGGAAGCCGTCGGCCAACTCACCGGCGGCATCGCCCATGATTTCAACAATATGCTCACCGGCATTATCGGCAGCCTCGAGTTGCTCAAGCGCCGGCTGGCCCGTGGCCGCCTCGAGGACCTGGACAGCCTGATCGACCTCGGCGTGACTTCGGCCAACCGCGCCGCCGGCCTGACCCACCGCCTGCTGGCCTTTTCCAGGCGCCAGTCGCTGGACTCCAAGCCCGTCAATATGAACGAGCTGGTGAGCTCCATGGGCGAGCTGCTGCACCGCAGCCTCAATGAAAGCATTCGCCTGGAAATGGCCCTCGGTGAAAGCCTGTGGACCGCCGAAGCCGACCCCAACCAGCTGGAAAGCGCCCTGCTCAACCTGGTGCTGAATGCCCGCGACGCCATGCCGGACGGCGGCAACCTGCTGGTCAGGACCTTCAACCAGGCGCTGGACCTGGCGTTTACCGAAACCCAGGCCAACCTGGAGCCCGGCGACTATGTGGTGTTGCAGGTTCGCGATACCGGCAGCGGCGTGCCACAAAGCATCATCAACCGGGTCTTCGATCCGTTTTTCACCACCAAGCCGATCGGCCAGGGCACGGGCCTCGGCCTGTCGATGATCTATGGTTTCAGCAAACAGTCCGGTGGCCATGTCGCCATCGACAGCACCGTCGGCCAGGGCACCACGGTCAGCCTGTACCTGCCACGCTACCAGGGCACGCCGGTGGTCCAGGACGAAGCGCTGTATTCACCCCATGCCCCCTACGCCGAAGACGGTGAAACGGTACTGATCGTCGAGGATGATCCGGCGGTGCGAGTGCTGGTCAGCGAGGTGCTCGGTGAGCTGGGCTACCGCTTCGTCGAGGCCAGCGACGCCAATGGCGCGATACCGATCCTCGACTCCGGCCAGCGGGTCGACCTGTTGATCAGCGACGTCGGGCTACCCGGGATGAACGGCCGGCAACTGGCGGAAATCGGCCGGCAACTGCGGCCCGGGCTGAGGATCCTGTTTATCACCGGTTACGCCGAACACGCGGCGGTGCGCGGCGGTTTCCTCGACCCGGGCATGCAGATGATCACCAAGCCCTTCACCTTCGAACTGCTGACGGCCAAGGTTCGCGAGATGATCAGTGTTTGAATAGGAAGGGTCAGGCCAGCAGCTTGCGGATCTGCTCCTGCAGGACATCCAGGTCGAACGGTTTGGCCAGGATCGGCGCGCTCTGGGCGATGGGGCTGTTCGACTCACGGATTTCCGCCGGATAACCACTGATAAAGATCACCTTGAGGTCCGGACGCAGCTTGACCGCAGGCTCCGCGATCTCGACCCCGGAAATGCCGCCGGGCAAACGAAAATCGGTGATCATCAGGTCCAGGTTGGGTTTGCTCGCCAGGATCGAGAACGCCTGTTCGCCGTTTTCCGCTTGCAGTACCCGATAGCCCTCGCTGGAGAGATAAGCCGAAAGGACCATCAGGATCGAGGCATCGTCCTCGACGATCAATACGACGTCTTGTGCATCTTCACTCATGGGAAGCCTTTATTCTTGAAATTGCTGCCAATACGACCATCGGCTCAGCCAGAGGTTGCGTCTGATGTCGGCTTTTCCTACAAGGGCAGGCAAACGCAGAACGAGGCCCCTTCGCCAAGGGTACTCTCGACAGTGATACGACCACCATGGGCCGCGACAATCTGCTCGGAAATAAACAGGCCCAGGCCCAACCCGCTGGCGGCATGACTGCCGGAGACCCGCTCGAACTGCTGGAAAATCCGCGCCTGGTCATTTTCGCTGATGCCGATGCCGCGGTCACGCACTTCGACCCGTGCCTCGTCCCCGTGGCGGTACACACCCACCTCGATCGGGCTTTTGGCGCCGTAGCGCAAGGCGTTGGTCAGCAGGTTGGAGATCACCTGCTCGATGCGGAACTCGTCCCATTCGCCTTCCAGTGACGTCTCGCCCGAATAGCTGATCGTCGACTCGGCCGCGGCCACCTGCGGGGCGAAGTTCTCCAGCAGCCTGGCCACCAGGTGCACCAGGTCCAGGCGTACGGGGCGGATCGACAGCTTGCCGGTGCGAATACGCGAGACATCGAGCATGTCTTCGATCAGCCGAATCAGGCTCTGGATCTGCCGCTCGTCCCGCGCGACCATGTTGCGCATCTTGTCCAGGCTGAAGGCATCGGCATTGTCCCGGGCCAGGTGCATCTTGCGCAACTGGGTCTCCAGGATCAGCCCGTTGAGTGGCGTGCGAACCTCGTGGGAGACGATCGACATGAAGTCATCACGCATGCGCACGGCATGCTGCAACTCTTCCTGGGTCACCTGCAGCTTGCGCAGCAGTAACTCCTGCTCGCGGCGACTTTGCTCCAGGGCCTCGACATGCAGCTTCATCGCCTTGCTCTGCCGGTAGAGCTCGACAAAGATGCTGACCTTGCTCTTCACCGCGTGGGTGTCGAGGGGCTTGTGCAAAAAGTCCACCGCCCCGCTCTCGTAGCCTTTGAAGGCATAATTGCGCTCACGGCCGGCGGCACTGACGAAGACGATGGGAATATTCTTGGTCTTTTCGGTGCCACGCATCAGCTCGGCCAGTTGGAAACCGTCCATGCCCGGCATCTGCACATCGAGAATGGCCATGGCGAATTCGTGCTGCAGCAGCAGCGACAGCGCCTCATCCGCCGAGAGCGCCTTGTAGACAAGGCGGTCCTCGCGCTTGATCAGCGCTTCCAGCGCCAGCAGATTCTCCGGCAGATCGTCAACGATCAGCAGTTTGGCCTGGATAGTATTCAACATGTGATTCGTTCCAGCTCGACAAGCAGGCGGCCAATGCCCTGCAAAGAAAGAAGGTAGTCCGGCTGGTGCAATGCCAACGCGGCTTCGGGCATGGTCGCGACCCGGGCGTCATTCGGGTCCTGCACCACGGTCAAGCCGCCCTGGCGCTGGATCTGTACCAGACCCGCGGCGCCATCCTGATTGGCGCCGGTCAAGAGTATGCCCATCAGTCGCGAACCGTAAGCGTCCGCCGCCGAAGCAAAGAGATAATCGATCGAGGGCCGGGAATAATGCACCCGCTCTTCGCGACTGAACGAAAAGCTGCGGTCCTGCTCGATGGACAGGTGATACCCGGGAGCGGCGAAGTACAGGGTGCCCGGCACAATGCTTTCCTTGTCGTCCGCCTCTTTCACCGGCAACGCCAGGCGCCGCCCGAACACTTCGGCCAACTGGCTGCGGTGCCCGTCCGGCATATGCAGGACGATCACCACCGGCAGGCTGAAGCGCGCCGTCAGCGCGCCGAACACAGTCATCAGGGCCTCGACGCCACCCGCCGAAGCCCCCACCACGACCGCTTCGACTCGCTGGCGGTCGGTGCTTTGCAGTAACGGGTCGCTCATGATTTACGGTAGATCCGTTCTTGTTTGACCAATGCCTCGAACCGCTTGCCATAGGCTGAAAAATCCAGCGTCTCCTTGCTGCCCAGCACCAGGAAGCCCCGATGGCACAACGACTCATGGAACAGCCCAAAGGCTCGATCCTGAAGCTTTTTATTGAAATAAATCAATACGTTACGACAAGAAATAAGCTGTGTTTCAGAGAATACACTATCCGTCGCCAGGCTGTGATCGGCAAAGGTCACGTTTTCCCGTAAGGTCTTGTCGAAAATCGCGTAGCCGTAGGCCGAGTTGTAATACTCGGCAAAATCGCGCTTGCCGCCAGACGCCCGGTAGTTGTCGGCATAGGTGCGCACATTGTCCAGGGTAAAGATGCCCTGCTTGGCCTTTTCCAGCGAACGGGGGTTGATGTCGGTTGCATAGATGATCGTGCGTTCGAGCAAGCCTTCTTCACGCAACAGGATCGCCATGGAGTACACCTCCTCCCCGGTACTGCACCCGGCGATCCAGATCTTGATCGACGGATAGGTCTTGAGCAGCGGCACCACCTCCTGGCGGATCGCGAGGAAATGGCCGGGATCGCGAAACATCTCGCTGACCGGAATGGTCAGGTACTGGAGCAACTGCATGAACGCCGCCGGATCGTGCAACACCCGCTCCTGCAGTGCCGAGATGGTCGCGCAATCGAGCTGGAGCAAGGCATGTTGGACCCGGCGCTTGACCGAGGCGCCGGAGTAATCGCGAAAATCGTAGCTGTACTTGAGGTAGATCGCCTCGATCAACAACCGCAACTCGATGTCGGTACTGCGCTCCACTAGATCCGTTCCATCTTCGGTAGCCACACACGGATCAACGAGAACAGTCGATCCAGGTCAATCGGCTTGGCCAGGTAGTCATTGGAGCCGGCCTGCAGGCAGCGCTCCTGGTCGTCCTTCATCGCCTTGGCCGTGACCGCAATGATCGGCAGCTTGCGCCAGCGCGGGTCCTTGCGGATTTCCAGCGTGGCTTCGTAACCATCCATCTCGGGCATCATCACATCCATCAACACCAGGTCGATGTCCTCCACTTCGTTGAGTCGCTGGATCGCCTCGCGACCATTACGACCGATTTCGACAATCGCGCCCTTGTGCTCCAGCGCGCTGGTCAAGGCAAAGATATTGCGCACATCGTCGTCCACCAGCAGGATCTTGCGCCCTTCGAACACCTTGTCGCGGCTGCGGGCGGTCTTGAGCATGCGCTGTCTTTCATGGGACAGCTGCGATTCGACTTTGTGCAGAAAGAGTGTCACTTCATCGAGCAGGCGCTCCGGCGAACGCGCGCCCTTGATGATGATCGAGCGCGAATACTTGTGCAGCTCGGCCTCTTCGTCCCGGGTCAGGTTGCGCCCGGTATAGACGATCACCGGCGGAAAGGCGCGGATGTCTTCGGTGGACATGCGCCGCAGCAGTTCGTTGCCGAGCATGTCCGGCAACTTGAGGTCGATGATCATGCAGTCGAAGACATTGGTGCGCAGCAGATCGAGGGCCTCCTGGGCGAACCCCACGGCGGTGATCTCGATATCGTCGTCGCCGATCAGGCGGGCGATGCTGTCGCGTTGCAGGTCGTCGTCCTCCACCAGCAGCACGCGCTTGAGCTTCTGGGTCAGCTTGGCCTCCAGGCGCGTGAAGATCTCCTTGAGTTCGTCGCGGGTGGTCGGCTTGAGCGCATAGCCCATGGCGCCCATGTGCATGGCGGCCTCGACACGGTCCTCCACGGAAATCACATGCACCGGTATATGTCGGGTCGGCGCCTGTTCCTTGAGGCGCTGCAACACCGTCAGGCCGGAGTGATCCGGCAGGCGCATGTCCAGCAGGATCGCGTCGGGAATGAACTCGGCGGCGAGCTCAAAGCCCTCGTCCGCGCCATGGGCCACCAGGCACTGGTAGCCCAGCTCATGGGCCAGGTCGTAGAGAATCTGGGCAAACTTCTGCTCATCTTCGATCACCAGAATACAGCGAGTGGTGAACGGGCCTTTTTCACGGTCATCGGCAAAGCGCTGGATCGGCGCTTCCACCACCACCGGCGGCAGCTTGCGCGGCGGGTCCAGGGACTCCAGCGGTGCCGGGGGCGCCACCACCGGCGCGGGGCCGACGCCGTCGCGGCGTTCCACATACCGCTCTGGCATCACCAGGGTAAAGACGCTGCCTTGGCCGGGCTGACTGGCCACATTGATGGAGCCGCCGAGCAGCGCCGCCAGGTCGCGGGAAATCGACAAGCCGAGGCCGGTGCCGCCATAACGGCGGTTGGTGGTGCCGTCCGCCTGGCGAAACGCCTCGAAAATGCTCTCGTGCTGTTCGGCGGCGATCCCGATGCCGGAGTCGCGGACGGCAAAGGCGATACCGACACCGGGCTGGCGCGACACGCTCAGGCTGACCCGGCCGGTCTCGGTGAACTTGATGGCATTGGACAACAGGTTCTTCAACACCTGCTCCAGACGCTGGCGGTCGGTGAACAGCGTCGTCGGCAGGTCGCCGCGCAACTCGACCTCGAACCCCAGCTGTTTGTCGCTGGCCAGTGGCAGGAACATGTTCCGCAGCCCTTCCACCAGGCGTTCGATGCTGGTGTTTTCCGGGCGTACCTCCAGCTTGCCGGCCTCGACCTTGGAGATATCGAGAATGTCGTTGATCAGGTTGAGCAGGTCGTTGCCGGCGCTATAGATCGATTCGGCGAACTTGACCTGTTCCGCCGTGAGGTTGTCCTCGGGGTTCTCCGCCAGCAGCTTGGACAGGATCAGCGAACTGTTGAGCGGCGTGCGCAGCTCGTGGGACATGTTGGCAAGGAATTCGGACTTGTACTTGCTCGAGCGTTGCAGCTCCTCGGCGCGCTCCTCGAGCTGGACCTGGGCCAGGTTCAACTGATTGTTCTTGAGGTCCATCGCATCACGCTGCTCGGCCAGGGCCTGGGCCTGCTCGGCCAACTGCTCGTTGGTCTGCTCGAGTTCGCTCTGCTGGCTTTCCAGGTGAACCTGGGATTCCTTGAGCACCTGGGACTGCTCTTCCAGTTCTTCGTTGGCGGTCTTGAGCTCTTCCTGCTGGACCTGCAGCTCTTCGTTGAGCTGCTGGGTCTCGGCCAGCACTTCCTGCAAGCGCTGGCGGTAACGCGCGGCCTCGATGGAGGTGCCGATATTGTCAGCGATCAGTTCCAGCAGTTCGACGTCACGTTCGTTCAGGGGGCGCAGGAAACCCAGCTCGATCACCCCGTTGACCCGATCGTCGTTGGTGGTCGGTACCACCAGCACACTGCGTGGCGAGCCCTCGCCCAGGCCAGAGCTGACCTTGAAGTAATCCACCGGTACTTCGTCCAGGCGGATCAGGCGGCCTTGGCCCGCAGCCTGGCCGACCAGGCCTTCATCGTTGAAGATCGCCTGTTCCTGCTGATCCTGCTCGCGGGAAAAACCATAGCTGGCGACACGGGTCAGGCCGCCATGCTCCTCGCGGACATACAATGCCGCCACTGCAACGCCCATGTACTGGGCACAGAATTGCAGGATATTGCGCCCCAGCAATTGGAGAGTCAGTTGGCCAAGCACCTGCTCGGCCAGTTCAGTCTGGCCGCTACGTAGCCAGGCTTGCTGTTCCAGGCGCTCCGCACTCTTGAGTTGTGCCGCGAAATTTTTTGCATAGCTATTTGAGAGTGTTAACAGATCACGTCGACCAATAAAGGCCAGCAAGGCACTCAAACCCAATACGAAGGTGAGATAGAGGCCGATGACCCAGACGGTGGTGCGACTCACGGTTTCATTGCGTGCCAGACGCAGTTGCTGCTCCATGTCGACCGCGTTTTCGAATTCGTTGCGAATCTCGTCGCTCAGACGCTTGCCGCGTCCGGCCTTGATCGCCGCCTTGTAGTCGCCACTCGCACGCTGCAGATCGATCATCGCCTGCGCGTACTCGGTCCAGGCGCCCTGCAAGGCTTCGATACGCTTGAAGCGGTCCACTTGCTGCGGGTTATCCGCCACCAGTTCCTGCAAGCCGCGCAGGTCGGCAATGATCTTCGGCTTGGCGACTTCGTAGGGATCGAGGAAATGCTCGTCACCGGTGATCAGGAAACCGCGCATCCCGGTTTCCAGATCCACCGACAGTTTCATCGCATCGTTGGTATTGTTGATCACCCGGTCGGTATGCTCGACCCACTGGATCACCGACAGCAGATAGGTGATCAGCGAGACGAAAAAGATCGCGCTGAGGACCCCGACGCCCAAGGGCAGGCTGATGTTGCGGCTCAATAACTTGCGAAAGCTTTGTTCATCCACCGAAGACGACGAATTCATTTCAGGGCCCGGATTAAAGTTATTGATTATCAAGGAGTCTGCCGTATGTACGAATAAAAGACTGCCTTTTTTCTCACAGCTTAGAATGCAATTTCCCAGGCCGCACTGCCGTGACGTGATGACGGACCTTAGCCTATCATCTTGTACACTTGGCTTTTTTTGTACAAGCACGGGAACTTGTCCGGCCTGGCGGCTTACTGATGCAGGAAGCCGCGCGTTTCAGCGACCTTGATCCACCCTCCATTTTTTCGGGATGTACCCTTATGTCAGCAGTCACCTCCACCATCCTTGTCGTCGAAGACGATGCCATCGTGCGCATGCTGATCGTCGATGTCCTGGAGGAACTGGAGTTCAATGTCCTCGAGGCCGACGGCAGCGACACGGCCCTGGATATTCTCAGGCAGGCCGATACCCGTATCGATCTGCTGATGACCGATGTCGGACTGCCCGAAATGGATGGCCGCGAATTGGCCAAGGTCGCCTGCCAGCTGCGCCCGGGACTGCCGGTCCTGTTTGCCAGCGGCTATGCCGAAAGCATCGAGCTGGCGCCTGGCATGCAGGTGATCGGCAAGCCCTTCTCCATAGATCAGCTGAGACTCAAGATCAAAAGCATTCTATAAACCAATGATTTACATCAAAAATATATTCCATAACTCACTTGAGCTTCGCAATCCCCCGAGCCCCATTCATGACTGAAACCCAGACAGCGCCGATACTTGCGATTGGCCTCGGCTGCCGCCAGGGCTGCAGCGCCTCGACCTTGCTGGGGTTGCTGGAGCAGTCGTTGCAGGCCCACGGGATCGAGCTCAAGGCGATCAAGGGACTGGCGAGCATTGATGGAAAGAAGACCGAGCCGGGATTGCTCGAGCTCGCACAGCGCCTGAACCTGCCACTGGTGTTCTTCAGCGCGGCCGAGTTGGCAGCTTACGAAACACGTCTGAGCCATCGTTCCCGCCCGGCCTTCGAGCAGACCGGCTGCCATGGCGTTGCCGAAAGTGCCGCGCTGGCCCTGGCCGAACAGTTGGGACAAGCCCGTGCGAATCTGCTGGTTTCACGCCAGAAGAACCCCATGGCGACCTTTGCACTGGCCTGGACCGGGCAAAACCCTCGATAATCCCCTCTCCTGCATGAACATTGTTCATGTGAGGCCTTGTACAGCCGTTCAGAGAGTGTCATGACCGTCTATTTCATCGGCGCCGGCCCCGGCGACCCGGAACTCATTACCGTCAAGGGCCAACGCCTGATCCGCAGTTGCCCGGTAATCATCTATGCCGGCTCCCTGGTACCTGAAGCCGTCCTGCAAGGCCACTGCGCCAGCCAGGTGGTCAACAGCGCCGAATTGCACCTGGAACAGATCATCGACCTGATCAAGGCCGCCGACGCCCTGGGCCAGGATGTGGCGCGGGTGCATTCGGGGGATCCGTCGCTCTACGGCGCCATCGGCGAACAGATCCGCCCCCTGCGCGAACTGGGCATCGCCTGTGAAATCGTCCCCGGCGTGACCGCGACCGCCGCCTGCGCGGCCTTGCTCGGCGCCGAGCTGACGCTGCCGGATATTTCCCAAAGCGTGATCCTGACCCGTTATGCCGACAAGACCGCGATGCCGGCCGGCGAAGAGTTGGCCAGCCTGGCCCAGCACCAGGCAACCATGGCGATTCACCTGGGGGTCAAGCACCTGGCTAAAATCATCGAAGAGCTGCTGCCGCATTACGGCGCGGACTGCCCGATCGCGGTGATCCATCGCGCGACCTGGCCCGATCAGGACTGGGTGCAAGGGACGCTCGCGGATATTCTGGCCAAGGTCGAAGCCAAGGGCTTTCGTCGCACGGCCTTGATCCTGGTGGGACGCGTTTTGGGCAGCGACCACTTCAGCGAGTCTTCGCTGTATCGGGCCGGCCATGCCCACCTTTATCGACCGTGATCACCCGGGGGATAACCCGATGTCCGAACCATTGTTCTCCGGCGCCAAGCTGGCCCTGCTCTGCGGCGATGAGCTGCTGACCTATCTGCGTGACATGAAGGACAGCATTCCCTATCCCGGGCACTGGGACTTTGCCGGCGGCGGTCGTGAGGGCGAGGAAACCCCGAGCGAATGCGCGTTGCGGGAGCTGGACGAGGAGTTTTCCCTGCGTATCGGCGCTGAGCGCATCGAATGGGCGCGGCGTTATCCCAGTGTCACCCAACCCAATACCCATTCGTGGTTTCTGGTGGGGCAACTGAGCCGCGAGGAAATCGAGGCGATCCGGTTTGGTGACGAAGGCCAGTATTGGCGAATGATGTCGATTGCCGAGTATCTGGAGCACCCGCTGGGTGTGCCTTATCTGCAGGAGCGCTTGCGTGATTACCTGGAGAATACAGCCCGCTGAATCGCCTCCATAAAAAAACGGTGCTCACGGGCACCGTTTTTTATCCAACCGGACGCAGCGAACGCCCTGCTACCGAACTCAGTAGTAGGCGTTTTCTTTCTGCGTATGGTCAGTGACATCACGTACGCCCTTGAGCTCGGGAATCCGCTCGAGCAAGGTACGCTCGATGCCTTCGCGCAAGGTCACGTCGGCCTGGCCGCAGCCCTGGCAACCGCCACCGAACTGCAACACGGCAATGCCGTCTTCAACCACCTCGATCAGGCTGACCTGACCGCCGTGGCTGGCCAGCCCCGGGTTGATTTCGGTTTGCAGGTAGTAGTTGATACGCTCGTTGACCGGGCTGTCGGCATTGACCATCGGCACCTTGGCGTTTGGCGCCTTGATGGTCAGCTGGCCGCCCATACGGTCGGTGGCGTAATCGACCACGGCATCATCGAGGAAGGCTTCGCTGAAGGAATCGATCCACGCGGTGAAGCTTTTCAGCCCCAGCGCGGTGTCTTCAGGCTTTTCTTCACCCGGCTTGCAGTAGGCAATGCAGGTTTCGGCGTACTGGGTACCCGGCTGGGTAATGAAAACGCGGATGCCGATCCCCGGGGTGTTCTGCTTCGACAGCAGATCAGCCAGATAATCGTGGGCAGCATCGGTAATGGTTATGGCGCTCATGGAATCTCCTCACAGACTTGCCGCCAGTTTACGCCAATCGGGCCGCCGGACAAAGTCCTAGTATTTTTGTCGGGAAAGCAGCGGTCGCCAGCGGATCGCCCCCACCAGCAATGCCGAGAAAATCAGCGCACTGGCGATCCAGCCCGCCGGGCTCGGCCAGGCGCCGAGCAGCAGCATCGAGCCGAGGATGGCAAATACCGGAATCAACAGGGACAGTGGCGCTACCCGCGACAGCGGATACTCGCGCAACAGCAGATTCCAGCCCCAATAACACAGGTGTGTAGCGCCGTAGACCTGGAATGCCAGGGATAACAACAGGCCCGGGCCCAACTGATCCGGCAGTGCGACAAAGGGCGCCGCGCCATGCTTGAGCCAGGTGAGCAGGAACAGCGGCAGCGGCGCGAACAGGCTGGCCCAGACCACGAAGGCAAACACCTCTTTGACCCGGGACAGCTTGATCAGCACATTGCCCAGGCTCCAGGCGACGGCGCTGAGCACGATCAGCAGCAACCCGGCCCGGCTCTCGCCCGCCGGGTTGTCGCGCAACACGCAGGCCAGGCCCACGGCCGCCAGCAGCGCGCCGAGCAGTTGAGGCCGGCTCAACGACTCGCGAAACAGCAGCACGCCCCAGCCCAGGGTGAAGAAGGCACTGGTCTGGATCAGCAACGCCGCCGTTCCGGGGGGAACCCCCAGGCTGATGCCGAAATTGATCAGCCCCCACATGGCGACCCCGAAAATCATCCCGTACGCGGCGATCCAGGACATCGCCACTTGTGGCCGGCGAATGAAAAACACCCATGGCAGAGCGGCCAGGGTAAAGCGCAGCGCCGTCAGCAGCAGCGGGTCGATATGGCTCAAGCCCAGCTTGGTGATGGGGAAGTTCAAGCCCCAGACAGCCGTGACCAGCACGGCGAGCAACAGGTGTTTTTTCTGCATGGCAAAGATCCGAAGGGTCAGGCCCGGCGATACGACTCGCCGGTACCCGATTACTTTGCCGTTGCAAGTGATGGCCCGCTTGCAATTGAAGGTCAATTCAAATTAAAAATGGGCCATGCCTATTTTCACCGCCGACTTTTATCCAAGCACCTCATGCGAAGTGGTCGTCACCCGCCACGACTACGCCGACGGCCGGGGCTTCGACCACCATCGCCACGAACGCGGTCAGTTCGCCTATGCGGCGTGCGGGGTCATCACGGTCTTTACCGACCAGGGCGACTGGGTCGTGCCGCCGGGTCGCGCCATCTGGGTTCCGGCCGGGCTCCCACATGCCATGTGCATGCGCGGCCCGGTGACCATGCTCAACGCCTATGTCCTACCGACCGCCCAGCAACGCCTGGCGCTGGCCGAAGACTGCCAGGTACTGGGGGTTTCCGAGCTGCTGCGGCAGTTGCTTGAGCAGGCGGCGCAGGTCCCGACCGCCCTCGGCGAGCGCGATGAGTACCTGCTGGGCCTGTTGCTCCACGAGATCGCCCGGATGCCCAAGCTGGCACTGAACGCCCCGCTCCCCAGGGAGCCGCGCCTGGCGAAGATCTGCCGTCGGCTGCTGGACCAGCCGTCCCTGGAAATCGCTATCGACGAGATGGCCCAAGACGCAGGCATGAGCCGGCGCACCTTCACCCGGCTGTTCCGCCAGCACACCGGTGTCAGCTTCGTCGAATGGCGCCAACAGGCCTGCCTGCTGGCGGCGATCGTCCGCCTGGGCAACGGCGAGTCGGTGACGCGGGTGGCCACGGAACTCGGCTACAGCAGTCCGAGCGCCTTTGCCACGGTATTCCGCCGCGCGCTGGGCGAATCCCCCAGTCGCTATTTCCAGTGACCCCGACCCTCAAAGGTTCTCGTAGCGGTTCATATCCAGCACACCCGCGTTGACCGGGTCGGTTTCCTTCAGATAGGTCGTCAGGTCATGGAAATACTGCCAGAACAGCGGATGACTGCGACGAATCCCCCAGCGCTGGACGATCTGCTCGAACCCGGCGGCGTCCTTGGCCTGCTCCATGGCGTCGACAAACGCCGGCACTTGATCGGCCGGAACATTGAACATGAAGTTCGGGTAGCTGCTCAGCACGCCCGGGTAAATGGTCAAGGTATCCAGGCCCGGCTGATAGCGATAAGCCTCGCCCAACATAAAGGCCACATTGCTGTGGGCACGGTTGCGCAGCAGGCTGTAGATCTCGCGCTTGCCGTCGCGGGTCTCGATGCGCAGCATCGTCGCTTCCGGCAACTGGTCGATGACCTTGAGCCCGGCCGCCGGGCGCGAGGTCAGGCGACTCAGGGACTGTTCGGCCTCCTGCAATCCCGGGGTGATATTCGGCCGTGAACAGTAGGCGCCGTCACAGCGATTGATCGGGTCCGGATGGGCATTGAGATCGCCATAGCGCAGCAGCAACTGCCGGGCGAAGTCGCGCTTGGGGTCCTTTTCATCGAGTTTCAGGGCACTCGGCTTGCTGTCGTCGATACGCTCATAGTCCAGCCACATCTTGATCTTGCCGCTGTTCTGGTACCAGTCGTCGAGATAGGCGTCGCGGGAATCCGCCGGCATCAGGCGCAGGAAATTCTGCTCGGCGCCGTTGCGGATCAGGTCGAAATACAGCCGCGTCTGCGCCTGGTGCGAGACATTGCCGAACACGTCGAAATTCACCGCCAACTGGTAATAGGTGCGCTCCAGCAACGGGTAGTCGAACAGCCACATGGTCTGCGGCACCTCACCGATCAGGCCCTTGCTGACCGTGGCGCTGTCGAAATGACGGAAAATGCTCAGCAGCGCATTGTCGTTGCCGGCCCACAGGCTCGACCAGCTCGGCGCCCGGACATTGGCGTAGGCGTCCCGGCGCAAGGCTTCATACTCGTTGCGCTTGTCGCGATAGGCCAGCCACAGGCTCAGCACGCTGCCGACATCGTCGATCTGCCCGGGCATCGCCAGCAGCGGTGTCGCCGCACCGCGATAACTCGGGTCGGTGATGTACAGGTCATGTTCCGGCGCCTGGAAAAACGCCCAGAAGTTGTCGCGAATCACATCGGTGGCAATCTGCCCGCGACAGACCGGCCCCCGGATAAAGGTATCGACGAAGTACTCGGCGTTATCGAGCATGAACTGATAACGCGCCGCCGCCGGAATCGCCTCGAAGGTCTCGAACGGGTTGGCCCGGCGCCGCGGGCCGTAGCCCGGCAAGGCCGTGACCTGCCAGTTGCCGCTGTAGAACAGGGTCTTGATCCGAGCCATCTTCGCCGCGCTCAGGGCATAGGTGATATGGGTCTTGTGCACGATCACGCCCTGCACCGGCCATAACCGGTAATACACCTGGACGCCCGGGTCATCGTTCGGCCGGCGGGTGTTGATCAGGTCGATGGGCTGGCCGCTCGGCGTGCGCGAACGCACCCATTGGAAGAAGTGCCCCGACTCGCCGCCGTCGAAATAGATGTGCGCGAGGAACCAGTGCTCATAGAGCCAGCGCGCCACCAGGCTTTCCCGCGCCCCCGGGGCGTTGAGCAGGTTTTCCCATTGGGCGATCTGCCACGATTCCTTCGCGTTCGGTGCCAGGGCCTGCTCGTCCATCGGCGCGCCGGAGGCCAGCCAGCGCTGCAGCGTCTGGTACTGCTGGTCGGTCAGCCCGGTCACCGCCAGGGGCATGCCCTCTTTCGGGTGGGCACCGGCATAGGCGTCGAACTCGCCGGGCATCGGGCACATATTCTCGCGGTTCAGGCCCAGCACAATGTCTTCCGGCAGCTTGGCATTGGGCGTCAGCGGCGCCCGATGGCCCAGTTCGAGCATGCGCGCCATCAGCGCCGCCTGGCTGCCCTGGGCATCCAGCACGGAGTAGAACTGCTTCTGCTGCCATTGGCGCGGGGTATGCCCGTCGATATACAGGCGGGTGGGCTCGGAAGCCTCGCTCCGGTCGCCGTTGTACACCGGGATCTTCGAGCCGCCGCGCGCCGCGCCTTCGGCACTGCCCAGATTGAGCTGGCAAGCTGCATCGTAGCAGGCATGGCAGGCCACGCACTTCTCGGTGAAGATCGGTTGAATGTCGCGGGTATAGGAAATCGCCGGAGCCAGACCTTGCGCCTGAGTGACAGCGCTGAGCATTAGCAGTAGGAAAGCGCTGATAAAGCGGTAAGGCATGACCCTGGTCCTGAGAATAAAAAAACGCATCGATTCTACAGGGTCATCGTCCATTCAACATGAGCGATATTCATGCGAAAACCCGGAAGGCTATAAAAGCACACAGGTTTGCTATTATCGCGGCTCTTCTGTATCCGTCTTTCCAGGTAGTCCCATGTCCGATCGCAGTGCTCGCCTACACGCTCTCCAGCAAGCTCTCAAAGAACGCATCCTGATTCTTGATGGCGGCATGGGCACCATGATCCAGAGCTACAAGCTCGGGGAAGAGGACTACCGCGGCAAACGTTTCGCCGACTGGCCCAGCGACGTAAAGGGTAACAACGACCTGTTGGTCATCACCCGTCCGGATGTGATCGGCTCGATCGAGAAGGCCTACCTGGATGCCGGCGCGGACATCCTGGAAACCAACACCTTCAACGCCACCCAGGTGTCCCAGGCCGACTACGGCATGGAAGGGCTGGCCTACGAACTGAACGTGGAAGGCGCGCGCCTGGCGCGCAAGGTGGCCGACGCCAAAACCCTGGAGACCCCGGACAAGCCACGTTTCGTCGCCGGCGTGATCGGCCCGACCAGCCGTACCTGCTCGCTGTCGCCGGACGTGAACAACCCCGGCTACCGCAACGTGACCTTCGACGAACTGGTGGAGAACTACACCGAGGCCACCCGTGGCCTGATCGAAGGCGGCGCCGACCTGATCCTGATCGAGACCATCTTCGACACCCTCAACGCCAAGGCGGCGATCTTCGCCGTGCAAGGCGTGTATGAGGAGCTGGGCTTCGAACTGCCGATCATGATCTCCGGGACCATCACCGATGCCTCCGGCCGGACCCTGTCCGGCCAGACCACCGAAGCCTTCTGGAACTCCGTGGCCCACGCCAAGCCGATCTCGGTGGGCCTGAACTGCGCCCTCGGCGCCAGTGAGTTGCGCCCTTATCTGGAAGAGCTGTCGAACAAGGCCGGCACCCACGTTTCCGCGCACCCCAACGCCGGCCTGCCGAACGAATTCGGCGAGTACGACGAACTGCCGGAAGAAACCGCCAAGGTCATCGAGGAGTTCGCCCAGAGCGGTTTCCTGAACATCGTCGGCGGTTGCTGCGGGACCACCCCGGCGCATATCGGCGCCATCGCCAAGGCCGTTGCCGGTTACGCGCCACGGGCCATCCCGGACATTCCAAAGGCTTGCCGCCTGTCCGGCCTGGAGCCGTTCACCATCGATCGCCAGTCGTTGTTCGTCAACGTCGGCGAGCGGACCAACATCACCGGTTCCGCGCGTTTCGCCCGGTTGATCCGCGAGGACAACTACACCGAAGCCCTTGAAGTCGCCCTGCAGCAGGTGGAAGCCGGCGCCCAGGTGATCGACATCAACATGGACGAGGGCATGCTCGACTCGAAGAAGGCCATGGTCACCTTCCTCAACCTGATCGCCGGCGAGCCTGATATCTCCCGCGTGCCGATCATGATCGACTCCTCCAAGTGGGAAGTGATCGAAGCCGGCCTCAAGTGCATCCAGGGCAAGGGCATCGTCAACTCCATCAGCATGAAGGAAGGCGTCGAGCAGTTCATCCATCACGCCAAACTGTGCAAGCGCTACGGCGCCGCCGTGGTGGTGATGGCCTTCGACGAGGCCGGCCAGGCCGATACCGAAGCGCGCAAGAAGGAAATCTGCAAACGCTCCTACGATATCCTGGTCAACGAAGTCGGCTTCCCGCCGGAAGACATCATCTTCGACCCGAACATCTTCGCCGTCGCCACCGGCATCGAGGAACACAACAACTACGCCGTCGACTTCATCAATGCCTGCGCCTATATCCGTGACGAACTGCCCCATGCACTGACCAGCGGCGGCGTCTCCAACGTGTCGTTCTCGTTCCGCGGCAACAACCCGGTGCGCGAGGCGATCCACTCGGTGTTCCTGCTGTACGCGATCCGCAACGGCCTGAGCATGGGTATCGTCAACGCCGGCCAGCTGGAAATCTACGACCAGATCCCCGCGGAGCTGCGTGACGCCGTCGAGGACGTGGTCCTCAACCGCACCCCGGAAGGCACCGACGCCCTCCTCGCCATCGCCGACAAGTACAAGGGCGACGGCAGTGTCAAGGAAGCCGAGACCGAGGAATGGCGTGGCTGGGCGGTCAACAAGCGCCTGGAACATGCGCTGGTCAAGGGCATCACCACCCACATCGTCGAAGACACCGAAGAGTCGCGCCAGTCCTTCAAGCGCCCGATCGAAGTGATCGAAGGCCCGCTGATGTCCGGCATGAACATCGTCGGCGACCTGTTCGGCGCCGGGAAAATGTTCCTGCCCCAGGTGGTGAAATCCGCCCGGGTGATGAAGCAGGCGGTCGCCCACCTGATCCCGTTCATCGAACTGGAAAAAGGCGACAAACCGGAAGCCAAGGGCAAGATCCTCATGGCCACGGTCAAGGGCGACGTCCACGATATCGGCAAGAACATCGTCGGCGTGGTCCTGGGCTGCAACGGCTACGATATCGTCGACCTCGGCGTGATGGTCCCGGCGGAGAAGATCCTCCAGGTGGCCAAGGAGCAGAAGTGCGACATCATCGGCCTGTCCGGCCTGATCACCCCGTCCCTGGATGAAATGGTCCATGTCGCCCGGGAAATGCAGCGCCAGAACTTCCACCTGCCGTTGATGATCGGTGGTGCGACCACCTCCAAGGCCCACACCGCGGTGAAGATCGAACCGCGCTACAGCAACGATGCGGTGATCTATGTCACCGACGCCTCCCGTGCCGTCGGCGTGGCGACCCAGTTGCTGTCCAAGGAGCTCAAGCCCGCTTTCGTCCAGAAAACCCGCGAGGAATATGTCGAGGTCCGCGAGCGCACCGCCAACCGCAGTGCCCGTACCGAGCGCCTGAGCTACCCGGTGGCTATCGCCAAGAAGCCGCAGTTCGACTGGAGCACCTACCAGCCGGTCAAACCGACCTTCACCGGCAGCCAAGTGCTGGACAATATCGACCTCAAGGTCCTGGCCGAATACATCGACTGGACCCCGTTCTTTATCTCCTGGGACCTGGCCGGCAAATTCCCGCGCATCCTCGAAGACGAAGTGGTCGGCGAAGCCGCGACCGCCCTCTATGCCGATGCCCGGGAAATGCTCGACAAGCTGATCAACGAAAAGCTGATCAGCGCCCGCGCGGTGTTCGGCTTCTGGCCGGCCAACCAGGTGCAGGACGATGACCTGGAAGTCTATGGCGCCGACGGCCAGCCAATAGCCAAGCTGCATCACCTGCGCCAGCAGATCATCAAGACCGACGGCAAGCCGAACTTCTCCCTGGCCGACTTCGTCGCGCCGAAAGACAGCGGCCTCACCGACTACGTGGGCGGCTTTATCACCACCGCCGGGATCGGCGCCGAAGAAGTCGCCAAGGCCTATCAGGACAAGGGCGACGACTACAACTCGATCATGGTCAAGGCCCTCGCCGACCGCCTGGCCGAGGCCTGCGCCGAGTGGCTGCACCAACAGGTGCGGAAAAACTACTGGGGTTATGCCAAGGACGAGCAACTGGACAATGACGCGCTGATCAAGGAGCAGTACAGCGGTATTCGCCCGGCGCCCGGTTATCCGGCCTGCCCCGACCACACCGAGAAAGGCACCCTGTTCGCCCTGCTCGACCCGGCGGCCAGCGAAGGCAAGGCCGGCGACAGCGGCGTGTTCCTCACCGAGCACTACGCGATGTTCCCGGCGGCGGCGGTCAGCGGCTGGTATTTCGCCCATCCGCAGGCGCAGTACTTCGCCGTCGGCAAGATCGACAAGGACCAGGTCGAAAGCTACACCGCGCGCAAGGGCCAGGAGCTGAGCGTCAGTGAACGCTGGCTGGCGCCGAACCTGGGCTACGACAACTGATCCATTGGCTATGCTCTCCACACACAACCTTGTGTGTGGAGGATTCCATGGACGATCCGCTCGACAACAAGCCGCCGACCTTCTGGCAAATGCTCCACAGCGTGATGGCGGCGGCCTTTGGCGTACAAAGCGGGAAAAACCGCGCCCGTGACTTTACCCACGGCAAACCGAGTCACTTCCTGATGATCGGGGTTCTGTTCACCGCGGTCTTCGGCCTGACGCTCTACGGCGTGGTCAAGCTGGTGCTGCACTTCGCCGGGGTCTGAGCCCGCCTCAGGGCAGCACGGTTTTCAAGCTGAACGGATAACGGTAGCTGTCCGGCTTGCCGCCGGCACTCAGGGCCTTGAAGTCGACGTGGTAGTCCTCGCTGACACTGAACTTCAACAGCTTCTGGGCCTGGGCCTTGTCGATCAGCTCCAGCGCCTGGATCTGTCGCTCGCGACCGCCATGACGGCTAAAGTCGATACCGTCGGCATGGTCACGCAGCAGCACCATCGCCCAGCCTCCCAGCGCAAAATGCCCGGCAACCAGTACGCTCAGGCGTCCGTCGAGGCGCGCCCGGAGAATCTCCGGGGAGCTGTTGACGGCACTGAACAGCACATCGCGGCCCGGCCGACGCCCGGCCTTTGCAAAGGCGGCCATGGCGCCCAGGGCCATTTCGTCATTGGCCGACCAGACCAGCGACGTCTGCGGGTAGCGCCGGATCATCTGTTCGGCCTGATCAAAGGCCCGCTCGCGACTCCACTCGCCGTAGACCAACTGGCGCAGGTGAACCTGCGGCGACTCCGCCAGGGCCCGGCGCATACCTTGCTCGCGCAACTGCGAGGCGGGGGTGAGTTTCATCCCGGAAAAGGCCAGTAATTCGATGGGCTGGCCCGGCGCCTGCAACAGGCGTTGCCGGATCAATTCCTTGAGCATCAGGTAACCGCCCTGCTCGTCGTTCTGCACCAGGCTGCCGAGCAACTCCGGGGTATCGCCGAAGTGCCGGCTCTGTTCCAGCGTCAGCGTGTTGTTGACGATAAACAGCTTCACCCCACGGCCCCGGGCCATGCGCAGGATCTGCGGGGCCACCGCCTGTTCATTGACGATCAGCAGGTAATCGGGTCGTGGGCTGGCTTGCAGGACTTCATAGGCCTGGGCAAGGGTGGTTTGCGGGTCGCGCTCGCCATAACGCACCGTGAGGTCCATGCCGAGATTGCTCGCGGCCGCCTGCATGAAGTGGGTGTAGCTGTGCCAGAAAGGTTCCGTGGGGTGACCCGGATTGAGAAACACCACCGTGGTGGCCTGGGCCACCATCCAGAACGGCAGGCTCAGGATCAGCAATCCTTTGCAGAGAGTCTTCAACATGTCACCGCGCCCCGGAAAATAGCGGCATATCATACAGGCAAAATGCCTGTACCTTGCGGCAGACCATCGGAACTGTCCGACAATACTCCCCATGACAACGGCGCTGAAGTCCGGCAGGACACCCTCCTCCACAGACACGAATCCACTCGTACCTATGGAGGAGGCAACGACGGCAGCAGCGGCCGTCTTATTTGTGACTGACCCAGAATACAGCGGTGGCCACCACCAGGATGATCAGGAACAGGATCGCCCAGGCATCGACCGTGCTGTCGCTTTTCCTTGCTTTGACTGGATTGCTCATCGCATCGCCTCTTGTCGGTTTTATCGGTGATTGCTGCAAACTCGCTGATAGTTAAGTAGAGAATTGCCCATACCACAAATAGGGTTATGGATCGTCGACGAACGTTAGTCGTTTTGGTTCTGTGCATATACTCAAACATCACTTTTACGCATAACTGCAAACTGCTATCGTGCGCCGGCTCCGTCAATGGAGTGCGCGGCCGTGCGCGCAGAATTGTTGAGATACGCCGGGAGCCTGGAGCGCCCGGGGTATTTATGAAGCCTGAGAACAGGATCTATATGTACGTATACGACGAGTACGATCAGCGGATCATCGAGGACCGCGTCAAGCAGTTCCGTGATCAGACCCGACGCTATCTGGCAGGTGAGCTGAGCGAAGAAGAGTTCCGCCCGCTGCGTCTGCAAAATGGCCTGTATGTCCAGCGTTTCGCCCCGATGCTGCGGGTTGCCGTGCCTTATGGTCAGCTGACATCGCGCCAGGCGCGAATGATGGCGCGGATCGCCCGCGACTACGACAAGGGCTACGCCCACATCAGTACCCGGCAGAACGTCCAGTTCAACTGGCCGGCGCTGGAAGACGTGCCGGAGATCCTCGCCGAGCTGGCGACCGTGCAGATGCACGCGATCCAGACCAGCGGCAACTGCCTGCGCAACGTCACCACCGATCAGTTTGCCGGTGTCGCCGCCGACGAGTTGATCGACCCGCGCCCGTGGTGCGAAATCGTCCGCCAGTGGACCACCTTCCACCCGGAATTCGCCTACCTGCCGCGCAAGTTCAAGATCGCCATCAACGGCTCGACCTCGGACCGCGCGGCCATCGAAGTCCACGACATTGGCCTGGAGCCGGTGCATAACGCCGCCGGCGAGCTGGGCTTCCGGGTCCTGGTCGGTGGTGGCCTGGGCCGTACCCCGGTGGTCGGTGCCTTTATCAACGAATTCCTGCCGTGGCAGGACCTGTTGAGCTACCTCGACGCGATCCTGCGGGTCTACAACCGCTACGGCCGTCGCGACAACAAGTACAAGGCGCGGATCAAGATCCTGGTCAAGGCCTTGACCCCGGAAGTCTTCGCCGAGAAGGTCGACGCGGAGATGGTCCACCTGCGCGGCGGCCAGACCACCCTCACCGAGGCCGAAGTCCATCGCGTCGCCAAGCACTTCGTCGATCCGGACTACAAGGTCCTGGACAACCAGGTCGCCGAACTGGCCGAACTGGACCAGCAACACCCAGGCTTCGCCCGCTGGCGTACCCGTAACACCCTGGCCCACAAAAAGCCCGGCTACGTGGCCGTGACCTTGTCCCTCAAGCCCACCGGCGTAGCCCCGGGCGACGTGACCGACAAGCAGTTCGATGCCATCGCCGACCTGGCCGAGCGCTACAGCTTCGGCCAACTGCGCACTTCCCACGAGCAGAACATCATTCTCGCCGACGTGGAACAGAGCCAGCTGTTCACCCTCTGGGGCGAACTGCGCGAGAACGGTTTCGCCACGCCGAACATCGGCCTGCTGACCGACATCATCTGCTGCCCGGGCGGTGACTTCTGCTCCCTGGCCAACGCCAAGTCGATCCCGATCGCCGAGGCGATCCAGCGCCGCTTCGACGATCTCGACTACCTGTTCGATATCGGCGAGCTGGACCTGAACATTTCCGGTTGCATGAACGCCTGCGGTCACCACCACGTCGGCCATATCGGCATCCTCGGGGTGGACAAGAAAGGCGAAGAGTTCTACCAGGTGTCCCTCGGCGGCAGCGCCAGCCGTGACGCCAGCCTGGGCAAGATCCTCGGTCCGTCCTTCGCCCAGGACGCCATGCCCGACGTGATCGAGAAACTGATCGACGTCTACGTGGAAAAACGTACCGAAGACGAACGCTTCATCGACACTTACCAGCGTATCGGTATCGACCCCTTCAAGGAGCGCGTCTATGCAGCGAATCATTAAGAACAACGCCGTTATCGACGAAACCTGGCACCTGCTGCCCAAGGACGCGTCCTTCGACGGCATCTCCAACTGCGACGACCTGATCGTGCCGCTGGCCCTCTGGCGCGAACACGCCCACGCCCTCAAGGCCCGCGATGGCGGCCTGGGCGTGTGGCTGGACGCCGATGAAGAAGCCGAGGAAATCGGCGATGACGTGCAACACTTCCAGGTCATCGCGCTGAACTTCCCGGCCTTCACCGACGGTCGCAACTACTCCAATGCCCGCCTGCTGCGTGACCGTTACGGTTACAAGGGCGAACTGCGGGCGATTGGCGATGTGCTGCGCGACCAGTTGTTCTACCTGCACCGCTGCGGTTTCGACGCCTACGCCCTGCGCGCGGACAAGGACCCCTACGAAGCCCTGGAAAGCCTCAAGGACTTCTCGGTGACCTACCAGGCCGCCACCGACGAACCGCTGCCGCTGTTCCGTCGACGCTGAGCCTGTCCGGCGGGGTGCCTGCAAACACCCCGCCACGCTTCAAGCGTCCAGTTCCGCCTCCGGGATTCGCTCCAGTACCTCGTGGGTCAACACCAGCGCTTCCCTGGCTTGGGCCTCCCGCCAAGCCCCGAGTTGATCACCCATCTGTGCCTCCAGTTCGATATCGACGAACTCGTGCCAAAGAGGATCACTTCTGCTCGTACGCCGGGCATCCAGCGCGAACACAGCAGTTTGGTGCTGCTCATCGATAGCCTTGAATCGCGAAGGATGATGCTCCTTCAGGTAGCTGGCCCAGAACTCGCGGTCGGCCAAGGCCCGCGCATACGCCGGGGTCCGTTCCCGTGCCAGTATCCTGGCATAGGCCGCATCCAGATTTTGCTGCGTCACCCGGGCCAATTCGGTAAAGGTCATGTGCCTGGGCTGGCCCGGCAAATGAAGTCGCTCCGTCAGGCCGATACGGTAGGCCAACCTCACCTCCACCGGGTCGACCTGTGGCGTGTCGGACAGCCTCAGCCGCGCCTCGATATCCGCCTGGGCCAGGCTCTCGACTTCATCCAGGCGCCACAAGCCTCGGGCCAGCTTCAGCAGATTCAGTTCGGTAGCCGCCGCAGTGCTCGCGGCCATTGCCCGCGCCTGGTTCACCAGGACCCTGACCTCCATGTCGCTGAAGATCAGCTGCGCACCATCGGAACAGGTCTGCGGATGGGACGCCGAGACAAACAGCTCTTCGCGCAGTTCACTGTATTGGCTGACCGCATCCACGACCTGCCAGACCCGCAGGCTCAGATCCTCGCGCGCCTCGCGATATTCCGCGGTAGCGGTCAGATCCGATAGCAGCTTGAAAAAGTCCGCGGAGCCTTGCTGCCGGTGCAGCAACTGCCATTGATGTTCTTTCAGGAACTTCTGCTCGGCGGATACAACTCCCAGCCAGTGGTCATATTCGTGAAGCGACGTGGTTCGGCGCAGGGCATGAGGGCGCCGGCGGCCCGGGGTATCGATGCCGAAATTGATACCGGTTTCGCGCTCGTAACGCTGCAATCGTCGCATGCCCTCGGCCGAAAGCGCCGGATTGTCGTGAAGGTGGGTAACCCGGTTGATGGAGGCGGGACCTGCGTACACCGCCTCGGGGATTGTCGAGATCCGATTCTCCCGCAGGTCCACACACTGCAAATGGCGCAACCTCGACAACCCGACAGGCCAACGATCCAGCTCTGCATGGCGCAGCAACAGACTCTCCAGCTCGCTTATTTGGCTGACATCCGGCGGCAGGACCAACAGGTTGTCCGACAAATTCAGGAATTTCAATTTGGTCAATCGGGCAAGTACCTCGGTTCCCTGGGGTGTCAGCACAATCTGGTTGCCTGGCAAGTGCAGGTGGGCCAGTTCGGACATTTGTCCCAGTTCCGCCGGTAGACTGCTCAGATGGTTGAAGCCCATCGATAGCCAGCGTAGCTGCTTGAAGTGCGTCAGAAATGAAACTTCCGTACTGGAGAGTCCCATATCATTCATGAACAGGAAGCCGACATGACTGAAGTCGGCACTAATCGGTGGCAGGTCGCCAACCCGCATGCCCAGCAGATCCAGCTCGTAAAGCTGTTGCCCGCCCAGCAGGCTCCGATGGGATTGCCTTCTCCAACAGGCCAGGATCGCATCAACCACCCGCTGTTTGTTGTCGGTAGCCACCGGCGTCACTTGCAGGGTTCCCCGTACACGCCTCCAAGTCTGACGTTGCACCCAGTTATCCAGCGTGGTGAACAACGCCTCATACTCCTCCCGCAGGCGTTCGAGCTCCACCAGGCAGGCAGATTCGGGCATATGGAGTGAAGTGAGAAAACTCCCCACCTCTTCCGAGGAGAATCCCGGATACAGGTCACGCACACGACCGATCAACCGCTCGGAATAACCAAGAATCCTGCCGACATCACTCATCGGATAGCCGATGCGCCCCGAAGCCAGGCGCATCGGCGGCCTGAACCAACGGCTGAAAGGCAACAGGCCAAGCGTATCCTGGGCGAAATGAGGGTCTCGGGCAACCTGAGCGACAATCTGCTCTTTCAGCCAAGCACCTTGTTCCGCGCCGCCGAATCCGAGGGCAACGCGATCAGCCTCCGGCAGCGCACGAACCATCGCGTCGAAAATGTTATCCGCACGCCCCAGGAGCGTCCCCGAGTGATCGAAGGCGTTGTACTGTCGTCCGACTTTGAGAATCACCCGGGGCGTGGCGATATCCGGATCCCCCGCCACGTCAAGTGTCTCGCTGGTAAAGAGCTGTTCACGCAATTCAATCCGCAGCCCCTTGGCCGGCCAGCCGGGTAATCGCTCAAGTGTATGCAGCGCGAGACGGTCGGCCTGGGCGTATTGCGGAGCCAGCAAATACCAGCTCTCGCACACCCGGTTAAGCTGCAACTGCTTGAGGTACCAGCGGATTTCCTCCGAGAAGCGTAGCGGCACCCGCTCATTCAAGAGCTCGAGTTCGGCGCTACGGGCATGGGCGATCAACTCCCGGGCGACACTTCCCGGCAAGCCGGGGAACACCCCGAGAATACGCTTGACCCTATCGTCATCGGTTTTCTCGCTCGCCGCATACAACTCGTCGAACAGCCATTGCCTTCGCTGTCCGGCCGATTGCCTGAGGCGTTGGCTCAATACCCGGATACGCGCCCCATTGTCCGTCAGCTCAGCACCGAGCAGCGTGTGGCGCTCAGGCTCGCTCAACATATTCAGCGTCGACTTGAGCAGGTCGCCATTCTTGAGCTGTGACTCGATGATCTGCAACGAGGAGAACTGTTCGCCAGTGCGCCGACCGTACTCCGCCATGACCTCACCCAAACCATTGAGCACCTGGATGACCCGATTTTCCGGCCAGTCGGGCAGCGACGTCAGCACCCGCAAACGCAGATCGCCCTGCTCCAGCGTTCGCGATATGGCGTCGGGCACCTCGCCGATAAAATCGCTGATGGCCTGGTCGATCCTGAAGCGCTTGATCGTATCGAGCAGCAGCGCGGGCACCGGCTGATTGTCCGTCAGGGCTTTGCGCAAGACATTCTCCTGGGCGGAACACAGCTGGCGAATTTGTAACCGCAACTGGTCGCCCAGTCCGATCATCGGTTCGCCGAGGCGCCGGAACAATTGCTCCACGGGCCAGTCCGCGACTCGCTCGTAAATCGTTTGCCAGCCCCCCGTACGGTTGAACCTGAGCGGCACGGCATGAAAGTCTTCGCCTCCCGGGTGCTCAATCTGCCATTGCAGGCGAGCCATGTCATACCTCACGGCATACAGCTTCCCCGAGAGAGGGAGATAGAGGTTGTCCTGGAACGGATAAAGCCCTATCTCATTGGCCTGGAGATCCTCAGGCAGACGGATATCTCGCTCGTAGGGAGCAAGGTCGGCCTTCCACAAGCGGCGCTGGCCTCCCGGCGCTGCAACGGCGATCAAGGCGTCGACTGAAGACGGGGGCCGCGTCCTGAACAGTGCCTTGCCGCCCTTCACCACCACGGCCCCGGCCGCCAACAGGGCGAGATCTTCAGCCACACCCAGCAGATAGTCGAGGGCCTCGCGTTTTTCCCCGAGGTGCCAAGCCGCGAATCCGTTATAGACCGCCACAACCATCTTCACCACGGCCGCCGCCAGGATGATCTGGCCGATCACCGGTACGAACGACAAGGCCAGTGCCAGCAGGCTCAGACCCGCTTCGCGGTAAGCGTCCAGACGCGCCTGGCGCACCCGGGCATCGACGTCGGCCGTGGGCACCGCCAGTTGCCGCGCATGCGCCTTGATCTGGCGGTAGCGTTGCTGCTGGAAACTTTCGAACAGGTCGCCGGTGATAGGTACTTCACTCAACGGGATATATTGAAAGATCGCCGGCACGGGCGGCCACTTTCGATCCTCGGACAGCAAGTTGGCATTCAGGGTACGAAAAAACCGCAACCGCTGTTCTTCGGGGACAAAGCGACTGAAGAACTGCTGGTAAGACAGGTCTCGAAGCTTCAGGGTCAAGGCATGTTCGAAACGGAGAAAGCTGCCGTACCACTTCAAAGGACCGCGCGGATCATCCGGAATATAGGCAACACAGGGCAACTCAGAGCCCTCCCTGAGCACCGCCCCAATGACCACCCAGCCGCTCAATTCGATATCGAACATCTTCATTCGGCTGCAATGAACCCTTTCTCCACCGAGCCTCAACTCTGTTTCGCCCTCGACCAGCGACATGACCAGATCATAGGTCGCCGCGGTGATCTCCCCCTTCATGTAGGCGATATCAGCGGTCACCGCCAGCGTCTGTTTGTCATACTCGGCAAAGTGCTGCTTGACTGACAAAGCTCCGCTGGCCGACGGCTGACCGGGAGGATTGAAAACACTGTCGATATGCGCCTGGTACAAGGCCCCCAAATCAAGCGTTCGACAAGCCCAGGCAAAGTCTTCTGGTGCCAGCGAGACGTTGATGCCCGGAGCGCCACCGGGAAACTGCACAGCGGCCTTGCCGGCCAGCGCCCCCCGTTCGGTCTCCCCCGCCTCGAAGTTCTGCAAGGCCGCCTCCAGCAGTGTTTGGCTGCGGAAGAAGGTAAAGAGCTTGTCCTCGAAGATACTGGACAGGTAAGTGGCATCGACCCTGACAAACCGGCCGCTTTGCACTGCCTGGTCACTATTGATCTGCCTTTCCAGCGCCTGGACCAGAAGCGGCATGCAGAACACATCAATGTTCTGGAAACGCGCCATGATCTGTTGGACTTCATGCCTCGATGTTTCCAGCGCCAACAGATGTTCACGAAATAACAGGCGTATTTCCGGAGCGGCCCGGTAGAGCCAAACGGGAATCTTCTCCTTGATCGTATCGAAATGAATGCCCACCTCGGCAGGTGCGGGACTGTGCTCAATGACTGTTGTTTCTTCCACGGCAATCAACCTGGATATCCATTAGAGATTCCAGCTTATTGAGCGCCTGGCGGGGAGAGGAGGTACTTATTGAGGGGGATGGTTTCTGTCCGGGGCGATCGACAGAAACCATCAAGGTAGCGGTTTACCAGAAACGTTGCTGGGTCAAACGACCCCACCCATTGACCAGCACACGCTCCAGCGAGCTGCTGGCCGCCAGACCGACCCGCTCTTGCAGGCTCTTGCGTTCGGCATAATGCAGGTGAAACAACTCGGCACTTTTTGCCCGGTCGGCCAGGTATTCATCGCTGGTCTTCAGTTCATCCACCAACTGTTTGTCCAGGGCCGCCACACCCAGCCAGATTTCGCCGGTCGCCACTTCATCGATGGCCAGTTGCGGACGGTACTGCGAGACGAAGTTCTTGAACAGGCGATGGGTAATGTCCAGGTCCTGCTGAAACTTCTCACGACCTTTTTCGGTGTTTTCGCCAAACACGGTCAAGGTACGTTTGTACTCGCCAGCGGTCAGCACTTCGAAATCGATATCGTGCTTCTTCAGCAGCTTGTTGACGTTGGGCAACTGCGCCACCACGCCAATCGAACCGAGGATGGCAAAAGGCGCACTGATGATCTTGTCGCCGATGCAGGCCATCATGTAGCCGCCGCTGGCCGCGACCTTGTCGATGCAGATGGTCAGCGGGACGCCGGCCTGACGGATACGCGCCAGTTGCGAGGAGGCCAGGCCATAGCTGTGGACCATGCCGCCGCCGCTTTCCAGGCGCAACACCACTTCATCCTTGGGCGTGGCCAGGCTGAGCAATGCGGTAATCTCGTGGCGCAGGCTTTCGGTGGCCGAAGCCTTGATATCGCCGTCGAAATCCAGCACGAATACCCGCGGCTTGGACTCCGGCTGCTTCTTGTGTTTTTTCTCGCTCTTGGCCTGCTGCTTGCGCAGGGTCTTGAGCTGGTCCTTGTCGAACAGGCTCTGCTCCAGGCGCTCGCGCAGGCCCTTGTAGAAATCGTTGAGCTTGCTGACCTGCAACTGCCCCGCCGACCTGCGCCGACCTTTGCTGCGCAGCGTGGCCGCGGTCACCAGGACCACGACGATTGCAATGACCAGGGTAACGGTTTTAGCCAGAAAACTTGCGTACTCGGCAAGAAACTCCACGGTGACTCCTTACAAAACCAGGCGGCCCCCGGCTGTGGGGACTCACGACGACCCAGCATACCGTCGAGGCGGCCTTGCGGCCAGTTGTGGCACCGCCTGAATTGTGTCTCTAACAAACATTTCAAACGAGCGTATGTTTTTTTATTGACAGGCTTCCGTCATCCTCATAACCTCGCCAGACCTTCAACGTACCGGGACGACGCGGACGTGGGCAGCATTTATCTGATTCGACATGGCCAGGCTTCCTTCGGTGCGGACGACTACGACGTCCTGTCAGCGGTCGGCATTCGTCAGGCCGAGGTCCTCGGCAAGCATCTGGCCGACCTCGGCCTGAGCTTCGACCGCTGCCTGGCCGGCGACCTGCGCCGCCAGCAGGACACCGCGCGCATCGCCCTGCAGCAGTGCGACGCCACCGGCCTGCTGGTCCCGCCCCTGGAAACCGATGCGGCCTTCAACGAGTTCGACGCCGACGCGGTGATCCGCGCGCTGTTGCCCGGCCTGCTGCCGGAAGAACCCGAAGCCCTGCACATCCTGCGCAACGCCGCGCAAAACCGTGGCGAGTTCCAGCGCCTGTTCGCCCTGATCATCGAGCGCTGGCTCAGCGGCAAGCATGACACCCCGGAGCTGGAAAGCTGGCTGGGGTTTGTCGCCCGGGTCGAGGGCGGGCTGCGGCGGATTCTCGAGCAGGCCGACAACAGCCAGAAAATCGCCGTGTTCACCTCTGGCGGAACCATCACCGCCCTGCTCCACCTGATCACCCATATTCCAGCCAGGGAAGCCTTCGAGCTGAACTGGCAGATCGTCAACACCTCGCTCAACCAGCTCAAGTTTCGCGGTCGCGAGGTGGCCCTGGCTTCCTTCAACAGTCAAGCGCACCTGCAACTGATGAAGGCCCCGGAGCTGATCACCTTTCGATAAGCTCCGGCCAACCGTGACCCTTGGGGTCGTTGCCGTATTTACCCATAAAAGGATCGAACCATGACCTCTGTAGCCCACGCCGTAGAAGCAATGCGACACAAGTTCAACCCAGCCGCCGCCGCTGGCCTGGACGTTGTCTTCGGTTTCCGTATCGATGACACCCAGCACTTCTCGCTGATCGTCAAGAACGGCACCTGCGAACTGCTGGAAGGCGAAAACCCGGACGCCAACGTGACCCTGGTGACTGACGGCGAGACCATGAAAGGCATCGTCAGCGGCGAAACCGACGGCATGCAGGCATTCATGGGCGGCAAGCTGCGCGTTGAAGGCGACATGATGCTGTCGATGAAGCTGAGCGAGCTGTTCCCGAGCTGATCCACGCCCGCAGAACAGTCGAAACCCGATAGCCCGCAATGCCCACCCAGGCATCGCGGGCATCGGGTTTCGTGCGTTATATCCACCACCGTCGCGAGCAAGCCTGCTCCGGCAATGGGCATTCTTGCCAAGCAGCGCTTTCCCTCTACGCGGGCCTATCAGGCACGCTGATCATCCTGCAACACCCCGGCCTATAACAGCGGAGCGCGCTTGTAGGCAGACAGGGCGAGCATTAGATTAGTCAATAATCTCTGGCCTCCAGAATAAGCAGAAGGGATAAGCATGACGCTTACTGACCAGTCCACCCGTATCCGTGCCGGCGAAGAGCTGGATGCCGGTTTGATCGACCCGTACCTCAAGGCCCATATTCCGGGCCTGCATGGCCTGCCGACCATCAGCCAGTTCCCCGGCGGCGCCTCGAACCTGACCTACCTGATCCGCTACCCGGAACAGGAATTTGTCCTGCGCCGGCCGCCGTTCGGTCACAAGGCCAAGTCCGCCCACGACATGGGCCGCGAATTCCGTATCCTCAACCAGCTCAAGGACGGTTTCCCGTACTGCCCCAAGGCCTACGTGCACTGCACCGACGAATCGGTGATCGGCGCCGAGTTCTATGTGATGCAGCGGGTCGAGGGCATTATCCTGCGCTCCGACCTGCCGCCGGAACTGGGCCTGGACGCCGCGCAGACCGAAACCCTGTGCAAGAGCTTCATCGACCGCATGGTCGAACTGCACCAGGTCGACTACACGGCCTGCGGCCTGGCTGATCTGGGCAAGCCCGAAGGCTACGTCGAGCGGCAGATCCGTGGCTGGAGCGAGCGTTACGAAAAAGCCCTGACCCCTGACGCGCCGAGCTGGGAAGCGGTACGCAGCTGGCTCAACGACAAGATGCCCGCCGACCATCCGACCTCGAGCATCGTGCACAACGACTACCGCTTCGACAACGTGATCCTCGATCCCCACAACCCGATGCAGATCATCGGCGTACTCGACTGGGAACTGACCACCATCGGCAATCCGCTGATGGACCTGGGCAACACCCTGGCCTACTGGATCGAAGCTGGCGACCCGGCCCCGGTGCAATTGATGCGCCGCCAGCCAAGCCACGCGCCCGGCATGCTGACCCGCCGCCAGTTCGTCGACTACTACGCCGAACGCTCGGGGATCGCCATCGACAACTTCGACTTCTACTACACCTACGGCCTGTTCCGCCTGGCCGGCATCGTGCAGCAGATCTACTACCGCTTCTTCCACGGCCAGACCCAGGACAAACGCTTCGCGCAGTTCATTCACATGAACAAGCTGCTGGAGCAGATGAGCCTGAAGGTCATCCAGTCGTCCAGCCTCTGACCGCGCCTACAACCAGGAAAATCACCATGTCCAAGACCCAGTTGTTCGACCTCGACGGCAAGATCGCCTTTGTTTCCGGCGCCAGCCGCGGTATCGGCGAGGCCATTGCCAAGCTGCTGGCCCAGCAAGGCGCCCATGTGATCGTCTCGAGCCGCAAGCTCGAAGGTTGCCAGCACGTGGCCGATGCGATCATCGCCGACGGCGGCAAGGCCACCGCCATCGCCTGCCATATCGGCGAAATGGAACAGATCAGCCAGGTCTTCGCCGGTATCCGTGAGCAGTTCGGGCGCCTGGACATCCTGGTCAACAACGCCGCCACCAACCCGCAGTTCTGCAACGTGCTGGACACCGACCTCGGCGCCTTCCAGAAAACCGTCGACGTTAACATCCGCGGCTACTTCTTCATGTCGGTGGAAGCCGGCAAGCTGATGCGCGAACACGGCGGTGGCAGCATCATCAACGTGGCCTCGATCAACGGTATTTCCCCGGGCATCTTCCAGGGCATCTATTCGGTGACCAAGGCTGCCGTGATCAACATGACCAAGGTCTTCGCCAAGGAGTGCGCGCAGTTCGGCATCCGTTGCAACGCCCTGCTCCCGGGCCTGACCGACACCAAGTTCGCCTCGGCCCTGGTCGGCAACGAAGCGATCCTCAAGACCGCCCTGCAACAGATCCCTCTCAAGCGTGTTGCCGCACCGAGCGAAATGGCCGGAGCGGTGCTGTACCTGGCCAGCGATGCCTCCAGCTACACTACCGGGGTGGCGCTGAACGTGGACGGTGGTTTCCTGTCCTGATATCGAAATAAAAATTCCATCAGTTGAATTTATTGAATTTAAATTCTATAAATAGCCCTTCCTGAAAATAATAATCAGAGGGCGTGGTGATGGACGAGTTGGGAATAGGCTTGATCGGCACGGGCTTTATGGGCCGTGCCCACGCGCTGGCATTTCACAATGCCAGCGCCGTATTCGAACTGCCGCTGAAGCTGCGCCTGGTGGCACTGGCGGACGCCGACGCCCAGCGTGCCGAATCCTGCGCCCAGGCCTGGGGTTTCGAGCAAGCCTACGGCGACTGGCAACAGCTGATTGACGATCCCCGGGTCGGGGTGGTGGCCATCACCACGCCCAATCACCTGCATTTCCCCATGGCCATGGCCGCCCTCGCGGCGGGCAAGGCGGTGTACTGCGAAAAACCCCTGGCGGTCGACCTGGATCAGGCCACGCAAATGCGTGACGCCGCCCGCCAGGCCGGCGTGGTCACCCGCGTGGGCTACAACTACCAGCACAACCCGATGATCGACCTGGCCCGCGAGCTGATCCAGAGCGGCGAACTGGGGGAGATCGTCGGTTTCCAGGGTGAATTCAGCGAAGACTTCATGGCCGACCCGACCTCGCCCTGGTCCTGGCGCTGCGAAGCGCAGCATGCCGGCGGCGCCCTGGCCGACCTGGGCAGCCATCTGCTGGCCATGGCCCGCTATCTGCTCGGCGATATCACCGCCGTGTGTGCCGACACCCGCACCGTCCATGGACAGCGCCCGGCCAGTGCCGGCAGCCTGGAGACCCGCACGATTGCCGTCGACGACCAGGTCCACGCCCTGCTGCGTTTCGCCAATGGCGCCCGGGGCGCGATCAGCAGCAGCTGGCTCAAGCACGGCTACAAGAACCACCTGAGCTTCGAGATCAGCGGCACCCGGGGCACCCTGGCCTTCGACCAGGAGCGCCTGAACGAACTGCAACTCTGCCGCGCCGGCCAGAACGGTTTCCAGCGCCTGCTGGCCGGGCCGCATCTACCGCGTTACGCGGCCTTCAGCCCGGCCGCCGGCCATCAGTTGGGTTACAACGAACTCAAGGCCCTGGAGGTCCAGGCGCTGATCGAGGCACTGGCCGGCAAAGGCCGGACAGGGACCGACTTCGAAGAGGCCTGGCAAGTGGAGCGCCTGGCGACGACGATTCGCCGGGCAGCCAGCGAGCGGCGCTGGGTCGACGTCAGCGAGCTGTAAAACCCGCCTGCCGGCATCATTTGAGGCCGGCAGCGACCTTGTTGGCCACATCCACGGGCAACCAGGCCTTCCAGACCTCCGGGTGCTCCTTGAGGAAAGCCTCCGTCACCTGGCGTGGCGGCAGGCGCTCTTCGCTCATTTTCGCCAGCGCCTGGTTCAACACATCAATCGGCAGGTCGACCTTGGCGAAAAACGCCAGCACCTGCGGGTATTGCGTCTTGAACGGCGTCGAGACGCCAATACTCAACTTCGAGGCCAGGGAACGGCTCGGCTTGGGGTCGGGATTCTCCGGGTCGGTCAGGGTCTTCCAGGCTTCGGCATCAAAAGGCGGTTCCTGCAACTGGACCAGCTTGAACTTGCCCAGCAGCGGCGTCGGCGACCAGTAATAGAACAGGATCGGTTTGCCACGCCGGATTGACGAGGTGATCTCCGCATCCAGCGCCGCTCCGGAGCCGCTGCGAAAGTTCACATAACTGTCGGTCAGGCCGTAGGCCTTGAGCTTCTGCTGGTTGACGATTTCCGATGTCCAGCCGATCGGGCTGTTGAGAAAGCGTCCTTTATCCGGAGACTCCGGATCGCGGAACACATCCTTGTAGCGGGCCAGGTCGGCAACTCCGTGCAGCTCCGGCGCCAGGGGCTTGATGCCACGCTCCGGATCGCCCTTGATCACGTACTCCGGCACCCACCAGCCCTCGGTGGCACCCTTGACGGTATCGCCAACCGCCACGACCTCGCCCGCCGCTTCAGCCTTGACCCACACCGGGCTGCGTCCGGCCCACTCCTCGCCGATTACCTGGATATCATTCTTGGCCAGGGCCGTTTCCAGGGTCACGGTGGTGCCGGGGAGCATATCGGTCGGCAGGCCATAACCCTTTTCGACGATATAACGCAGGATGTCGGTGATCAGGCTGCCACTTTCCCAGTTCAGGTCGGCAAAGTGGATCGGCTGGGGCGCGGCCCGAACCGCAAGCGGCATGGCGCCGATACAGAAAACAGCCAGGGCGCTGGCGAACAGCGCGCGAAATCCTTTCATGGAATTACCTCAATCGCAGGTCGTCTATCGGCGAAAAATCCGAAAGCCCGGAAATCTTCAGTCAGCAGAACTGTAGTCGAGGTTCCCGGAATGATGCGCCAGCGATCAGTGAGTATCTGGCGACTGAAGTTGCTGCAACTCACGTCGGACCATGCTGACATACTCGGCAGGCCCCAGGGCATACAATTGCGCCGCCACCCAGTTGAGCCAGGCGCCCTGCAGTTCGGCCTTGCGCTCGAACAGCCGACGGGCCTCGGCACTGGCCTGTCGTACATGCTGGCGATGGAACTCGGCCCGGGTCGAACTCATTACTCGCTGGCCTTGAACGTCAGTTCGCCCTTGCGCCAGCGCGCGGCCTTCTTGGTCACGTCCTTGAGGGTCTTGCTCAAAGTGCCCTGCAACTGTTCATGGGCGGCAAATACCATCACCACGGTATGCCCTTCCTTGAACACGATGCCGTGGCCTTCGGGCACGGTGATATAGGCATAGTCGCCCAGGCCATAGACCGTCAGTTTGATCTCGCGGAACTTGATGTCGAACTTGCCGCCTTCGCGGCTGGGCAATACCGCGGCACGGAAATGATCGCCGACTTTCAGCTCCAGGTGCTGCTTGTCATCGACCACCAGGGAGGTTTCGGTGTCGATCTCGGCAATGTAGATGCCTTCGGCGGTTTGTTCGGTGATATAGACGAAACGCGATTGAAACTGCTTGACCAGCTTGGCCCGAAGATCACCCAGTACAAACAGTGCATGCATATCCAGATTACTGACTGCCAACGAAAAGTCCTCAAACTCGAAAAATGAAGCCGCCCGGCGAGTGTCAGGCAACACAAAACGATCGGTCACTGCCGTCGGTTACCGAATAGAAAGCCCTGATGTTTGCCCGCGCGGCCTGGTGATGCTCACCGGTGCGCAGAAAGCCTAATGGATGCAAGGTCCCATGACTTCTGCGAAGTGTCATCAGCGCTTGAAGGAAAACACCGCATTGCACCGATCACGGGAAACCGGCAACTGAATTTGCGAGGGAAGGCCTTCTTGAAAAAAAGTAATTTCCGACATGCAGGTTGCAAAAAAATGCCCTGGATGAAATCAGCCCCTGGGCACTGGAAGTGATTCTAGAACACGTCAGGCCATTCGGGCCAATCAAACTGCCCGTGGGCAGCATCTTACAAGACAAAAAGTCCTCGATTGTGTCCAGTCTGTCGCAAATATCGGCTGGAAGCCGTCGACGAGGCTACAGAACAGGCCTCTGCGGTCGATAAGCTGGCAAGCGTCATTCCAGGAGTATCGCCGATGATCAACTTGAATGCTTCCTTGATCCCGTCCGCCTTCCTGCTGTCGTCAAGCGAGGACAGCGGCAGTGCCAGCCGTCTTTCGTCCGACCCGTTGCTGAGCGACGACAGTGGATTGAATCTGCTGAGCGACAGCCTGGCGGCCAATGCAAAGGCGGCGCAGGATCGGGTCAAGAAACTCCGGGCACAGATCGAGCAACTGCAGCAAAAACTGCGCAGGGCCAACGCTCGCCTGGCTGCGACCAAAAGCGGCCATCACCCCAACGCAGCCGCGCGCGAGGCCGCTGTCCAGCCGGCCAAGGCCCAGGTCGCCGCCCTCGGCGCCGCGCTGAACGGCACCAGCACCGCGCTGTTCATGGCGGAAAAGCTGATGGCCGGGATGGTTGATACCACGGCTTAGCTTTCCGGTTTGTAGCCCAGGCGCAGTCCGCCCCAATGCCGCCCCTTGATCATGATCGGCACCGACAGGTCATGCATCAGCTCCCCCGTGTCGCGGGTATAGGTCTGCAATAGCAGTGGCTGCTGGTGGCTGCCACAGCGGATCCCCGTGCGATCATCGAACTTGCGCTTGGTCCTGTTGTGCAGCGTGTCGTGCTGTGGATTGCCCGTCAGGGGCTGACAAAACGCCTGGTTATGAGTCGGCACATAACCCTGGGGCGTACAGGCGATGGCGAACACCAAACCTTCATGGCGAGCCAGCAACGGTTCCTGGATCGCCGGCAGGACCTGATCGGTGTAACGGTCGAAACGCGTCTGGTATTTGGCCGGCGAGGTGTTGGCGATCAGCTGGTAGGTGCGGTCGAACAGATCATCGAGACTGATGCGGCTCTGTTCGATATCCGCCTCGAAACGCGCGGCAATCTGTCCAGCCCCTTCGCGGGCGAGGTCGTAGACCCGCTGGTGGTAATCATCCAGGCCAACCTCGGCCAAGCGCTGGCTGATGGTCTCGGCCTGCCCCTCCATCTGGATCGCCGCCTGGGTCAGGTGACGGGTCTGCTGGTCGCTGACGGCCAGGTCGCCGCGCATCTGCTCGACCGCCGTGAACAGGCTGTCCAGTTGCTCGCGGTTGCTCTGCGCACCGCGGGCGATCTCGCCCACCTGTGTTTCGACACTGGCAGCCAGGCCGGCGATATTCGCCAGGTGCCGGCCGGTATCCTCGACCTGCGCCACGCCGCCGTCGAGGTCCTGGGCCAGTTGGCGAATCTGCTCGACGACCTGGGTGGTGCGTTGCTGGATATCGGCCACCATGACCCCGACCTCGTCGGTCGCCGTGGCCGTGCGCCCGGCCAGCCCGCGTACCTCGTCGGCGACCACGGCAAAACCGCGACCATGCTCGCCGGCGCGGGCCGCCTCGATGGCGGCGTTAAGGGCCAGCAGGTTGGTCTGGCTGGCGATCGCCTGGATCACCAGGGTTACCCGCTGGATTTCCTCGCTGCGCAGGCTCAGGGCCTCGATCGTCTCGCGACTGGCATTGGCCTGCTGGCTGAGCCGGTGCATGCGGCCGATGGACTCCGCCAGCACCGTATGCCCTTCAGCGCTGCTGCTGCGGGCTTCACTGGCCGAGCCCAGGGCCTGCTGGCTCAAGTGCGAGGTGGTCTGCTCGGTGTTGATCACCCGTTCGGCACTGGCGACAATCTGCGCCGCAGCGCTGAGCTGCGACTGCACCTTGCCGGCCAGTTGCTTGACCGAAAAAGCCACGCCGGCGGCGGACAGGGCGTTATGACTGGTAGTGTGGGAAAGGTCGCGGGTCAATTGCGTCAGGGCATCGCCGCCGCTCTGCACGGCTAACGCCGGGGCCTGGCGCATCCGCAGGCGCGGCAGCCAGATCAGCAACAGCGCCAGGGGCAGGCAAACGCCAAGGGGCCAGCCGGCAAAGGCCATGGCCGACAACAATAGCGCCAGTCCCACGCTCTGTATCAACGGTGTCAGCCAGCGCAGCGCCGGTTTCGACGGCACGTCCACGTGCGACCCGACCCCAGGCAGAATTCCTTCTCCAGACATGTACTTACCCACCGTGAGCTTCTAGTTGTTTTTCTGCATTAAACGCCACTATCGGGCCATTAGCCATGGTCCGTTAGTTGTAGGCCGTTTGCGTCAACAATAGCTGCTGTGGGGCGGGTGTGGAGGTGGGTTTACTGGCGATGGACAGACAGGAATACCGCGTCGTCCGGATCGCCAGCAAGCTGGCTCCTACAAGGGGCAGCGATCAGGCTTGGCGCTGATGCTTGTCGATCTGCTCGTGACGTTCCTGAGCTTCGATGCAGTACTTGGTGGTCGGGCTGATCAGCAGGCGCTTGAGGCCGATCGCCTCGCCGCTGTCGTCGCACCAGCCGAAGGAGTCGTCGTTGATGCGCAGCAGCGCCTGTTCCAACTGCGGCAGCATGCGCTGGTCGCGGTCGATGGCGTTCACCAGCCAGGTGCGTTCTTCTTCAACGGAAGCGGCGTCAGCCGGGTCAGCCGGGGTATCGAGACTCTCGATGGCAATACGGTTCTGCTCGATACGCTCGTGGGTTTCGACTTTCATCGCTTGCAACAGCTCGGTAAAGAAAGCCAGTTGCTCGGCGTTCATGTAGTCGTCCGCCGGCATGGCCAGCAACTTTTCCTTTGTCATTGATTTCTCTATAGAAAATACGTGCATTAAGGCGAATTAGGGAGCGTTCTGTGCACCTGAGGGGATGCACAGAAAGGCGCCGTCCATTCCAAGCGCCACCCGGCACTCAATTTACGAGGGGCGGCAGTCTAAGGCCGAGTTATCGAGTCAGCAACTGAAATGACAGCAAAAACGTCCGATGCGCCCACACAGGCGCTCTGGCGCCCGTCCCGTGGAGACGTATCGGAGTGTGTTTATAACAAGAAATTCACTGCAAAGCGTCAGTTAAGGAGACAAATGGTCACGTAGCGCACGACGTAGCACTTTGCCCACCGTGGTCTTGGGCAGTTCCTCGGTGCGAAACTCGACAATCCGCGGCACCTTGTACCCCGTCAGATACTCCCGGCAATGCGCCAACAACTGGGCCTCGGTCAAGGCCGGGTCCTTGCGCACCACGAAGATCTTCACCCGCTCCCCGGTGACCTGATCGGCAACGCCGATGGCCGCCACTTCCGCGACGCCGGGGTGCAGGGCGACCACATCCTCGATCTCGTTGGGGTACACATTGAAGCCCGACACCAGGATCATGTCCTTCTTGCGGTCCACCAGGCGGATGAAGCCCTGTTCGTTCATCACCCCGATATCGCCGGTCGACAGCCAGCCGGCCCGGTCCAGCACCTGGGCGGTTTCCTCCGGTCGCTGCCAGTAGCCTTTCATCACCTGCGGGCCGCGGACCTGCAATTCGCCCTCCTCGCCCAGCTCTGCCAGCTCGCCGTCTTCGCGCATGAAACGTACCCAGGTCGAAGGCAACGGCACGCCGATGGTGCCGCTGAAATCCCCCTCGCGCATCCGCGCGATGTCGATGGGGCTGATGCTGACCACCGGCGAACACTCGGTCAGCCCGTAGCCTTCGATGATCGGCACGCCGGTCACCTCTTTCCAGCGCCGGGCCACGGCAGTGTGGGTGGCCATGCCGCCGGCAATCGCCAGCTTCAGATCGGAAAAGTCGCGGCCACGGAATTCCGCGTTTTCCAACAGCCCGTTGAACAGGGTATTGACCCCGACAATGCCGCTGAACTTCTCCTTGCGCAGGATCATCTGGACCCGCTTCACGTCACGGGGGTTGGCGATCAGGATATTGCGCCCGCCCAGACACATGAACATCAGGCAGTTCACTGTCAGCGACAGCACGTGATACAGCGGCAGCAGGGTGACGTTGGTCTCCTGCTGGCTCTCATCCAGCTGATTGCCGACCCAGGCCTTGGCCTGCATCAGGTTGGCGAGGATATTACGGTGGGTGAGCATCGCCCCCTTGGCATCACCCGTGGTGCCGCCGGTGTATTGCAGGAAGGCGATGTCCTCGTGGGCCAGCTTGACCTTCCTGGCCTTCATCCTCATCGCCTGCTTCATCATTTGTGGAAAGCGGATCGAGCCCGGCAGATGGAAACGCGGTACCTGTTTCTGGACATGCCGCAGCACAAAATTCAAGGCCGCGCCCTTGAACGTCCCCACCAGGTCACCGATCGCCGCCACCACGACGTTCTTCAGCGCGCTGCCGGGCAGCGCCTGTTCCAGGGTGTGGGCGAAGTTCTCGAAGATCACCACGGTCTCGGCCCCGCTGTCCTTGAGCAGATGCCGGAGTTCGTGGGCGGTATACAGCGGGTTGACGTTGACCACCACCGCGCCCACCAGCAAGGTGCCGAACAGGCAGATCGGGTATTGCAGGCAGTTGGGCATCATCAGTGCCACGCGATCGCCCTTCTCCACCCCGCGGGACTGCAGCCAGGCGGCGAAGGCAAAGGCGCGCTGTTCCCATTCGACATAGCCCATCTCGGTGCCGATGCTGACGTAGGCGACGCGCTCGCGGTACTTCTCCATATGCTCGAGAAACACCTCGCGCAGTGATGGATAACGGTCGATCTCGGTTTCGATATCGGCGGGAACCCCCGGCAGGTAGGCGCTCAACCAGATGCGCTGGTCGATGCTGTGCAGGTTTGCGACGCTCATGGCACTCTCCTTGTTGTTATTTTATTTTTCGACGATGGCGGTCACACCCAGCCCGCCGGCGGCACATACAGAGATCAGTCCACGGCCCTGGCCGCGCTCGTCAATCGCCTTGGCCAGGGTGGCCAGCAAGCGCCCACCGGTGGCGGCAAACGGATGCCCGCAGGCCAGGGACCCGCCATTGACATTGAGCTTGCTGCGGTCGATCGAGCCCAATGCCGCCTCCAGGCCGAGGCGCTCGCGGCAATAGTCGGGGTCTTCCCAGGCCTTCAGGGTGCAGAGCACCTGGGCGGCAAAGGCTTCGTGGATCTCGTAGAAGTCGAAGTCCTGCAAGCCCAGGCCTTCACGGGCGAGCATCCGTGGCACGGCGTAGGCCGGCGCCATCAGCAGGCCCTCGGTGCCATCGACAAAATTCACCGCCGCGGTTTCGCCGGTGCGCAGGTAAGCCAGCACCCGCTGGTTGTTCGCCTGCGCCCATTCCTCGCTCGCCAGCAGGACCACCGAGGCGCCATCGGTCAGTGGCGTCGAGTTGCCGGCGGTCAGGGTGCCGTTGCGTTTGTCGTAAGCCGGGCCCAGGCCGGCGAGCTTCTCCAGGCTGGCGTCGGCACGCAGGTTGTTATCGCGTTTCAACCCGCGATAGGGGCTGATCAGGTCATCGAAGAAACCCCGTTTGTAGGCGGCATCGAGGTGTTGGTGGCTGCTCAGCGCCAGTTCGTCCTGGGCCAGTCGGCGGATCTGCCAGCGCTTGGCCATCTCCTCGCAATGCTCACCCATGGACAACCCGGTGCGTGGTTCACCGTTACGCGGCAGCAGCGGTTTGAAGAACATCCCCGGACGCACCCCGAGCAGGCTGCGCAGCTTGTCGCCCAGGCTCTTGGAGCGGTTGGCCCGCAGGAGGATCTGGCGCAGGGCTTCGTTGATCGCGATGGGCGCGTCCGAGGTGGTATCGGCGCCGCCGGCAATGCCCACGTCGATCTGCCCCAGGGCAATCTTGTTGGCCACCAGCAACGCCGCCTCAAGGCCGGTGCCACAGGCTTGCTGCACATCGTAGGCCGGGGTCTGTGGCGACAAGGTGGTGGACAACAGGGACTCCCGGGCCAGGTTGAAATCCCGCGAGTGCTTGATCACCGCCCCGGCGGCGAATTCCCCCAGGCGCTTGCCCTCGAGACCGTGGCGATCGATCAGGCCCTGCAAGGCCGCCACCAGCAGGTCCTGGTTGCTGTCCTGGCTGTAGACCGTATTGGAACGGGCAAACGGAATGCGATTGCCGCCAAGAATGGCGACCCGGCGCACCGGCGCCGGGTTGAAAGCATAGCTACTCATGACTGATCTCCGCCGATAAAGAGTCCGCGCATATGCGGCTTGTCGCCTGCCGCGTTGCGCACTTCGAATTCATGGCGCGTGCCGGTCGGCGGGACCTTCCACAGCGTCGCGCTGCCGGGCAGGAAGATCGGCAGTTTGAACTCGCAAGCCAGTTCCGCGGCGGCCAACGGCCGCGGTGGTTGTTGCGCCGCCAGTGCCCGGCCCAGGGTCCACATGCCGTGGGCAATAGGCCGCCGGAATCCGAACAGGCGCGCCCCCAGCCAGGAGATATGGATCGGGTTGTAATCGCCGCAGATCCGCGCAAAACGCCGTCCCAGGTTCGCCGGCAAGGACCAGCGCTGGGTCCGCACCAGGGCCGTTTCGTCCAGTTCGAGGACGCCCTGCCAAGGCTCGCCCAGTGGGGAACTGACCCCGCGACGCAGATACAGGCTTTCGCTTTCCCAGACCAGGCCGCCACCACCTTTGGCCCGAGTCACGATCAGCACCGCCTGGCCCTTGGGGTGCGCCACCCAACGCTCGCAATGCACTTCCAGGCGCAAGGCCTGCCCGGCTTCCAGGCGTTGGTACTGGCGAATGCGATTGGCCAGATGGACCATCCCGCTGGCCGGCCAGGGAAAGGCCGGACTGGTCAGCAACAGCAGGTGCAGAGGCAAGGCCAGGTTATGGGGAAACGACAGCGGCACTCCGTGCTCGGGGCGAAAACCACAGGCACGGGCATAGCGGGCAATGTCCGCCTCTACCAACTCTACCGCCGGCCGCACCAGTCGCTCGTCGGACAAGCGCGGTGGGCCTTCGAGCTTGGGCTTGCGCAAGCTGCGCAGGCCGGCCCAGAGCAGGCGGGGTCCGGAAGGCGGCGGATCGATGAGACGAATGGAGGAGTCGGTTTTCATCATTCAGGCCCCCAGCAGGCTTTGCCCGCAGACGCGGACCACCTGTCCCGTGATCCCGCCGGAGGCCGGATGCGCCAGCCAGGCAATGGTCTGGGCGACGTCCTCGGGCTGTCCACCCTGGGCCAGGGAGTTCATCCGTCGTCCCGCCTCACGGATCAGCAACGGGACTTTCGCGGTCATCTGCGTCTCGATAAACCCCGGTGCCACCGCGTTGACCGTGACCTGCTGGCGCGCCGCCAACGGCGCCAGGCCCTGCACCAGGCCGATCACACCGGCCTTGGAGGTGGCGTAGTTGCTTTGCCCCAGGTTGCCGGCGATGCCGGAAATAGACGACACCCCGATAATCCGCCCGCCGGGGTTGATCGCCTGCCCCTCGAGCAAGGCCGTGCTCAAGCGCAACGGAGCCTCCAGGTTCACCGCCAGGACCTTGCGCCAGGCGGCTTCGGTCATTTTCGCCAGGGTCTTGTCCTGGGTGATGCCGGCGTTGTGCACGACGATATCGAAGGCGCCCTGCTCGCCAGCGAATGCCAGCAGTCGCTCGGCCGTCTGCGGCGCGGTGATGTCCAGGGCCAGCGCAGTGCCCCCGAAGGACGCCGCCACGCTCTGCAACTCGGCCTCCACGGCGGGAATATCCAGGCAGACGACCTGGGCGCCCTCACCCGCCAACACCTGGGCGATGGCCAGGCCGATGCCGCGACAAGCCCCGGTCACCAGGGCACGTTTCCCGGTCAGCGGTTTGTCCCAGAGGATATCCCTGGGCACATCCACCGGCTCGGCGATCCGCACCACCTGGCCAGAGACAAAGGCGGAACGCCGGGACAGGAAGAAACGCAGGCTGCTGTCCATTTCCGCCTCGGCCCCCGGCTCGACATACAGCAGTTGCGCAGTGATCGCCCGCCGCAGCTCCTTGCCCAGGGACCGCACGAAACCCTCCAGGGCGCGCTGTGCCACCGTCTGGCCGAGCGATGTGCAGTGCTCCGGCGGCGTACCGAGGACCAGCACCCGGCCGTGGGCACTCAGGCGCCGGACATTGGCGTGGAAGAAGCGGTACAGCTCGTCCAGTTGCTGCACATCGCCCAGGCCGCTGGCATCGAATACCAGCCCCCGGACCTTGACCGTGGACGGCGCATCGATGCTCGCCGGAACCGCGGCCACGGTCTCGGTGGCGGCGAAGATCCGTTGCAGCTCGCCCGACAGGCGCCCCGAAGACCCTGCTGCCAGCACCACCGGATTGAGCAGGTTGCCTGCCTGCCCCTGGCGATAGCGTTGCAACGGCAGCGGTTGCGGCAGGCCCAGGGTCCGAGCCAGCCAGTGACCCCAGGGGGTATTGACGAATGAAAGGTAACCGTCAGCCATGAATAGATTCCGATAAAAACCCGAGAAAGATCATTAAACCGGGTTGCCCGCGGCCACCCGACGCTTGCCCAGGCTCTTGTCCGCCTGATCGATATGCGCCTGGCGCCGCTGCAACGCCTCCAACAGACCAAAGTCCTGGGGAAAATCATCCACCTGGATCGCATGGTCGGCATACTCAACATAGCGCCCGAGCAGCTCGCCCTCCTCACCGCTGATCAGTTGCGCGGCCAGGGCCTTGCTCCGCCAGGGAGTAAACGCCTCGCGGGAGATCGGCAATGGCGCGAGCAGCCCTTGGCGCACGGCCGGTTTCAGGCGGGCCTCGATCAGGTCCACCTGGGGCAGCAGTCGGAACGCCAGTTCACCATAGGCCAACTTGTCGATATCCGGCTGCGGCATATAGGAGTCGGCCAACAGCCGGTCGCGGCTCTCGCCAGGGGTTTGCACCAGTTCGGCGACTTCCGCCAGCAACCGGTCGGAAGGTTTGCGCAAGGTAATGCCGAACGGAAACGCCAGGCCGCGAATCACCCGGCTGGCGGCTTTCGAAGGATAGTTGTCGAGGGTTTCACTCAAGGCTTCATAGGCACGCCACAAGGCATCCTGGGCCGCCCAGTGCACCAGCGGCAGGTCCGCCCGCGGCCGGCCGTCGTCGTCGAAGCGCTTGAGGATGCAAGACAGGATATAGAGCTGCGAAAGAATATCGCCGAGTCGTCCGGTGATGCTTTCCTTGCGTTTCAGCGCCCCGCCCAGCACGCCCATGGAAATATCCGAGACCAGCGCCAGCACCACCGACAGGCGTTCAATCTGCCGATAGTAAGGGGCCAGTGCCGGTTCGGTTTGCGCCGGGGCCTTGAGCAGCCGGCCCGCCGTCAACCCGTGCACCACGGCCCGGACGGTATTGGCCAGGACAAAGCCGATATGCCCGAACATCGCCCTGTCGAAGGCTTCCAGCCCCTCGGGGCCCTGGCGACGGGCCGCCTCCATTTCACGCAGCACATAGGGATGGCAGCGAATCAGCCCCTGGCCATAGATGATCAGGCAGCGGGTCATGATATTCGCGCCCTCCACCGTGATGGCAATCGGGCTTTGCTGGTAGGCCCGGGCCAGGAAGTTGTTCGGCCCCATGCAGATGCCCTTGCCGGCGGCGATGTCCATACCGTCGTTGACAATGGCCCGGGCCCGCTCGGTCACGTGGTACTTGGCGATGGCGGAAATCACCGAAGGTTTCTCGCCGGCATCCAGGGCCGCCACCGAAACCTTGCGCACCGCATCACAGGCATACAGATGCCCGGCCATGCGCGCCAGTGGCGCCTGCACCCCCTCGAACTTGCCGATGGGCAGGCCGAACTGCTTGCGCATCGCCGCATAGGCCGTGGTCCCGCGCACGGCGACCTTGCCCAGGCCGACATTCGCCGAGGGCAGCGAAATCGCCCGGCCGGCGGCCAGGCACTCCATCAGCATGCGCCAGCCATTGCCGACCTGCTCGCGACCGCCGATCACCCACTCCAGGGGAATAAAGACATTCTTGCCCTGGGTCGGCCCGTTCTGGAACACCGCATTGAGTGGCCAGTGCCGCCGACCATGCTGCACCCCCGGATGGGACGTGGGGATCAGCGCGCAGGTAATCCCCAGGCTGCCCGGACTGCCCAGCAGGCCGTCGGGGTCTTCGGCGCGGAACGCCAGGCCGAGCACCGTGGCAATCGGCCCCAGGGTGATATAGCGCTTGTCCCAGGTCACGCTGAAACCCAGCACTTCCTGGCCTTCGAAAGTGCCCTTGCAGACCACCCCGACATCGGGAATCGCCCCGGCGTCGGAACCGGCGTAGGGGCTGGTGAGGGCGAAACAGGGAATGTCCTCGCCACGGGCCAGGCGCGGCAGATAGTACTGGCGCTGGGCCTCGGTGCCGTAATGCAGGAGCAGTTCGGCCGGGCCCAGGGAATTGGGCACCATCACCGAGATCGCCGCCGCCGAACAGCGGGTCGAGAGCTTCATCACCACCTGGGAATGGGCATAGTGGGAGAAGCCTTTGCCGCCGTATTGGCGGGGAATGATCATGCCGAGAAAGCCGGCCTCCTTGGTGTACTGCCAGGCCTGGGGCGACAGGTCCTGCCAGACCTGGGTGGTTTCCCAGTCATTGGCCATGTCGCAGAGGGTTTCCACCTCGTTGTCGAGGAAGGCTTGTTCCTCCGCGCTCAAACGCGCTGGCGCGGCGCCCAGCAGGCGCTGCCAATTCGGTTTGCCGCTGAACAGCTCGGCGTCCCACCAGACGGTCCCGGACTCGATCGCCGCGCGTTCGGTATCGGACATGGCTGGCATGATCTGGCGGAACAGGCCCAGGGCCCGACGCGAGAGCAAGGCCCGACGCAAGGGTCTGACCGCCAGCACCACGGCCGGGGCCAGGAGCAACAGAACGCCGATGGCGGTGCCCAGTGGCCCGACCACGCCGAACAGATAACCGCCGGCCAGCCACACCAGCACGCCCGCCAACCACAGGCCCGCGGACGCCTGCCGATACCTCAGGGCCAAGGCCCCCGCCACAGCCAGCAACAACCAGAAAGTCATGAGCACACCTCTTTGAACAGTCAGGGGAAACCACGGGCACCGATCGTGAATGGCGCCTTGGGCCAGCCATCGCCACGACGACCCATTGGCTCTACCTTACAAAGAATAGGCATTATTTAAAATTATTTTTTAAAATAAATATTTAATTGTTTTGAGTGAACAGGACACGATGGCCAGGCGACACCCACAAAAAAGCCCGACCTGATTGCTCAGGTCGGGCTCTTCAGAAGACTGCCCGGATCAGGCCGTCACAGGTATCAGACCTTGACGATCCAACCCGCCGGGGCTTCGACGTCACCGGTCTGCACGCCGGTCAGTTCGCTGTAAAGGCGCTGGGTCACCGGACCGACTTCAGTCTCGCTGTGGAACACGTGCAGCTTGCCGTTGTACTCGATGCCGCCGATCGGCGTGATCACCGCGGCAGTACCGCAGGCACCGGCTTCCTTGAAGTCGGCGATCTTGTCGATCAGCACATCGCCTTCGATGACCTTCAGGCCCAGGCGCGATTCGGCCAGTTCGATCAGCGACAGACGGGTGATACCCGGCAAGACCGAAGGCGACTTCGGCGTGACGAATTCGTTGTTGTGGGTGATGCCGAAGAAGTTGGCCGAACCGACTTCCTCGATCTTCGAATGGGTCAGCGGGTCCAGGTAGATGCTGTCGGCGAAGCCGCGCTTCTTGGCCTCGGCACCCGGCATCAGGCTGGCGGCATAGTTGCCACCGACCTTGGCCGCGCCGGTGCCTTGCGGAGCGGCACGGTCATAGCTGGAGATCACGAAGTTGTGTGGCTTCATGCCGCCCTTGAAGTAAGCGCCGACCGGGATGCAGAAGATCGAGAAGATGAACTCGGGGGCGGTACGCACGCCGATGTTGTCACCCACGCCGATCACGAACGGGCGCAGGTACAGCGCGCCGCCGGTGCCGTAAGGCGGGATGAAACGTTCGTTGGCGCGGACCACCTGCTTGCAGGCTTCGATAAACACATCGGTCGGTACGTGCGGCATCAGCAGGCGCGAACAGCTGCGCTGCATGCGCGCGGCGTTCTGGTCAGGACGGAACAGGTTGATCGAACCGTCCTTGCAACGGTAGGCCTTCATGCCTTCGAAGCACTGTTGGCCGTAATGCAGCGCGGTCGAACCTTCGCTGATATGCAGGACGTTGTCTTCGGTCAGCGCACCGTTGTCCCACTCACCGTTACGGTAGTACGACAGGTAGCGCTTGTCGGTCTTGACGTAATCGAAACCCAGCTTGTCCCAGTTAATGCTTTCCTGACCCATGGCACCCTCAATCATCTGATAACCGCCTGAATCGCTCAGGCTTATGACATTTTTTTCGCAGGCAACCACAATACTCTATTCAGACAGGAAATCGCAGCCTGGACGACGTGCATGTCCTACATGCGTTTATGCCCGGTCGGGTGTGACAGAGGCTCTTCCCTGAGCCCCCTGCCCCTTCAGTGAGTCGCCATCAGTGACTGATGCACACCGAAACCGGCCATCACCCCGGCCGCCGAGGCCAGTGTGGCGTTATGCATGGGGCTGGCCGCGTCACCGGCGGCAAACACCCCCGGCACACTCGTTTCCTTGCGCTCGTCGACCCGCAGATAAGCGCCCTGGGGACCCTCGTCGAACAGGCAGCCCAGTTGCTCCGCCAGCGAGCTGGCCATATGGGTTTTCGGCCCGGTGAACAGCGCCTCGACCTCGATCAGCCGACCGTCACTCAAACGTACCGCCTCAAGTGCCGGCGCCTGACCCAGCAACTCGATCACCGGGGTCCGTTCGATCCGCACGCCGCGCGCTTGCAGATGGGCCAGTTGCTCGGCATCGGGCTCGTGGATGCCCTGGGTGAAATACACCGTCGGGCCCCAATCCGGGATCATACCGGCCTGGTGCGCGGAAAGCGGCATGGTGGCCAGCACTCCCAAAGACAGGTCACGGACTTCATAACCATGGCAGTACGGACAATGCAGCACCGTGCTGCCCCAACGTTCCTGCAGGCCGGGAATCGCCGGCAATTCATCGCGCAAACCGGTGGCCAGGATCAAGCGGGCCGCCCACTCTTCCCGTCCATCGGCCAGCACCACGCCAAACCCGGCGTCGACCTGGCGGGCCGAGACCACCTCCCCTTGCACGAATTCGACGGTTGGATAGCGCAACAACTGACGCAACGCCTCGTCCCGAATCGCCTGAGGTGACTGACCGTCCTGGCCGAGAAAGCCATGGGCCGTCGCCGCGAACCGATTACGCGGCCGACCGGAATCGATCAACAACACCCGCTGACGGGCCCGGGCCAACTGCATGGCCGCCGACAACCCGGCAAAGCTGGCACCGACCACCACGACAAAATGCGACATGAGCAGGATTCCTTGTAGATTGAACTCACGAAACCTTATAAGTTACGTAACACCTCCGCGTCAACTCCCGTAACTCATCTTGTTACGGAGAGTCGGTTTTGCTATATCTGCCACCTGAATACGCTGAAACGAAGAACTCAATGCGCAACGACAGTCGCCTCTCCCGCATGCTGCATGTGCTGATCCATATGGATCAGCACATGCAGCGCACCACCTCCGAGACCATCGCGCAGATGCTGCGCACCAACCCGGTGGTGGTCCGTCGGACCATGGCCGGGCTGCGGGATCACGGTTATGTGCACTCGGAAAAAGGCCACGGCGGCGGCTGGACCCTGTCCCGGCCCCTGAGTGAAATCACCTTGCTGGATATCCATCGGGCCCTTGGCGCGCCCGAGGTGTTTGCCATGGGCCTGTCGCGGGAAGAACCGCAGTGCCTGGTGGAACAGGCGGTCAACGCCCGCCTCACCGATGTCCTGCAGGAGGCCGAAGCGTTGCTGATCACGCGCCTGGGGCAAGTGACCCTGGCCGAGCTGGCGAGTGATTTCGACCGGCGCCTGGCGCAGAAACGCCTGGAAAACCCCGATCTGGAAATCCTGCATGGGCTACCGACCCTGGAGAAATCATGAGCAACACTGAATTGCAGGTGACCGACCTGCTGGAAGGCGACGGCAAGGCCGTGGTCAAGGGCGCGCTGATCACCACGCACTACCGCGGCACGCTCGAGGATGGCAGCGAGTTCGACTCGTCCCACAGCCGTGGCAAACCGTTCCAGTGCGTGATCGGCAGCGGCCGGGTGATCAAGGGCTGGGACATCGGCCTGATGGGAATGAAAGTCGGTGGCAAGCGCCGGTTGTTCGTGCCAGCGCACCTGGCCTATGGCGAGCGTGGCATGGGCTCGCTCGTCGCACCGGGTGCCGACCTGACCTTTGAAATCGAGTTGCTGGAAGTGCTGACGCGGGACGACTGAACACACCTGCGTCTATCCTTGAGCTTCGATCACGACGACGTGCCCGGCCCCGCCCTATCACCGCCGTGCCAGTCGCTCGATAACCGGAGATGTCCCCATGCCCGATCCGCAGGTCAGCGCGGCCCTGGAAACGCTCTTGCCACTGATGGCCGAGCAGCCCTTTCTGGTGCTCACCGGTGCCGGTATCAGCACCTCTTCCGGCATCCCGGACTACCGCGACAGCGACGGCGTGCGCAGGGGTAAACCGCCGATGATGATCCAGGAGTTCCTCGGCTCGCCTCAGGCCCGGCGTCGCTACTGGGCCCGGGCCATGCTCGGTTGGCCACGGGTGCGCATGGCCCGGCCGAATGCCGCCCACCGGGCGTTGGCCAGCCTGCAGGCGCAACATCACCTCAGCGGCCTGATCACCCAGAACGTCGACACCTTGCATGAGCAGGCCGGCAGTCACGATGTAATCGAACTGCATGGCAGCCTGCACAAGGTCCTGTGCCTGGATTGCGGCGCCCGTCTGGAGCGCGATGCCGTCCAGCTCATGCTGGAGGCGCAGAACCCTTATCTCGCGGGGGTCGAGGCGGTCCAGGCGCCCGACGGCGACACCCTGCTGGACGCCGCCTTCGAGTCGCGCTTTCAAGTGCCCCGCTGCCCGCAGTGCGATGGCGATCGCTTGAAACCCGACGTGGTGTTCTTCGGTGAAAACGTCGCCCCGCTTACCGCCGCCAGGGCCCTGGCCAAGGCCGAGCAGGCGGCGGGGTTGCTGGTGATCGGTTCGTCGCTGATGGCCTATTCGGCCTTCCGGCTGTGCAAGCTGATGGCCGAGCGCGGCAAGCCACTGATCGCCATCAACCTGGGCAAGACCCGCGCCGACGAGTTGCTCGACTTCAAGTTCGCAGCCTCGTGCGAACAGTTGCTGCCGCTGCTGGCCGAGCGCCTGGGCTGATCAGCAACGGATGGGCAGTGCCTCGATCAGCGCCTGGGTCGAGCGAACCCGGGCAATGCGCGGCATGACCTTTTCCATGGAGAAACGATGGGTGTCTTCGCCAAGGCCCGCACAAGCGTCCTCGGCAATCACCACGGCGTAGTTGTGGTGCCAGGCATCCCGGGCGGTGGACTCGACGCCGGAGTTGCTGGCGATACCGCAGACAATCACAGTGGTAATCCCGCGACGACGCAATTGCAGGTCCAGCTCGGTGCCGTAGAAGGCGCTCCAGCTGCGCTTGGTGATCTGCACTGGTGCATTCAAAGCGGCGATCGCAGGGGTCAGCAGCGCCCAGTCTTCCGGCAGCCCACCCGGTGGCACGGCCATCGGCATATCCACCGGCTGATTGAGTTTGTCAGCGTAGTCGCTGGCGAAACCCACACGCACGGCGACCACCAAACCACCCGCCTGGGTCAGGTGTTCACCAAGCCGCGCGGCCCGTTCGGCGACGGCTTGCGAGGTGTGAGGCGCAACCGGCATGGCCATGATCCCCTGCTGCAGATCGATGATCACGAGGGCACAGGTACGAGGATCGAGCGTAAGCGACATGATGATCTCCTGATCGACGAGCGTCGGCTTGCGCAACCAGGCAAGCACGAACGGCGAAGCTGTGGTTAGAATATGAGGATAGCCTCACAATCAGGATATGAGGATGCCCTCACAAACTTCAAGTAAAAAAAATGTCAGCATCCACACGCCGCGCCTGGAACGCGGCAAGCAGCGCGTGGCCGAGCTGATGGCGGCCGCCGCCCGGGTCTTTGCCGAGCAGGGTTATGACGCGGCGACCATGACCGAAGTGGCCGCCCAGGCCCAGGCGTCGATTGGCTCGCTGTACCAATACTTCCCCACCAAGGCGTTGCTGGCCCAGGCCCTCCACGGCGCGCAACTGGAGGTGCTGCGGGGCCGGCTCGAAAGCCTGGCGCAACAGGCAGCCGGCCTGAGCCCACGGCAGATAGCCGAGCGGATACTGGAGGAGTTGTCGCTCTTTCTGGAGGAAAATCCGGCGTTCATCGCCCTGGCCGAACGGCGCGATATCGACAAGAAAGCCAAGGCCGCAACGCGTTCAGGCTTGCTCTCGCTGCTGACCGGGCTGCTGGCCCAGGCACAACCGCCACTGCCGGCCGAGCGCCACGCACTGACGGCGGTGATGCTGCTGGAGCTGATGAAAATCGCCGTATCGCTCAAGGCCCGCGAGTCCGCCGAGATCGCCGAGGGCGTCGTCCAGACATTCAAAAACATGCTGGGCCAACATCTGGACTCACTGTAGAAACTGCCGAAGATCCTTCGGCAGTTCCCCTGTGCTTCCTGGGTGAGAGTGCGCTGCGATCTTCTTATGCCGACGGAATGGTCAGGCCCTTGATCACCGCCGGGCGCGCTACGAACTGCTCCAGGGCGCGGGTCACATGGGGAAAATCCTGGATGCCGACCAGGTCACCGGCTTCGTAGAAACCGATCAGGTTACGAATCCACGGGAAGGTGGCGATATCGGCGATGCTGTAGTCGTCGCCCATGATCCAGCGGCGGCTTTCCAGGCGTTGGTCAAGCACACCCAGCAGGCGCTTGCTCTCGGCGACGTAACGGTCGCGCGGGCGCTTGTCCTCGTAGTCCTTGCCGGCGAATTTATTGAAGAACCCGAGTTGGCCGAACATCGGCCCGATACCGCCCATCTGGAACATCACCCACTGGATGGTTTCATAGCGCCGCGCCAGGTCCTTGGACATGAAACGCCCGGTTTTCTCGGCCAGGTAGATCAGGATCGCCCCGGACTCGAACAACGGCAGCGGCTGGCCGTCGGGACCATTGGGGTCGATGATGGCCGGGATCTTGTTGTTGGGGTTCAACGCCATGAATTCCGGCGTCAGCTGGTCATTGGTAGAGAAACTGACCAGGTGTGCTTCATAGGGCAGGCCCAGCTCTTCGAGCAGGATCGAGACCTTGACGCCGTTGGGCGTAGGCAACGAATAGAGCTGGAGACGGTCTGGATGTTGTGCAGGCCATTTATGCGTGATGGTGAACTCGGAAAGATCAGTCATGAAAAGCTTCCAGCAAGCGATAGGGAATGCGGCAACGGGTCAGGACCTTCCACCCGTCCGGGCGCTGATTATAGGCACAGCCGATGGCCGTGCCTGTAGCGCCGGGCATGAGATTTTTCTGCGCGATGAACCGTTAACCACTGAAACAGAGAGGATGTCATGTATCTGAAAATCCTGACCTTGCCATTGATGGCAGCAGCGTTCCTGAGCTTGGCGGGCTGCTCGACGCCCACCGTGGTGACCTTGCAGAACGGCACCGAGTACATCACCAGGGACAAACCCCAAACCCACTCCGCCGATGGTTTCTATGAGTTCAAGGATATTTCCGGCAAAGAGGTGCGGGTCAAGGCGTCCGATGTGGCGACGGTCAAGCCGAAGGATTGACACCGAGAGCCGGGCTTACTTGTAGATATCGGCTGGTCTTGAGGGCCTCTTCGCGGGCAAGCTCCGCTCCCACATTAGATTTGCGCCGGGCACAGGTTTCAGGCTCGACGCGGACATTGTGGGAGCGGAGCTTGCCCGCGAAGAGGCCAGCACAGGCGCCCCACATCCAGACCTCAGCGAAAATCCCGGCTGCGCACGGTGATATCCGCGAGCATCGAACCCAGGTCGCTCAAGCGTCCGGCAATCACATGCCGTACGTCGCCCTCGGTTTCCAGGCGCCCATCGACTTTCAGCAACTGCGCGCCCACCAGCACTTGCCGCTGCCGTTCGGCCAGGTCGCGCCAGACCACCACATTGACGTTGCCGAACTCGTCCTCAAGGGTGACAAAGGTCACCCCGCTGGCCGTGCCTGGTCGCTGGCGCCCGGTGACCAGACCGACAATGCTCACCGACCGCCCATGTTCGACCTCCAGCAGTTCCCGAGAACTGCGACAGCGCATCCCTTTCAATTGCCCGCGCAACAACGCCAACGGATGCGGCCCCAGGGTCGTGCCGAGACTGGCGTAATCCGCTTGCAGGTCCTCGCCGACACTCGGGCACGGCAAGGCCACCGGGGTTTCGGCTTGCCTCGACAACCCGGCAAACAGCCCAAGCTGCGCCTCGACCCCGGCCACCTCCCAACGCGCCTGATAACGGTCACCCGCCAGGCCCTGCAAGGCACCGGCATCGGCCAGCAGTTCCTGGGCCCGGGTATCCAGTTGTGCCCGCTCGCCGAGGTCGGCGATATCCTCGAAAGCTCCAACCCCACGGGCCGCTTCGATCCGCCGCGCATCCTCCTCGCGAAACCCACGAACCATCCGCAAGCCCAGGCGCAGCGCCGGCTGCGGGCCATCGGTCGGCTCCAGGCTGCATTCCCAATCACTGGCCCGCACATCCACCGGGCGAATCTGCAGGTGGTGACGCCGGGCATCCTGAAGGATCTGGTCCGGGCTGTAGAAGCCCATCGGCCAGCTGTTGATCAGCGCACAGGCGAACGCCGCCGGTTCATGGCACTTCAGCCAGCAACTGGCGTAGGTCAGCAAGGCAAAGCTGGCGGCATGGGATTCGGGAAACCCGTAGCTGCCAAAGCCCTTGATCTGCTCGAAGATCTGCGCGGCGAACTCCGGCGCATAGCCGTTCTTCGCCATGCCCTCGGCCAGTCGCAGGCGGTGCGGTTCAAGCCCGCCATGGCGTTTCCAGGCGGCCATGGAACGGCGCAACTGATCGGCCTCCCCCGGGGTGTAGTCCGCCGCCACCACCGCGATCTGCATGACCTGTTCCTGAAACAGCGGCACCCCCAGGGTGCGTTTCAGGACCTCTTCCAGCTCCGGCGACGGGTAGGTCGCAAGCTCCTCCTTGTTTCGCCGCCGCAGGTACGGGTGCACCATGCCGCCCTGGATCGGCCCCGGCCGGACAATCGCCACTTCGATCACCAGGTCGTAGAAATTCTTCGGCTTGAGCCGTGGCAGCATCGACATCTGCGCCCGCGACTCGATCTGGAACACGCCGATGGTGTCGGCCCGGCCGATCATGTCGTAGGTCGGCTTATCGTCCGGCGGCAGGCTCGCCAGGGTCCAGCGCGGGCCGCCGCGATACTGCTGCACCAGGTCGAAACAGCGACGCAGCGCGCTGAGCATGCCCAGGGCCAGGACATCGACCTTGAGCAACCCGACCTTGTCCAGGTCGTCCTTGTCCCACTGGATAATCGTCCGTTCGGCCATAGCGGCGTTTTCCACCGGGACCAGGGTCTCCAGCGGTTGCTCGGAAATCACGAAACCACCCGGATGCTGGGACAGGTGCCGGGGAAAACCGATCAGTTGCCGGGTCAGGCCGAGTACCCGGCGCAGCACCGGGCTGTCGGGATCGAAGCCGCTTTCGCGCAGGCGTTCCGCCGCCGGCGGCTCATCGCTCCAGTGACCGCAGGCATCGGCCAGGGCATTGATCTGATCCGGCGGCAGGCCCAGCGCCTTGGCCACATCCCGCACCGCCCCCGCACCGTGATAGGTGCTGACCACCGCCGTCAACGCCGCCCGGTTCCGGCCATAACGCCGGAATACGTATTGCAGCACCTCTTCGCGGCGATCGTGTTCGAAGTCGACATCGATATCCGGTGGCTCGTTGCGCTCGCGGGAGAGGAAGCGCTCGAACAGCATGTTGGTGCGATCCGGGTTCAACTCGGTGACCCCCAGGGCATAACAGACCACCGAGTTTGCCGCCGAACCACGCCCCTGGCAGAGAATGCCCTGCCTGCGGGCGAAGTCGACGATATCCTGCACCGTCAGGAAATAACTGTCGTACTCCAGCTCGGCGATCAGCTTCAGTTCGTTTTCGATCAGGTCCCGAGCCCGGGAGCTGATCCCTTCCGGCCAGCGTCGATGAATCCCCTCCTCCGTCAGATGCCGCAGCCAGGACGTCGGGGTCTGCCCTTGCGGCACCAGCTCACGGGGATACTGGTAGCGCAGTTGGCCGAGATCGAAGGTACAACGCCGGGCAATGACCTGGGTCTCGCTGAGCAAGGCCGCCGGATAAATCCCGCGCAAGGCCTCAAGACTGCGCAGATGCCGCTCGCCATTGGCATGCAGTTGCTGCCCGGCATCGGCCACCCGGGTGTGCAGGCGTATGGCGGTCATGGTGTCTTGCAGGGCACGACGGGCCCGCACATGCATATGCACATCGCCGCTGGCTACAGCGGGAATCTCCAGTGCGCCGGCCAGGGCCAGCAAGCGCGCCAAACGTCTCTTATCGTCCTGGCCGCAATGCAACTCCACCGCCAGCCATAGCCGTTCGGGAAAACACTCGCGCAACCAGCGGCCATCGGCTTCGCTAATGCTCTGTTCAGGCAGCCACAACGCCAGCAACCCCGGCAGCTCCTGCTCGAAGTCCGCCCGCAGTAGCTGATAGCAGCCTTTTTCCGCACGACGCCGGGCCTGGGTGATCAATCGGCAAAGAGCCTGGTAACCCAGCAGGTCTTCCACCAGCAAGACTACCCGAGGCCCATTCTCGATCCGCATTTCACTGCCGATGATCAGCGGCAGGCCGCTGTCCTGAGCGGCTTGCCAGGCCCGGACAATCCCCGCCAGGGTGCATTCATCGGTAATCGCCAGGGCTTGATAGCCCTGCTCCTTGGCCCGCTCGAACAGTTCATGGGCGCTGGAAGCCCCGCGCTGGAAACTGAAGTTCGACAGGCAATGCAGCTCGGCGTATTCGCCACTCATGCGAACCAGCCCTGCAACAGCAAGGGGCCGCTTTCCCCCACCGTGCGATAGGCCCAGGCGTGGCGACCGGTACGGGTCTCGATCAGGTAATAATCGCGGCGCACATCCGCGCCGTCCCACCAGCCCGACTCGATCCGCTCCGGTCCCAGCAGGACCCGCGCCGCCTGCTCGGGCAATGGCAATGGCGCCTTTAGCAACCAACCGGGGCGCAATGGTCCCGCGGCAGCCAGTGGCTCGGCGGTGCTCGCCGGCAACGGCTGCCAGGCGCATTCGGGGCGGTGATCGGCCTGGAAACGCAGGCCCTGCACCGCGTCATCGCCCAATCGGGCACGCAGGCGTTCGCGCAGTTGCTCCCAGGGCAAGGATTGCTGTGGACGCTCGTCGAAGAGTTCGCGGTGCTGCGGGACAAAGGCCGGCAGGTCCTCGGCCTCCAGGCGAAAACCACGTACCGCCGACTCGACCTGGACCTGCTCCAGCCGCCCACGGGCCAGTTCGAAGAGCATCGAAGGATCACGCTCGGCACTCAGCAGGCCGACCTTGATCCGTGTGTCCGCGAACCCGGCATGCTCCAGGATCAGTTCAAAGCTCTGCACACCGCTGTCACGCCCACAGAGAAACGCCGACAAGTCCCCGGTCAGGCGGCGCAAGGGAAACAGCAAGGCCTGGTTCGAGGTCACGTCGAAATTCAGTTCGATCCGCGCCGCGAAGCGATCCGGCGGCAGGTAGAACGCCAGGGCCAGCGGCCGCTCGCCGAGCAAGGTATCGAGGTGCTTGAGCAATGACGCCTCGAAGCGCCGCGCCAGGCTATGCCGGGGCAAGGCCAGCACTTGCTCCAGGGTCCGCAGGCCCATGCGCGACAAGGCCGTGGCCGCCTCTTTTTCCAGCCCGACCCGGTCGATCGGCATCTGCCCCAGGGCCTGGCGCAAGGCTCCGTTGTCCGCCAGGGCCAGGCCGTCGTAGGCATTGGCCAGGACCCGGGCCGCCGCCGGATTGGGTGCGACGACTATCCGATGACGAAAGCCCAGACCGGTCAGCTCTGCGCGCAAGCGCGCTTCCAATTGCGGCCAGGGTCCGAACAGGCCCAGGCTGGATTCGATCTCGAACAACAAGGCCCGCGGATACCGCAGGCTGACCTGGGAGCTGAAGCGATAGGCCCAGGCGGCAAGCAACTGCTGCCACTGTTCGATTTCGGCGGGATCGTATTCGGCGCTGGCGAAGGCCTTGGTCAAGGCATGGGCGGCGGTCAGCGATTGCCCGGGACGCAGGCCCAAGGCCCGCGCCGACGCATTCACCGCCTGCACCACCCGGCGTTGCGGCGAGCCTGTCAGCAGCGCCAGCGGCGCTTCCGGTTCAGGGGTTCGCCGCAATACCCCGTCCAGGGCCAATTGCGGAAAAACAATACAGACCCACCGCATACCCGCCTCAATGCCCGGTGCTGAAGGCAATCGGTGTCGAATGGGCCAACCCGCCCCGGCACTTGAGCACCCGCAACTGTGCGGGCCGGCCCTCGACGGCAATCCGCAGGGCCGCCGGCGACGGGTTGATCGCCTCTTCCAGCGAGCGATAGGCGAAGGCCAGGGTCTGGCCGGTTTCCGCCGCCACCTGCAAACGCCGCAAGGCCCGGTCATCGGCCTGTTGCGGCCAGCACAGGACCGCGCCGCAACTGCCGGAACGCAGGCACTGTTCAGCCGCCCACAAGGCATCGCGCGGTGCCGCCTGGATCACCGACAACTGTCGCAGGTCCACCCCCGCGCTCAACCACGCCTGGGGATAGGGCACGTGGGGCGGCGCCACCAGGACGATCCGCTCACCCCGCGCCGATAACCGTGCCAGGGTCGGCCAGACCAGTTGCAATTCACCGACACCTTCCCCGGCGATAAGGATTTCCGTCAGCGCTGCCGGCGGCCAGCCACCGCCGGGCAAGGCCGCGTCGAGGGTCGCGTGGCCGCTGGGCTGGCGATCGGACTGCGGCTCGGCCGCCCGGCCTTTCCACACCCGCCGCTCGTCGAGCAGCGTGTCCAGGGCCACCACCGCGCCCCTCATGCCGGCCGTACCAGACCGCAGAACACGCCTTCGATGGACAGCTCCTGATGCTCGGGATCGACAACGATAGGTTCATAGGCCGGGTTGCGCGGCAACAGGCGGATGCCCGTGGCCGTCCGCTCGAAGCGCTTGATGGTGACCTCGCCCTCCAGCCGGGCCACGACGATCTGGCCGTTGCGCACCTCGCCCGTGCGGCGTACCGCCACCAGGTCACCGTCGAGAATGCCATCGCCGATCATCGAATCGCCCTGCACCTGCAGCAGGTAATCCGGGGCGCGGGAAAACAGCGCGGGGTCGAGCAGCAAGCGGCGATGCTCCTGGGCATCGACATCGATCGGCCGGCCCGCCGCCACCCGGCCCAGCAGCGGGATATCCAGCAACGCCGCCCGGGGTGCCTGGTCGAGCAGGCGGATGCCCCGCGCCTGATGGGCGTTGACCTCGATAAAACCGCCCTCGGCCAAAGCCACCACGTGCTTGCGCGCCACGCTGCGGGAGGCGAAACCAAAGGCCTCGGCGATCTCGGCAAGGCTCGGGGGCTGGCCGTTACGCACGATGCGCTCGCGGATAAAGGTCAGGATGGCGGAACGGCGGGGGCTTAAAGTCGTCATGGAGTACATTTGTACTCCTGTGGGATTTACCTGACAAGAGCCGCCAGTCGAGATACAGGCCTGCGCACCACCGTCTCGTGAAAGCCAATGGCCATGCCCGGTCGACAGAATAGGTATTCACTCTTTATGTACGAATAAAACTACAGCACTATCTCACCCATGAAACATTGAAAACCTGCCCTACAGCAACAACTAACTTTTTTCAAAATCCACCCCATTCAAACTTTCAGAAATTCAATAATTGCATATTGAAAAATGAAATCATCTTGCTATATTCACTCGGGCTTCCCCCATTGAAACAGCCCCCCGACCTGCTTCTCTATAAAGGTTTCAACCGTTATCCGGAGACCGCCATGCCCCATTCCAATACCCAGCATCAGGAACGTCTCGCCGTCATTTTGAATCGAGCAATAAGTGACGAATCATTCGCCGCGCAGTTGCATATGAACCCAACCAACGCCGGCAAAGACCTGGACCTGACCCTGCGGATCGACGAGGTGGTGGCGCTCAAGGGCCTGGACCTCGCCCAACTGGCAGCGGCCTCGAAAGCCCTGCGCAGCCCTCTCGCGGGGCGTGCCACCTTCGACCAGCAACAGGTTCGAACGGATTAGGCCCGCGCCAGCGTCCGAGTTATATCACCCGGGTGAGTATCATGAAGTTCTTGTGACACTCGATTGAACAAGCACCCCACGAACAGCCATTGATTCTCGCCGTTATCCGAACACGGCCAACACTTAAAACCCTGACATCTCTCTTTCTTGAAGGAGGGTTATTGCGCGCTCGTCATTCATCGAGTTATATCCCGAGGACACCGACATGACCACCCAACTGCAATCCCAGCTCGACGAACTTTTCCAGTACAACACTTTTTTACCCGATGCCACCCCGGACCGTTTTCACCGTTTGCTCGATCGGCTCAGCCAACAGCGCTACAGCACCTTCGCCGCACTCTATGCCGAATGTTTCCAGCGTTTCGAGGGCAGCCCCAGGCTCAATCCGTTTTTCTCCAGTGCGGTGCACCTGATCCTGCTGCCGGTCGCCCAGCGTCGCCTGATCATCAACGACCCGGTGTTCCAGATCTGGATGGCCCTGGCGTTTCAACATGCCAACGCGGTACTGACCGAACAGGCGGACGACACCGCGGCCCTGCAGGACATGCTCCTGGAGTTGCCGGCGGTGCTGCAACGCATCACCCAGACGGCGGTCGATCACAAGTATTCGAACCATCCACCGATCCGGCGCTTCAACGTCGATCCCCTGATCGCCGCCGCGACACCGCCCAGCTATGAGTTCCCCGAAGACGAAAGCACCCGCAAGCACCTGGAGCGCAGTGGTTACTCCCTGCATTTCTTCCGCGACGTGGTCAGCGTCGCCCTGTCGCGCATCGCCAATACCTGGCCGGCCTGCTACGAGCAGTTCCGGCACCTGGTCAAGCTGATCTGCTACCTGCCCGACGGGGCCTTCCGCAGTTGTTCGGCGGCGCGCTACACCGGCGTTATCCTGCTTTCGGCCAAGGACCACTCGATTCTTGAAATCGAAGAATCCCTGGTCCATGAAACCACCCACCAACTGCTGTACAGCCTGGTCGAGGTCTGCCCGATCATTGATGAGCGGCGCGCCGAGGAACGCCTGTTCAGCCTGCCCTGGTCCGGCCTGCAGCGCGACCTCCATGGTTATGTCCATGCGTTCTTCGCCGCGCTCGCCCAGGTCAAATACCTGGAGCGCGTGCGCCAGCGCCCGGCCTCGGAAATGCAACGGGCCGAAGAGCGGATGCTCGACATCCTGCGGGGCCTGATCAAGGCCCTGCCGGAGATTGAGAGCTGCGAGGCGTTCACGCCCCGGGGCCGGACCCTCATGGACAATCTTGCCCAGGAGGTGCACGCCCTGCACAGTCGCCATGCCGGCCTGCTGAGCCGCTCGAGCGCGACCACGGACAGCCAGTCGACCATGGGCATGGCCGTGTAAAAACCAGGGTGGGCGGGGAGCCTAGTTGGGATCGAGCAACCCGCCCGTCCAGTTGTGCGACACCCGGCTGCCGGTGAATTTCGCCACCACCGAACCTTGCGCTATCAGGCGGTCCCGGTGGCGGGTGACCAGTCGCCCGACCTGGGCCGCGTGGAGGATCACTTCGGAAGCGGCATCCCCGGGACGCCCCACGATCCGCGCGAAACGCTGCCCTTCCTCGACGAAATCACCCAGCTCTTTCTCGAAGACCAGGACCCCGGGCCGGGGCGCGAGAATCGTCTCCATATGCCCCATCTCCACCGCCTGCACCGGCCAGTCCGTCAGCGCCGGCGCCTCGTCGATCACCCCGACGGCACACAGCCAGGCATACAGGCCATCGGCATCCTGCCGGGCCAGGTGATCGCTGACATCGCCCTGGCCACGCAACTCCAGGGTGGCGGCAAAACGTTGCGCGGTATCCCCCTCACGGAGCCAGGGGGCGATGAGGGTTTCCTCGAAGGAACCGTCGCCGCCGTCATCCCAGATGATCGCCAGGTCCATCTTCAGCGCCGCCGCCAGCGCCTGGCCCTTGGGCCAGAACGCACGGTGGATATAGACATAGGGCAACGCTTCGTCGTCGGTGTGCAGGTCGAGCACCAGATCCGCCGTGGCCGCCAGTTCCACCAGGCATTTTTGCCAGTGCTGGACATTGGTCGCCGGCCGTATCAACGCCTGCGACTGGTCGAATGACCGATTGAAATTCTGCCCGGTGCCCTCATGAAACCGCCCGAGAATCCGCCCATGGCGGAACTGCCCGATGCCCAGCGGGTTGGCCTGGGGCACCACGGTCACACGGCCCTTGAGGCGCCCCTCGGACTCGGCTTGCTGAAGGCGGGGCATCAGCAGGTGCAGCACCAGCATGCCGGCGATTTCATCGGCATGAACCCCGGCCTGCAAATGCACTTTCGGCCCCTCGCCGCTGCCCTCGAAACGCCAGGCGCCGACCTTCAGGTCCTCACCGTTATTGCCCCGAACACTGAACGAAATATCCCGCGCCATAACCTTGCCCTCCCCTTGTAAACGTTGAAAATCAATCCATCGTCAGCCTCGACAGTGGAAATTGAACGTACGTTCAACTAAGCTCGCCAACCTGGCCTCGAACCCAAGGATTCCCGTGAGCACCGACACCCGAAAATTTCGCCGCGCCGAACCCGACGAACGTCGCGACCTGCTGATCGCCGCCGCCCTGCGCTGCCTGGCCCGGGACGGCCATGCCGGCATTTCCGTACGGCGTATCGCCACCGAGGCCGGCGTCTCCGTCGGCCTGCTCAACCACCATTTCGGCAGCATCGATGCGCTGATCGCCGACACCTACCACAAGCTCGCCAGCGAACTGACCAGCACCCTGCTCGAAGAGGTCCGCCAGGCCGGCAGCGCCGCGCAAAAGCTTGAGGCCTTCCTGGTCGGCTCCTTCTCGCCACGGATCATGGACCCGCAATTGCTCGGGGTCTGGGTGGTGTTCTGGAGCCTGATCCGCCACTCCGAACACGTCAGCCAGTCCCATGAAAAAAGCTACCGCGCCTACCTCGAGCTGATCCGCCAACTGCTCGATGACCTGGCCAGCGCCGAAGGCTTCACGATCCACGACAGCCGCCTGGCCGCCATCGGCCTATCGGCGATGCTCGACGGACTCTGGCTCGAGTGGTGCCTCAACCCCGAGACCTTCAGTCCCGCCAACGGGCTGCACATCTGCCGCTGCTGGGTAAAGGGGTTGCGTCACGGAGCATTCGGCACCGACGACGTCCTGTGAAGCGTGACGGCCGAAGACCATCGCCAGGGTGCCGCTGAGGGCGATCAGCCCGGCACCGATAATCAGCGACACGTCCATCAACGTGCCCCAGATCAGGCTCGAGAGCAGGAACGCCCAGATCAGCCCGGTGTACTCGAACGGCGCCAGCAGGGTCGCGGTGGCCCGCTGGAAACTGGCGAACAGCAGGAACTGGCCGATGCCGCCCACCAGCCCCGCGCCGAGCATCCCCAGCCAGGCCGGGGTCGATGGCGGTGTGTGGGTCCAGGGCAGCGCCACGGCCATGCAGATGACAAACACCACGTTGGTGATCAGCATCTGTTCCAGCACCGAGGTCTGTTCGTCCACCTGCCGCAGCTGGATGTAGGTAAAGGCCCAGCACAGCGCCGCCAGCAGCGTCAGCACGATGGGCCAGGGGTCGGTCATGTTGCTCGGGCGACAGGCGATCATCACGCCGACAAAACCGATGATCAGGGTGAACCATTGCCAGCCCGTGGCGCGCTCCTTGAGGATCAGCGCCGCCAACACCGTGACCATGATCGGTGCGGAAAAATACAGGGTGGTCATCTCCGCCAGGGTCAGGTCCCGCGCCGCCGTGTAGTACAGCAGCCAGGCGACGATCGAGAGCAACCCGCGGACCACCAGCAGGCATCGGCTCGGCGACCGCCAGGCACGCCGCACCAGGCGCAAGCGCCCGGCCAGCAGGCAGGCCGCGACCACCACCAGGCCGCGCCAGAACAGCACGGTGATCACCGAATAATCCGCCACCAGCCACTTGATGGCGGCGTCCTGCAGGGCCAGGAAGGCATAGCCCAGCGTGCACAGGCCAATGCCCTGCAACGAACGGTCAACCCGTGGCGTATGGTTCATCACACCGACCTGCGCATCGGCGTTCCGCGCCGTTCGGCGAAGGCAAACAGTGCCTCGATCAGGAATGTCAGGCAGACATAGACCCCGGCCACCAGCAGCAACGGCTGGTAGACCTGCAACGTCTGCGCCCGGACCACGTTGGCCGCTCCCAGCAGGTCGATCACCGCAATGGTCGAAGCCAGCGCCGTGGACTTGAGCAGCATCACCGTCTCCCCGGCCAGGGTCGGCAGCAACAAGCGCATGGCCCGCGGCAGGCGCACCCGCAACAGCGACTGGCGCGGGGTCATGCCAAAGGCCGAGGCCGCTTCCATTTCGCCCTTGGGCACCGCCAGCAAGCCACCGCGAATCACTTCACCGAGATAGGCGCCCACCGACAGCACCAGGGCGAACACGATGTACCAGTAGCCGTCCCGCAGGTAAGGCCAGAGAAAGCTGCCGCGCATCAACGGAAACTGCGCGAACAGGCTGCCCAGCCCGTAGTAGAAGATGTAGATCTGGATCAGCAGCGGCGTCCCGCGCAGCACGCTGGTGTAGAACAGGCTGGCCTTGGCGACCAGGCGGTTTTTCGACATCCGGGCCAAGGCCACCAGCACCGCCAGCCCGAAGCCCAGCACGCTGGAAATCAGCAACAGGCTGATGGTCGTTTGCAAGCCACGGCCCAACAACGCCGCGTATTCGAGTGTCCACTCTGGAATCATTTCATTCACTCAGCCAAAGGCATCCAGCGACGGATCCGTCGCTCAAGCCGTCCCGACAGGTAGTTGGACACCAGCGTCACCGCGTAATACAGCGCGGCAGCCGTGAGGTAGAACAACAGGTAGTGGCGCGTCGATCCCGCGCCCTGCTTGGCGGTGTACAACAGCTCGTTGGTGCCGACCACGCTGATCAGCGCACTGTCCTTGATCAGGTTGATCCACAGGTTGGCCATCCCGGCCATGGCGTAGGGCGCCATGATCGGCAAGGTGACCCGGCGGAACAGACCGAAACCGCTCAGGCCGAAGGCCTTCGCCGCTTCGATCTGACCGAAGGGAATCGCCTGGATCGCCGCGCGGAAAATCTCCGAGGCGTAAGCGCCCTGGACCAGCCCCAGAACCAGGATCGCCGCCAGCGGGCCGCTGACATTCAGCGCGTCATAACCGAGCTGGGCCATCAGCGAGTTGAGCAGCATGGAACCGACGTAGTACAGCAACAGGATCAGCAACAACTCCGGAACCGCCCGGAACAACGTGGTGTAGCCGCGCATCAGCGCCGCGATCGGTTTCGGCGCGCCCAGCTTGAGGCAGGCCACCACCAATCCGATGAACAGCCCGACCGCAAAGGCCCCGGCTGAAATCTGCAGGGTCATCCAGAGCCCTTTCAACAGCGCACTGCCCCATCCCTGTTCGCTGAAATCGATCAATTCGAACATTGCTGGCTCTCCAGTCGGTGGTCTTGAAAGCGCCACCTCAGTCTGTAGGAGCAGGGCTTGCCCGCGAAGCTTCTGGCGCCCTCAAGGGCCCCTTCGCGGGCAAGCCCTGCTCCTACAGGTTCTGCGTTTTCCGTAGGTTGTGTGTTTAGCCCGGGCCGAACAGCATCACCGTCAGAACGCAGGTTTCACACTGGTACCGAAGTAGCTCTGGGAGAGATCGTCGTAGTCCTTGCTCGCCAGCAAGGTCTTGATCGCCTTGTCGAGACGCGCCTTGAGGTCGGTGTCTTCCTTGCGCAGGCCGGCGCCCACGCCCTTGCCGAAGATCGGGTCATAGGGCACCGCGCCCAGGTAGGCCAGGTCCTTGGCATCCGGGGTCTTGACGAAGGCCGTCATGGCCGTGCCGTCCGCCATCATCAGGTCGATACGCCCGGCAATCAGGTCGGCGTTGGCCGAGTCCTGGGTGTCGTAGTACTTCACGTCGGCGATTTTCTCGTAGTAGGCCTTCAGGTAGCTGGCGCTCACGGTGGAGTTCTGCACGCCGATGATCTTGCCCTTGAGGTCATCCGGATACTTCTTCACCGAAGCGCCCTTGGGCCCGACAATCGCGATCACCGAGTCGTAGTAGGCCTTGCTGAAGGCGATCTGCTTTTCACGCTCCTCGGTCACCGACATGGAGGAGAAGATCACGTCGATCTTCTTCGCCAGCAGCGACGGGATGATCCCGTCCCAGGCCACTTCCTTGATCTCGCACTCGGCTTTCATTTCACTGCACAGCTTGTGGATCAGGTCGACTTCAAAACCCTTCCACTCACCGTTGGGCTGTTTCTCGGTGTACGGCGGATAGGGTTCGGCCGCGACCGCGAAGCGGATGGGCGCGGCCTGGGCCGCACTCATGCCGGCCAGCAGGACACAGGCCACGCCCGTCAACCAGTTTGCCAAACGTCGATTTCCCATGATGTTGTCCCGTCTTTTTATGTTGCGTTAGCGAGTCTGATGAGCGTTGACGAATTGTCGGCAACGCTCGCTGCGTGGGTGTACGAACACTTCATCCGGCGAACCGGTTTCCTCGATCAGCCCTTGATGCAGAAAGGCGACTTTGGAAGAGACATCGCGTGCGAAGGCCATCTCATGGGTCACCAGGATCATGGTCCGGCCTTCTTCGGCGAGGGAGCGGATCACCCGCAGCACTTCCCCGACCAGTTCCGGGTCGAGTGCCGAGGTGGGTTCATCGAACAGCATGACCTTGGGCCGCATGGCCAGGGCCCGGGCGATGGCCACCCGTTGTTGCTGTCCCCCGGAGAGAAACGCCGGGTACTCGTTGCGCTTGGCCGCGAGGCCCACGCGCTCAAGCAAGGCTTCGGCCCGTTCAATGGCCTCGGCCCGACTCTCGCGCAGGACCTGGGTCGGCGCCTCGATGAGGTTTTCCAGCACCGTGCGATGGGGCCAGAGGTTGAAGTTCTGGAACACCATGCCCAGGCTGGAACGAATGCGCACCAGCTGCTTGGCGTCGGCCACCAGCGGTGCGCCGGGGCGGTCGAAATTCAGGTGGATGCTTTCACCGTCCACCAGGATGCGACCCTGGTCCGGCACTTCGAGCATGTTGATGCAGCGCAGCAAGGTGCTCTTGCCCGAGCCGCTGGCGCCGATCAGCGAAATCACCTCGCCCTCGCGGGCCGTCAGGGAGACGCCCTTGAGCACCTCGATATTGCCGAAGCGTTTGTGCAGACGGTCGACCTCGATCATGGTCTTGGTCGCGGCAGGCTCGGCGACGCTGTCAACCGTCACGCCATTGATCAGCGGCCGCGGGGGTTCGCCCTTGAGCACCCGGACAAACTCGCGGATACGCTGGCAGGCCTGGACCAGGCGCTCTTCACCGAGGGTGAAGGAGATCCGTACAAAGCCTTGCGCCGGTTCACCGAAGGCCGCCGCATCGAGCACCGAGACCCCGGCTTCGCGAAACAGCCGCCAGGCGAATTCCAGGGAGGTCAGGCCGGTCTCGCGCACGTCCACCAGCACGAACATGCCGGCATCCGGTTTGCGTACGGTAATGCCCGGACAATCGGACAAACCCGCCACCACCAGATCACGGCGGCGCCGATAGATCTCGCTCATCCCCCGGGTCACTTCGTCATGGGCCAGCACCGCCTTGAGCGCGGCCTCCATGACAAACCCCGGCAAGCCGTAAAGCATGCTCAACACCAGGTTTTCGGCATGGGCGACCAGGACCGGGTCGGCGATGATCCAGCCAATCCGCCAGCCGGTCATGGCGTGGGACTTGGACAGGCTGCCGACGGTCACGCAGCGTTCGGCCATGCCCGGCAGCGCCGCCAGGCTGACATGCTCGCGCTCGAACGCGAGGCTTTCATAGACCTCGTCGACCACCACCCAGAGGTCATGGGCGATGGCCAGGTCAGCGATGCCTTGCAGCTCTTCGCGGCTGAGCACCACGCCGGTGGGGTTGTTCGGGTTGGAGAAAAAGATCGCCCGGGTGCGTGGTGTGATGGCCTTGGCCAACCGCGCGGCATCGAGGCGAAAACCGGCGTCCGCCGCGCACGGCACCCGCACCAGGGTCGCGCCGGAGGCCTTGAGGGTGGCCTCGTAGGTCACGTACATCGGGTCCAGGGCAATCACCTCGTCACCGGCACTGAGCAGGCACAACGAAGTGATGAACAAGGCATTTTGCGCACCGGCCACGGTGATGACGTTTTCAGCTTGCAGCGGGCGCTCCAGGCGCTGGCTGTAGCGTGCGGCGATGGCTTCGCGCAAGGCCAGGCGACCGGCGATTTCGGTGTAGTGGGTGTCGCCTTCGCGAAGCGCCTGGATGGCCGCCTCGGTAATGAAATCGGGGGTGGGAAAGTCCGGGTCGCCGACGCTGAGGATGATCACATCCTCGCCACGGCGCTGGGCTTCGAACGCCGCGTGATGAATGTCCCAGGCGGCCACACCGTCACCCGAGATCCGCTCAACAAAAGGTGAAAACCGCATGCCAGTGCCTCGTTCGAATTTGAAGAAACGCAAGCCCGCAACCCGCCGGGATGGAGCCAACATAGACGAAGCTGAACAGTCGTTCAATAGTAAAAACCGGTCAGCTTCGTGTTCAGCACAAACAGGTCGTTTTCACGACAGTCGCGCCGTTTTTCAGCACTGGATCGCCTTGGTTTCGACGAATTCCGCCAGCCCTTCCTCACCCCATTCACGACCATTGCCCGATTGCTTGTAGCCACCGAACGGAGCGCGGTAGTTGAAGGCCGCGCCGTTGACGAAGCACTGGCCGGCGCGCAACCCGCGCGCCAGTTCCAGGGCCCGGGCCGGGGTGCCAGCCCAGACCGCGCTGGACAAACCGAAGGGTGATTCGTTGGCCAGGCGCACGGCCTGTTCCTCGTCTTCGTAGGGCACCAGGCAGAGCACCGGGCCGAAGATCTCTTCCTGGGCGATGCGCATGCCGTTATCGACCTCGGCAAACAGCGTGGGGCGCACGTAGAAGCCGCGCTCCAGTCCGCTTGGCAACGCGGCACCGCCACTCAACAGCCGGGCACCCTCCTGCTGGCCGACGCGGATGTAATCGAGCACGGTGCGGCGCTGGGATGCCGAGCACATGGGTCCGAGAAAGCTCTGTGGGTCCAGTGGATCGCCGACCTTGAGGCTTTCGCTTTCGGCCCGCGCCAGTTCCAGCGCCTCGGCGTAGCGACTGCGGGGAATCAGCATGCGGGTCAAGGCGGTGCAGGTCTGCCCGGAGTTGATCATCACGTCCTGCACGCCATGGCGCACGGCGGCGCCGAGGTCGGCATCGGCGGTGATCAGAAACGGTGACTTGCCCCCCAGCTCCAGGCACACCCGCTTGACCGTCGGTGCGGCGGCCATCGACACCCTTACACCGGCGGCGGTCGAGCCGGTGAACGAGACCATATCCACGTCCGGGTGCCGGGCCAGGGCTTCGCCGACCTTGGCGCCAGGGCCGCTGACCAGGTTGAAGACCCCGGCCGGCAGGCCGATGGCGTCGATCATTTCGGCCAGCAGGAAAGCATGCAGCGGGGTTTCCTGGCTCGGCTTGACCACCACCGTGCAGCCTGCCGCGAGGGCCGGTGCGAGCTTGCCGATCAGTTGATGCAGCGGGTAATTCCACGGGTTGATAAAAGCGCAGACGCCCACCGCCTCGCGAATCACCAGGGAGTTGCCGACTTCGCGTTGCTGCTCCATCAGGGCGGCGATTTCGGCGTAGCTGAGCAGGCCTTCCAGCGGACCGTCGACCTGGACCGACTGGCACCATTGCACCGGCATGCCGAGTTCGGCGGTGATCAGCGCGGCCATTTCTCCCGCGCGGGCCTTGAGTTGCTGGCCCAGGGCGCGGATATAGCCGGCACGCTCACTGGCCGGGGTTCGCGACCAGTTGGAAAAGGCCCGGCGCGCTGCAGTGACAGCGCGTTCGACGTCACGTTCATCGCCGAGGGGGACTTGTCCGGTGACGGTTTCGGTGGCCGGGTTGATCACTTCGGCGACGCCGCTGCCATGGGGGACGACCCAGTCGCCGTTGATATAAAGATGGGTGTAGGTGGTCATTGTTATTGTTTTCCATCATCAGGGGGATGTGGTTTACAGGTGGAGTTTCAACGAGCGCAGGCGTGCTTCAGTTCGATCAGGGTCACACCGGCATGGCCAAAACCCGTCCGCAGATCACGCTCCAGTTCATCCAGGCTCTGCGGCTCACACACGCGGCAACCAAACGCCCGGGCCAGCAGGGCGAAATCCGGATTGCGCGGCAACACCCCCACCGGCTCGATATCCAGGCTGAGCATGTCGTCACGGATCTGCCCAAGGGCATCGTTGTTCCACAGCAGCACCACCAGCGGGCTGTCCAACTCCTCGACCGCCGTCGCCAGTTCCTGAACCGTGTAGAGAAAACCGCCGTCGCCCACCAGCACCAAACCTGGCCGTTGCGGGGCACCGAACTTGGCCCCGATCCCCGCCGGCAGTCCATAACCCAGGGTGCCGTAGCCGGTGGGATGCAACCAACTGCGCGGGGCCCGGCTGGCAAAGGCGTAGTTGCCCGTGTACGCCAGTTGAGTCATGTCGCTGCTGATACAGGTATTGGCCGGCATCACCGCCGCGATGCGATCGAGAATCTGCTGATGGATCGTCTGCAACGGACCGTGGCCGGCGCGCACAGCCGCGCGCAAGGCCGCCACTGCCTTGACCGATTCATGGGAATCCCGGGCCTGCGCCGGCAGGCGCTCGAGCAAGTCAGCCAGGGTCTGCTGCGCATCCCCCTGCAACGCCACGGCACAGGGATAAAAGTCGTTGAATTTGCGCGAGTCGATATCGACCCGGATCACCTCGCCGCTCAACGGCAGACGTTCACGCCAATAATCGGTATCGGCCATCTCGGTACCGACCGCGAGCACCACATCGGCTTGCGCGATCAGTTCCCAACCGGGCTCGACGCACAGGCTCGAGCCGGCATTCAACGGCGCATCCGGGGCCAGCAAACCTTTACCGGCAACACTGGTGAACAGCGGCGCGGCCAGGCGTTCGCTCATGGCCTGCAACTCGGCCCCGGCGGCCAGCGCACCACCCCCGGCGATAATCATCGGCCGTTTGGCCTGCTGCAACCGGCGGGCAGCCTCTTCCAGGGCCTGCACACTCGGCAGTCCACGTCCGGGGCGACGCACCACTTCACCGCTCCAGTCACGGCTGATCGGCCCGGCCAGCACATCCAGCGGCACCGAAATATGCACCGGCCGTGGCCGCTCGCTGTCGAACACGGCGAAGGCACGGGCGATCAGTTCCGGCAGGTCGTCGGTGCTCAGGGCCACCGCCGAAAACGCCGTGATGGGCGCGGTGATCGCCCGCTGGTCCTGGGTCTCGTGCAGGCAACCCCAGCCCTTGCCCAGGCTGGCGGTGTGGTTGACGCTGGAAATCACCAGCAGCGGAATCGAGTCGGCGTAGGCCTGGCCGATGGCGGTCGCGGCGTTGGTCACGCCGGGGCCGGTGATGATGAAGCAGACCCCGGGTTTGCCGCTGACCCGGGCATAACCATCGGCCATGAAACCGGCGCCCTGCTCGTGACGAGTCAGCACATGGCGGATGCCACTGCCGGGCAGGCCGCGATACAGCTCCAGGGTGTGCACGCCGGGAATGCCGAACACCGTGTCGACACCATAATGGGCCAGCAGGCGCACCAGGGCCTGGCCGCCGGTGAGCGTGGTGGAAGAAGCTTGCTGGGTCGATTGGGAGCTCATGCTAGCCCTCGTCTTGTTGTTATGGAGTGATAGGGGACCGCCCGACGATATTAAACACTTGTTCAATAGCATGACAATCCTTTCGAGACGTCTCCAAAAAATCCATAAAAATCACTCAACTTATTGTTTTGAAAAACAATAAGTCCGTCCCTGGCTTCTCCCGACACAGACCTGTTACATCTTTGAACATCCCTGTCCTCAGCTTTAATTACCACCCCCCGCCTTCGGCTTGCGCGTTGAATAACGGCCATCACGCAACGACAAGGATGCTCAGCATGACCCCTCCCATCACCTCGACCGATCCCCCCGCAAGCACCGCCGCGCCGGTTTCACTGGAACAGGCCATCGAGCATTTTCTCAACGACCTGCCCATCGAGACCGCCTTACGCATTCGCCTGGTCAGCGGTATCGACACCCCTGCCTTGCGCGCCGCCTACGCCGAATCCCGACAGGTACCGGCGCTGCTGCTCGACACCCGCGCGCGCTTCGAGCTGGAGCAGGAGATACAGACCTTTATCGACGGGCTGAGCCATGACTCCCCCCTCTCTGCGGTGACGCCCCTGTATTGGCAGTTGCAACTGGTCAGCCTGGAACTGATCTGGCCAACGACGAGTGTGCTGCAGGTGTACGACCCACCCGGGGACTCGGCGGCCGCCGAGTACGGCCCCGACCTCTCGCCCAGCCTGCCGAGGGTGCGTGTCAGCCGGGCCCAGGTGCTCGATGGCACGCTGTGGAGCCGCGTCCTGCAACACATGAGCCCGGCACAGAGAGCATCACTGCTGGGCGCGCAGTACGCGCCCCTCGAGACTCAGCTATCGGCGCTCAAGCGCAAGGCCGCCCCTCTACTGTCCTCTCGCCGAGGGGAACTGTTCGACAACCTCCATGCCTTCAGGCAGCAATCCCGTGATCCGCTAGTGACTCTGCTGCGTAGCCGAATCCCCCGGCTTTCCTGGGCGGCGGCCCACGAACTGCTCGCCAACTCGAGCGAGCATGACCTTCAGTCGCTGAAGCTGTCCGAGGGCGAACTGAGCGAGCGGCAGATGCTCGACGCCCACTGGTATCTGCAGGAGGAGCGCCTGAGCCAGGCCTATGAAGGCCTCTTTCTGCGGAGCCGGCAGCACAACGACGACACTCACCGGCTGCTGTTGCACACCCTGGCCACCTTGCCGGACTGGCCGTCGAGCGGTGTGCGCCTGGAACTGCGCGAGCAGGAGCCGGACGGCGCCCTGCTTGCCGGCGTCGGCGACCCGCAGGCACAACAGATCCACACCCTCCTGCGCCACACGGACGGCTTCACCCTGCATACCGCCGAAGGTCCGGCGCAAGAACCCAAGCCCGACCTGCCGGCGGTCCTGGCGACCCTGCCCGACACCCTGCGCAACCCGCTCGGGCTGACGGACCGCGAGGCCATTCAGCGCCTGCTGCGCCAACACCCTCCTCTTTCACGCGCCCATCTACGCGCCTTGCTAGGACTCTCCCCCATGGAACCATCGCAACGTCTTTCCAACGGCAACGGCTACCAGCAGGACTCACCCGCCAGCTTCGCCGCCCCCGACCAACTGGCCCAGGGCCAGCGGGAAGCCTTCGATGCCCTGGCCGCCACCAACGAACGGACCCTGTTGCTGGCGCGCCAGCAGCCTAATTTCCGCTGGTTCGCCGCCCTGATCCTGGGCCGGCAACTGCTACGTGACTTCCCCCAGGCCAGTTCGCAAGATCCCGACGGGATCTTCCTCAACACCTACGAGGAAACCCTGTACTGGCCCCTGTCGGACAGCGGTGAGCGCGGAGAACAGGTCCGCTATCGTGCTGTCAGCCAGTCGCACACGCTGACGGAGGTGTTTACCCGGCACCTGGCCGGCAATGTCCTGACCTTCGACCCGGCCACGAGCGGCTTCTACGCCAACGCCACCGACGCCTACGACGCACAGCAACTGAGCGGCCTGGACATCGCACGCTTCGGAAAAACCCTGGAGGATGCGGGCCTTGGTTTCGACACACGCTTTAGCGCAAACATCGACAGCTTCTGGACCAGCGCCGCGCCGCTGCTGCGGGAAAACCTGCAGACCCAGATTCGTCTGGAAGCGCAGTTGCGCGAACTGGATCTGAACCTGGATAAAAGCAACCGGGAGGACTTGGAGCGGGTGCTGGACCATCCCACTCACAAGCAACGCCTGAAACATTTCCCCCAGGGCGGACCGGTCCACGTCTACCGGATCGCCCTGCAACCGCAGAACCTGATTCTGCAAGGCTGCCTGGTCATCACCCGCAGCCCCGATGAGGACACTTACAAACTACCGGCATTGCTCTATCAGATCGGCCGTGGCCTGGAGCAGTTCGCTTCGTTGCAGGCACTGAGGAAGAACCTGACCCAGCGCCTCGATGACGATATCGAACGTGAATCGCTACTCGATCTGCTACCGCAGCGCCAGCGCACCTGGCGTCCCGCGAGCGCTGCCGAGCGCGGTGCACTGTTCGACTACCGGCTCGAAGAGGGCGATCCCTTCCAGCTCCTGGTGGACGGGCTGCTCACCAAGCAGAAGGAGGATTTCACCGATACCTGGCGCTTCGCCATCGGCGCTCCGGGCCTGCACAACGACGTCAACGAGTTCACCCGGCAAGTGGACGGTTCCATCAGCCTCGCCAGGCTGCTGGATATCGTCCCGGTCCTCAGGCGACGCAATCGTGACCTGATGTTCAGCGACCTGTTGAGCCGCATCAACAGCATCAGCCCGGACGAACAGACCCAGCTCGCCACCTTGTGGCGGCCGACCCTGGAAGCCAACCCGGTCCCCGCTTCGCTCAGCGACCTGCCGGTCCTGAAGGCCTATGCGGCCGACCTGCTGAAAACCCATCTGCAACAGCACTATCCGCAGATCCTGAGCCACCCTGACAGCATCGTGGTGCAGGTCACTCGCATCACCCATCACCTGAGCCCGGCCTGGCAAAGCCAACCGCCAGTCGATCGGCTACGCCCTCCGCGCACGCTGTCGTTGACGGCCCTGGCGCTGGAAAACATCAAGGGCGTGCGCCTGGGCGAATCGGTCAGTTTCAAGGCCCAGATCAGCAACCCGAGCGGGCCCACACTCAGCCTGTCGGACAAGCAGATACAGGCTATCGTCAGTGCCGTGGACGCGCCTGGCCAGTACAAGACGTTGCTCGAACAGCAACTGCTCGGCCCGGACCAGGCATCGCTGCGTGCAACCTGGCTCGAAGGGCAACGGGCGCGGATGAAGCTGCAGGCCTATGTCGCACGTCTGAGCGGAGATTTTCTCGATCCCAAGGACAGCGCCCTGGAGCGTGGCTACCGGCGTATCGAACATCTGCTCAAGTACCCGTCGGCACAGCGCCGCCCGCTGCTGGACGGCTACAGGGTCCATGCCAACTACCTGATGCTTGGCGGCACGGACCCGACACGCAACGGCATGAGTCTCGACGAGGTGCTGGTCATCAGCACCGACGCTCCCGCCAGCACCCTGCTGCTCTACACGCCACAAGGTCCCGATGGCAAAGCCTGGCGCGAGCTGGCGGATGCAGAGGCGATCAAAACGTTGCTGCACCAGCAAGACTGGAAGAACTATTGCATCGCACGGGCCGCGCGGAACGAACAGTGGGATCCGGCCAAGTTGTTCGCGCGGCAATTTCCGCTGGTCCGCTATTTTCCCATCGAAGGCGACCTGTTCACCACGCTGTACGACGCCAGGGCCTGGCATCTGATCAACAGCGTGGAGTACTTCGCGGCCAGCAACCAACGGTTGGGCCGTGACACGCTCTGGTACTGGATCAATGCGGGATCGCGCTTCGCCCTGGAGTTCGTCCTCGGCGGCGCCTCCTTGCAGCTCAGCCTGCCGGTCTACCTGTTGCGTGGTCTGTACGGCCTGGCCAACTTCGGCCAGGCACTTGCCCTGGGTCATCATCAGGAAGCCGAGGAGGCTCTGATCCAGACGCTCCTTGACGCCGTGGCGCCCTTCCCGCTGCAACTGATCAAACCCGCGTTGCGGCAGATACGGCCGCTTCCCGGCGAGAAGACTTCCCGCCTGGTCAAGACCAGCCGGGTCAGCCTGGACGGCGGCCGGCAATCGCTGCTGACCGCGGAGCCTTCGACGGCGACGTCCCTCAGGTCCCTGGCCGCGGACCTCAAGGACTATGAAATCCACACACCGCCGGAGCTGAACTATAGCCGCGACGGACTGTTCGTCGACCGTACGGCACGCCAGGACCAGTACGTGAAACTGGAAGGCAAGTGGTACCGCACCGGCTCCCGGGACGGCAAGCGATACGTCCTCAAGAAACACCACTGGGCGGAAGACATCGAGCTCGTCAAGGTCGGCAGCCATTGGCAGGCCTTGCCCAGGAGTCGCCTGTTGGGCGGCGCACCCGAGACGGTCGGCACCGCACGTTATGAGATCCCGGCCACCTACCGGAACACGCTCGAAGAGCTGATTCGCACGACCACCAGAACGCTTGATCCCACCTGGGTCTCTCCGGCTGCTTCCGCACTGGAGCGCCAGGCCGCCCCTCACGTGTACTCACTCTCAAAACGGATGCTTGAAGACGCCCAAAGTTTCTTCGCCGAAAACCCGCCCCCCGTGGCCAGGACACTGGCGCCCGACCTGCTGGACGCCGCGCTGGCGACACAACTGATCGAGCGTGGCTATCGGAACGGGAACGGTATTGTCCTCGGTGCACCCTACCAGGCAAGGAGCGGCCGCCAGTTCCTGATCGACAACATGCAGTCGCTTGCCACGGAACACCAGGTCAAGACCCTGTACATGGAAAACCTCCTGACGGACTTCGATCAGGTTCATCTCAACAACTTCCATCGTAGCGGCGTCATGTCCCAACGCCTGAGGGACACCCTGAGACGGCAAGATATCGAACATCACATCGACCCGAGCGGCCCCCATGCCTTGCATGAGGTAATTAACAGCGCACATGCCAATGGCATTCGCGTCCAGGCGATCGACTGCGCCGCCAGTTACCGCCAAGGCCTGCGCAACTACAGCCCGGATCGGGCCAGGGCCCTGAAATACTATGCCCGCCAAGTGATCAATGCGGACCAACTGCAGCAAGGCCCGCATCGCTGGATTGCCCTGAGCCAGGATTCACATGCCAGCGGCGTACACGGCGAGACGGGCCTGGCCGACCTGTTGGGGGCAGTCAACCTGCGGACCGTCGACGTCGGCGGGCAACCCTTGCCGCTGCGTGTCCTGCGTGATCCGGGAGAGTTCACCCAAGGCCAATATGCACGTGATATTCAGTTCGTCCAAGCCGATGCGAAGCTGGAAGTGAACGTGGCGCCCCAAGCGCTGCCACAAGTCAGCAAGCCTCACAGGGGGCTACTGGTCCGGCAGGGGGATTTCCTGATCGAACAAAGCGGCGATCAGTACACGCTCGTCTACCGGCCGGTCGATCCCCAGCACCCCAACCGCCAGCTGGTGACGACGGAGCAGCCGGTGACACGGAGTCGGCCTGCCGACGGTTCACACGATGTATTCCATCTCGAGGCCCCTATAAACCTCAATATCCGAGAAATCAAATACAGCAGCATCGACGACCTGATATGGGGACTCAGGCAAGGCAATATGAGGCAGGTGGTCGAGCTCAACACCGTCACCTACCTGCGCCAGCCCAAGCTCGACACCCATCCGCAACTCAGTCGCGCGGGTATGTTCACGGTCGAAACGTCTCCGCAAGGACCTGTACTGATCAATCGCTCCAAGGATCGATCCCTGGTCACGACGGTCATCCGAACCGACAGGAACACCGGCAAGTTCTATATCGTTCACCAGCGCTGGGGATTCAACGACGCACGACTGTTCGCCAGTATCGACGAGCTGACCCAGGCACTGGTCCAGGAGGTGGGGCTGACGCGTCTGGTCGAATCCACCAGCGTCTGATTCAAGCCGCCCTTGAGGTCCGGGCGGTAAACAGGTAGCCCGCGCCATGGATGGTCATGATCAGTTCCGGCGCGGCCGGGTCGTCATGGAGCTTGCGTCGCAGACGCCCGACCAGGACATCGATGGAGCGATCGCTGGGCAGCCATTCACGGTTGCGCAATTGCTCCATCAACTGATCGCGGCTCAGCGTATGGCCAGTGTTGCGCATGAACACGTTGAGCAACTGGAACTCGCCGTGGCTGAGCAGGGTTTCACGGCCGTCGCAGGCCTTCAGGCGACGGCGGTCGGCGTCCAGGGTCCAGTCGGCGAAATGCTTGAGGTGCGGGCTGGGCAGCGCCGGCGTGGCCGGTTGCAGGTGAGACACCCGGCGCGTCAGGTTGCGGGCGCGGGAAACCAGCTCGCGGGGATTCAGGGGCGTATCCAGGTAGTCGTCGGCACCGCATTCCAGAGCGGCGATCCGCTCGGCATCGTCGTTGCGCCCGCCGATCAGGATGATCCCGACCTCAGAGCGCCCACGCCATTGGCGGGTCAGGTGCAGGCTGTCCGCGCCCGGCAACTGCACATCGAGCAGGACCAGCGACACCGCGAAGCGGCTCAGACAGGCCTCGGCCTGCTCGGCCGACTCGACGCAATGGACTTCATACCCATCCTGGGTCAGACACGCCTCCAGCTGTTCACGGATCAGCGGATCGTCCTCGACGATCAGCACGCGCGGCATCACCTTCATTACCTGGCTCCTGTTCGTGCCGCGAGCGGCCGATTCTTGGAATTATGCGAAGCGGTAGGAATTTGCGATGCACTGTAGCGATTGCTGAACAGTTGATCAACAAGCCGCAAGCCCCTAGGAGATGAAACGTCGGTAGCCGCCCATTTGCAGGCCATCGACCCAGGCTTCGCAGATCTGCACGCCCTGGGCCGGGGTGAAGGTGCTGGGGTTGAGCCCGCATTCCAGCCACAGGCCGTCGAGCAAGGCGCTCAGGCCGATGGCCGCCAGGCCGCTGTCGAAACCGCTCCAGCCCTCCTCCTCGGCCAGCAGGGTCAGGGCCTTGCCCATGATGGTGCGGTACTCGCCATAGGAGTGATCGTGGGCGCGGTTGATGGCCTCGGCGGTTTTCACCGCGCCCCAGAACGCCAGCCAGGCTTCAAGCAGTTCAGGGTCGAGCATGCCTTCGGAAAACGACGCCTCGAAAAACGCCGACAGGTGCCGGCGGGCGCCGCTGCCCGCCTTCGCCACCGACTCACGCAGCAGGCTCATGACCTGCCCGGTGATATGCAGGTAGGCATCGGCCACCAGTTCGTCCTTGCCGGAGTAGTGATGGCTGATCAAGCCCACCGACACCCCGGCCTCGGCGCAGATCTTGCGGATCGAGGTGCCGACAAAGCCGTACTTCTTCAGGCAGCGCAAAGTCGCCGCCACCAGATTGGCCTTGCGCAATTCAGGGTCCATACGCAGAAAACGCGTTTCCTCGGCCATAGTGCTCCTGCCCTCTTCAACGTCGATGGCTGACTGTACAGCGTGCGGTCAGCGGATGGGATACAGCGCCTCGTCAAACTGTGACAAGCGCGGGAAGACCAGGGGACTGTCCTGTTCGAGGTTTTCCAGGCGCTCATGGTAACCGACCCGGAATTGCTCGCGAGCCTCGGCACTGATATAGGGCACGTGCCAGGCCACGAAGGGTGGCAGCACGTCGAGACCGACATAGGCCAGGGTGCCACGTAGCAAGGGGCGCAGCATGTCTTCCAGCGGGCCATGGATCGCGCCTTCGCCGAACATGTGTTCACGGCCGCCGAGGGTGACGGTGACCAGCGCCTTCTTGCCCGCCAGCCCCCCTTGGTCGTAAAAACGCTTGCCGCCGTAGCAGACACCGGAGACCAGCACGCGGTCGATCCAGCCCTTGAGAATGGCCGGCACGGAGAACCAGTAGATCGGGAAGTTGAGGATCAGCAGATCGGCCCAGAGCAGTTTGTCGAGTTCTTCCTGGATGTCCGGTGCCAGGCTTTGGGTCTTGACGCCGAGGCGTTGTTCCAGGGCGTAGACCAGGTAGTCGGGGTTGTCCCGGTCGGAGAAATCCGCGGCACTGGCCACCGGGTTCCAGTGCATGGCGTAGAGGTCGGACACCTGGACGCGGTGGCCTTGGGCTTGCAGGGTCTCGACGGCCTGGTCACGTAGAGCGGCGGTGAAGGATTGCGGTTCGGGGTGGGCGTGGATGATCAGTACGTTCATCAAGGGTCCTTATACGATTCTGAAGTCAAATAACCTTGTAGGAGCAGGGCTTGCCCGCGAAGCTTTTAGCGATATCGAGGGCCCCTTCGCGGCGGTGCGGCGTCCCGACAAGCCCTGCTCCTACAGGACAGTGGTGTTCGGAAGAATGGTGTCTACTCAGACGCTCGCTCGTTGCTGGAGAATCCGGTCCAACCAATCCGGGTCCATCTCCGGTTCCGAGGAAAACAGCAGGCCGGTGTAGTCGCGATGGGGCGGCGTGAAGATCACGTCCCGGGCGCCGGCGTCGACCACCTTCCCGCGCTGCATCACCACCACCTCATCGGCAATCGCCCGCACCGTCGCCACATCGTGGGTGATAAACAGATAGGACACGCCCAATTGCCGCTGCACCCGATCCAGCAACTTGAGAATCCCCTCGGCCACCAGTTGGTCCAACGCCGAAGTCACCTCGTCGCAGATGATCACCTGCGGCTCGGCGGCCAGGGCCCGGGCGATGCAGACCCGCTGCTTCTGCCCGCCGGACAGCTCCGACGGCAGTCGCTCCATGAACTTGCCCGGGTCGAGTTCGATCATCTCCAGCAACTCGGCCACCCGCTGACGCAGGGCCTTGCCCTTGAGTCCCAGGTAGAACGCCAGCGGTCGGCCGATGATGTCGACGATACGCTGACGTGGATTGAGGGCCGTGTCGGGGATCTGGTAGATCATCTGGATGCTGCGCAATTGCGCCTTGCTGCGGCGGCGATAGTCCGCCGGCAAGACTTCACCGTCGAACAGCACCTGCCCGCTGCTCGGTTGCAGCAGGCCGGTAATCAGTCGCGCCGTGGTGCTCTTGCCGCTGCCCGACTCGCCGATCACCGCCAGGGTCTGGCCCCGATAGAGACGCATCGAGACATCGTGCAGCACCGGCTGCTGGCTGTAGCTGGCCGAAGCGTTACGCACTTCGAGCAAAGGCCCACCCTGCTCCGGCCGGCCCTTGGGGTCGGTACGGAAACAGCGCACCGCCCACAGCGACTTGGTGTAGTCCTGGGTCGGCGCCTGGAGCATCTGCCGGGTCGCCGCCTCCTCCACCCGCTTGCCATGGCGCAGCACCATGATCCGGTCGGCCATCTGCGAGACCACCGCCAGGTCATGGGTGATGTAGATCGCCGCCATGCCGAAGCGCTTCACCGCATCGCGAATCGCCGCCAGCACTTCGATCTGGGTGGTGACGTCGAGGGCCGTGGTCGGCTCGTCGAAGATGATCAGGTCCGGCTGGCAGGCCATGGCCATGGCGGTCATCGCCCGTTGCAACTGGCCGCCGGAAACCTGGTGCGGATAACGCTGACCAATGCTTTCCGGATTCGGCAGACGTAGCACACGATAGAGCTCCACCGCCTGGGCTTCGGCCTCGGAGCGTTTCATCCCGCCATTGATCACGGCGGTCTCCACATGCTGGTCGATCAGCCGTTGCGCCGGGTTGAACGAGGCCGCCGCGCTCTGCGCCACATAGGCGATGCGCAGGCCACGCAGTTTGCGCAGGGCCTCGGCGGAACACTGGCGCAGGTCCAGGCCGTCGAAATGAATCGAGCCGCCAGTGATCCGGCAACCGTCGCGGGTATACCCCATGGCGGCGAGGCCCAGGGTCGACTTGCCCGCGCCGGATTCACCGATCAGGCCCAGCACCTCGCCCCGGGCCAGGGTCAGGTCGATGCCCTGCACCAACGGATGCCAGGCATCGTCGTAGTACCCTTCGATATGCAGGTCGCGGATCTGCAACAAGCTCGGGTTCGCTGCGTTCATGCTCAACATTCCTTCAGCCCGCTGGAGCGATAGAGCATCCAGTCGACGACAAAATTGACCCCTACCGTGAGCAACGCCACCGCCAGTGCCGGGAGCAAGGGCGTGAGGTCACCGAAGGTGATCAGCACCGCGTTGTCGCGCACCATGCTGCCCCAGTCGGCGGTCGGCGGCTGGATGCCCAGGCCGAGAAACGACAGCGCACTGATAAACAGGAAGACGAAGCAGAAGCGCAGGCCGAACTCGGCGATCAGCGGCGCGGCGGCGTTGGGCAGGATCTCCCGGGTCACCAGCCAGACCGTGCCCTCGCCCCGCAGCCGGGCCGCCTCGACAAAGTCCTGGACCACCACGTTCATCGCCACTGCCCGCGCCAGGCGGAACACCCGGGTCGAATCCAGCAGCGCGATCACCAGCACCAGCGAGGTCGCGGTAGTGCCCACCACGCTGAGGATCAGCAAGGCGAAGATCAGTTGCGGAATCGCCATGAGGATGTCCACCAGTCGCGACAGGCCCATGTCGACCCAACCGCCCTTGAGCGCCGCGATCAGGCCGGCCAGGCCGCCCAGCAGAAACGCCAGCATTGTGGTGAGAAAGGCAATGCCCACGGTATTGCGGGCGCCATAGAGCAGGCGGCTGAGCATGTCGCGCCCGAGGTTGTCGGTACCCAGCGGAAACTGCGCGCCCCAGGCGGCGAAGCCGTCGCCGACCACCTGGGTTTCCCCGTAGGGCGCCAGGTGCGGGGCCAGCAGCGCCACCGCGACATACAGGATGATCACGCAGAAGCCGAATTTTGCGCTCCAGGGCGCGTGGACCAGCTCTTTGAACACGGATTTCATGGGCTACCCCTTCGGATGCATCAGGCGTGGGTTGCTGGCGATGGACAGCACGTCGGCCAGGGTGTTGAGCACGATGTAGGTCGCGGCAAAGATCAGGCTGCAGGCCTGGACCACCGGGATATCGCGCTTGGCCACCGAGTCCACCAGCAATTGCCCCAGGCCCGGATAGACGAACACCACTTCGACCACCACCACACCCACCACCAGGTACGCCAGGTTCAGCGCGACCACGTTGACGATGGGCGCCAGGGCATTGGGCAAGGCGTGGCGAAAGATGATCCGGCCCTGGCTAATGCCCTTGAGCCGGGCCATTTCGATATAGGGGCTGGCCAGCAGGTTGATCAGCGCGGCGCGGGTCATGCGCATCATCTGCGCGACCACCACCAGGCTCAGGGTCGCCACCGGCAGCACCGAGCGCTCCAGGAGCATGCCGAAGGAAGCATCCGGCGGCAGGTTCGACAGGCTCGGCAGCCAACCCAGCTTGACCGAGAACAGCAGGATCAGCAGGTAGGCGACAAAGAACTCGGGGAACGACACCGCACTCAGGGCCAGGGTATTGAGCAACCGGTCGAACCACGAATTGCGGTACAGCGCGGCGAGCATCCCCAGCAACAGCGCCAGGGGCACCGACACCAGCGCCGCCAGGCCGGCCAGGCACAGGGTGTTGCCCAGGCGACCGCCGACCAGTTCGGCGATGGGCCGTTGGTTGGCCAGCGACGTTCCCAGGTCGCCGCGCAGGAGATGGCCGATCCAGTGCACGAAACGCCAGAATGGCGGTTGGTCCAGGCCCAGTTGGGTGCGGAACGCCGCCAGGGTCTCAGGGGTTGCCGACTGCCCGAGCATGGCCTGGGCGATATCCCCCGGCAGCAGACCCACTGCCAGGAAGATAATCACCGATACCGCGAACAACGACAGCAGCCCAAGCGCCAGGCGCTGGGACAGTAACTTCAGAATGCTGTTCATCTCGCGCTCCGCCTCAGGCCTGCCACCAGCGCTCGATCAACCGCAAGCCATCCAGCTCGCCGTAAGGCGCGGTGAGTCCGCCGTGGGCCACACGGGTCGAGCGTGCCGCCACGGAGCTGGCGAACAGCGGGATGATCGCGCCGCAATCGTCGCGACAGATCGCCTGCATTTCGTTGTACATCTCGCGCCGCAACGGGTCGTTGAGTTCACCCCGGGCCTGGTTGAGCAGGACGTTGAAGCGCGGGTTGTCCCAGTGGGATTCGTTCCACGCCGCGCCCTTGGCATAACCGATGCTGAACATGCGGTCGGCGGTCAGGCTGCTGTACCAGAACGAGGTGGTGAACGGCTGCTTGTTCCAGACGTTGGAGAAGAACCCGTCCGCCGGCTCGCGTACCACGTCGATATCGATGCCACCTGCCCTGGCCTGTTCCTTGAACAGCACCGAGGCATCAACGGCCCCGGAATAGGCCGCATCGCTGGCTTGCAGGCGGACCTTGAGGGAATCCACCCCGGCCTTGCGCAGGTAGAACTTCGCCTGCTCGGGGTCGTATTTGCGCTGTGGCAGTTGGGTATTGAGGAAACGGCTGCCGGGCTGGATCGGATGGTCGTTGCCCACCGCGCCGTAACCCTTGAGCACCGAGGAGAGCAGCGCTTCGCGGTCGATGCCATGCTTCATCGCCATACGAATGTCGTTGTTCTTGAACGGGTCGCTGTCGCAGAGCATCGGGAAGGTGTACTGCTGCGCCCCCTTGGTTTCCTCGATAACCATATTCGGATTGCGCTTGAGCAGGCCGACGGTCTTCAGGTCGACCTTGTTGATCACATCGACCTGCCCGGTGATCAGTGCATTGACCCGCGCCGCGCCGTCGGAGATGGCCAGCAGTTCCGCCGCATCGAAATGCGCGCGACCGGCTTTCCAGTAACCGGGGTTGCGTTCCAGGGCCATGCGTACGCCGGGCTCGAAGGACTTGAGGCGATAACCGCTGGTGCCGACGCCGGTACGCCAGTCGGCCAGGCCGTCCTTGGCGGGCATGATCACCAGGTGATAGTCGGCGACCACATAGGGGAAGTCGGCATTGCCCGAGTGCAATTCGAAGGCCACGCTGTCGTTGCCGGCGGCGCGCACCGCGACCACTTCGCCGAGCACGGTCTTGGCCGCGGAGGTGGATTTCTCGCCCAGGTGATGCTCGATCGAGGCGACCACGTCCTCGACGGCCAGGGGCTTGCCGTTGTGGAACTGCACTCCGGAACGCAGCTTGAAAGTCCAGATCCGCGCATCCGGCGAGGACTCCCAGCTTTCGGCCAGCTCCGGGATGGCGGAACCGTCCACGGCGATTTCCACCAGGGTGTTGTAGATGGCCGAGAAGCCGACGAAGGTGAAAGTGTCGCTCCAGGAACCGGGATCGTAGGAGTCGGAGGTGCTGCCGCCGGCCAGGCCCAGGCGCAGGGTGCCGCCGGGTTTTGGCGTGGCGTCGGCGGCCCAGGCGCTCAGCGGGAAGCCCATGGAAGCGGCGGCACCGGCCAGCCCGGCCACGGCACCGAGCTTGAGAAAGTCGCGGCGTTCCAGTGAGAGGCCGTGGGAAAGTTGAGGAATCTTGTTGTTATTATCGCTCATCGAATTGCCCCTGTTACGTTGCGGGAAAAGGGTTCGTTTGCTGATTCGGTATCTAGGCCAAACGGATTAACGCATCCACTGCCACCGCTCCCTCGGTGTTGACCAGCAACGGATTCACATCCAACTCCAGTAATGATCCGGCGTTCTCGCAGGCGTAATCCGCCACCGCGCGAATCGCCTTGACCAGGGCGGGCATATCCACCGCAGGGCCGCCGCGAAAGCCGGTCAGCAACGGTGCACAGCGCAAGCCCAACAGCGCCTGGTGAATGGCCTGGTCGGTGGTCGGCAGCAACAGGCTGCAACTGTCCTTGAGCAGCTCCACCAGAATCCCCCCGGCACCGATCACCAGTGCCAGACCGAAACCCGCTTCACGCTTGACGCCGACGATCAGCTCCGCCAAAGGCACCGATGCCATGCGCTCCAGCAGCACCTGATCGAAAGCGAGCCCCGGCGCATGCCGGGCCAGATTGCTGCGCATGGTCTCGAGTGCCGCCTGCAACGCCGCCTCGTCCTTGAGGTTGAGGGCGACACCACCGGCCTCGGTCTTGTGCGGCAAATCGGCACTGACCACCTTGAGCACCAACGGGTAACCCAGGCTGCGGGCCTCGACCAAGGCTTGCTCCGGCCGACACAACCGACCTTCGGGCAAAGGCAGGCCGAAGGGCCGCAAGGCTTGCTTGGACTGCCACTCATCCAGCAGCCGCCCGCTACCCAGCACAGCATCCGGACATACCGGCGACAACGCCGCCTCACCGCCATTCAACAAGGCCTCGCGCCGCTGGCGGTAATGGGCGATCCGGCCCCAGGCCGCCAGTCCATCTTCCACCCCTTGCAGTGCCGGTACGCCGTGGGCGTGCAGACGCTCACGGGCATGGGCCGGCAGCAACTCGGGAAAGGCCGAGGCAACGAAACCGGTCTTGCCATGCCGCTCCAGGCACTCGCAATACAGTTCCAGCAAGAGGTCGCACTCCTTGCGCTCGCCGGTAAATTGCGCCGGATAATCGAGCACCAGCAAGGCCACATCGGACGGGGTACGCAAGGCCGTTTCCAGCATCTTTTCCAGAGCCGTACGGTCGCCCCAGATCGCCGTGGTGAAATCCAGCGGATTGACCAGGTTGGCGTAGCTGGGCAACACCTGCGCCAGTTCGCCGCGCTGGCCTTCGTCCAGTGCCGGCAAGGTCAGGCCGTTGCGCTCGGCATAGTCGGCGATCAGCCCCGCATCACCGCCGGAGCAAGCCAGCCCGGTCAGGCTCGGACCCGCCGGCAAATGACCGCAGGCCGCGGCCTTGAGGGTTTCGACAAAGCTCACCGGGCCACTGACCCGAATCACCCCGAGACGCTCGAACAAACTGTCATACAGCGCATCGGAGCCGGCCAGGGAACTGGTATGACTGAGGGCCAACTCGGCACCGATCTGTGACACCCCGGTTTTCAGGGCGATCACCGGAATGCCTTTCTCCAGCGCCTTGTACGCCGCCCGGGCAAACCCCTGGACGTTCTTCAAACCTTCCAGGTGCAGGCCGATGGCGGTGACCCGCGGCTCATCGAGCAGCACGTCCATCAATTCGGCCACGCCCAGTTGCGCCTGATTGCCCACCGAAGCCATATAGGCCAGGGGCAAGGAGCGGTCACTCATGGACAGGTTGTAGGCGAAGTTGCCGCTCTGGGTCAGCACCGCCACGCCCTTCTCCACCGCCTTGCCGCCGTGGGCCACCGGCCACAGGGCGACGTTGTGCAGATAGTCGAGCAAGCCATAACAGTTGGGCCCGAGCAGCGCCATCTCGCCCGCCGCCTGCAGCAGTTGTTCCTGCAGGGCCTGCCCCGCCTCGCCGGTTTCGGCAAAGCCGGAGGCATAGCAGATCGCCCCACCCGCGCCCTTGGCCGCCAGTTCGGCGACACAGGTCAGGGTCAGTTCACGGTTGGTGGCGATAAACACCGCGTCAGGCCCGCAGGGCAGTTGCGCAACCGACGCCACGCAGGGAATCCCGTCGAGTTCGGCATGCTGTGGGTTGACCAGCCACATCTGGCCCAGGAAGCCGCCGTCGGCACAGCGCTTGAACGCCCGCGCCATGCTGCGCCCACCCACGAACGCCAGGTGGCGCGGCGCGAGCAGGCGCTTGAGGTTGTCTCTGATGGACATACTGTTCTCCTGGTCCGATCAGCGCAGCAGCGGCCGCAGCAGTTCGCGGGAAATGATATGGCGCTGGATTTCCGAAGTGCCTTCCCAGATCCGCTCGATCCGCGCGTTGCGCCAGATCCGCTCCACCGGTCCTTCGTCCATCAGGCCCATGCCGCCAAAAATCTGCACCGCTTCGTCGGCGGCGCGGCCCAGTACTTCGCTGGCAAACAGCTTGGCCATGCCGGCTTCGCCATCGGTCATGGTGCCCTGGTCCATTTTCCAGGCGGTGTGCAGGGTCATCAGTTCGGCGGCGCGGATTTCCGTGGCCATGTCCGCCAGCTTGAAGGAGATACCCTGGTAGGTACCGATGGCCTGGCCGAACTGCTTGCGATCGGCCGACCACTGCAACGCCACGTCCAATGCCCGCTGGGCCTGGCCGACACAGTTGGCGGCGACCATCACCCGCCCGGCGGTCAGCCAGGCATTGGCGACTTCCCAGCCCTTGCCGATTTCGCCGAGGACCTTGGCCGCTGGCACGCGGCAGTCGTCGAAGAAGATTTCGCTGGTGTGATAGCCGCGGTTGCTCACACATTTCGGGCCACGGCGGATGGTCATGCCGGGGGTGTCGCGATCCACCAGGAACGAGGTCACGGCGTTGCGCTTGCGGCCGTTATGTTCGTAGGTGTCGGTCACCGCGAAGACGATGGCGAAATCCGCGTGCCCGGCATGGCTGATGAAATGCTTGCTGCCATTGAGGACGAAGTCATCGCCATCGCGTACCGCGCGGGTCTTGATGGCATTGGCATCGGAGCCGGCGCCCGGTTCGGTCAGGGCAAAACAGTCGACCTTTTCACCGCGCACGCAGGGCAACAGGTAGTCTTCGATCTGCGCCCCGGTGCAGGCCATGAGGATCTTCGACGGACGCGCGACAAACACGTGCAGCGCCCAGGACACCTTGGACAGCTCGCGCTCGATCAGCGCCTGGGACAGGTAGTCGAGGCCGCCACCCCCGACTTCTTCCGGCATGTTGAAGGCATAGAAGCCCGCCGCGATGGCCTTGGCGCGAATCTGTGCGGCCAGTTCCGGCGACACCGCGTCGGCGCGGTCAACGGCTTCCTCATGGGGCAGCAGCTCTTTCTCGACAAAGCTGCGAACGGCGTCCACCAGCATGTCCTGCTCTTGGGTCAGTTGGAAATTCATGGGGTACCTGCTGTTCGGTTACTGGCCGATAAAATGAGGGGCGCGTTTTTCCACCGCGGCCTGGAGCGCTTCGGCGCCATCGCGGCTGCGGCCGCAGAGCAGGCCGGCGGCCTGTTCGGCCTGGAGCTGTTCGGCCAGGTTGCGCTCGGCGCCGTCGCGGATCAGCACTTTGCTCTGGGCAAAGGCGAAGGTCGGGCCTGCCGCCAGTCGGGCGGCCAGCTCGGAGGCGGCGGATGCCAGTTGCTCATCGGCGCAGACTTCGCTCACCAGGCCGGTGGCCAGGGCGCGGTCGGCGCCCCAGAGTTCGTCGAGGAACAACAGGCGCTTGGCCTGCTCGCTACCGATCAGGCGTGGCAGGTGCCAACTGGCCCCGGCGTCCGGCGAATAGGCCATGCTGGTATAGCCGGCCTTGAACCGCGCCGATTGCGCGGCCAGGCGGAAATCGCAGCACAGGGTCAGGTCCATCCCGGCCCCCACCGCCGTGCCGTTGATGGCGGCGATGGTCGGCTTGGCGAAGGTATGCAGGCGATTCATCAGGACATGGGCGGTTTCAGTCCAGCCGTAGCTTTCGAGAATCCCGCGGCGTTCGGCATCGGCCCATTCGGCCAGGTCCGCGCCGGCACAGAAGCTGCGACCGCTGCCAGTCAGTATCAGCACCCGCACCGCCGGGTCGGCTTCGAAGCGTTCCAGCAGGTCGATCAGTGCCTTGAGGGTGGGAATGTCCAGCGCATTGCGTTGCTCGGGACGGTTGAGGGTGATCCGGGCGATGCCGGCCTCGACCGCGTGAAGCAGTGTCGGGTGGGAGGTCATGAAGGGCCCTCGTCTTATTGTTTTTGAGCGTGAGGTGTAGCGTTGCGGTCGATACTAAACAAGTGTTCAGTAACACCGCAATCTTTCGAGAAAATCCGCAGATGCGCGGACTTAAAGGGCAAGTCATTGATTAAAAATGGGATTTTTAAAATCGAAGGCGAGGCTGCGGGCAAGTTGTTACATCTTCGAACAACTCCCCCTGATGGCCGCCGAATAATCAACGTGGCTGATATCGACTATGCCTGTGACCCTCTTACACCGCCGCCCGCCAATGTCTAGACTCGCTCTCCGTCCGTTCCAGAGCCTTCGCCGATGAAAAACCACCCCGCCCCCATCATGACCCGCGCCCTGGTGATGCTGTTCGCCTTCTGCTGCGGCGCCATCGTGGCCAACATCTACTACGCCCAGCCGATCATCGAACTCATCGCTCCGGACCTCGGTATTTCCGCCCACAGCGCCAGCCTGATCGTGTCCCTGACCCAGATCGGCTACGCACTGGGCCTGTTTTTCCTGGTGCCGCTGGGTGACCTGCTGGAAAACCGCAAGCTGATGATCGGCACCGCGCTGATCGCGGTGATCAGCCTGGTGGCCGCCGGCCTGGCCCGGCAACCCGGGGTGTTCCTGGTGGTGTCGCTGTTGATCGGCTTCAGTTCGGTCTCGGTACAGATCCTGATTCCCCTGGCCGCGCACCTGGCCCCTGAAGAATCACGTGGGCGCGTGGTCGGCGGCATCATGGGCGGCCTGCTGCTGGGCATCCTGCTGGCGCGGCCGCTGTCCAGCGTGATCGCCGATCACTTCGGCTGGCGCACGGTGTTTATCGCCGCCGCCGTGCTGATGCTGTTCATCATGCTGGTGATCCTCACCACCATGCCCAAGCGCCAGCCCAACCACAGCGCCACCTACGGGCAACTGCTGGGGTCGCTGGGGAAACTGTTCCGCGACCAACCGGTACTGCGCCAGCGTGCCTGGTACCAGGGCCTGATGTTCGCCACTTTCAGCCTGTTCTGGACCGCCGTGCCCCTGGAGCTGTCGCGGGTCCATGGCTTGTCGCAGTCGCAGATCGCCCTGTTTGCCCTGGTCGGAGCGATGGGGGCCATCGCCGCGCCGATGGCGGGTCGACTGGCGGATGCCGGGCATACGCACCGGGCGTCCTGGCTGGCAATGCTGCTGGCAACCCTGAGCTTTGCCCCGGCGCTGATCCATCCGGCCTACAGCGTGATCGGCCTGGCCGTGACCGGCGTGTTGCTGGACTTCGCGGTGCAGATGAACATGGTGCTCGGGCAGCGTTCCGTCTACGCCCTTGATGCAGCCAGCCGCGGTCGCCTGAATGCCTTGTACATGACCAGCATTTTCATCGGCGGCGCTACCGGCTCGGCCCTGGCCAGCGTGTTGTATGAGCAAGGCGGTTGGCTGGCGATCATGGCGCTGGGCAGCGCGATGCCGCTGGTGGCGCTGTTGAGTTTCCTCGTGGTCGCCAATCGCCAGAAGCGGCAGATGGCGGTGGCATAAACTTGTATGATCTGCGCTTTGCATACCACAGGGCGTGGATCATGACCGCAACGAAAGACCGGGTTCGTATCATCGACAGCACCGTCCTCTCGGACGACTGGTACCTGTTGAAGAAAACCACCTTTGACTTCCTGCGCAGCGACGGCACCTGGCAGCGGCAAAGCCGCGAGACCTACGACCGTGGCAATGGCGCGACCATCCTGCTGTTCAACCGCGAAAAACGCAGCGTGGTGCTGACCCGGCAATTCCGCTTTCCGGTGTTCGTCAACGGCCACGACGGCATGCTGGTGGAGGCCGCCGCCGGCCTGCTGGAAAACGCTTCACCCGAAGACCGCATCCGTGCCGAAGCCGAGGAGGAAACCGGCTACCGCGTGCAGAACGTGCAGAAGATCTTCGAGGCCTTCATGAGCCCCGGCTCGGTAACCGAGAAACTGCATTTCTTCCTCGGCGAATACGACGGTGACAGCAAGGTCAGCCATGGTGGCGGCCTGGAAGCCGAGGGCGAGGACCTGGAAGTGCTGGAGTTGTCCCTGGACGACGCACTGCAAGCCATCCGGCGCGGGGAGATCGTCGATGCCAAGACCATCATGCTCTTGCAGTATGTGGCCTTGAACAACACCCTCGACACCCCACGCTGATCCCGGCTCACACCGGCGAGTACGGCAAGGCCCGTTTGTGCGCGGTCCTGGCGTAGGCCGCTTCGATGATCGAACTGGCCTGCGCCGACACGGGTTGCCCCAACAGGTAAGCGTCGATCTCGGCGTAGGTGCAACCATAGGCGACCTCGTCCGGCTTGCCCGGCACCAGTTCTTCCAGATCGGCTGTCGGCGCCTTGTACACCAGTTGTTCCGGCGCCCCCAGGGCCGAAGCCAGCCGTCGTACCTGCCCCTTGGTCAAACCGGACAAGGGCGCCAGGTCGCAGGCTCCGTCACCGAACTTGGTGAAAAACCCCATCAGCGCCTCCGCAGCATGATCGGTACCGACCACCAGCCCATTGACGAAGTTGGCGAGCGCATACTGGGTCATCATCCGCGCCCGGGCCTTGACGTTGCCCTTGACGAAATCCACCTGCGCCGGCGCTGCCTCCAGGCCCTCGACCTCAAGACTGCCCATCAACCCCTCCACGCAGGCCGAGATATTCGCGCTGCTGACCTGGTCCGGCCGGATAAAGGCCAGGGACGCCTGGGCATCGTGTTCATCCGCCTGGGTCCGGTACGGCAAACGCATGGCGATAAAACGTGCCGTGCCGCCCTCCTCGCGCAACTGCTCCACCGCCAACTGACACAGCCGGCCGGCGGTCAGTGAGTCGACGCCGCCGCTGATTCCCAACACCAGCGCCTCGCAACCGGAGCGCTTCAACAGGGCCTTGATGAAGTTGATGCGGCGGGCCAGTTCCGCTGCCTCGTCGCCCGGTACCAACTGCCGGTTCACCCCAAGCGCCTTGGCAATACGATCCTGATTCTCGGTTCCCATCTCACACCTCCAGCTTCTGGTTGAATTCAGTCACGTTGAACACCTGCGCCGCATAACGCAGGAACGACGGGTCTTCACACACATTCTTCACCGGGTCATCGGAAAACTTCACCACCGGCTCGCCGTGGACCCGCACCAGCTTCATCACGATGCTCAGCGGTTCGACCCCATCGACATCGCAGGCCAGGCTGGTCCCCATACCGAAGCCGAACCGGGCCTTGCCACGGATGTGACGAAGGATCGGCAGGCACCTCTCGAAATTCAGCCCATCGGAAAACATCAGGTCCTTGGTCATCGGATCGATTCCCAGCTGCACATAACGCGCCAACACTTTGTCGGCCCAGACAATCGGATCACCCGAATCCTGGCGCAGGCCGTCGTAGAGCTTGGCGAAATACAGGTCGAAGTCCTTGAGGAAAAAGTCGGTGCTGATGCAGTCGGTCAGGGCGATCCCGAGACGGCCGCGGTATTCGCGCACCCAGTTCTCCAACGCCGCATTCTGGCTTTCCCGCAGGCGACCGAGTTGCTGGTGCACCATCAGCCATTGGTGGGCCATGGTGCCGATCAGTGGGAGATCGAACTCGTAGGCCAGGTGCGCATTGCTGGTACCGACGAACACCCCGGGGAAATCCCGTCGCATGATGTCCACCACCTCGCGCTGGGCGCGGAACGACAAACGCCGGCGGGTCGAGAAGTCCGAGACCCGCAGGTCGGCCAGTTCGTCGCGGCTGAGGTTTTTCTCCAGCCACTCGAACTTCTGGTAGAGCTTGCGGGTAACGTCTTCCAGGGTCACCTCCGGGTATTTGTCGCGGTTGCGCAACTCGCTGACCAGGGCCAGCACCGGCTGTTCGAACATGATGCAGTGCAACATCGGGCCACGGACGCGGATGCTCAGTTGGCCGTCGATTTCGCTGACATGGATATAGCTCAGGTTGAACCGGAACAGCCCGAGGAACTGCTCGAAGTCCGGTGTCAGGTATTCGCGAAAACGCCGGTTGAACAGAAAGCGCAGTTCACCGTCGCGCATTTGCAGGTCGGCGAGCTTTTCCAGCTCGAGGCGCAGCTCGGGGATCAGGTGCGTGAGCCTCTCCCGGGAACGCACGATGAACTGATATTCCACCTCGACATTGGGGTACTGGTGCAGCACCGCCTGCATCATGGTGAAGGTGTAGTAGTCGGTATCCAGCAGTCCCTGGATGATGCCGCCTTCGCGGTTGAATGCACTTTCCATGAGTTACTCCTTGTGGCTCGCCACGCGGGCCAGCTGTTCGCGACTGTTGACGAGTTCGATACGCGCCTGTTGCAGGTCGTGGACCGCCTGCTGCGCGCCATCGGCGCTGATGGCGCGACAGGCCGGCAGGTAGACGATGACTTTGAAACCCGCCCCCGCCAGTTGCAGCGCGGTGGTCTTGACGCAGAAATCCAGGGCCAGCCCGCCGACGATCACCTGCCGGACGTGCCGGGCATTCAGGTACTCGATCACGCCGGTGGAGAGTTTGTGCTGGAGATCGTGGAAGCAGGCGCCGTAAGGGTGCAATTCCGGCTCAACGCCCTTCCAGACGAAATAGTCGTAGTCCTGGGGCGCCGGCAGCTCATCGAGCAGCGTGAAACCTTCGGTGCCGGGGACGCAGTGGCTGACCCAGGTCAGATCGGCGTGCTCCAGCCCCGTGGGCTTGAGCATCTGCTCGTGGGAGTCCACCACCCAGGGGGCCAGGGGACTGTGGGCGTCCTTGCTGCCGACGCGGATATCGGCCAGCGAGGCCATGAAGTTCAGCTCCGCACCGATCAGATGGCCGCCCACCACCGGCAACTCATCCGGGCAGAGTGGCGTGAAACCCTTCTGGGCATCGACATCGAAGGCGGCGGTCTTGATCACTTGAGCGTTCATGGCGAGTTCTCCCTTGGCGATGAAACAAAGGTACATGTCATGTACTTTCAAATCAAGCACGATTTCACCGATAGCAAACCTTTCAAATTTAATAAGGATTCCTTCGTGAGAAAGCCGCTTGATACGTAAGTACATGACGAGTACCTTAAACACAAAGGAGACCCACCCATGTACGAACTCGCAATCTACGGCGGCGCCTTCAATCCTCCCCATGCAGGTCATGCCCAGGTGATGATCGAAGCCTCCCGTCACGCCCGCTCGGTGTGGGTGGTGCCGTCCTTCAGGCATCCCCACGGCAAGCGCATGGCCGAGTACGAGCGGCGCCTGGGCTGGCTGCAAGCGATCGTCGAACGGGTGCGTCCGGCCTGCTCGTCGGCGATTTCGCTGTGCCGGATCGAGGAGCAACTGGCCCGGGAGACCGAGTCTCCCATCTACAGTTATGAGTTGCTCTGCGCCCTGGCCGAGATGACCGGCCTGCCCACCCGCCAGATCGCCCTGGTGGTCGGGCACGACGTGGCCGCGCAGTTGCCGGACTTCCATCTGGGCGCACAACTGCTCGAACGTTTTTCAGTGCTGTGCGTGGAGGAACAGGCCGGTGTACGCAGCACCTTGCTGCGTGAACGACTGGCGCAGGGCGAAACATTGCCCGCCCACTGGATGGCACCCGGGATGGATCCGGTAGACTACGACCTCTATGCCGCACACAGGACTTGATATGCCGGACCGTTCCCCCACCGCGCCGAGGAAAAGCGACTACCTGCACACCGTCGACTTGTGCGTGCTTTTCTACTGCCGTGACTCCCAGGCACTGCAGATCCTGCTGCACAAGCGTGAAGCCGATCCCTTCCAGGGCCATTGGGCACTCCCGGGTGTGGTGGTCAACGGCGCGGTGGCCGACCTGACGCTGGACGACGCGGTGGAACGCCTGCGCGCCAGCGACAAGGTCAATCTGCCGCTGGCCTGGATCGAACAGGTGGGCACCGTCGGCGATGCCTTTCGCGACCCGCGCTGCTGGTCATCCTCGACCTTCTACCTGGCCATTGTCAGTGAAGAGCCGATCCTGAACGAGCAACAGGCCTGGTTTGCCCTCGACAGCGTCGCCGATGCTTCGGTGCGCCTGCCCTTCGATCACAACACGCTAGTGGCGGCGGCACAGGAGCGGCTGCTCTCCAAATCGCTGTACAGCAGCCTGCCGCTGATGTTTCTCGGTTCCGAGTTCAGCGCCCCGGAAGCCACCTCGATCTTTTCCCGGGTGCTGGCGCGGCCGGTGCTCAAGACCAGCACCCGGCAACGCTTGCTGAAGATGACCGAAGCCGGCTACCTGCGGGAAACCGGACGCAAGAAACAGGGTGACGGCGGCCGCCCGCAAGCCACCCTGGAAAACCTCAAACCTGACGCGCTCTATCTGTTCGACCGCTGCTTTCTGGAGTAACACCGCGCATGAAGCCCGACACCGAATCCGAATGCCTGCTGCACACGCCCTACTTCGACGTGGTCAAGGAGCGGGGTTATTTTATCGTCAAGGAAGCCCAGGCCATCAATGGCGTGGTCGCGGTGCCTGTCCTGCCGGATGGCCGCCTGATGCTGGCGGTGCTGCAACGCCGGGCCATCGGCGCCCAGTCGATCGAGTTCCCCCGTGGCGCCATCGACCGTGGTGAGACCGCCAGCGATGCCGCTGCTCGCGAACTGCTGGAAGAAACCGGCTGGCCGGCCCTGAAGGTCACCGAACTGGGCCTGCTGCACAGCAATACCTCGCTGATCGCCAGCGCGGTTGCCGTCTGCCGGGTGGACATTGACGGCGAAGCGGTGGAAGGCACCGATGGCGAGGTCGACAAGGTGCTGTTCGTCAGCCTGGCCGAACTCAAGGCGATGATTGCCGCCGGCAAGATTACCGACGGGCATACCTTGTCGGCGGCGATGATGCTGATCGCCCAGCCCTTATAGGTTCAGGCTGCCGGTGATGCAGGTCACGGCGGCACCACCGACCCAGATCTCGTCACCCACCTGCTCCACGCGGATCCGCCCGGCACGGCCCATCGCCGTGCCCTGGCTGACCCGATACGACTGCGGCGCCCGTCCCTCTCCCAGCAGCCAACGCGCAATACCGGCGTTCAGGCTACCGGTGGCAGGGTCTTCGCACATGCCGTCACCGGCGATAAAGGCACGCACCTCGAACTGACATTCGTCGCCGTCCAGTGCTGGATTCCAGGGTGCGACCAGCCCTACCGCCAACCCTTTCAATTGGGCGTAGTCAGGTTTTACCGCCAGTACCCGCGCCCGATCGGGCAGCATCAGCACCAGCCAATCGACGCCGTTGTCGACCCACTGGGCATCGAGCACCTCCTCCGGAGCCAACCCCAGCCCGAGACGAACCTGCTCGCGCAACGCCTCGTCCAGGGGACCTGCGCGACGCAGCGGCGGTGCGATAAAGGCCAGGTCATCGCCCTCGCGCCGAATCCGCACCAGACCGATCCCGCACTCCTGAATGATCTCCTCGCCCTGGGGCACGCCACCGGCCTCCAACCAGGCATGGCATGAGCCCAGGGTCGGGTGCCCGGCGAAGGGCAGCTCCCTGGTCGTGGTGAATATTCGTACCCGGTAATCCGCCCGAGGGTCCTGGGGCGTTTGCAGGAAGGTGGTTTCGCTGAGATTGGTCCAGGTCGCGAAGGCCTGCATCTGCTGGTCAGTCAGCGGGTCGGCGGCGAAGACCACAGCCAGTGGATTGCCCTTGAATGACTCGCGGCTGAAAACATCCAGTTGCTTGAAATCGTGCTGGCTCATGGTCGGGCTCTCCGGTGAAAAAGGGTCGGCGGTCAGTTCAGGGATTTCATCACACAACCCTGCTTTTGAACCCACACAGTCGAACCCTTTTCAGCCCCTACACCTGTCAGGCAGCTCCATCATTGCCGTCGATGGTCACCATCGACCCAATGAAGTTCTCTTAAAAATCCAGGCGCGTAACCTTCGCTCCATACCCAACACATAACACCCGGAGCACACCACCATGAAACGCCAACTCTTTCTCGGCCTCGCTTTCTCGGTACTGGCAGTCAACGCTTTCGCCGCCTCCTCGGCTCAACCCGTGGTCGCACATACTCAACAAGCAGTGGCTGAAGGTGGTTCTGATCGTTTGATCGACCGCCGTGTCGCCGAAGGTGGATCTGACCGTCTGATCGACCGCCGCGTCGCCGAAGGTGGTTCTGACCGTCTGATCA
>NZ_PHSU01000032.1 GCF_002814235.1 Pseudomonas sp. QS1027 | reverse complement strand
AGTCCAATCGCGCCTACCAAACAAAATCCGCTCTGCTGGGCGGTCTGGAAGGGTCAACCGAAAGGTTGGCCCTTTTTTGCGTCTTGCGTTTGACGAATCTTCTTGCGCATCCTTTCCTGGGTGTTTCGGTTGCATCGGAGTATCAATGGTTCGGTTGCTGGCAGTCTCCGGAAGCCTTCGGGCGGCCTCTTCAAATTCCTCGTTGCTTCGTGCCGCCGAGAGGCTCAGTCCGCAAGGCGTGGCGATCCAGCATTATCTGGACGTGGGGCAGTTGCCGCATTTCGACCCCGACCTGGCCGACAATCCTCCGGCAATTGTTTTGGCGCTGCGGGAACTGATCGGTCGGGCAGATGGCATTCTGATCTCTTGCCCCGAATATGCGCGTGGCATTCCTGGCTCGTTCAAGAACGCGCTGGATTGGCTCGTCGCCAGTCACGAGTTTCCCGGCAAACCGGTGGCGCTATTCAATGCCTCGCCGCGGGCGAGTCATGCCCAGGCGGCGTTGAGGCTGGTGCTGGAAACGATGTCGGCCAATATCGTCGAGCCGGCGTCGATTACCGTGAATCTTCTGGCCAAAGAGATGGATGACGTGGGCATTGCGGCCGACCCGCAGATTCGCCAACAAATCGTTTCAGCCCTGGAGGCATTCAAGGGCTGGATCAATGAAGAGGCTCGGGTTCCGTAGGCGTCGCCGCTCGCCGAGTCGATGAGCTGGGGAGGCCGCGATGCCCGTCATCCCTGACGCTCATCGCGGGCAGGCTTGCTCCCGCAATCAGTCAGACTTGCGGTCCTGCCGGACATCGATAAAGGGCAGGGAGCCGCTCGGCAATACCGTTGTCGGCAGCACACCATTCCAGCGTTCCGCCTTGGTCAGCTCCACCAGATTCTGGTTGCTCGCCAGTGCCTGGGCGCGGGCCTTGATCGCTTCGGCTTCAGCCCGGCCACGCAGTTCGGTGGCCTGGGCATCGGCCTTGGCCTGCGCCAACTGTGCATCGGCCTCGGCTTGGGCCTGGGTCACGCGGATCTGTGCCTGGACCTGTTCGGTCGCCAGCTGTTGCTCGCGGGTCTTGACCTGCACTTCGGCGGCCATGCGCGCCTCGATGGCTTTCTCATAGGCATCGCTGAAGTCGATGTTCTCGACCTGAACACTGTCGATCATCACCGGCCCGGTGATCGCCGTCTTGATCGCGGCGGAAATATCATTGACCAGTTGCACGCGGTTCTGCACGGCGGCCACGGCGTTGAACTGGCCGAAGACGTTCTCGACCTGGGTCGGTACCTGGCGGCTGATCAAACGGTCGCGAATGCCCTCGATATCCTTGAACTGGGTATACACCTTGGCGACATCGGAAGGGGCGACGTGCCACGAGACCGAGACCTTGAGCTGCGCCGATTGCTGGTCCTTGCTGTAGGCCTGGAGATTTTCATAGGCCGAGACCTGGCTCTGGGTGCTGATCAGCTTGACCGTTTCAATGAAGGGCGTCTTGAACGACAGCCCGGGGTCCACCACGCCGACGAGCGCGCCGTTTCTCAGAAGCACGCCGCGCTCGGTTTCATCCACGGTGTACCAGCTGCCGAAAAACACAATGAGCAGGATCAATGCAGCCGCACCGCCAACCGCGCTGCCGATCATATTACGGGTCATATCTCGTTCCTTTGATGAGCGGGAAAGCACTCCCTGGATACGCTGCCTGGGTGTTCAGGAAGCGCGCCCCGCCAACATGGCCAATAGTGTTGAGGTTGCCTCGCCGCCGCGACGGTTCCGGGCACCTTTCGAGCCGCCCATATCGGCGGCCCGACATGATAACCACCTGGCCCGTTCCATTCTGAGAAGCGACTCTCAGACCTGAGTGCAATCTGCAATCGGTGTTTTGTCCCGCTTTGGGAGTCGTGACCCATCAGTCATTATTTTTTGGTGACATTGAAAAGCCATATTGACCTATTGTCGGACAATCTGTAGATTGCGCCGCCTGTGTCAAGGAGCGACAAAAAATGGCTAACGGAATAGTCCAGCCTACCTGTTTGTGCTTGTGCGATAAATTCCTGATCAATTCTCATTCTCGCCAGACGACCGTTCTGACGCAGGATGCGGCTGTCTCGATCAATCATTCCGAGTTACTCGACCGCGTTGGACGGGTGCGCAGCGTGCTGCGTCAACGGGCCCTCCAGCGTGGGCAGGTGGTGGCCATTGCCTTGGCGTCCAGCTTTGGCGTGCTGTCGATGGTGCTGGCAGCCTGGGCCGAAGGCCTGGCCATTTCCCTGCTGCCCCATGAATTGGGCGCATCCTCCGGCAAGCTTGATGACGGCCGCTTGAGTGCCATGCTTGAGCTGATCGAGCCGGCCCTGATTCTCTGCAGTGAGCCGATTCAGCAGCAGTTGCCCCACGAGTGGGCGAGTCGACTCCTGACGGATGTCGCCCTGGGCGAAGCGCAGGGCGCCGTGCAAGCGCTGCATAAGCCGGCGCGTTGTGTCCCCGCCGACCTGGCCATTCTGCAGTTCACTTCCGGTAGCACCGGCATGCCCAAGGCGGTGTGCATCAGCCAGGCCATGCTCAGCGCCAATTGCCAGGCGATTGCCGAGCGCGTCGGGGTCAGCCCGCAGGACCGGATGGTCAGTTGGTTGCCGTTGCACCACGACATGGGCCTGTCGGCGATCACCCTGGCCTGGTGGTGCGGTATCGATCTGGTCCTGATGCCGACACGTGAGTTTTCCCGGCAGCCGCTCGCCTGGTTGCAGGCGCTATCGCACTACAAAGGCACCTTGTCACCCGCGCCGACCTCGGCCTTTGCCTTGCTCAATCGTCTGGCGGGGCGTGTACGTGACGGTGAACTGGATCTGTCCGCCTGGCGTTATGCCTGGGTCGGTGCCGAGCCGGTCTTCCATGACCATCTGCGGCAGTTCGAAACCGCCTTCGCTCCTCATGGCCTGCGGTCCGGGGTGGTGCAACCGGCCTATGGCATGGCCGAAGCCGTGGTGGCGGTTTCACTCAACCCGCCGGGGCAGCCGCTACGTGTACGTTGGCTGGATACCCGGGCCTTGCATGCGCTCGGAGAGGTCATCGAGTTGAGCGAGGGGGCAGCGGGTGCCGCCGCTTACCTGGGCAATGGCCAGGTGGTCGATGGGGTCGAGTTGCGCGTTGCCGATGAGCACGGGCTCGCATTGGGCGAGGGCAGCCTGGGGCATATCGAGATTCGCGGGGCTTCGGTGATCAGCCAGTACCTGAAGGTCGAGCCGGTCCGCCACCAGGACAACGACTGGTACAGCACCGGCGACCTGGGCTTCCTGCTCGACAACGAAATCTATATCACCGGACGGACCAAGGACCTCATCACCCGCGCCGGCGTCAATGTCAGCCCGCAGATCATCGAGTGGGCCCTTGAAAGCACCCTCGGACTGGCCGCGGGGTCGGTCGCCGCCTTTTCCTGCATCGACGGCCGCCTGGCCAGGGAGAGCGTGGTGGTGGTCATGGCGAGCAACGCGCTGGCCGGACGCGAGCTGGACGATCTGCGTCGCGAGGTGGCACGTACGGCAGTCCGGCACGCGGGTGTCCAGGTCGATGACCTGGTGCTGATCCGGCGCGCGGATTTCCCCAGGACCACCAGTGGCAAGATCCAGCGCCAGGCCTTGTGTCGACGCTATCTCAGCGGCGAATTGAGCAGCGCTGCCGCGACCCCGAGCCCTCTTTCCATCTAACCCACTTAGCCGCATGGATTGCCTGCGTGCAAGGAGCACCTGTGTTCGACGTTATCTGTCAGACGATTCGTAGTCTTTCGCTGCAAGGCATTTTGCCGGCCCACCTCAACAGCATGCCGTTGCAGCGCGATGATGCGTTGCTCGACCTTGGGCTCGACTCCCTCAGCCAATTGACCTTGCTCTCCGAGCTGCGCGGGCGGCTGGAGGTGAGCATTCCGTCCGATCCCATCGACGGCATGACCACCTTGCACGAGCTGGCGCAAATGCTTGAAGGGGCGAATGTGTTCGACCTGTCTCCGGCCATCTGAGGGGGCATGAACATGTCCGGTATTCCCAATAAAGCGGCCAGCTGGTTCGTCAGTGCCAGGGCCGACACCCTGGCTATCCTGATCGGTGGCCCGCTGATTTCCGTGGCCTTGTTGCTGGCGATCCTGCACGGCCCGGCTTTTCTGATCGGGGCCTTGCTGTTCGCCCTGTTCCTGGATATCCCCCATGTACTGCACACTCATGTGCGGCTGCTCGCCGAGCCATTGGAGTACCGGCGGCACAAGGTGCGTTTCTGGACCAGCCTGGGGCTGATCAGTGCCCTGTGTCTCGGGCTGTATGCATTCGGCGCCTTTGCCTGGCTGGTGGCGATCTGGGTGTATTGGCAGCCGTATCATGTGTGCAAGCAACACTTCGGTGTGGCCGCGCTGTATGCGCGCAAGTCCGGTTACAAGCACTCGACCGCGCCGATTCGCGCGATGGTGCTGGCTGGATTCGCCGCGCCGCTGCTGTACCGGATCAGTCATGGTGGCTTTCATTTCGGTGACTACCAGCTCTTCGGGCAGGCGCTGCCCTTTGCCAATATCACCATCCCCACGCCCCCGATCGATCCGATCTGGGCTGCCTTGGCCTATGCCGTGTTCGCCTTCGTGACCCTGCGTTTTATCGGGATGCAATGGCGCCAGAGCCAGCGTGGCGAGGCCTTGCCCAGGTTCGTGCTGGTCATGCTGGCGGTCTCCCTGGGACTGTACAACGCCGCCTACCTGCTGGTGGGTGACCTGTACGCGCTGATCCTGATCGGTACCAGCATCCATGCCTTGCAATACCACCTGGTCTGCACTTCGACCGTGCAGGCCGGCTTGCGCAGAACCCGTGAGCAGCCGGTCCCGTCGGGGCTTCTCGGCGCCGGTCATCGTTGGGTCAGGCAGATGGGCGAGCGGCCCTGGATCTGGTTCGCCAGCCTGGGGATGGCCAGTCTGTTGGTGCTGAGCCTGGAAATGCCTTCGGTCGGGCTGCTGCCCTTGATCGTCGTCCTCCACCACTTCTATCTGGACGGTGTGATTTGGAAGCGTCCTTGAACCCTGGGGCGGCAGCGGCCGGGCAGGGCGAGCGCGGCTTTATCGAGTCCCTGCGGCCGCTGGTCGACGATCTGCGCCGTCATCAGCCCTGGCGTTACTGGCTGGACTTCGGCGTCAACATCGCGGCGTTCTGGGCATCCTTGTCCCTGCTGGAGGTGGCCGGTCCGTGGCTTCAGGCCGGGTGCTACCCGGTGGCGGTGTTCACCCTGTATCGCTGCGCGATGTTTATCCATGAGCTCAGTCATATGCCCCGGCGCGCGGTGCGCGGATTCAACCTGGCATGGAACCTGACCTGCGGCATCCCTTTGCTGCTGCCGTCGTTCCTCTACCTCAGCCATATGGACCATCACACGCTGGCGCGTTATGGCACCCGCCAGGATCCGGAGTACCTGCCGTTCGAGCGGCGCTTCGCCAGCAGCATGGCGACGCTGGCGTTGGGCACACTGTTGACCCCGTTATTGCTGTGGGTGCGCTTCGCCCTGGCAGGTCCCCTGTCCTGGTTTGTGCCGGCGTTGCGCCGGGTGGTGGTCGAACGCTACAGCGCGGTGACCTTGCATGCCGCCTACCGTAACAACCCGGCGCGGCTGTCCGCCAGCCAGACGTACAACCGCATGCTCGAAGGCCTGACCAGTTTGTATGCCTGGGCATTGGTCGCCACTGCGGGCACGACGTTACTCCCCTGGAGCCGGATCGGCTGGTTCCTGGCGGTGATCTACGGGGTGCTGTTCATCAATATGTTCCGCACCTGGCTGGCGCACCGCTACGCCTCGCCCGGCCATCCTGTCTCGTTGCAGTGGCAATTGAGCGATTCCACCACCCATGCCCGCCAGGGCGGCTGGATCGAGTTGCTCGAACCCCTGAGCCAGCGTTATCACGCGATGCACCACCTGTTCCCGGCGTTGCCTTATCACGCGCTCAAGACCGCCCATGACCGGGTCATGGCGGCAGACGGCGCGGCCGCCGACCTGTACCGGCAGACCGCCGCGGCGCACCCGGCACCGACTTCCACTCCTTACCCGACAGAGAATCCTTCATGAGCCGCTGGCAAGAAATCAGTCCCTTCGAACAGCATGTCAACCCGGCCATCGGCGAGTTGATCCGCCGGGTCGGGCTCGACAAGACCTTTGTCCGTGGTGAGGGCTGTCATCTCTATGACGCGGCAGGGAAGGCCTATCTGGATTTCCTCGGCGCCTATGGGGCGCTGCCCTTCGGGCATAGCCCTGATGTGTTGCTGGCGGAGCTGGCGAGCTTCCAGCACAGCCGCGAGCCGATCTTCGTCCAGCCGTCGTGCCTGGCCGCCAGCGGCCTGTTGGCCCAACGCCTGCTGGAGCTGGCACCGGGCAAGTACCGCAGCGTGACCTTCCAGAACAGCGGGGCGGAGACGGTCGAAGCGGCGTTGAAAGCCTGTCTGGTGAAGACCGGTCGCAAGCGCATCCTGTCGACCCATCAGAGCTTTCACGGCAAGACCCTGGGCGCGTTGTCCGCCACGGGTTCGGATAAATACCAGGAAGGTTTCCAGGCGCCGCTGCCGGGTTTCGACTTTGTCGATTACGGCGACATCCAGGCCATCGAGGCGCAATTGCAGCGCTATCCGGGAGCCTATGCGGCGATCATCGTCGAGCCGATCCAGGGCGAGGGCGGCATCAACCTGCCGCCAGCCGATTACCTCCAGGCTGTTCGTTCGGCCTGTGATCGCCACGGCACGTTGTTGATCATCGACGAAGTGCAGACCGGGCTCGGGCGGACCGGCAAGCTCTTCGCCAGCGAAGGCGTGCAGGCCGACTGCCTGCTGCTGGCCAAGGCCCTGGGCGGTGGCGTCATGCCGATCGGTGCCTGCCTGCTGGCTGACAACGCCTACAGCGAAGACTTCCAGAACAAACACTCCTCGACCTTTGGCGGCAACACCCTGGCCTGCCGTATCGGCCTGAAAGTATTGGACCTGTTGCGCGACCAGCCTGAGTTGCTGGACGGCGTCCGGGACAATGGTGCCTATCTGCTGGAGCAACTGCAGGCGCTGGCGCAGCGTTACCCGACGTTCATCCGCGAGGTGCGGGGCGCCGGTTACCTGATCGGTATCGAGTTCACCCTCGACCGTAGTCATTACCCGCAGTTTCACGGCGGTTTCACCGGCATCATGGGCGAACAGGAAAGCCTGGTCCCGGTGCTGGCCAGCTACCTGTTGAATGTCGAAGGTGTACGCGTGGCCCCGACGCTCAATGGCGCCAGCGTCATGCGCGTAGAGCCGCCATTGATTGCCGGGCGTGCCGAGTGCGAACACTTCCTGCAAGCCCTGGCGCGGACCCTGCAACTGGTGGCCGAAGGGCGCACCGGCACATTGCTCGCGCATCTGCTGGAAGCCGAGGCCGGTTTCCCTGGCGCCCGGGGCCTGCCCTTGCATGTGGCGCGCTTCGACGAGCCGGTCGCCGACAATCATTTCGCCTTTATCCTGCATCCGCTGGAACTGGAGAACTACGCCGAGTTCGATGAAAGCCTCAGTCATTACTCGCGCCATTCCCTGCAACTGCTCGAGGAGCGCCTCAACCCGCTGCTCGATCCGTTTTTCGTCTCCACGGTCGAACTGACTTCGCCGGCCACCGGGCGCAAGGTCAGCGGTGACCTGATCATGGTGCCGCGTTCGGCGGCGCAGATGGCGGCGATGCCGGTGGAAGAGTCCTGTGCCCTGATCGGCCAGGCCATCGACATGGCCAAGGGGCGCGGCGCCAAACTGGTGGGCCTGGGCGGACATACCTCGATCGTCACCGGCGGCGGCCTGCGCCTGCTGGACAAAGGCATCCCTCTGACCACCGGCAACACCTACACCTTGCTCACGGCGGTCGAGGCTGCCTGTCGTGCGGTGCACCTGACGGGGCGGCGCATGCAGGATATGCGCGTCGCGGTCATCGGTGCCACGGGCAGTATCGGTTCGGCCATCGCCCGGCTGATCGCCGGCCAGGCCGGCCAACTGACCCTGGTCGGCAATCCCAAGAGCGCACGCTTCAACACGCCGCGCTTCGCCTCGGTGATCACCCAACTGGTGGCCTATGGCGCGCAGAGCGTGGCGGCAGAAGGCAGTGTCCTGGCGCGAATTGCCCTGCGTCTGGAAGGCCAGGATGCCACTGAGCTGGGCCGTGTGTTGCTGGACGAAAACGGCAGCCGGACGCCGCTCAAGTGGAGCAACGATGTCCAGCAGTCGCTGGCGGATGCCGATCTGGTATTGATCGCCACCAACAGCGCCGAGCGTTTCATCAGCGCCGACGATATCGCCGTCGGCACCATCCTTTGCGACATCTCGCGACCGGCCAATGTCAGCCAGGACATCGCCGCTCGCCGGCCCGATGTCCTGGTGCTCGACGGTGGCATTGTCGAGATGCCGGGCGCTGCGCGACTGGGTTCGCGCTACGGGATCCCCGACGACCTGGCCTACGCTTGCATGGCCGAGACCATGATGCTTGCCCTCGAAGGCGAATGGCGTCATGCGAGCCTCGGGCTGGACCTGAGCAATGACGACCTGGAGCTGATCGAGGGCCTGGCGGGACGCCACGGTTTCAAGCTGGCGGGCTTGCGCAGTTTTGACAAAGCCTTGGACCCACAGGCCTGGCAGCGTTACGCCGAACGTTTCCAACCGGTTGCCGAACCCATCTGAAGAGAGAGCACCTCACATGCCCGTATTGGAAAAGACCACGTTGATCAAAGGGCGCAGTTGCGCCGAAGTGTTCGATTTTTGCCTGGAAGGCGCCAACTTCCCGAAGATTTTCCCGGAGCGGGTCACGCCGCTGGGCAAGATCGATATCGCCGACCTGCGCATCGAGCAGGGGCGCGAGTTCCGCTTCCGGCACTGGATGTTCGGTTTTATCCCGGCCAACTGGACCGTGCGCATTCGTGAGGTCAAGGACAACCAGCACTTCATCGACGAGATGATCAAGGGGCCGCTCAGTGCCTTTCGCCATGAGCATTTGGTCGAGGCTGCCGAGGGCGGCACGCTCTACACCGACCGTGTCACCTACCGGGCCATTGGCGGTGCGCTGCTGGAGCGGCTGTTCGTCAATGCCTATATGAACCGCATCTTCGAGGCGCGTCATCGGAACATGCAACAGCTGTTGGACATCGCATGATTGCCGTTCAAGTAGTCGACAGCGCCAAGCGCCTGAAGCAGTTCATCGAATTGCCGTTCCGGCTGTATGCCGATGACCCGCTGTGGATTGCGCCGTTGCGCAGTGACATGAAGCGGATGCTTTCGCCACGGCACAACCCGTTTTTCCGTGAGGCCGAGATCGAGCATTTCCTCGCGCTGGATGCCCAGGGACAAGTGCAGGGCCGGATCAGCGTGAGTATCCATGCCGCCTACAACGAGCGGTTTGGCGATGAGCACGTGTTCTTCGGTTTCTTCGAGGTCGCACCGGACCCCGCCGTGGCCGAGGCTTTGTTCGAAGCCGTCGGCAACTGGGCCAAGGCACGCGGCAAGTCGCGCCTGCTGGGCCCCTACAGCTACACCTCGACCCAGGATGCGGCGTTGCTGCTGGAGAACATCGACGGACGCGCACCGACGCTGCTGCAGACCTACAACCCGCTCTGGTACGCCGACACCCTCAAGCAACTGGGTTTCGAACTGGCCTTTACCTTCAGCACCTACGGTGTGACCGCCGACCAGTACAAAGTCCGGCGCAAGGCCAACCGCAGCGACCGGGTAATGCCGGGCAGCCAGTTCAGCGTACGTACCGCCACCCGCGCCGATCTGCGTGGCAACCTCGATGAAGTCCGTTGCCTGTTCAACAGTGCCTTCGCCGCGAACTACGAGGTGGCGCCGATTTCCGCGGCGAGCTTCAAGTTCCAGATCGACAGCATCAAGACCTTCATTGACCTGGAGGGCATCAAGCTGATCGAGCTGGAGGGCCGCGCCGTGGCGTTTTTCCTGATCCTGCCGGACCTCAACCAGATCCTCGACAAGCTCAAGGGCAGCCTGGGGCTGTTCGACCTGTTCAAGCTGGGCCATTACAGACGTAGCGTCGAAGGTGCGGTGATCGCGCTGATCGGCGCCGATCCCACCGTGCAGGGCAGTGGCCTGGGCCGGTTGATCGGCGAAGAGATCGTGCGTTATGCCGAACCGCGCTTTAGCCGCGTGGACACCATGTGGATCGATGACCGCAACCCTTCCAGCTATGTGCTGGCACGCAACCTGGGCATGCGTCGGACCAAACGCTATGGCGTATTCGGACTCGATCTCGTTGAACCATCGCTCTGAAACGGAGTTGTAAACCGTATGGATACCCCCCTGATTTCCCTCGCGGGATTGAAGAAGTACTACCCCAGCGGCGATGGCCGCAGCCTGGTGCTCAACCATATCGACCTGGAGATTGCGCGGGCCAGCATGACCGTGATCCGCGGTATCTCCGGCTCGGGCAAGACCACCTTGCTCAATATCCTCGGTGGCCTGGACCGGGTCGACGAAGGCCGGGTGCGGGTTGGCGATGCGTTGCTCGACTCCATGGACTTTGCCGCCTTGACCCGCTTTCGCGCCGAGCGGGTCGGGTTCATCTTTCAGTTCCACAACCTGATCCCGACGCTGACGGTCAAGGAAAACGTGCTGACCGGCCTGGAGCCGATCCGCACGGTCACCCCCCAGGACCATCGGCGAGCCGAGGAATACCTGCACAAGGTCGGGCTGCTGGAGCATGCCGAGAAGTTTCCCGCCAAGCTCTCCGGCGGGCAGCAGCAGCGCGTGGCGATTGCCCGGGCGCTGATCAAGGAACCGCAACTGATCCTCGCCGACGAGCCGACCGGCAGCCTGGATGAGGAAACCGGGATGCGGGTGTTCGAGTTGTTGCGCCAGATGCAGGAAGAGAAACAGGTGACGGTGGTGATCGTCACCCATAACCCGGCGTTGGGGCAGCATGCCGACCAGGTCTACGAAATGCGCTCCGGTCACCTGCACAGGGCCGTCCAATGAATATGCTGGTCCGGCATGTGCTGCGTTCGATCCTGGTCATTCGTTACCGGCTGCTGACCATCGCGCTGATCTGCGCCTCGACCTTCGGCGTGCTGGTGGGGGCCTACTCGGCAATCGACAGCCTGTTCAATACGGTGGAAGACATCCAGTCGTCGGCCTCGATGGCCGGGCTGGAAGTGATCTTCGCTCCTGACGAGCAGATCAACCTGCCGGCGTTCGACGACATCCCCGGGGTGAGCGCCACCTATCCGCGCCTGTTGATGCCCGGGCTGGTGCCGCTGGGCGGCGAGCAGCCGGTAGCGGCGCTGATGATCAGTTCGCCGGCGCAGGACTTTTCCACGGTCAACCGGCTCAAGGTGCTCGACGGTCGGCTGCCCGATGCCCAGGACGCCGCCGGTGTGGTGCTGGAGCGCAACTGCGCCGAGTTCCATGGCAAGCGGGTCGGCGACCGCTTCAATTTCGTGTCCGGACAGGCCGATTACCCGGTCGAGGTCGTCGGCATCGTCGAGAGCCCGGAATACCTGGTGGCGCCGTTGAATCCCAGCGTTTATGTGCCCAGCAACGGTTCGTTGTGCGTGGTGTTCGCCGACCAGGCGCTGATGCGCCAACAGCTGGGGTTCGCGGCGGTAAACAGCCTGCTCTTCAGCCTGTCGGCGGATGCCGACCTTAGCTTGATCAAGCATGCCGTGACCGAGCGGGCACAGACCCGCCTGGCGGTCGATTATGTGCTGCCGCGCCAGGAACAGTTCAGCCAGAAGTTCCTCGAGCTGGACCTCAACACCTTCAAGGTGTTCCTGCCCACGGTGGTGCTGATCTTTGCCCTGTCGTCGACCCTGGTGGTGTTCTTCCTGATGTACCAGTGGGCCAAGGAGGAGCGGCCGCTGATCGCCATGTTCCTCACCCTCGGCTATACCCGTCGGCAGGTCGCCTGCGCCTACAGCTTGCCGGCGTTGATGCTGATCGTGGCGGCGCTGCTGCTGGGTTGCGGTTTTGCCCTGTTCGACATGTACGCCTTCGGCCTGAACTACGCGCGGGCCATCGGCATGCCGAAACCGCACCTGGTGTTTCAACTGCCTTATCTGTGGCGCGCCGGCCTGGTGCTCTGCGGCACCGTGGCCCTGGGCATGTACCTGCCCATGCGCTCGATCCTGAGCATTACGCCAATGGACGCCCTGCGCGATGTCGGTGCTGGCCAGGAACAACCGCTGGCCCAGCGCATGGTTGCCTGCCTGCGGCATATCGGTGGTCCGTTCTGGTTCCGTTACTCCCTGCGCAACCTGCTGCGCAGCTGGCGTATCAGTCTGGTGACCGTGCTCGCCATGGCGGCGAGCATCGCGATCACCATCGCCTTCTACATTTCCCTGACCTCCATGGAACGAACCGCCATCAGCAACGTCGAGCGTGACAGCTGGAGTCGCGTGGTCGATCTGGATGTGCCTTGGTGGGATGAAGATATCGCCCGTCTGCAGGCGCTGGCGCCGGGCAGTCGCTGGTCGACCTTCGTCAAGGGCGGGGCCCAGGTCAGTGGCCGTGGGCAGTTGGACAATGCCAGCCTGCTGGGGATCGAGCCGGCCGACGGCGTACGCCATGTCAACCTGATGCAGGGCCGCATGCTTCTGGACGGCGATCGTGATGGCGTGGTGATCGAGCGTCGTATCGCGATTGCCCAAGGTGTCGGTCCCGGTGATCGGCTGACCCTCAAGGTCCGTGGCAACGACTACGCGACGACCGTCATCGGGGTGTTCTCCGGGGCCCTGCCAGGCGAGGTGATCACCAGCAAGGACTACGCCCGGCGGATGCTGGCGCTGGATGAGCAGTTTACCGGGGCCTATCTGGTCGACGCCGGTGCGTCCGGCCTGGGAGACGCGCAGATCTACGCGGTGCCGGGTGTGGTGCGGGTGACCTCCAAGCAGGACATCGTCGCGGCCATCCTCGAAATCAGCTCGCATATCTGGGTGATCATCCATATCTCGGCGCTGATGAGCATCGCGATTGCCTTGCTGTTCGCCGTGACCAGCATGAACTTCAGCATTGTCGGGCGGCGCGCTGAATACGGGGTGCTGCGCATCCTCGGTTTCAGCGACCGCAACGTGTCGCTGATCATGCTCTGTGAAACCTTCAGCATTGCCGTGCTCGCCGGCCTGGTCGCCATGCCCCTGGGCTACGGGTTGGGCGCGGTGCTCAACCATCGCCTGACCGATGTCTGGTTCAAGATCAATACCGACCCGGCGTCGAGCGATTTCCTGCGGGTGATCCTGCCCGCGCTGCTGATCATTCCCTTCGCGGCGATGCCCGCCATTCGCCATGTGTTGCGCATCCCCGCAGTCGACACCCTCAAACTCAGGAATTTCGGATGACTCGCCGATTGCTTGCCGTTTTACCCGTATTGCTGGCCTGCTCCGGGCCGGTGCTGGCCGATGATGCCCTGTCGATCATGCAGGACTCCGACCGGCGCATGAAGGCCCAGGATGAACAGATCGACTACCGCATGGAACTGTTCGAGGCCGACCACTTGACGTTCACCCGTCAGCTCACGCGGCTGGACAAGCGCATGAGCGACCGTACCGGCACCCTGGTGCGCTTCACGGCGCCGGCGGCGGTGAAGAACGTCGCGTTGTTGATCGAGGACAGCGGTGCGGCGACCAACGATATCTGGTCCTACACCCCCTCGACCAAGAACCTGCGACGCCTCGCCGGTTCGCAGAAGCAGAACTGGTTCATGGGCACCGACTTCACCTACGAGGACTTCGAGGACTACAAGCTGGCCAGCTACCAGTTCGCCAGTCTGGGCAAGCCCGAACCCTGCCTGAGTTGGCCGGCCTGCCGCCGGATTGAAGCTCGGGCGCAGACCGAAGAGGCGCGCATCTCGGGTTATTCGCGCAAGGTCTACTACCTCGAGGAGAGTAGCCGTTACCCGGTGCAGATCGACTACTTCGACGCCCAGGGCACGCTGGTCAAGCAGCTCAAGACCGATGGCCTGCAGGTGGTGAGCGGCTTCAGCCGCCCGACCGCCCAGACCATGTTCAACCTGGCCGCGAACAAGAGCACCCGGATGATCGTCGAGAAGGTCAGCATCAACCCCGGCATTGCCGAGGCCAATTTCACCCAGCGCGCCCTGCGCACCGAACATTGATCCGAGTACCCATCATGTCGACTCAACCCCTGGAAACCGTGGTCCTGGAACTGTTGGCCACGACCCTTGAACTGGACATCACCGAGCTGGATATCCAGCTCAGCATCGACGAACTGGGGCTCGACTCTTTGGACGTGCTGAAGCTGACATACGCCATCGAGAAGCGCTTCCAGGTCAACCTGTCCAGCTACAGCCACACCGACATCAGTTCGGTGGCGCGCCTGATCGAGATCCTCGCCGAGCAACTGGCGGGCCTGCGAGTCGCTTCATGAATGAGGTCGTGATCACGGGCGTCGGTTGTGTATCGCCCTTCGGTATTGGTCGGCAAGCGTTGTGGGACGGCCTGACCCAGGCGCACTGCGCGATTGCCCGGGTGCCCTGGTTGCCAGGGAGTTGCAATGCCGGTGCGCTGCCCGAGCAGGCGATGGAAGGCCGCTTCAGCGCCAATGAGTTGTTGATGTTCGACCGCTCGACCCAGTTCGCCCTGCTGGCCGGGCGCGAGGCGTTGGACATGGCGGCCCTGGACATGGCTGCGGTCGATGCCCATCGCTGTGCGGTGTACATGGGCACGGCGGTGGGCGGCAGCGACTCCTTGCACAGCGCCTACCTGGACCTTTACCAGGCCGGTAGCCAGACCCTGGCGCCCTGGACGGTGCCCCGAGTGATGGCGAATGCTGCGGCCAGTCACCTGAGCCTGCGCCACGGTTTCAAGGGCCCGGCGATGACCTTGAGCACCGCCTGTGCCTCTTCGACCCAGGCCATCGGCGAGGCCTATCGACTGCTGCGTCACGGCGATGCCGACCTGGTGCTGGCCGGCGGCACCGATGCCTGTCTCAACCCGCTGGTGTGGAAAGCCTGGGAAGCATTGCGGGCCATGGCGCCGGACACCTGCCGCCCGTTTTCCGCCGGTCGCCGCGGCATGGTGCTGGGTGAGGGCGGGGGTGTGCTGGTCATGGAAACCCTGGCCCATGCCCAGGCCCGTGGTGCGCCGGTGTTGGCTCGGGTGCTGGGCTACGGCGTCAACAGCGATGCCGGGGATCTGCTCAAACCGTCGGTGGACGGCCCCGCGCTGGCGATGCGTCAGGCGATGGCCAGCAGTGGGCTGGCGCCCGAAAGCTTCACCTATATCAATGCCCATGGCACCGGCACCTTGCTCAACGACCGCTGTGAAACGGCGGCGATACGCCAGGTGTTCGGTGCCCACGCGGATCGCTTGCAGGTGTCCTCGGTCAAGTCGGCCATCGGCCACCTGATGGGCGCCGCCGGTGTGGTGGAACTGATCGGCGGGTTGATGGCGACCTTGCAGGAGCGGATTCCGCCGACCCTGAATTACCAGGCGGCGGATGCCGAGTGCGATCTGGACTACGTCACCGAAGGCGCCCGCCCGGCCCGGGTCGACGCCTGGTTGAAAAACTCCTTTGCCTTCGGCGGACTCAATGTCTCCCTGGCCCTGGGGCGAGCCGTGGAGGCTGGACAATGATCCTGGTGACGGGCGCCAGCGGTTGCCTGGGCAGTCACATCGTACGAGCCTTGCTGGCCCGCGGGGAGAGGGTTGCCGTGCTGGTCCTGGCGAACGACCCGGCGCCGGCCCTGGCGCAGGTGAGTGACCGGGTGGCGTGGCGGGTGGCCGATCTGCTCGATCCGGCCAGCCTGGAACGTGCGCTTGACGGCGTGGAGCAGATCTATCACGCCGCCGGCCTGGCGCTGCCTTACGAAAGCGCCCGGGCGCGGATGTTTGCGGTCAATGTGCAAGGCACGGTCAATCTGCTGCACGCCGCACGCCGTGCCGGTGTGCGGCGGGTGTTGCATGTGTCGTCGATTGCCGCGGTGGGCTATCCGGCTGGCGAGGCCGATGAATACATGGCCTACAACGGTACCGCCTTCAAGCTGGCATACATGCACAGCAAGCGCGAGGCCGAGGAGCGGGTCCGACAGTTTTGCCGGGAAGGCATGGATATCGTCATCGCTTGCCCTTCGGCCGTCATCGCCCCGCACTGCGATGTGCTGCATGGCTGGGGCAAGGTCATGCTCGACCTGCGCCAGCGTCACCTGCCGTTTATCCCGCCTGGCGGAATCGCCGTGATCGGTGCCGAGGACCTGATGCAAGGGCTGCTGGCAATCATGGACAAGGGCCAGCGCGGCGAGCGCTACATCCTCAGCAGCCTGAACGTCAGTTATCGCGAATTGTTCACCGGCATGGGCCGTGCGCTGGGGGTGTCCGAGCCGCGCTGGCAGCCGGCGGGGGCGACCCTCAAGTGGATCGTGGCGCTGCTGCGGCCGCTGGATCTGCTGACCTCGATCATCCCCTTGCGGCTCTCGGCGGATGTGGTTCGCCTGCTGGGGATGAATGTCTACTACCGCACCCACAAGGCCCGCCAGCAGGTGGGGTTCGCACCTCGGCAGACGCTGGAACAACTGGTCGGCGAGACGGCCCGTTGGTTGTTGGCTCGACAGGAGATTGAGCAATGAAGGCATGGACGGCATTTGCCCAGGCGGCACGTCCCGACACCCCGGCTGTTGTCGAGCTGAATCTGTGGTTGCAGGACTGGGCCAAGCGCCTGGATTTCCGTCTGATGGACGTGCGCCGCTGTCTTGCGCCACATCTGGTGCTGGCCCTGGGCAATCGCGGGGTGCTCGGCATGCAAGTCGCCGGGGAGCAGGGCGGCTTGCTCGGTTTTTCGACGTTCGAGCTGTTGCGGGTACAGCGCCAACTGGGCGCCATCGATCTGACCCTGGCGTTTTTCGTCGGGCTCAATAACGGCCTGGGCATTCGCCCGATCCAGCGCTTCGGCTCAGCCACCGCGAAAGCCCGCTACCTGCCACAACTGGCGACTGGCCGGATGCTCGCCGCTTTTGCCCTGACCGAGCAGGGGGCGGGTTCCAACCCGCTGAACATGGCGGCGACGGCACGGCGCCAGGGCGAGCATTGGCGTCTGGACGGACGCAAGTCCTGGTGCGGTTCCGCCGCCTGGGCCGGCGTTATTTCGGTGTTTGCACGGCATCTGGATGAGCAGGGGCGCGATTGCGGCTTTATTGGTTTTTGCCTGGACGCCGAGCAGCCGGGCCTGCGCCAGGGCAGCGAGGCACTGACCCTCGGCCTCAAGGGCATGGTCCAGAACCAGGTGCATTTCGACGCCGTCGAGGCCCGTGCGGAGCAGGTGCTGGGCAGCCCGTTCGCCGGGATGGCGGTCGCCAGCGACACCATGGTCTTCGGTCGCCTGGGCATTGCCGCCACCTGCGTCGGCGCCTTGTGGCGCTGCGTGCAACTGATGACGCGCTACAGTACGCGCCGTTCCCTGGGCACCCAGCGGCTCTGGGATCACGAGCATACCCAGACGCTGATCGGTGGTGCCGTCTGCGCCGCAACCGCCTTGGGTGGTTGGGTCGATGACCTGGCCACGGGGCTGGATCAAGGGTTGCCGACACCGCCGGCCGAGGTGCTGGCGGCGGTCAAGTGGCTCGCCAGCGAACTGCTGGGTGAAGTCAGCGACAGCGCCTTGCAGATGCTCGGTGCTCGTGGTTACTGCGATAACAACCCCATCGGCCAGCTCTGGCGCGATGCACGTATCACTCGTCTGTTCGAGGGCCCGTCGCAGACGCTGGCGGCGTTTATCGGCCAGCGTGTCTTGGAGCAACCGGCCGTCATCAGGACTTACCTGGCATCGCTGCCCCACGGCCAACTTGCCCTCCAGCGCCTGGAAACCTGGATATCCAGCGAAAGACTGCCGCCGCGGGGCAGCGAGCGCTTGTCCGGACAGGTGCTCCAGCTGGGACAGTGTGTCGCCTGGCTGATGCTCTCGGCCCAGGCCCTGGAAGAACATTGCCGGCCCTGGGTGATGTCACGCCTGGCGGCGGCGGAACGCGACTGGGAACATCTGGTCTCGCCGGGTTTCTCCCTGGCGGGACTGGGCGACTGGGTCGACGCCCGGATCGGTGCTTTCGACCGGCCGCGAGCCGATGAGGAGGTTGCGCTCGATGAGCTGCTCGTGTGTGGGGATGGCGCATGATCAACAGAACCTTGAGCCTGGGTGCGCTGATGTTGTTGGTCAGTGTCGACAGCCAGGCCGGCGCTCTTGACGCCGTGGACTTCAACGGCCGACTGGAAACCCGCCAGGCCGTGACCCGTGAGGGTGAGTGGGGGCTGGACGAGTATTCCGCACTGCTGGGCAGTGCCTGGCAAGGCGATTCGGGCTGGCGGCTGAAGGCGCAGGTCAGGGCGCTGCAGGAGAACAAGCTCGACGGCGATTACCACGAGATCGAACCGCGCGAACTGTTCGCCGAATACCAGGGCGAACGCTGTACCTCGACCGTCGGCGTGCAGCAGGTGGTGTGGGGCAGCGCCGATCGTTTGCGGGTGCTGGATGTCATTCATCCTTTCGACCGGCGCGAAGGTTACTTCGGTGACTATGTCCAGCAGCGTCGCCCGCTGGCGATGCTCAACAGTGAGTGCTCGGTGTTCGAGGACCAGTCGCTGCAGGTGTTGTTGATCCCGCAGACCCGCAAGGACCTGCTGCCGGCCAGCGACGGGCGTTTCGCCGAACCTCGGGTCAACGACCTGCTGACCGGCGTGCCCCGCAGCGAGGCGTCCGATCCGGACTGGCGCAAGCCGGCGGACTGGACCCCGGCAGTGCGTTGGAGCGGCAATGCCGCCGGCGTCGACTACTCCCTGAATGCCTGGCATGGCTGGCAAACCGAAGACACCTTGACCCCCGAGCTCACGCGCAACGGCTTGAGTTATCGCGAGCAATTGCAGCGCCGTACCTTGTTCGGCGGGTCGTTTGCCGTGCCCGTCGGACCGGTGGTGGTCAAGGGCGAGGCGGCGCTCACCCCGGATGCCTATCGCTATTACCGGGCGCCGGAAGGGATCGTCGATGTGAAGAAGAACCGCCAGCAGCAGTTGTTGCTGGGCGTCGACTACCTGACCGGAGACTGGTTCTTCGGCGTGCAGTATTACAACCTGTGGAAAGACGATGTCGACCAGGCCCTCGACCAGGATCGCTCGGAAATCGTCAGCCTGGCGATACGCCGGGAAATGCTCCAGGGACGGCTCTACCTGACGGCTTACGTCGCCCAGGACCTGCGACAGTCCGCGCAGTATGCCGCCCTGGAAATGCGCTATGACCTCGATGCCCACTGGCAACTGCGTAGCGGGCTCGATGTATTTGACGGCAGCCGGAGCAGCTTTGGCTACTACGAGGAGCAGACCCGTTGGGTCAATGCCGTGCGTTATTCATTCTGAGCCCCTGGGTGCAATCGAAACGTCCTCCGTGCTGCTCGGCGGGGTGAAGGTCACTGCCCGTAACAGTGCCGAGCCCCGCCCAATTCCCCTCCTGCTTCCTTCCCGTTTTGACGCTGTGGGTGCACCACGAACAGTCATGACGCCCCAAAATCGATCAATCATCCGGCTTCTTTTCTCTCTCGCCCGATGCTCGACCTGTCTGGTGTGAGGTTTCCAAATAGGAAACTTGTTGGGCGGATAAGTTGCTCCATTCACACTTTTATACCTTTTGAATACACGCCTAAACGACTTTTTATAGCCATTTATCCCTGTTTATATGGGGTTATGTATTTTTGGCTCGGTTCTTGATAAGTGAAAATCAAGTTATCTAATTGGAAACTCAAGGATCGTCCAATGCCGAGCAAAAAAATCGAAATGCCTGCGGCTGAAACCGCGACCGGGTCATCGGGCAGCACCGATCCGTTCAATGTCGGCAGTCGTTTGCGGGCGTTGCGCCAGGCCAAGGGCATGTTGATCGATGAGGTGGCGCAGAAGGTCGGCGTCAGCAAGTCCTTCATCAGCCGCTTCGAGCGCGACACGGTGCAGGCCTCGGTGGCGACCTTGCTGCGGATCTGCGAAGCCATCGGCATCAAGCCGGGCGAGCTGTTCGAGCCGCCGTCCACCCGCTTCGTCGCGGCCGGGCAGGGCGCGCCCATCAGCCTGGGCGGCGAGGGCATGCGCGAGTACCTGATCTGCGGCGCCGGCAACGAACACATGATGGCGCTCTATTCGGTGATCGAGCCCGGCGGTGGTTCCGGCACCGAACCCTACACGATCAAGGCCGCTGCCGATCTGGTGCACGTCCAGAGCGGCTGCCTGGAGATGCGCGTCGCCGAGGAAACCTACCTGCTGCGCGCCGGCGACACCCTGACTTTCGCGCCGAGCGATCCGCACACCTGGGTCAACCCGTCGAAGGATGAAGTGTGCACGGCGCTGTGGGTCATCGTGCCGCCACCGGCCTGACCCCGCTGGTCTTTCTTTCCCACTGGCATGAGGAGCGAATCGATGTACAAGCTGGCAGTGACCGATCTGCATAAAAGCTACGGCGACCATCAGGTGATCAAGGGCGTCAGTCTTGCTGCCCGGTCCGGCGACGTGGTGAGCATCATCGGTTCCAGTGGCTCGGGCAAAAGTACCTTTCTGCGTTGCATCAATCTGCTGGAGCACCCCAGCGCCGGGACCATCCAGGTCAACGGCGAGCTGCTCAATACCCGCCGCGATCGGCGCAGCGGTTCGTTGCGGGCCCAGGACCCGGCGCAGTTGCAGCGCATGCGCGGACGCCTGGCCATGGTCTTCCAGAACTTCTGCCTGTGGTCGCACATGACCGTGCTGGAAAACGTCATGGAGGCGCCGATGTACGTGCACGGCCTGAGCAAGGCCGAGGCTCGCGAGCGTGGTGAAGCCTATCTGCACAAGGTCGGCCTGAAGCCCTCCTGTCATGGCCAGTATCCCGCGCAACTGTCTGGCGGCCAGCAGCAACGCGTGGCCATTGCCCGGGCCCTGTGCATGGAGCCCGAGGTGATGCTGTTCGACGAGCCGACTTCCGCGCTCGACCCCGAGCTGGTCGGTGAAGTGCTCAAGGTCATGCAGACCCTGGCCGAGGAGGGCCGGACCATGGTGGTGGTGACCCACGAGATGGGTTTTGCCCGGCATCTGTCGACCCAGGCGTTGTTCCTGCACCAGGGCCGAATCGAAGAACAGGGCACCCCGGCGCAGTTGTTCGAGCAGCCGCGCAGCGAGCGCTTGCAGCAGTTTCTTTCCGGCCGTTTGAAGTAGGACGCCGCCATGTCGCGAGTCATGAACGATGTACCGCTGGCCCTGGATCGTATCGATGTCGCGATCCTCGACATCCTCCGGGATGAAGGCCGTATCACCTACCAGGAACTCTCCGAACGGGTGCACCTGACGCCCCGCCCTTGTCTGGAGCGTGTGCGCAAGCTGGAGAAGCTCGGGGTTATCCGTGGCTACGGCGCGATTATCGACCTGCCACGGTTGTCGCCCGGCGTTTCGCTGCTGGTGATGGTGGCGCTCTCCAACCAGAACGGCCGTGTGGCGCAACGGGCTTTCGAGTCGAAGATGTGTGAAAGCCGTGAGGTGATCGAGTGCCAATTGGTCGGTGGCGCCTTTGATTATTGCCTGCGCATGCACTGCCGTGACCTGGAGCATTACCGGGTGCTGACCGAGCAATGGTTCAACGATGTCGAGCTGCATATCGATCGCCTGGTCAGCCATCCGACCCTGGCCTGCGTGAAGCAGTCGGTCGTGCCCGCGAGTGCTTTTCTGCCTTGAGCCGGAGCTCCAAAACACCCAGCCGAAGCCGCTGTAGCCGGTTCGGAAAAACAGCCGTATCCCGCGTGACAATCGGCGTTTACGACGGATAGATCCAAGGCCTCGACGTTAGCCTGTAACCCTGAAAAGACGCTGTTTCAACGGCGCTGCCATGCCGCTGTTCAACACTGCCAAACCTACGACCCAACCCTAGGACGCACTTATGAACCGTATTTCCAAGCTGTTGTTCGCCACCTTCTCAATGGCAGTCGCTACCGGCGCCCTGGCAGAGCCGATCACCATCGCCACCGACGCGACGTTCCCGCCCTTCGAATCGGTGGACGGCACCGGCAAGCTGGTCGGCTATGACGTCGAACTGGCCCAGGCCGTCTGTGATGCGGCCAAGCTCGATTGCAAGATTATCAACGCGGCCTGGGACGGCATGATTCCCGGCCTGATCAGCAACAAGTACGACGCACTGATCTCGCAACTCACCGTTACCCAGGCGCGGCGCAAGATCCTCGCGTTCAGCGATGTCTACGACCACCCGGTGTTTCGCTTTGTCGCGCACAAGGGCGCCAACCTGACGATCTCGCCCGAGGGCCTCAAGGGCAAGGTGATTGCGGTGCAGACCGGCACGCCGATGGATGCCTACGTCACCAAGAACTACACACAGAGCACCATCAAGCGCTACGACAGCGGCAGCGCGCCTTATCTCGAACTGAGCAGCGGGCGTGCCGATGTGCACATGAGTTATCAGGCGCAGATCACCCACAGCTTCCTGAAGGGTGACAGCGGCAAGGACTTCGAACTGGTCGGTCCGCTGTTTACCGGCAAGGACGCTCCCGAGTTCGGCGAAGGCGTGGCTATTGCCATCAACCAGAAGAACGCCACGTTGCTCAAGCAGATCAACGAGGGCCTGGGCGAAGTGCGTGACAGTGGCAAGCTCGACGCCCTCAACCGCAAATACTTCGGCGCGCAGTAACGCCCATGTTGAGCGACTACATCAGCAGTGTCTTGAGCGCCGGCTGGATCACTTTCCAGTTGGCCCTGACGTCCCTGGCCCTGGCGGTGGTCCTGGGTCTGGCCGGGGCGTTGTGCAAGCGTTCGGAGCATCGGACATTGCGCGTGCTGGCCGAGATCTACACCACCCTGGTGCGGGGCATTCCCGACCTGGTGCTGATGCTGTTGATGTTCTACAGCCTGCCGGCCTTGCTCAACCAATGGATCGGCGCGGCGGGTGGCCGGTACAACGTCGATCCGAGCCCGTTCCTGTCCGGGGCGCTGACCCTGGGGGTGATCTTCGGGGCCTATATGACCGAGACCTTTCGCGGTGCGCTGGAAGGGATTCCAGCGGGCCAGTTGGAGGCGGCGCAAGCCTATGGCCTGGGGCGGGTGAAGACCTTGCGCAGCATCATCCTGCCGCAGATGGTGCGCCTGGCCTTGCCCGGCTTCACCAATAACTGGCTGGTGCTGGTCAAGGCTACCGCGCTGGTCTCGCTGATCGGCCTGCAAGACATCATGTTCCGGGCCAAGGGCGCCGCCGAAGCCACCGGCAAGCCCTTCACTTTCTATCTGTTGGCGGGCGGTTTCTACCTGCTGATCGCGGTGCTGTCCCTGGCCCTGGTCGGCTGGCTGGGCAAACGTTACTCGCAAGGCGTTCGGGAGTTGGCGCGATGAATTGGGATGTGATCTACGACAACCTGGACCTCTATGCCCAGGGCCTGCAACTGACCTTGCTGCTGACCGTGGTTGCACTGGGCATCAGCTTCTTTCTCGCCCTGGCCCTGGCGGTGGCGCGCAACGCGGCCAACCCGTGGCTGCGTAATAGCGTGGCAGCCTACACCCTGGTGTTTCGCGGTACGCCGCTGCTGATCCAGCTGTTCCTGATCTACTACGGGCTGGCCCAGTTCGACCTGTTGCGTGGCAGCGTGTTGTGGGTCTGGCTGTCCAATCCGCTGTTCTGCGTGTTGCTGGCTTTTATCCTCAATACCACGGCCTACACCACGGAAATCTTCGCTGGCGGCCTGCGTCACTTGCCGCCCGGCGAGATCGAAGCGGCGCGGGCCTACGGCATGACGCCCTGGACCCTGCTGCGTCGCATCATGCTGCCGGCGATGCTGACCCGGACCCTGTCGTTGTACGGCAACGAGACCATCATGATGCTGCATGCCACCTCGCTTGCCAGCACCGTCACCCTGATGGAAATCACCGGGGTGGCGCGCAACATCACCCTCAATCACTACATCCAGTTCGAACCCTATGTCACCGCCGGCGCCCTGTACCTGGGCCTGACGATGGTGCTGGTGGTGGCTTTCCGTTTCGCACAACAGCGCTGGGCCAGCTATCTGCAACCACGTCGGGGCTGAGCGGTCGTTCCCCTCTTTGTCCAACTATCCGGAGACATCTGCCATGAGTACTCGCGACAAGCGTCAATTCGATCTGCTGGGCGTCCCTTTCGACGGGGAGTCGACCCTGGGCTGGCCGGGCTCGCGCTTCGCCCCGGCGCGGGTGCGGGAAAGCGCCAAGTGGATCAATATGCGGATCCAGGACGGCAAGGTCTATTGCCTGGAGACCGACAGCTTCATGGAGGTCGGCGAGCATCTGCTGGTGGATCGTGGTGATGTCGCGGTGGTCCCCCATGACACCCAGAAGACCTTCCTCGCCACCAGCCAGGCGGTGTGCCAATCGATCGAGGCCGGCCGGGTGCCGGTGGTCATCGGCGGCGACGACAGCCTGTTGTTCCCCGTGGCCCAGGGTGTCTGCCAGGCACTGGAAGGGCGTATCGGCGTGATCCATTTCGACGCGCACCTGGACCTGATGGATGACAGCGTCAAGCAAGGTCGCTTCAGTCAATCGAGCGGCATGCGTCGGGCCTTGGAGCTGGAACAGATCCATGCGCTGGACTGCATCCAGGTCTGCGAGCGGCACTTCAACTTTCCCGCTTCGGGTCGCTTCAAGCATGACAACGACCTGATCCACCTGAGTGCGCGGGAAGTCCTGCGGCTTGGTCCGCAGGCTACGGTCGAGCGGATTCTCGAGCGGGTCAAGGGGGCCGATCATCTGTTCCTGTCGTTCGACATCGATGCCATCGATCCGGCCTTCGCGCCTGGTGCCGGTGCTCACGAGCCGGGCGGTATCAGTTCCGCCGAAGCACTGGAGATGGTCGAGTTGCTCGCCCCGCACTGTGCGGCGATGGCCATTACCGAGGTCAATCCAACCACTGACGTCGGTGACATGACCTCGACCCTGGCGGCGTACCTGGCGTTCTCCTTCGCGGTGTATGGCAGCCAGGCGCGGGGCTGAAATTCATCGGCTCTTGGGGGCGCGGGCGGGGAACCACTTCTGGAAAAGTGAATCATAGCTATGTGCCATCTCGGCACTTCACAAGGACGCCCAGTGATGCTCGCTCGTTTCAAACCCTCGTTCACGATTCCCGCCACCGGCTTGTTGGTACTTCTGTTGGGTGGCATGGTGCTTCCTGCTCAGGCTGCGGTAGAGGTCGATAGCCTCAGTGCCTCGGGTTTTGATCATCTCGCTGCGACCCATGGCGGTACGGGTTCCGGGCATTCGCTGCGCAGCACCGACTTCACGGTGGATGATCTGCAAAAGATGCAAAGCCAGCAGAAGCACAATGCCGACGAACTGGAGAGCCTGAAGAAGATCATCAATGATCAGGCACGTGTCATCGAGGAGCTCAAGCGCAACAGTGGTGCCAGCTCCAGCTCCAGTTCGAACAGCAGCGATCTTTCCGGCCTCAAGCGCAGTGTCAGCGATCAGGATCGCACTATCGAAAAGCTGGCCAGCCAGGTGGACGATCTCAAGCGCAGTTCAGGCTCAAGCTCCAGTTCGAGCTCCAGCGAGTTGTCCAGTCTCAAGCGCGATGTCAGTGACCAGCAGCGCGATCTGGAAAGTCTGAAACGCAACGTCGATGACCTGAGCAGAAAGGTGAAGTGACGACAGCAGCAATGACCCTCGCTTGAGCCCTGCTTTGATCGTTCCCATGCCCCGGCGTGGGAACGCTCGATCAGTCAGGAACTGGCCGCTGACTTCGGCGTCCGTCGGGTCCTGCCTGTCTTGGTTCCCGCCGCCTTGCGCTTCTTCTTCCAGGGCGCCGCCCCTTGTGCCGCCATCCCGGCCGGCATCGTGATCTGCAACTTCAACTCGACACAGCGGCCCACCTGCTTGCTCATCCAGGCCGCCTGCTTGGCGACAAACTCTTCCAGGCTCATCTCGCCGCTTTGCACCATGTCCAGCGCCTGTTCCCAGATCGCCGTGGTGCCCGGGTCGGCAATCGCCCGGGGGACCGCATCGATCAGGCTGAAGGCCGCCGGGGTCGCCGACAGGCTTTTGCCGTGCTTGACCAGGTAACTGCGATCGAGCAGGCCCTGGATGATGCCGGCGCGGGTCGCTTCAGTGCCGATACCGGTGGTGTCCTTGAGTTTCTGTTTGAGGCGCGGGTCTTCCACATACTTGGCGACGTTTTTCATCGCCTTGATCAGGTCGCCCTCGGTGAAAGGTTTTGGCGGTTGGGTCCAGAGGTCCTTGAGGTCGATCCGGCTCACCGCGCACTCGGTGCCTTCGCGCAACGCCGGCAAGGCCTGAGGCTCGGGGGCTTCGCGGCCCTTGGCCGGCGCCAGGGCTTCAGGCAGGGCGCGTTTCCAGCCCGGCTCGACGATCTGTTTGCCCACGGCTCGCAATGCCTGCGCCGCACAGTCGAAATCGGCCTGGGTCCGGTCGTATTCGTGATTGGGCAGGAACTGCGCCAGGTAACGGGCGCGAATCAGGCTGTAGACGGCGCGCGGCTTGCCCTGCAAACGTTCCAGGCTGGCGCCCGTGCCCGTCGGGATAATGCCGTGGTGGGCGGTGACCTTGGCATCGTTCCAGGCTCGCGAACGGCGCGTCGGATCGAGATAGGGCGCCAGTTTGCCCAGGCTCGGATCAGCCCGTTCCAGCGCCGCCAATACCCGGCCGGCGTCGCCATGCTGACTCAGGGGCAGAAAGCCGCAATCGCTGCGCGGGTAGGTGATGACCTTGTGGGTTTCGTACAACGCCTGGGCAATATCCAGTGTCTCCTGGGCGCCCAGCCCAAGCCTTTTCGAACAGACTTCCTGCAAGGTGCCAAGGTCGAAGGGCAGGGGTGCAGCCTCGCGAATCCGCTCGGTCTTGAGCTTCACCACCCTGGCGCTGGACGCCGCGCTCATGTCTGCGGCCGCCTGTTGGGCGAGGGTCTGGTTGAGGCAACGGTCCTGATCGTCACAGGCGTCCTGCGGCGCTCGCCACTGTGCGATAAAGGGCTGGCCGTCGTGCAGCAGGTGCACGTCGATCGCCCAGTAAGCCACCGGCACGAAGTCGGCGATGCTGCGATCGCGGTCCACGACCAGGCGCAGGGTTGGTGTCTGTACCCGCCCCACCGGTAACACACCCTGATAACCGGACTGGCGGCCGAGCAGGGTGAACAGGCGGCTCATGTTCATGCCGATCAGCCAGTCGGCCCGCGAGCGGCCCAGGGCCGAGTGATAAAGCGAGAAGGTCTCGCCGCCGGGCTTGAGCGCCGCCAGCGCCTTGCGGATCGAGGCATCGTCCAGTGCCGACAGCCAGAGCCGCTGGATCGGCCCGCGATAGCGACAATGTTCGACCAGCTCACGGGCGATCATTTCCCCTTCACGGTCGGCGTCGGTGGCAATCACCAGCTCATCGGCCTCGCCCAGCAGGCGTTTGACCGCCTTGTACTGACTGGCGGTCTTGGGTTTGACCTGCATCTTCCATTTTTCCGGAACGATCGGCAGGTCGGCCAGCACCCAGCGTTTGTAGCGGGCGTCGTAGGCATCCGGCGGGGCGGTTTCCAGCAGATGGCCGATGCACCAGGTGACAGTGGCATTCGGCCCCACCCAGCAGCCGTCGCCACGGCGGGTCGCACCGAGCACGGCGGCAATATCCTTGGCCTGGGAGGGCTTTTCACAGAGGAACAACCGCATAACCACTCTCATTTCATCGCGGGGTCTTGAAGTTGCACAGCATGCTCAGTGTCGAGCGTTCGGGCAATCATTATCTGTATAAACATACAGCTTGTTGTATCAACTATAGTCCATGCGCGCAGATGGCAGGCAAGACTCAATTGTCCCTTTTATAGAATCAATGATTCTCGATTTAGGGTAATTGTCTCGATTTGTTCAGGCGCCTAAAGTGACATCCAAGCCAGGCAGCACAGTCCTCCCAGCGGAGCGCGCCAGGCCCGCCTGACAAAACGAACGCACCACTACTCGACATCAAAAGGAACGCGCCATGTCTATTCGTGAACTGCTGAACCCAACCAACTCCACCCTGATCCTGATCGACCACCAGCCGCAGATGTCCTTCGGTGTGCAATCGATCGATCGCCAGACCCTGAAGAACAACACCGTGGGCCTGGCCAAGGCGGCGAAGATCTTCAATGTCCCGACGATCTTCACCTCGGTGGAAACCAAGAGCTTCAGCGGCTACATCTGGCCGGAACTGCTGGCAGTGCACCCGGACCAGCAGCCCATCGAGCGCACCTCGATGAACTCCTGGGAAGACAAGAAATTCGTCGAGGCGGTGAAGGCCACCGGTCGCAAGAAACTGATCATGGCGGCACTGTGGACCGAGGTGTGCCTGAACTTCCCGGCCCTGGAAGCCCTGGCTGAAGGTTATGAGGTGTACATCGTCACCGACGCATCCGGTGGTACCACCCAGGAAGCCCATGACATGTCCGTGCAGCGGATGATTCAAGCCGGCGCCGTCCCGGTGACCTGGCAGCAGGTACTGCTGGAATTCCAGCGTGACTGGGCGCACAAGGAAACCTACGACGCGGTGATGGACCTGGTGCGCGAGCACAGCGGCGCCTACGGCATGGGTGTGGATTACGCCTACACCATGGTGCACAACGCGCCGCAACGCCAAGCCAAGTCGTGAAGTGAGTCGGGCGCGCGGGGCGTGCCCGACACCCCATTGCCTCGAGCTTTCACAGGGAGACCCGATATGGTCACTCGCCCCTTGTTGTCCTCTCGCACTTCGGCTGACTGGGCACTGCTCTGGTTACGCCTGGCCGGTTCGGCCTTGTTGTTACGGGTCCATGGCTTGCCCAAGCTGCTGGACTTCCAGCATCAACTGACATTGATCGAAGACCCTTTCGGCCTGGGCGCGCACCTGACCCTGAGCCTGGCAATTTTCGCCGAGGTGTTGTGCCCGTTGCTGATCATCCTTGGCCTGCTGACCCGCCTGGCCACGCTGCCGGTGCTGTTCCTGCTGCTGGTTTCACTGGTGTGGGTGCATCCGGAGTGGAGCCTGGCCGAAGGGCAATTTGCCTGGCTGCTATTGATCGTCTTCGCCGCGTTGCTGATCGGCGGCTCCGGGGCCCTTGCACTGGACCCGCGCCTCACCGCGTTCACCCGCCTGCGGAGCCTCCGTCCATGAATATCGAATTGCTGGACGGTGTGGTGACCCTGTTGGTCCGCCACCGGATCAAGAAAGGCCAGGACCAGGCCTATGAAACCTGGCTGCGCCGCATCGTCACCATGGCGCGCAGTTATCCGGGGCACCTCGGTGTCGATGTGGTGCGTGGGCATAGCCACGGGCAAACGTTGTTTACCAGCGTGCTGCGTTTCGCCTCTACCGAACAACTGCAACGCTGGCTGGACTCCAATGACCGACGTGAGCTGGTGGCGGAGGCCCAGCCCATGCTGGCCGACGGCGATCAGACCGAAATCAACGCCGACCGCGAGTTCTGGTTCACCCCGGCCGAAGTCGGTTCGCCCAGTCCGGTGCCGCGTTGGAAGCAGGCTTGCGTGACCTTCCTGGTGATCCTGCCGCTGAGTTTTGTCGTACCGATGTTGTGGCGCCCGCTGTTCACACTGCTGCCCTGGTTGGGTGGCTATGTGCAAGCCAATGTGCTGATCACCCTGAGCATCGTGTTGTTGGTGGTCTATGTGTTCATGCCCCGTGTGACCCGCCTGTTCAGCCGCTGGCTGCAACCGGCCAGCCACTGATTTCGCTGACCGTTACATTCCGTCAAGCAAGGAGAACTGATATGAGCAATGTGATCGCTGACCTGATTCTGCACAACGGCCGCCTGCACACTGTCGACCGCGCCCAACCCAAGGCCACGGCGGTGGCGATCAAGGACGGGCGCTTTATCGCCGTGGGCAACGACGGTGAGGCCATGGCCTTGCGCGGCAGCGCCACCCAGGTGATCGACCTCAAGGGCCGCACCGTCATTCCCGGCCTCAACGACTCGCACCTGCACCTGATCCGTGGTGGCCTGAACTACAACCTCGAGCTGCGCTGGGAAGGCGTGCCCTCGTTGGTGGATGCGTTGCGCCTGCTCAAGGAACAGGCCGAGCGTACCCCCGCGCCGCAATGGGTGCGGGTGGTAGGCGGCTGGAACGAATTCCAGTTCGCCGAAAAGCGCATGCCGACCCTGGAAGAACTGAACAAGGCGGCGCCGGACACCCCGGTGTTTGTCCTGCACCTGTATGACCGCGCCTTGCTCAACCGGGCGGCACTGCGGGTGGTCGGCTACAACCGCGACACGCCGAACCCGCCGGGTGGCGAGATTGTCCGCGATGCCAAGGGCGAGCCGACCGGCATGCTGATTGCCCGGCCCAACGCGATGATTCTCTACTCGACCCTGGCCAAGGGGCCGAAGCTGCCCCTGGAGTATCAGGTCAACTCGACTCGCCAGTTCATGCGTGAACTCAACCGCCTGGGCGTCACCAGTGCCATCGATGCCGGCGGCGGCTTCCAGAACTACCCGGACGACTACGAAGTCATCAACGAACTGGCGGCCAAGCAGCAATTGACCGTACGGATCGCCTACAACCTGTTTACCCAGAAGCCCAAGGAAGAACTGGCGGACTTCAAGAACTGGACCAGCAAGGTGACCTACGGCCAGGGCGACGATTTCCTGCGGCACAACGGGGCCGGGGAGATGCTGGTGTTCTCGGCGGCGGATTTCGAGGACTTCCTCGAACCGCGTCCCGACCTGCCGCAGACCATGGAACAGGAACTGGAACCGGTGGTCCGCCATCTGGTGGAGCAGCGCTGGCCGTTCCGCCTGCACGCCACCTATGACGAATCCATTTCGCGGATGCTGGATGTCTTCGAGAAGGTCAATCGGGATATCCCGTTCAATGGCCTGCCGTGGTTTTTCGATCACTGTGAAACCATTACGCCGAAAAACATCGAGCGGGTGCGGGCGCTGGGCGGTGGCATCGCCATTCAGGACCGCATGGCCTTCCAGGGCGAATACTTCGTCGAACGTTACGGCGCCAAGGCCGCCGAGGCCACGCCGCCGATCAAGCGCATGCTGGCCGAAGGCGTGCCGGTGGGCGCGGGTACCGATGCCACGCGGGTGTCGAGCTACAACCCGTGGACCTCGCTGTACTGGATGGTCAGTGGTCGCACCGTCGGTGGGCTCGAGCTCTATCCCGAGGGGTTGCCACGGGAAACCGCGCTGGAGCTGTACACCCATGGCAGTGCCTGGTTTTCCTCGGAGCAGGGCAAGAAAGGCCAGATCAAGGTCGGGCAACTGGCGGACCTGGTGGCCTTGTCGGCGGACTATTTCAGCGTCGACGCCGAAGCCATCAAGTGGATCGAATCGGTGTTGACGGTGGTCGACGGCAAGGTGGTGCACGCGGCGGGTGATTTCGACAAGCTTGCACCCGCCACGTTGCCGGTGACTCCAGATTGGTCGCCGGTGGTCAAGGTGCCGGGACACTGGCGGCCTAACTCGTCCTTGCAGGCCCAGGTGCACCAGTGCAGCGGTCCTTGCGGGGTGCATGCCCACGGTCATGAGCGGGCGCGGATGTCGAGTGTGCCGGTCAGTGACTTCCAGGGGTTCTGGGGGGCCTTTGGTTGTTCGTGTTTTGCTTTCTGAGTCGAAGACCGGGCGGGGCGCTTGCGCCTCGCCCGGCTTCAGAAACGATCCCAGGCCGGTAAACCTTCGAATTCAGCGGCCATATAGTCGATAAATTGACGGACCTTGGACGGCACGTATCGGGCCGTCGGGTAGACGGCCTGTATGGTCAGATCGGGGACGCTGAAATCGGGCAGTATCCTCACCAGATCGCCGGCGGCCAGTGCTTGCCCGAACACAAAGGTCGGGCCGTAGGCGATCCCGAGTCCGGCCAGGGCCGCCGCCAGCAGCATGTGCATGTTATTGGCGTACATGCGCACCGGCCCTTCGATCAGATGGGGTTGCTGTTGTGCGTCGCTCAAGGTCCAGGCGCCGCTGGAGACGGCTTCGCTGAAGGCCAGGCGTGGACTGTCACGCAGGTCCTCGGGGCGCGACGGTACACCTTCCCTTTGCAGAAATGCAGGGGCCGCGCAGAGCACCATGCGGCATGGGGCCAGCGCTCGGGCAATCAATTCCGAATCCGGCAGGCGGCCGATTCGGATGGCGATGTCGATACCGGCGGTATGCAAGTCCACATAACGATCATCGAGCACGATCTCGGTATCGAGCTGCGGGTGCTCGGCCATGAAACGCGCCAGCGGTTGTGCCATGTGCAGGGAGCCGAAGGTCACCGGCGCGCAAATGCGCAATTTCCCGCGCAGGGCATGCTGGGTATCGCTGGCTTCGCGGTCGGCTTCTTCAAGGGCTTCGAGAATACGCTGGCAACGAGCATGGTAGGCCCGACCGGCCTCGGTCAGGCTCAGGCTGCGGGTACTGCGCTGGATCAGCCGCACATTCAACTCGGCCTCCAGGGCACTCAGGTACTTGCCGGCCATTGAAGCGGAAAGCCCGAAACGCCGGCCTGCGGCCACCAGGCTGCCAGCTTCGACGGCGGCGCTGAACACCTTGAGGCTCATGAAACGGTCCATAACGTGCTCCAGTCGATAGTCTGGTGATTAGCTGATGATAGAAGGTAGGGGATTATCGCTTTATTTGCGCTGATCTACGATCGCCTCCAGACATTCAGTCTCTGGAGATCGACATGAAAGTAGTTTCCAACGGTGTTCAACTTGAAGTCAGCGACCGTGGCGCCAGCTCGCCAGCCCTGGTGTTCCTGCACTACTGGGGCGGTTCGTCACGCACTTGGGACGATGTGCGCGCGGCGCTGCCGAGTGATTACCGCAGCGTTGCCCATGACCATCGCGGCTGGGGCGACTCCCAGGCACCGGCCAGCGGCTATGCCCTGGCTGATTTTGTCGAAGATACCCTGGCGGTGATTGCTGCGTTGAACCTGAGCCGCTACGTGCTGATCGGCCATTCGATGGGGGGCAAGATCGCGCAGCTGTTCGCCTCGCGGCGCCCGGTCGGTCTGGTCGGGCTGGTGCTGGTGGCGCCTTCGCCGCCGGGACCGCTGCGGCTCCCGGTAGAGGTGCAAGCCGCGATGGAGAAGGCTTATGAGTCACGTGAGTCGGTGGCGATGGCCCTCGAACATATGCTGACCGCCAAACCCTTGAGCCCGAAGCATCTCGAGCAGGTGATCGAGGACAGTCTGCGTGGCGCACCGCAAGCCAAGGCCGCCTGGCCTTGTGAGACCAGCAAAGAGGACATCACTGCTGACGTGACGGGTATCGAGGTGCCGACCCTGGTGATTGCCGGTGAGCTGGACCGGGTCGATCCGGTCGAGGTATTGCGAGCAGAAGTCCTCTCGCGAATTCCCCAGGCCACTCTGTGTGAACTGGCGGGTACCGGGCATCTGTCGCCGCTGGAGTCGGCGGATGAGGTTGCCGGGGCTATCCAGCGCTTTGTCGAAGGACTTGGCCGGTGATGCGGATGCTCCGCGAAAGTGGCCGGGTTTGCGGCCTTTATGTCGTATCGATAGCCGGTCCCGGTTTGGCACTATCGGTCCACCTTCTTCAGGAAAATGCTCATGACTAGCGCCGTCACCGTCACATTGCTGATGAACATAAAACCTGAGTTCATGGAGGCGTTCATCGAGGGCCTGCCTGAGCTGACCCGTGGCACGTCTTCGGCGGCTGGCGCCTTGTCCGTGCGGGTACTGCGTCAGCATCAGGACAGCCAGGCGATCTTCTTCGTCGAACAATGGGAGAACGAAGCCGCGTTCCACGCTTATATCGCCTGGCGCGAGGCACGCGGCGATATGGCGCACCTGGGGCAACTGCTGTCTGCTCCTCCTCAGATCAATCTGTGGTCTTCCTTGAGCGAGAGCCCGTAACGGCCGGTGTATCCTCAATGTGCGTCGGGCGACGCTGCCGCCGCAGGCGGTGGTTTCACTTTATGCATCAGTGGAACCAGGGCCGTGGCGATGATGAAACAGACCATGATCACCAGGAAGGTATCGGCATAACTCTGGGTCTGCGCCTCACGATAGGCCAGTTGCCAGAGTTGCTGCAGGCTGGCGGTGGTGCCTTCGCTGCCGCTCTGGCCGAGGGCCGCGAAGTTGCTGCCGACCGTGGCCATCCACTGGTTCAACGCTTCGTTGGTGCTGTTCAGATGCTCGGCCAGCCGGTTGAAATGCAGGTTGGTCCGATCATTGAGAATCGTCGCGCAAGCCGCGATACCAATGGCGCCGCCGAGGTTGCGCATCAGGTTGAACAGGCCCGAAGCCTGTTTCAGTCGCGACGGTGCCAGGGCGCCGAGGGTCAGGGTCACGGTGGGTGGCACGGCGAATTGCTGGGCCATGCCCCGCAGTGCCTGGGGTAACATCAGCTCCTTGCCGCCCCAGTCATGGGTCAGCGGCGAGAAGTCCCACATCGACACGGCAAACAGGCCCAACCCGACCATCATCAGCCAGCGCAGGTCGACCCGGTTGGCAAAAAATGCGTACAGCGGAATCGCCGCCAGCTGGAACAGGCCGGTGGAGAACACTGCCAGGCCGATGTCCAGAGCGCTGTAGCCACGCACCCGGCCGAGAAACAGTGGGGTCAGGTAAATGGTCGCGAACAGCCCGATACCGGTGACGAAGGAGAAGAAGCAACCCAGGGCGAAATTGCGTTCCTTGAGGGCGCGCAGGTCAACCACCGGATTGGCCACCATCAGGCTGCGGCTGACAAAGGCCAGTCCCGCCAGGCCGGAAATCCATGCCGTCGCGAGGATGGTGCTGTCACTGAACCAGTTCCAGCGCGGGCCTTCTTCCAGGGTGTATTCCAGGCAGCCGAGAAACACTGCCATCAGCAGCATGCTCAGGTAGTCGGCGCCCTTGATCAGGCGCAGATCGGGTTCGTCGATCCGCACCAGCATCGGCACCACCACGGCGACGAACACGCCGGGCACCAGGTTGATGTAGAACAACCAGTGCCAGGAAGAAATATCGGTGATCCAGCCGCCGATCACAGGGCCCAGGGTCGGTGCCAGGGAGGCGATGGCGCCGATGGTCGAGGCGGCGATAACGCGCTGCTTGCCGCTGAAGAACATGAACGCCGAGGTAAACACCAGGGGGATCATCGAGCCGCCGAGGAAGCCCTGCAAGGCGCGAAACGCGATCATGCTCTGGATGTTCCAGGCCGCGCCGCAGAGCAGGCTGGCCAGGGTGAACCCCACCGCCGAGGCACAGAACAGCCAGCGCGTGGAAAACACCCGCGACAACCAGCCCGACAGTGGTATCACGATGATTTCGGCGATCAGGTAGCTGGTCTGCACCCAGGCGGTTTCATCGGTGCCGGCCGACAGTCCGCCGCCGATATCGCGCAACGAAGCGGAGACGATCTGGATATCCAGCAGGGCGATAAACATGCCCACGCAGAGGGTGGCGAAGGCGAACACCTTGACCGAGGTGCTCATCGACGCCGCGTCGAAAGGCTTGGCCGGGGCGCGAGTACTCATGGCGTGCTGACCAGCTGGCGAGCGGTTTCTTCGTCAGCGGGGCGAATAACAACGCCATTGGCCGTGTGCAGGGTATCCACCTCGGCGGTGACCGAGAGCCCTGGGCGCAGTTGTCCGAGCACGCCGTCCACCGGCGCTCGCAGTTCGGTGTAGGAAAGGTTCAGGCGGGCCATGTCGCGTTCGGCGACCGCTTGCATCAGCGCGGCCTTGGCTTGCAGCTTCTGGGTTTCGATCACGTCCACCTGGCGCTGGTTGGCCAACAATGTGGCTTGCGCCTTGGCGCCATTGGCCTGGGCGGTCTTGAAGGTGGCGTCGACCCGTTGGGCGCTTTCCACCGACACCGCCGAGCGGCCTACCAGACTTTCATAACGGGCATGGTCGTTACGCGAACGCACCGTTTCCGCATTGGCCGCATCGATACCGGCCCGGGCCTGGCTGATCACCGCGTGTTGCAACTGCTCGGTGGCGTCGAGGTTGGCCAACTGCGCCTGTTGGGCCGCCACCGCGCCTTCGGCCTTTTGCAGGGCGGCGACGTAGTCGCGGTCATCGATCTTCACCAGCAGGTCGCCAGCGTGGACGAACTGGTTGTCGGTGACTTTGAGCTCGGCGATATAACCCGGCACTTTCGGCCCGATCACCGTCACGTCGGCGCCGATATAGGCGTCGTCGGTGCTTTCGATAAAGCGCCCGACCGTCCACCAGTGCAGGCCGTAGAAACCGGCGAAGACCACTGCGCCAGTGACCACCGTCAGCAGCAGGAGGCGCTTGAGCAGCACCGGTTTTTTCTGAACGGCCAGTTCAGGGGCAGCGGCCGAGGACAGGTTGGTCATGACGGAGTTACCGGTTGGCAGGGAGGGGGTGAGCGATGTCAGGGGTTTGCAGCGCCGCCAGTTGGCGGCGTTTTTCAAAGCGTCGACGCATGGGCTCGTCGGCAGCCGGGCCGGCCACGACCTTGTGGCGCCGACTGATGGCCTGCCCGGAGCGACTGTCGATCAGGGCCAGTTCGACGAGTTCGCCGCTGGCGTCGTCGACCAGTTGAGTCGCAGGACCTTCGGGTGAGAGGTGCTTGTTACCCCAGTCCATCAAGGTCAGCAGCACCGGTCTGAAGTCCCGGCCACGATCGGTCAACAGGTAGTCGAAGCGCGGCGGGGCATCGTTGTAGGCCTGGCGTTCGAGCAAGCCGCTTTCCACCAGGTCATTGAGACGACGGGTGAGGATACTGGGGGCGATCCCTAGGCTTTCCTGGAACTGATCGAAACGGCTGAGACCGTAGAAGGCATCCCGCAGGATCAGGATGTTCCACCACTGGCCGACCTGTTCAAGGCTGCGTGCCACGGGACAGTGCAGGTGAGCCAGGCTTGTCCTTTTCATGGTTGGGGCCTCGGAGCGTATTAATGATTACGTACGTCATATTATGTTCGTAATATAGACAGGCGACTTTCAATTTGCAAGTCACTCCTTGCAAGTATTTTCAGGCGAGGGGGGAGGTGGGCAGAGGGAAGGTTCGGGCTGGATGGGGGGCACACGGGGGCATGGGATCTTGAGAGCAGTACCGAACCGTGTGGGAGCCGGCTTGCCGGCGATGAGGCCCGCAAACCCTGCGTCGACTATCCGGCCGTCATCGCCAGCAAGCCGGTTCCCAAAAGGGGAGGGTGATCAGCCGTGCTGGCAGGCGTTGCCCAGGCGGATAAAGTTCATTTCGTGGCGCACGCCCTGGCCGTCGACGTAGATCACGTGCCCCTGTACCGGACCACAATCGGACGCGGCGGCGCTGTCGGCGCGCACGGCCTTGGCCATGTCGAGGTCTTCGGAATAGTCATAGGGTTCGGCGTTGGCGCTGGCGGTTGCACCCTGGCCTTGGGGAGCAGCGGTCGCATCGCCTTGGGCGGTGGCAACCAGGCTGAACAGCGATAGCAGGACAAACAGAAGGTATTTCATGGCGGTCTCCGGAAAGACATCCCCCTCACCTGACGGTAGTGAGGCAGTGGCGCCATTTTACGAACGGCATCGCCTGCAATAGAACGGATCCTTGCCAATAGCGGATATCAGCGTGATCGATACTGGGCAGGCGCCGGAAACTACGGGCGTTGTTCGGGAAACAGATGGGCCTTCAGGAAGTCGATGAACACCCGCAGCTTCAGCGACGGGTATTTGCCGGAAGGCCACATCAGCCGGTAGACGCCGGACTCGGAACAGTCCTCAAGGACCTTGACCAGCTTCCCGCGCTCCAGCCATTCGCGGATGGCGAAGTCCGGCAGGTAGGCGATGCCGATCCCCTGCACGGCGAACACGATGCGCGCTTCCAGATTGTTGCAGACCATCGAGGTGGGCAGTTGCAGATCGATGTCCTGGGCTTCGCGGGTCAATGGCCAGACCTGCAACTTGCCGGTGTTGGGGAAGCGAAATTGAATACAGCTGTGCCGTATCAGGTCGATGGGCGACTGGGGTACACCGTATTTTTCGAAATAGTCCGGCGAGCCCACCAGGATCATTTGATACGTGCCGATATGGCGGGAGGTCAGGCTGGAGTCGGGGACTTCGCCGCTGCGAATCACCGCGTCGTAGCCTTCTTCGATGACATCGACCCGGCGATCGTCGAAGGTCAGGTCCAGGTCGATGGCCGGATAGGCTTTCTTGAACTGGGCCAGGACCGGCAGAAAGGGCTCGTCGACCAGCGGCAGGCTGATCTTCAGGCGTCCGCTGGGGGCCGTCGTGGTCTGCGAGAACTCGGCCTCGGCGGCTTCGATTTCGGCCAGGATGCGCAGGCTGCGTTCGAGGAAACGCGAGCCTTCCTCGGTCAGGGTGACGCTGCGCGTGCTGCGGTTGAACAGGCGCACGCCGAAGCGTTCCTCCAGCCGCACGATGCTCTTGCCGATGGCCGAGGCGGATACCCCCAGCAGGCGGCCGGTGGCGACAAAACTACGGGTCTGCGCCACGGATACGAAGACATTCAAGCTGCTCAAGCTATCCATTTTTCACTCTCGACCATCGACCTTGAATCCTGCTTTTTTGCTCTGTCGCACAGACCTGATTGCGGGGCGGCCGGCTAGCTATCCTAACCTTATTGCGGAATAAAACCTCCGCAGATAGCGGATCTTGTACCCACTTAATCGAAGTCTTGAGGGCTCTTATGATCACCATATCGCTCATCAACCGAGATCACTGTCATGTCCGAAGTCATGAACCGCTGGGAAATTTCCTCGTTCGGCCTGGATAACCTGGAGCTGGCTGCTATGCCGCGTCCTGTCCCGAAAGCCGGGGAAATCCTGGTCAAAATCGAAGCAGTGTCGCTCAACTACCGTGATACCCAAGTGGTCGAGAATGGCATGACGGCGGCCCTGGCCTTTCCGTTCACCCCGGCCTCCGATATGGCCGGGACCGTTGTCGCGGTGGGAGAGGGCGTCACTCGTTTCAGTGTAGGCGAGCGTGTCATCTCCACCTACATTACCAACTGGATCGATGGTAATCCAAAGACCTGGGCCGAAATGCCGACCCAGGGCGGGCCGATTCAAGGGATGCTCGCGCAGTACGTCACGACGCCGGCCGAGTGGTGTGTCCGCGCGCCGAAAAACCTGACCCCGGTGGAGGCCAGCACGCTGCCCATCGCCGCTTTGACCGCCTGGATGGCGCTGATCGAGTTGGGGCACTTGCATGCCGGGCAGACCGTGGTGGTCCAGGGCACCGGCGGTGTTTCGTTGTTCGCCGTGCAGTTGGCAGCTGCCAGTGGCGCGAAGGTGATTGTCACCAGCAGCAGTGACGCGAAGATCACCGAGGCGCTCAAGCTCGGTGCCAGCCATGGCATCAATCGCACCACCACGCCTGAATGGCAAACGGCAGTGCTGGAGCTGACCGACGGTCGCGGCGCCGATCATGTACTGGAAATGGCCGGTGGCGACAACCTGGGGCGCTCCCTGCAAGCGGTGGTCCCCGGTGGCCGGGTTTCCATTATCGGCCTGCTGGAGTCCGATGAGTTACGCACTCCGATCATGCCGCTGCTGGGCAGCCGCGCGTCGATTGTTGCGGTGGCGGTAGGGCCGCGTCGTGCGCTGGAAGATCTGGTACGGATGATCGATCACCACGGGATCAAGCCGGTGATCGATGCCACCTACGCCTTCGCGCAAGTCCCCGAGGCGTTCGCGCACCTGAACCGTGGCGCGTTCGGCAAGGTCGTGATCGACTTTGCGCTGGCATCGAAATGACTCGTTCGATCAAACCCATGAGCGTCATGCCCTTTATCATGCTCGGGCTGTTCGGCCTCTATACCCTGGAACTGGGCGTGGTCGGCATCCTGCCGCTGATCGTCGAACGCTTCGGCGTGACGGTGGCCCAGGCCGGCCTGCTGATGAGCCTGTTCGCGTTTATCGTGGCGGCTTGCGGCCCGTTCCTGGTGCTGGTGTTTTCCCGCTTCGAGCGCAAGAAGGTGCTGGTCGGGGCGCTCTTGTGCTTTTCCCTGTGCAGTGTCTTGTCGGCCTATGCGCCGAACTACTCGACGCTGATGGCCCTGCGCATCGTGCCGGCGATGCTGCATCCGGTGTTCTTTTCGGCGGCGTTCGCAGCGGCTATTTCGCTCTATCCCAGGGCGCGCGCCGCCCATGCGAGCACCGTGGCCTTTATCGGCACGACCCTCGGCCTGGTGTTCGGCATCCCGATTACCGCCTGGGTGGCCGGACGTTTTTCCTATGAGACTTCGATCCTGTTCTGCGCCGTGGCCACCTTCCTGGCGGGACTGGGCTTGTGGCTGCGGTTGCCGCGCCAGGTCGCCGCGCCGGAAAGTTTCGCCAGTCAGCTGTCGATCCTGCGCAAACCGCCAGTGTGGTTGGCGATCATCGGTACGCTGCTGGTGTTCACCACCAAGTTCGCGGTCTACAGCTATGCCGCCGAGTACCTGAAAAGCCAGACCGGCCTTGGGGGAGAGACCATCAGCCTGCTGCTGGTGGTCTTCGGCGTCGGTGGGGTGCTGGGGAATATGCTGGCGGGCAGGGCGCTGGCCCGTCACCTGGTCAGGACTGTGCTGCTGTTTCCGATCCTGCTGAGCCTGGCCTACGGGATGCTCTACTGCTTCGGCAGCGCTTCGCTTTGGTCGATGCTGCCGATCGTGTTCGTCTGGGGGGCGATTCATACCAGTGGCATGGTCATCACCCAGATGTGGTTGACCAGTGCCGCCCCTGAAGCCCATTCGTTCGCCACCAGCCTGTATGTGTCGGCGGCCAATGCGGGGATTGCCATCGGCGCCTGGGTCGGTGGCCTGTTCATCAATGCCTATGGCCTGCCGGGTACGATCGCCTGTGGCTTGCTGTTCGCGGCGTTGTCCTTGCTGGTGATCGTGGTGAAGTCGCTGCTCTACCGGACGCCTTCCGAAACGCAGGTGCTGCAAACCGCCTGATCCGTTCCGCTCGGGTTCAGTGCTGCTGGCGCAAGGCGGCGATGAATACCTGCAGCGCCGAAGACATCTGCCGGTTGCTCGGGTAGTACAGGTAGAAGCTGGGGAAGGGCGTCGACCATTCCTCCAGCAGCGGCACCAGCGCGCCGCTGTCCAGTTCGGTCTTGAGCCACTCGCGAATCCACACGGTGATACCCAGGCCATCGACCGCCGATTGCAGCGCCACGGCACAATCGCTCACCACCAGGGAGCCCTTGACGCTGAGTTCGAACGGCGTGCCGTTGTTGAAAAAACGCCACTTGTACAGCCCGGACTCACCGGCGCGGCGCCAGTTCACACAACTGTGTTGCAGCAATTCCACCGGCGTCTGGGGGCGGCCGCGGAGCTGCAAGTATTTGGGCGAGGCCACGGCAATCTGGGTCAGCGGCTCGCTGAGCCTGAGGGCGACCATGTCCTGCTCGATGAATTCCCCCAGGCGGATGGCCGCATCATGGCCTTGGGCGACGATGTCGGTGGTGCTGTCGTCGGTGGTCAGTTCGAGCTGGATGTCCGGGTAGGCGGCCTGGAAGGCCGGCAGGATCGGCTGGATAAAGTGCAGCATCGCCACTTGCGGAGCACTGATACGCAGCGTGCCGATGGGGGTGTCGCGGTATTCGTTGAGCGCCTCCAGTGCTGACTCCAGGTCGGCGAAAACGCTGCGCAGACGTTCGAACAGGCGGGCACCGGCTTCCGTGGTCGACACGCTGCGGGTCGTCCGGTTCAGCAAGCGCACCCCCAGGCGTTCTTCCAGGCCCTTGATGGTCTGGCTCAGGGCGGATGCCGAGACGCCGAGCGACTGGGCCGCACGGGAAAAATTGCGCGCCTGGGCCACCGCGAAAAAGGCCTTGAGGTTGGCGAATTCCTGATCGCGCATTATATATGCGCTCCTTCATAATGCTTGAAGAAAGTTCCGTATTCTAAATAAAAGGTGCGGGTCGGACAATGCGCTCAATCGGCGATCCTGCCCGTGCCACCGAAGGAACTGTCATGTCATTCCCCGCTCATTTTGACCTGCTGAACTCAGCCCTCGCGCCTTTGCCCGATCAACATCGCCTTCTGCTACTCAAGGGCGGAATGGTCGTCACCCTGGATGATCAACTGGGTAACTTCGTCGAGGGTGACGTTTTGATCCGTGGCACCGAGATCGTCGAAGTCGGCGTCAACCTCAGCGCCGAGGGGGCCGATATCATTGACGCCAAGGGCATGATCGTCATTCCCGGGATGGTCGACACCCATCGCCATGCCTGGGAAGGCCAGTTGCGGCGCATCAACCCGGACTCTCCGTCCCTGGAAGACTATTGCAACGCCACGCACTTTTCCTTCGCCAAGTACTACCGGCCCCAGGACATGTACGTGGGCAACATGCTGACCGCCCTGGGCTGCATCAATGCCGGCATCACCACCATCATCGACAACTCTCACAATGCCCGTAGTGGCGCGCACTCCGATGCAGCCATCGAAGCCCTGCAGGACGCTGGCATCCGCGCGGTGCATGCGCCGGGTGCGCCATTGTCCGGCGAATGGGACTCGGCCCAGTGGCCCGGTGACCTGCGTCGCTTGAAGGGCAAGTATGCAAGCGGTGACGACTCGCTGGTGACCCTGGCAATGATGTCGCAGATCGACCGCGAGCAATGGGCGGTGGCCCGCGAGCTGGGCCTGAATATCGTTACCGAGTTCTTCGGTGCCGGTATGGCCAGTGAACTTGAAGCGCTGCACGAAGAGGGCCTGCTGGGTCCGGACAATATCTTCAACCACTGCACCTGCCTGCCGGACCACGGCTGGTCGATCCTGCGCAACGCCGGGGTGAAGGTCAATGTCTGCCCGCGTTCCGACGCGCACTACGGTCTTGAGGACGGGGTGTTCGCCTGGCAGAAGGCTGTCGACCACGGGATGAACCCGGGCCTGAGCGTCGATAACGAAAGCTCCTACGGCGGCGACATGTTCGGTGAAATGCGCGTGGCTTTCTATCTGCAACGCGCCGCGGCTCATAGCGCACGTTTTCACGGCAAGTCTTCCGTGCCCGATCTGGTGAGTACCCGGCAATTGCTCAAGGCCGCGACTCTCGACGGTGCGGCGTGCGCCGGACTCGACTCGCGCATCGGCAGTCTTACACCGGGCAAGCAGGCGGACATCGTGATGATCCGCACCGACAACCTCAGCCTCTATCCGTCCAACAATGCGCTGGGCACGGTGGTCCATGCCGCGGAGCGCGGCGATATCGACACCGTGATCATCGCCGGGCGGATTCGCAAGCAGGCTGGTGTGGTGCTGGGGGTGGATCGCCCGCAACTGGAACTGGCAACCGAAGAGTCCCGTGAGTACCTGTTCGCGGCCGCCGGTTACACCCCGGATCCTTTTGCGGAAGATTTTTCTCCCCTGCATTCCCACTGATGGAGGTGGCCGTCATGTTCCTGATGTCCTTTGCGCTGGCCTTCCTGGCCGGCATCGCGATAGCGCTGCAAGCGGCGGTCAACAGCCAACTGGCTGGGGCCATGACAGGCAATACCCTGGCGGCCGCTTTCTATTCCTTCTTCACCGGCATGCTGGTGCTGGGTGTCCTTGCTTTCTTTCGCGGTGGCTTGGGCGATTCCCTCAATGTGATTCCGAGCCAGCCGGGCTGGCGATTGGTGGGCGGGGTGCTCGGTGCCGGGGCGATTTTCTGCACGGTCTGGCTGGCGCCGCGCATCGGTTTGGCGAACCTGCTGGTCCTGGTGATCGCCGGCCAGTTGCTGTCCTCGGTGGCGATTGACCATTTCGGCTGGCTCGGCAGTGCGGTGCGGCCTGCCGCGACCTTGAAAATCGTCGGTGCCAGCGTGGTTTTGCTTGGGGTTGCCCTGACGCTCTTCGGTGACCGTCTGAAGGAGTTGCTGCCGTGAGCGTCTTCATCCATGCCGCAAGCGCCAAGGGCCTGCCGGTCCTGGCTGGCGCGGTGGCCCTGACGGGGTTCAGTGCCTGGGCTCGCGCGGATTTCTTCGGCGACTCCCATGCCTCTTTCGAAACGCGCAATGTGTATTTCAATCGCGACTTCCGTGATGGTCCTTCCAGTTTGCAATCCAGGCGCGACGAATGGGCGCAAGGCCTGATGCTGAAGCTGGAGTCGGGCTACACCCCGGGAGTGGTGGGTTTCGGTGTGGACGCGTTGGGTATGCTGGGCATCCGCCTGGACTCCAGTCCCGAGCGGGCGGGGAGTGGCCTGCTGCCGGTCCGCTCTGATGGGCGTGCTGCGGCGCAGTACGGCAAGCTGGGGCTGACGGCCAAGCTGAAAGTTTCCGCGACCGAGCTGAAGGCCGGGGCGCTGATCCCTTCGTTGCCTACGCTACGGCCCAACGATGGCATGATTCTGCCGCAGTCGTTCGAGGGCTTGATGCTGACTTCCCGGGAGTTTCCTGATCTGGTGGTGACCGCGGCCCAATTGGACAAAGTGAAGGGGCGCAATGATACGAGTTATGAAGACATCGCCCTGAACAACAAGAACAACCGGTTTACCCGTAACGCCCCGGGCGGCCGACTGCACCTTGCCGGTTTTGACCGCAAGCTGGGTGATGATCTCAAGTTCAGCTATCACTACGCCGGGTTGAGCGATGTCTACCGGCAGCATTTTCTCGGGTTGATTGCCAGCCGACCCCTGGCGTCCGGTACGTTGAGCGCCGATCTGCGGTTTTTTGCGAGTGAGGACCAAGGCGCTGCCCGAGGTGGAAAAATCGACAACCAGGCGCTCAATGGCATGTTCGGCTACGGACAGGGTGGGCACAAGGTCAGCCTGGGTTACCAGCGTATGTCGGGGGCCAGCGCCTTTCCCTACATAGAAGGCAGTGACGCGTACCTGGTGAACTTTGCCCAGATCGGCGATTTTGCCGAGGCGAAGGAGCGCTCCTGGCAAGCGCGTTACGATTACGATTTCGAGTCGATGGGCATTCCCGGATTGACCTTCATGAGCCGCTATATTTCTGGCGACCATGCCCAAATGCCGGGTGTTTCAGGCAGGGGTCAGGAGTGGGAGCGCAACACCGAGGTGCGTTATATGATCCAGAGTGGGGCGTTCAAGAACCTGGCATTGCGGTTGCGCAATGCGACGTACCGTTCGTCGTTCAGCCGGGACGCCGACGAGACCCGGATATTGCTCACTTATACCAAGGCCTTGTGGTAAGCGACGTTCCTGAAAACACCGCAAACCCCTGTAGGAGCCGACTTGCTGGCGATGCGATCTGATGGTCGACATCGCTGTCGTCTGAAAGAACGCCGTCGCCAGCAAGCCTGCTCCTACAATGACCGTATGTTACTTGCCGCCCAGGGCGCCACCGGCCGCGCCGCCGAGGCCGGCGCCGATGGCTCCTCCGGTCTTGCCGCCCAACTGGTTGCCCAGCAGCGAACCACCGGCTGCGCCGAGGCCACCGCCAATGGCGGCTTTGGTTTTCTTGCCTTTCTTGGCCGCTACCGCACCACCGGCCGCGCCGCCCAGACCTGCGCCGAGTGCTGCGCCGGTGCTGCCGCCCATCTTCTGGCCCAATACGTTGCCCAGGGCGCCGCCCAGACCACCGCCGACCGCGGCCTGTGTGCCGCCTGCCGCCATGGCGCCTTGGGCAAACAGGGCGCTGAGGGCCAGGACGGTAAGTGCTTTACGCATGTTGCAAACCTCGAAAGAAAATGGAACGGCAATTGTCGCCGTCCCCGGTTGGCGAAGCAAATACTCTTGTGGGTGATATCAACGCATTCGACGGACTCTTTCGGGACTAAAAAGCCAGTGTTTGTGCCCCATTCTGGTTCACCCCAAACCATGAAAAACATGTGGTTATTGAAGGGGTTATGTCAATAGGAATCTAAAAAACATCTTGTTACAGATTGTCGCAGTGGGTTAATATCGCGTCGCGTTCACCTACCACGGTTTATGCATTTTTAAGCCCCAAGCGTCCATCAGCCGCTTGGGCTTTTTTTTGCCCGGAGTTTTTCTGGCGACGTCGGCAAGTCTTATTGAACCTTGGTGGGGGCTCTGGCGCCATTTTGTTGAGACAGTCTCTTTGTTTTCGAGGCCATGACTAAACCTCATGCCCCCATGACTTTTAATGGTTACAGCCCCCGCCAACCCCAGTGATAAAAAAGCGCAAACACCAGCTCACTCATAAAAACAAAGAGCGTTTGCACCATGACCCAGCCCCACTGCCGCGTCCTCGCCAGCTTCCTGCTGCGCTCTGCGTTTCCTGACTTTGACCGTTCGTGCCCCAGGGCCCGTGCGCGTTTCTGATCACCCTCAATTCCCTGCGTCCGCGAGATAAAACCCCATGAAAGAACAAGACCTGTACATCGGCGAAGGTTTCGAAGGCCCCGGCGTGAACGCCGCCCATATCAATATCCTCATCGGCCCGCGCAACGGTCCGGCCGGCCAGGCCTTCGCCAACAGCCTGGCATCGCCGAGCCAGGGGCATTGCCCATTTATGGTGATCGCCCAGCCGAATATCCCGGTCAAGCCGATGACCCTCTACGTCAACAAGGCCGCCATCGGCAGCGACTTCCACGGCAATGCCACCTGGGGCGCGTCCCAGGCCGGGATCGCCAAGGCCGTGCTCGAAGCCCTGCTCGACGGCACCCTGCCGGCCGAAGCCGAGGACGAGTGGGCCATCGTCACCGCCAACTGGGTCAACCCTTCCTGCGATGACCTCGATGCCGTCTACCTGAACAACTACAACGCCTGCCGCACCGCGATCCGCGCCGCCCTGACCGGCCTGCCGGTACGTGCCCAGCTCGCCGATGTGGTCAACCACATCGCCAACCCTTTCTACACCCCGAAAGCCTGAGGTCCGCGCCATGCAATACATTCGTCTGGGCAATTCCGGCCTGCAGGTTTCCAAGCTCTGCCTCGGCACCATGAACATGGGCACGCCGGACTGGAAACCATGGATCTTCGATGAGAAGAAAAGCGAACCGATCGTCAAGCACGCGCTGGACAACGGGGTGAACTTCATCGACCTGGCGGACTTCTATTCCGCCGGCGTCGGCGAGGAAGTGGTGGGGCGCATTCTCAAGCGCCTGACCCGTCGCGAGGACATCGTGGTGACCACCAAGGTCGGCTACGGCACCCGCAGCGGGATCAACGCCAGCGGCCATTCACGCAAGCACATCATGGACAGCATCGACGCGTCCCTCAAACGCCTGGATATGGATTACGTCGATGTTTTCATGCTGCATTACTTCGATGTGAACACTCCGGTCGAGGAAACCATGAGCGCCATGAACGACATCGTGCGTTCCGGCAAGGCCCGTTATATCGGGGTCTCGACCATGCTCACCGGGCAGTTGGCGAAGATCCTCATGGCCTGCGAGCGCAACGGTTGGGTCAAGCCGATCAACATGCAGCTGCAACTGAACTGCGCCTACCGCGAAGAAGAGCGCGAGATGCTGCCGTTCTGCCGCGACCAGGGCCTCGGCGTCTCGGTGTTCAGCCCGCTGGCGCGCGGCCTGTTGACCGGCGATGTGCAGTCGACCCGCAACCAGACCGACTTCTTCACCCAGCAGATGTACAGCGATGAAGCGTCTTTCGAAATCGCCCATTCGGTGCAGCGTGTCGCCCGCCGTCGCGGTGTCTCCAATGCGCAGATCGCCCAGTCCTGGGTGGTCAATCACCCGGGCGTGGATTGCATGCTGGTGGGCGCCGATACCACAGAGCAGTTCGATAGTGCCCTGGCGGCCCTGGAGACCCGCCTCGACGCCGACGAGCTGTACGAGTTGGAACGCAACTACACCCCGTGCGATGTGATCAACGACTACACCGCCGGCAAACGTATCCTGCGCTCGGCCCGTCCGGCCGAGGCAGCTTTCACCTTGACCGAGGCCGTGGCATGAGCGAGTTGATCCGTACCGGTAACTACATCGACGGCCAATGGTCCAGCGGTGGGCCGACTTACCCGGTACTGAACCCGGCCAATGGCGAGTTGATCGTTGATGTCCAACGCGCCGGCGCTGAGGAAACTGTCCTGGCCATTGCCGCCGCCGAGCGCGCCTTGTCGGCCTGGCGCAAGCTGACCGCCAAGGAGCGCAGCGTGCGCCTCAAGCGCTGGAGCGAATTGATGCTGAGCAATCAGCGTGAACTCGCCACTTTGCTCAGCCGCGAGCAGGGCAAGCCGCTGGCCGAGGCCATGGGCGAGGTGGTCTATGCCGCCAGTTTCCTGGAGTGGTTTGGTGAAGAGGCCAAGCGTGCCTATGGCGATGTGATCCCGAGCCACAAGGCCGATGCGCGGATCATCGTCACCAAGGAAGCCATCGGTGTGGTCGCGGCCATCACCCCCTGGAACTTCCCGCTGGCGATGGTCACCCGCAAGGTCGGTCCGGCCCTGGCCGCCGGTTGCACGATGATCCTCAAGCCTTCGGAAGAGACGCCGCTGTCGGCCTTTGCCCTGGCGGTACTGGCGGAGCAGGCAGGGATTCCGGCCGGTGTGTTCAACATCGTGTCCGGCGATGCGGTGGCCATCGGCGGTGCGCTGCAAGCCTCATCGGTGGTGCGCAAGCTGTCCTTCACCGGTTCGACCCGCACCGGCAAGTTGCTGATGCGCCAGGCTGCCGACACCTTGAAAAAGGTTTCACTGGAGCTGGGTGGCAACGCACCGTTTATCGTGTTCGACGATGCCGATCTGGACGCGGCGGTGAAGGGCGCGATGGCTTCGAAGTTCCGTAACACCGGGCAGACCTGTGTCTGTGTGAACCGCTTCTTCATCCAGGATGGCGTGTACGAGGCCTTCACCACCAAGCTGGCGGAGGCGGTCAAGGCGCTGCGGGTCGGCAATGCGCTGGACGGCGAAACCGAGCAGGGGCCGCTGATCAACAGTGCCGCCTTGAGCAAGGTCGAGCAGCATGTCGGCGATGCGCTGGAGAAGGGCGCCAAGCTGTTGTGCGGCGGTCGTCGCCATTCCCTCGGCGGGACTTTCTTCGAACCGACCATCCTTACCAACGTCGGCGATGGCATGCTGATCGCCCAGGAAGAGACCTTCGGTCCGGTGGCGGCGTGCTTCCGCTTCAAGGACGAGGCTGAAGTCTTGCGCCGAGCCAATGACACGCCATTCGGTCTCTCGGCGTATTTCTACAGTCGTGATATCGGTCGTGTCTGGCGCATGGCCGAAGGCCTGGAAGCCGGGATGGTGGGAATCAACGAAGGGATCATCTCCACCGAAGTGGCGCCGTTTGGTGGCATCAAGGAATCGGGCCTGGGGCGTGAAGGCTCGCATTACGGTCTGGACGACTACCTGGAAATCAAATACCTGTTGATGGGCGGCCTGTAACCCATCAGCGCCCCCTCCCACACAACCTGTGGGAGGGGGCGGTATCTGCTTTCAATTCTCCTTCAAGAACAATAACTGGAGACGAACATGTCCATACAGCCCGTCAAGATTGACGATCTGCCTATCGGTCGCTTCCATATCAAGATCGCCGGCCTGACCTTCGGCGCCCATTTCACCGACGGCTATATCCTCGGCCTGATCGGTATCGCCTTCACCCTGATCAGCCCGCAACTGCACCTCGATGCCTTCTGGCAGGGGCTGATCGGTGCCTCGGCGTTGATCGGCCTGTTTCTCGGCAGCCTGTTTTTCGGCTGGATCTCCGACCGTGTCGGCCGGCAGAAAATCTTCCTGGTCAGCTTCGTGCTGATCACCCTGGCTTCGGTGCTGCAGTTCTATGCCGAAACCGCGATGCAGCTGTTTCTCTGTCGGGTGCTGATCGGTATCGGCCTGGGCGGTGACTTCAGTGTCGGTCATGCGATGCTGGCGGAGTTCTCGCCGAGGAAACACCGCGGCGTGTTGCTGGGCTCGTTCAGCGTGATCTGGACCTTCGGTTATGTCGCCGCGACCTTTGTCGGCACCGCCATGCTCGGACTGGGTGACGATGCCTGGCGCTGGATGCTGGCCTCCTCGGCGATTCCCGCCGGCTTGATCCTGCTGGCGCGCATCGGCACGCCGGAGTCACCGCGCTGGCTGGTCAACCAGGGGCGTATCGCCGAGGCCCGGGCGGTGGTGCACAAACACCTGGGGGCGCATGTGGTGCTGGACGAAGAACAATCCACGCAAACCCGCTCGGGTTATGGCGTGTTGTTCAGCCCCGAGTATCGCAAGCGCACGGCGTTCAACTGCCTGTTCTTTGTCTGCATCGTCATGCCGTACTTCGCCATCTACACCTTCCTGCCGTCGATCCTGCAGAAGATGGGGTTGGCCGAGGGCTTCGGCACGGAGTTGCTGCTCAATCTGCTGTTGATCGTCGGTGCATTGATCGGCATCTGGTGCACGGTGAAGTTTTCCCGCCGGGGCTTTCTGATCAACTCGTTCATTATCCTGGCGGTGGCTTTGTTTCTGCTGGCGGTGTTGCCGGGCAGTGCGGCATGGCTGATGGTGTTGGTGTTCGGGTTGTTTACCCTGGTGCTGTCGGCAGTGAGCAACCTGGTGGGGGTGTTTCCGGCGGAGAGTTTCCCGACGGAAGTGCGGGCCAGTGGGATTGGTCTGGCGACGGCGGTCAGCCGTCTGGGGTCGGCGGTGAGTACCTTTCTGTTGCCGGTGAGTGTGGCGGGGATTGGCTTGAGTTCGACCATGGGGATCCTCGCGGCGATCCTGGCACTGGGTGCGCTGATCTCCTGGGCCTGGGCGCCGGAGACCAAGTCGCTGACCCTGAGTCAGGCGTGCAAGGCCGAGGAGGTGGTGCCGGCTGAGGTGGTCAAGCCGATGAAGGTGGCGACCCTGTAGGCCTCTTCGCGGGCAAGCCCTGCTCCTACAGGATAGCGTCGAACACAGACTTTATTTACGACGCAAAACTGTAGGAGCAGGGCTTGTCGGATCGCCGCACCGCCGCGAAGGCGTCCTCACAAACACTAAAAACTCAGGGATTGCTCACCAGGCTCAACCACTCGGTAAACAGCCGCACTTTCGACAACCCCTGCTTGTCATTCGCCACATCCAGCCAATAACCATACGGCCCGACCACCTCCACCGGGGTGATGGGCAGCAGGCTGCCATTGGCCAGTTCCTTGACGATCATCTGCCGATCGATCACCGCCAGTCCACCACCGGCCAGTGCGGTGTTGATCACCTGGTCCAGGGTGCTGAATTCCAGCCCTTGCCGGGCATCCACATCCTCCCGGCCCATGGCCGCCAGCCAGTTCTCCCAGACCTTGAGGCGCTTGCCGTCATGCAGGATATGCAGCAGGGGAGAGTGGCGCAGGTCCGGCGCCTCGCCCTGTTCGAACAGCTCCGGGCTCGCCACGGCGATATGCCGCTCCATCACCAGCAACTGACTGCTGCAATGCGGGTCCGCCTCCAGGCCGAAACGGATCTGGCAGTCGACCTCGGCGAGGCTGTCATGGCTGGCCTGGTTGGTCACGCTCAGGCTGATGTCCGGATAACGCTGACAGAAGGCCCGCAGGTGCGCCGACAACCAGCGGGTGGCCCAGGTCGGTGGCGCGAGGATACGCAGGCGCTGGCGCAGATTGGGCACCCGCACGGCTTGCAGGGCGCGTTCGATATGGTCGAAAGCATCGCCCAACTGCGGCGAGAGTGCCGTTCCCGATTCGGTCAGCGACAAGCCCCGTGGTGTACGCACGAACAAGGCGACGCCAAGGTAATCTTCAAGCTGCTTGATCTGTCGGCTGACTGCGCCCTGGGTCACGTTCAGGGACGCGGCGGCCTGGCTGAAGCTGCGATGCCGGGCGACTTCCTCGAACACGCGGAGCATGTTCAGCGAGGGCAGTTGACGCATGAAATAGATACTCCGGACCGGCTGGCACACAGCTGAAGAACACCGTATCGAAAGACGGGGTCGGGGCGTGTGGAGTCGGTTTATTGTTGTTATTTGACGTGCTTTTTCTGTAGGAGATATCTGACTATCAGCGGCGATCCGATGCAAGCGTTGCTTGCGGCTGTTGCATGAAATAGTCGGCGGGAATGGAAAAAGGTGGGAGAGCCCAGGTGCTCCCCCACAAAGATGCGCAACGAAATGAGGAGGTAAAAGGTGGGCGCTCGAACACGACGCAATCTCGTGGACGAGCGCCCATCTGTAGGAGCCGGCTTGCTGGCGATAGCGCCCGCGAGTGCGCTGCAAGACTCACGTGCTTGTCACCCGCAAGCAGCACCCTCAGAAGTAATAACCGATGTTCACATACAGCTGGTTTTTCCAGAGATCGGTACCGCCGGCCGCGAGGCTTTGGGTATAGCTGCTGCCACCGATGTAAGGGTCGTTCTTGCCGATCAGCCATTCGGTGGCGACCCAGAACTTGCTCACCGAAAACGAGGTGCCGAGAATCAGGCGTTGCGAGGTCTTGAAGTCATCCGCCGATTTGTCGAAGGCGCTGTAGTTGGCGTACAGCTTGATCCCGCTGATCTGGTCGAGCAGGTACTTGCCGTCGACGTCGTAGCTCAGGTCGGCGACGTAGAGGTTGCCGCGGCTGGCGACGTTGAAGGTGCCGTCATAACCGCCGAAGGTCACCACCTCGTTGCTGCCGGGATTGCGTGGTGACATCTGCTGGCGCGCCGCCTGCAATTGCAGGCCCCACGGACCGTCCTTGCCCAGGTAGTGGATGGCCACGGCGTTGCGTCGGCCGTCGTCACCGGTGTCGCGGTTTTCCAGGGTCGAGGTCAAACCCGAGATCCCCACCTCGGACTTCCAGTTACCCAGTTGGATGGCCTTGGCCAGGCGCACCACGGCGGTGTTGTGTTCCTGGTTGTTGCTGCCATCGGTCACATAGCTGTCGGCCCGGGAGACCACGGTGGAGTAGGTATCGCCGTTGCTGGTACCGCGCCCTTGCAGGGCCGGGCGCAGGTAGAAGCCGGCTTGCAGGTTCCAGTCGCCGCTCTGCTGGATGTATTTGGCGCCGACTTCTTCCACGTCTTCCAGGCCGACGACGTTGCCCAGGGTTTCATAGAAGGTGCTGCCGAAGTAGGGTTGCAGGCCGAACGGAATCTGGTTCAGGCCGACCTGCACCTGTTGGTCCGGGTTGAATTTGTAGCCGACCCAGGCCGTTTCGGCGAACTGCACCGCGCCGATGCGATCGGTGTACTGGTAAGGGTAGGAGCGCCCGTAGAAGCGATACTTGGCGGCGGCGATCCAGGTGTCGGAGTTGTACTTGGCGGTGAGGAACGCGGTGTCGAAGTCGAACTTCTGGATATCGCGATCCGGGGCGTAGTCCCAGCGATAACGGACGGCACCGCCGATGTCCAGGTTGTCGGTGACCTGGATCGCCATCGCGGGAGTGGAAAGGGCGCCCAACAGCGCCAGCGGGGTTAATGAGCGCAAGGCCCGGGTGGTGTTCAAGTTCATGGTCGCTCCGTCTCTTCTCTAGGTTTATTGTTGGCAACAGCCATCCCGGCCACGGCAAAAGCGCGGTCTGGATGAAAGGGGTAGGGCCCGCTACGACCAAGGCTGTGAACAGCGTCCAGTGGGTAGCGGGCCGGGAGGGTCAGCCGCCGGCGGCACTCAGGTCCGGTGCCGGTCCCGCCTGTGGCGGCGGTCGCACCGAAGCCCCGGGCGCGGCGGCCAGCAGGGTCTGGGTATAGCTATGTCGAGGGTGCAGCAGCACCTGCTCGGCGGTGCCGTACTCGACCACTTCGCCCTGGCGCATCACCGCGATGTGATCGCTGATCTGCGCCGCCACGCGCAGGTCGTGGGTGATGAACAGGATGCTCAGGTTGAGCCGTTGCTGGAGTTCGGCCAGCAGTTCCAGCACCTGTTTCTGCACCGAGACGTCCAGTGCCGACACGCTTTCATCGGCAATCAGGACCTGCGGACGCATGGCCAGGGCGCGGGCGATGCCGATGCGCTGGCGCTGGCCGCCGGAGAACTGCCGGGGCTTGCGTTTCAGCGCGTCGCGCTTGAGGCCGACCTGCTCCAGCAGATCGCCGGCTTCGATCCAGGCGTCCTTGGCCGACACGCCACGCAGTTGCGCGGCACGGGCGATGATGTCGCCGACCCGATGGCGCGGATTGAGCGAGCCGTAGGGGTCCTGGAAAATCATCTGGATCTGCCGCCGGCCCCGGGTCAGCGCCTCGCCCTTGAGGGCGAGGAAGTCGCTGTCGCCGAGCCAGACATGCCCGCTGTCGCTGTCCACCAGACGAATCGCCGCCTTGACCAGGGTGCTCTTGCCCGAGCCGGACTCGCCGACAATCGCCAGGGTCTTGCCCCGTGGCAGTTGCAGTGAGACATCCTTGAGCGCGCAGACCTGACGCCCTTCCACGTGATAGGTCTTGTTCAGGTGTTCGATCCGCAGGGCGATCTCACCGTCGGCGCAGGGCACGTGCAGCTCCGGGTTCAACGCCGGAACCGCGGCGATCAGCTTGCGTGTGTAGGCGTGGCGAGGCGCCTGCAAGACTTGGTCGCGCTCGCCGATTTCCACCAGCCGGCCGCCTTCCATCACGGCGATGCGGTCGGCGATTTCCGCCACCACGCCGAAGTCATGGGTGATGAACAGGATGCCGTGCTGGCCGCGCCCACGCAGTTCGCGGATCAGCTTGAGGACCTGAGCCTGGGTCGTCACGTCCAGGGCGGTAGTCGGTTCGTCGGCGATCAGCAGGTCCGGGTTCATCGCCAGGGCCATGGCGATCACCACCCGCTGGCATTGGCCGCCGGAGAGTTGATGGGGAAAGCTGTTGGCGATCCGTGGTGGCTCCGGCAACTGGGTCGACTCGAGCAACGCGAGCATGCGTTCGCGCCGCTCGGCCGCACCCATCTGCGGGGCGTGGATCTCGAAGATTTCCTCCACTTGCCGACCGATGCGGATCGCCGGATTGAGAGCCGCCATGGGCTCCTGGAAGATCATCGCGATGCGGTTGCCACGCAGGCCGCGCAACTGCGCTTCGGGCATGCTGCAGATGTCCTCGCCGAGGAAATCGATACGTCCTTCGCTGTGGCGCAGGCCCTTGGCGTAGTCGCCCATGATGGCCCCGGAGAGCACCGATTTGCCCGAGCCGGACTCGCCGATCACGCAGAGGATTTCGCCCTTGCGCACATCCAGGTCGATTTTCTGTACCGCATGGCTGCGGTCCGCGCCTGGCGGCAGTTCGATGGACAAGCCCTCGACGCGCAATACTTGTTGGCTGCTCATACTCAACTCCTTGTGCCTTTCTGGGCGTGTTCGTCCAGGCCGTCCGCCAGCAGGCTGAGGCCAAGCATCAGGGTGGAGATGGCAATGCACGGGAAGATCACCAGGTGGGGAAACGCGATGGCCATGCTGCGGCCTTCGTTGATCATGCCGCCCCAGTCCGGGGTTGGCGGTGGCAGGCCGAGGCCGAGGAAACCGAGGGCACCGATCATGATCGCGGTGTAGCCGATACGCAGGCAGAAATCGACGATCAGCGGGCCGCCGCAGTTGGGCAGGATTTCCACGGTCATGATCCGCAACGAGCTTTCACCCTGGGTGATGGCGCTGAGCACATAGTCCCGGGAACGCAGGTCCATGGTCAGGGCGCGCATGATCCGGAAGATCGCCGGGGCGCTGGTGAACGTCACCGCGATCAGGATATTCAGCGCCGAGGCGCCGAGGGCGATGATGATCACGATGTACAACACCAGCACCGGGAACGACAGCACGGTGTCGGCGATATAGGACAGCACCGAGTCGACCCAGCCATTGAAGTAGCCGGCGCACAGGCCCATGGCGATGCCGAAGGCAAACGCGGTGAGGGTCGCCAGGGTCGACCAGAGCAACACCGTGCGGGTGCCCCAGATCAGTCGCGAGAGAATATCGCGGCCCAGCACATCGGTACCCAGCAGGAAGGTCTGGCCGCTGCCGTCGTCGCTGAACGGTGTCAGCAGCGGGGTGAAGCTTTCCAGTGGGTCATGGGGCGCCAGCCAGGGGGCGAAGACCCCGAGGATCACCCAGCCGCCCACCAGGCACAGGCCCAGGGCCGCCAACGGGTTCTTGAATGCATGCAGAAGGTTCATCGGGCGCTCCCGCCAAGGCTGCGCAAGGTGATGCGCGGGTTGAGCCAGGTATAGGCCAGGTCGGAGAAGATCTTGGTCGCGCCCACCACCAGCGCACTGATCATCGCGCAGGCCTCGATCAGGTAGACGTCATGGTTCAGCGAGGCGGTGTAGAGCAGCGAGCCGAAGCCCTTGTAGGCGAAGAACACCTCGACCACGATGACGTTGGACAGCAGCCACGGGATGTACAGCATGATCACCGTGATGGGCGCGATCAGCACATTGCGCAGCGCATGGCGCAGCACGATGCGTGAAGTCGAGGCACCCTTGAGGCGGGCGGTACGGATGTACGGCGCCTGCATCACTTCGACCATCGAGGCCCGGGTGATCCGTGCCAGGTAGCCGACGCCGAACAGGCACAGCACCATCAGCGGCATCGCCAGTTGCAGGGCGCTGAAACCGTCGCTCATGCTGCTCACGCCCGGCAGCCAGTTGAGCCAGAAGACGAAGATCGCCGAGACGAACACCGCACTGGCGAAGTCCGGGATCGAGGTGGTGACGATGGACAGGAACGACACCAGGCGGTCCAGCGGCGAGCCCTGGCGAATCCCGGCCAGCACGCCGAGGGTCAGGGCCACGGGGACCATGATCAACAGCGCCAGACCGGCCAGCATCAGGGTCTGCCCGAGGTTGGGCAGCAGCAGGTCCATCACCGGTTCGCGAAAGTGCACCGAGGTGCCCCAGTGGCCGCTGACGAAGTCCTTCAGCCAGATCAGGTAACGCCACAGGAACGGTTGGTCGTAGCCGTGCTCGGTGAGCCAGGCGGCGCGTTGGTCGGCGGCGGAGTAGGGACCGAGGACGTTGATCGCGACGTCCTCGATATTCAGCTCCAGGGCGAAAAAAACGATCAGTGACACCGACAATAACGTCGCTGCCAGGGCCAGTAGCTTGCGCCACAGAAAATCAGCCATGTTTGCATGCTCCGGCTATACAGTTGCCGGCTCGCCGCACCGGGGTGGGCGAGCTCATTGTTTCAGAGGTCGGATCAGGCGCTGAGCCAGGTTTCGTTCATCGGGTAGAAGTCCGATGGATGAACCTGGAAGCCCTGGACCTTCTGCGACGTGGCGGTGAACTTGTCGGCCCAGAACGGCTGGACGATGACGCAGGCGTCCTGGAGGATCTGCTCGACGCTTTGCATCGCCAGGGAGCGCTGTTTCGGATCGACGATGCCCATGGCCTTGTCCAGGGCGGCGTCGAAGGCCGGGTCGCTGTAGTGGCTTTCGTTCCAGGCACCGCCGCCGCGGTAGGCCAGCTCCAGGGACATCACCCCCAGCGGGCGATGGGCCCAGTAGGTGAGGCTGAAGGCGGCCTTGTCCCAGATCGGCCAGTACTGGGTGGCGGGAATCACCTTGAGGTTGATGCGGATGCCGGCTTCCAGGCAGTTTTGCTGGAGGATCTGCGCGGTGTCCTGCTCGTAGCGACCCTGGGTGTTGCCGACGATCAGGTCGATGTCGATGCCCTTGGGGTGTCCGGCTTCGGCCAGCAGCGCCTTGGCCTGGGCCACGTCGCGGGTGCGCTTGGGCAGCGGGAAGTATTCCGGGTGCGAAGGTGCCACATGGTGGTCCTCGCCCAGGGTGCCCATGCCGCGGTAGGCGATCTTGAGCATCTGCGCGTTGTCGGCACAGAGTGCCACGGCCTTGCGGATGCGCAGGTCGTCGAACGGCTTCTGGTCCACGGCCATGCGCATCACCACGGTCTGTGCCGATTTGCAGGTCAGCAGCTTGGCGTTGGGCAGGCGCTTGGCCAGGTCCAGTTCGGCCACGGTGACGCGGTACAACACGTCGACCTGCCCGGCTTGCAGGGCGGCCAGTTGGGTGGACACGTCGGTGCCCATGTCGACATAGCGCAGCTCGTCCAGATAGGCCGGCTTGCCCCAGTAATCGGCGCGCTTGGCGAAGGTGGCTTCCTTGTTCACGGCGAACGAGGTGAGTTTGAAAGGACCGGTGCCGAGCGGATTTTTCGACCAGTCGTCACCAGCCTTGAAGCTGCGATGGACGATGGCGCAGGTGAAGGCGTTGAGCATTTCCGGAATCGCCAGGATCGGCCGCTTGAGCACCAGCTTGAACTGGTAAGGCCCGAGTTTTTCGAAGGAGGCGATGTCCTGGAACGCGGTGCGGTTGACCGACTTGGACTCGGCGCCGGTCCAGCGTTGGAAGTTGTGCTCGACGTCGTCGGCGTTGAAGGCGTCGCCGTTGCTCCACTTGACGTCCTGGCGCAGGTTGAAGACCCACTCCTTGAGGTCGTCCGAGGGCTTCCAGCTTTCGGCCAGGTACGGATGGGTGATGTTCTGTGCATCGACCCAGGTCAGGTATTCCAGGCTGTTGCGCATCAGGTTCGAGGCTTCGATCCAGGTGATGAGCATCGGGTCCTGGATTTCCTGGATAGCGCAGGCAAAACGCAGGCTGCCGCCGCTACGTGGGGTGCCGACTTCAGCCGCCTGGGCCGAGTCGCTGAACAGCACCGGGCCGAGGAAGCTGCCGGCGCTGGCGGCGGTGATGCCGAGCAGGGTGGCGGTGTGGAGGAATTGCCGGCGGCTGATCTGGCCGCGCTTGGCTTGGGTGCACAGGTCGTCCATGGCTGGATGCGGCGCGGAGCCGTCCAGGGTAGTCAGGTCTTTCATGAGCCTCTCCGATACTGGGGCGTAAATGCGTCTTTTGGGTGCCACTGCGAACAGAGGGTTGGCAGCTAGCGCTGGCGATCCAGGGGAAACCCTTGGTCGGTCAGGCAAAACGTCGACGGCAGTTCAAAGCGCGGAGCATTCAGGAGGCGGGACGTGAGGTTGGACATGGTGCGGCTCTCGTGTTGTTTTTATTTGAGATGCTCGCAGTTTTGTCATCTGGCTCCGGATGAACAAACGATAAATTCAGCGCAGGAAAATTCCTAAAACGCACATTACTGATTGCCCTCCCGCGCCAGACACGCTCCTGATGGCCCTACCTCGCGGGCTGAGTGCCGGCGCGGGGTAGGGCGGCAAGACTTAAACGGGCAGCAGGCGCGGGTCGAACGGATAGTCCGAGAGCAGTTCGATACCGTTTTCGTGGATGTAGATCTGCTCTTCGAGCTTGACCCCTTCACCGCCTTCGTCGTGGCCGATGTAGCTTTCCACGCAGATGGTCATGCCCGCCTCGAAGACCCCGTCGTAGCCCAGTGCATCGATGTCCTCGCGGTGCACCACGTAAGGGTATTCACCGGTCATGCCAACCCCGTGGGCCAGGGCGAAATAACGGTTGGCCTTGTAGTGGTCGGGGATCTTCCAGGCCAGCTCCGCATACTCCTTGAAGCTGCGCCCGGCCTTGAGCATTTCCATATTGGTCTGCACCTGCTCATAGGCCAGCTTGTACAGTTCCTGCTGCTTGTGGGTGGCGGCCTGTTCGCCACAGAGAAAGGTCCGCGAGAAGTCCGCGTAGTAGCCGAAACGACCGACCACATCGGTGTCCAGCGCCACCAGGTCGCCGGCTTCGATGGGCCGCGTGCTGCACTCCTGGAACCAGGGGTTGGTGCGCGGTCCGGAGGACAGCAGGCGGGTTTCCACATAGTCGCCGTCGGTGGCGATCACGTGTTGGTGCAGGTGTGACCAAAGTTCGTTTTCGCTGATGCCGGGTTTGAGCTTGCTTTCCATCAGTTTCACGCCGGCTTCGGTGGCACGCAGGCTGGCGCGGATCATCTTCAGTTCGTTTGGTACCTTGATGCAGCGCGCGCGCTCCAGCGGCTCCTGGGCATCGAAGACCTGGTAGCCGAGCTTTTGCAACTCGAAGGCCGCCGCCGAGGTGGCGCTCTCGATGGCGATGCGCTTGCCGCCCCCGCATTTGCGTACCAGGTCGTCGATTTCAGCGGCCCAGTCGGCGGTGACATTGCTCAGGAAGCTGTCGCAGAAGTAATAGGAGATCGCCTTGGCCGGGCGCACTTCGTCGACGGTATTCAGCGATTCGGCCAGGTGCAGGCAGCCGCCGAATTCGAAGACCACCACCGGGCCTTCGGCGGGAATAAAGGCATAACGCGCCGGGTTGCGCGCCGAGTACACCTGCATGTTGCGCGAGCCAGTGGCGTAGCGCATATGGGTCGGGTCGAACAGCACGCAGGCGGCGTAGTCGCGCTTTTTCAATTCGTTGCGTACCCGTTGCAGGCGGTCCAGCTGGATTTGCTGGATCTCGGCGTAGGTGGGTTCGCAGTCGGCGGGGTTGCGGTTGGGGCCGGAAAGACTCATGGGGTGTTCCTCGCTAATACCGGTCGGTGATGGAAATTCGTTCTTATGGGCACAGCAGTATTTATTGGGTGCGTAGGATCTGTAGGAGCCGGCTTGCTGGCGATGGCGTCCGATCAGGCGATGCAAGATTCACTGGCCCGATTGCCAGCAGGCTGGCTTCTACAAAGGCTGCGTGTATTCAGTCGAGCAGTTGGTCGCTGCGCACCCGGCTGCGCTCGGCCTGCAGATGGGCTTCGGAGAGCCGCCCGTAGAGCTGCTTGGTGCGCTCGGCGCGGCCAATGATTCCGGGCTTCTCCGAGTAGGCGAAAATCGCGGTATTGCGCTCGACCGCGCCTTCGACACGGGTCACCCGGTGCACCGAAAACCGCCCCTTGAAGATCTGCAGGTCGCCGGGATTGAGCTCCAGGTATTTCACCCGGCTGCGGTCCTCCCCCCGCACCACCTGGCCCACCGCGCCGAGGTTTTCCGCCGTGCGCGAGCGGATCATCGGCGCGTATTCGAACAGGCCGCCGGCCTCGGGCTTCTGGGTCATCATGCTGACGATGAATTCGTTGGTGTCGAAGTGCCAAGGCTGCTGGGTGCCCTCCGGCATTACATTGATCACCAGACCGGCAAAGGGGTCGGCATATTCGAAAATCTCAGGTTCCCCCAGGCAGGCACTGATGAAACGTTTCATCATCGGCGAGACGTAGAGCCGGTGAATGATCGCGTCCGGGGCGATCATGTCGCGGGTCACGAAGCCGCTGGTGCGCTCCATGAAGGTGCGACGCGGGTCTTCGGCCGGCAGGGAGGGATCGTCTTCGGTGAAGTAGGCATTGACCTTGCGCACCGAATAAAACGTCTTGTCCGAAAGCGCCTGGCCTTCGAGGCGAGCCTGTTCCAGTACTTCGGGACGCAGGAAGTTCTTCAGCAGGCAGCAACCGTCGATGGCCAGTTCGGCACGGGCATGATCGATCAGCGCCTGTAATTGGACATGGCCCGAATCATGAATGGGATAACGTTCGGTGTTGACGATATCGCTGATATCACCCACTTCGGCATCGGCAAGTTGAAGGCTCATTTCGGGCTCCTGAAGTTAACGATCATTAGTCGCCAGTGCAAGGTTCTAAGTTGTCTCGGCGTTGAATCGATAGTTGCGCAAATTCAGGAGTAATAGAAATGATGAGTTACGATCGAATCCATCGGCAGGAGCGATAGTTATGTCAGGTCATCTGGACGGAACATTGCTCAAGGTGTTTGTGGCGATTATTGAATGCCAGGGGTTTTCGGCGGCGGCCGAGCGCCTGCATAAAACCCAGTCGACCGTCAGCCAGAGTCTGCAACGGCTGGAAGAGGTGGTCGGCACGCCGCTGATCCACCGCACCAGCCGCAGCATCAGCCTGACCCCCAGCGGCGAGACCTTCCTGATCTATGCGCGACGCATCCTCAAGCTGCACAACGAGGCGATCAACGCCGCCCATCTGCCCAATGACCTGGCTTGCATCCATGTCGGGATGCCCGAGGACTACGCGCAATACTGCCTGGCCGGAGTCCTGCGGGATTTTCGCGAACACTTTCCCAAGGTCCGTCCGGACGTTTGCTGTGAAGCCTCGGTAGCCCTGGTCGGGCGCTTGCAGCGCGGCGAGCTGGACCTGGTGCTCGGCGTGCAGCATGCCAATCTGCAACAGGGCGAGTTTCTCTGCGACGAGCCGCTGGTCTGGGTGACCGCTGACAACCGCGCCTGGGCTGATGACCCATCGGTACCGCTGGCGGTCTATGCCGAGGGTTGTGCCTTTCGTGCCAATGCCATCGACGCCCTGGCCGAGGCCGGTCGGGCCTGGCACGTGGTTTACACCAGCCAGAGCCCGCGGGGGATCGGCGTGGCCATCGAGGGCGGCGAGACGGTGGGGGTGACCGCCCGCCGGCTGGTGCCGGAGGGCTGGCGGATTCTCGATGAGCGGGACGGCTTTCCGGCTATCCAACCAGCCCGCCTGATGCTCTGGCGTTCGTCAGCCTGCCAGGAGCCGGGGCTCGAGGCGATGGTGGAGATGCTCGGGCGTCAGTTGCGGCGCTCAGACCGGCTCCTGGAGCAGCGGCCGACGGCGCTGGTGGCGGGCCATGACTTGCAGTAGCAGCAGGCTGGCGAGGACCCAGCCGGCGATCCAGGCATGGATGATGGCGAACGAGCCGCTGGCCTGCAGCAACAGGCCGTTGACCCAGTTCGCGCTGGCGCTGCCCAGGCCGTAGCCGACCATGCTCAGGCTCACCACTTGCAGGCTTTGCACGGGTGTCAGGCGAGCGCTGAGGTAGGCGGCCATCAGGCCCCAGACGGGAAAGTAGAACAATGCGAACAGCCCGGCGGCCAGCCAGGTCAGCAGCAAACCGGGGTGCAGCAGCAGGCCGAGCATGGCCAGGCCGAAGGCGCCGATGCTGATGGCCATCACCCGCAGCGCGCCCCAGCGATCAGCCAGTGACCCCAGGGACATCCCGCCCAGCGCGCCACAGGCACCGATCAAGGTCCAGAGCGAGCCGGTGACCTGCGGGCCGGCGCCCAGGCGTTCGCTGGCGAAGGCCGAGAGGAAGTTGAGGAACGGGCCGCTGATACTGCCGATAAAGCCACTGAGCAGCAGGATATGCACGGCGATGGGTTGTTCCAGGCAGAGGCGCAGCCAGTGCCTGAGTACCCGGCCCAGGGAGGTGGCCGCCCTGGAGCGGGCGTCCGGCTGGCGGCCTAGGGGCGCCAGGGCCCAGAGGGTCAGCCCGGTGACGATCAAGGTGAGCCCGGCGCAGATCAGCCAGAAAGCGCCCAGGGAAATACCCTGGAGCAGGGCGATCAGGATACCGTTCAGGCAGATGGCAAAGGCCGCCCCGGAAGACGCCAGGCCCAGCACCCGGCTGCGGTGAGACGCGGGAATCACTTCGCCGGCCAGGGCGGCAATCGCGTTCCAGTTGGACACCGCGCAAGCCGAGACCAGTGCCAGGCAGAGGGCGAAGGGCAGGACCCAGGGCGTGGCGACCGCCAGCGCCAGCAGCACCGGGCTGAGCAGCATGGTCAGGCGCACCATGTTCAGGGGGCTGATCCAGGCGGCGGCGATCCCGCTGGCAATCGAGGCGCCCATATAGAAGAGTTGCAGCAAGGCAGCGATGGAGGCGGCCTGGCTATAACTCAGGGAGAAGTGCTGGCGGATCTCGGGTAACAAGGCGGAATAAAGAAAAATACTGAAGCCGTGGGTGCTGGCATTGCAGCAGGTGAATATAAAGGCGAGCAGGCCGAGGGTTCTTGTTGGCGTGTTTTTTATTGCTGTCATTGCGCGGCCCAAAGGAATAAGTTGTTGGAAAGGTGCAACACAATGGGGCGAAAGTTGGCGTGGCGCCCAATGTAAGTGCGTGGAAACTTTCTATTTAAAGTTATAGGGCAGGGTAGCGTTTATAAGTTGAAAAGAACCAGTGCTGAATACTCATGAGGGCTGTGCGAAATACTCCTGCTATTTATCTCCAGGCGACGGTTTTCTTGCAAAAGCGACCTTGAGCGACACAACCTGTAGGAGCCGGCTTGCTGGCGATGGCGTCCGGATAGGCGCTGCCAGGCTCCGGGGCCTCATCGCCAGCAAGCCGGCTCCTACAGATCGCGTTCGGCGCGGATTGCGTGACCACTTTTCTGTGGGGGGCTTTGTGTTTTTTGTAGGACGATAGACAAAAAGGAATGTTACCCACCCCGACCCCATGCGATGCTTGTGGCTGTCCGCCCCTTGGTGAGTGTCTTTTCTTGAAACGCAAAATGCCCGCGCTCAATGCGCTCAAAGCCTTCGAAGTGGCTGGCAGCACCGGCAGCTTTACCCGCGCCGCCGAACTGCTGAACGTGACCCAGAGCGCCGTCAGCCGCCAGGTCCGTCAGCTTGAGGAACAACTGGGGGAAAGTCTGCTGGAGCGCCGTCATCATCATCTCGAGTTGACCAGTGCCGGGCGGGTGTTGCTGCGCGCGCTGCATCAGTCCTTCGACAAGATCGAGATGACCGTGCGTGGCATCCAGGAGAAGAACCACGCCAACCGCCTGCGCATCAATGCGCCGCCGACCTTTACCAGCCGCTGGCTGCTACCGCGCCTGGGGCGCCTGCGCCAGCAGCATCCGGGGTTGGAACTGAGCATCACCACACGTCTGCAGGACAGCCTGGCCGAGACCAGTACCCTGGACTGCGCGATCCGTTTCGGCGATGGCGAATGGGATGGCCTGGACAGTTCGTTGCTGATGCACGAGCGGCATATCGCCGTCTGCTCGCCGAGCCTCTATGCCCGCGAGTTGAGCGGACAGGAAGAGATCGACCTGAACCGCCTGACCCTGCTGCATGTGCTGGCCAAGGAGGACCAACGCTACCTGACCTGGAAACACTGGCTGGACGCGGCGCGGATCAGTGGCGTCGATACCTTGAGCGGCTATGAGTTCGACCTGCTGGACCTGGCGATTCGCGCGGCCATCGACGGCTTGGGCATCACCATCGCCGACTGGCATATGGTGGCCGGCGAGCTGGCCTGCGGGCAGTTGACCCAGGTGCTCAACGTGCATGTCGACGGTCACCAGTCCTACTGGCTGGTGACCCGCCAGGAACAGACGCAGATCCCTCAGTTGCAGATTTTCAGCCAGTGGTTGCAGGAAGAACTGGAGCTGGCACGGCGGCATCTCGAGCCGTCTACGGCGGCGCCGATGCCGGTTATCTGAAGGTCCGGCGGTAACCTGCATTTTTTGAATGTTTACCGCCTGAATTAATCGTTTGTTCATCCCGCCTCGGATGACAAGACTGCTGGCTTCTCAGATAAGAAAAGTACGAGAACCAGTACATGTCCACCCAGCGCAATTTTGTTAACGGTCAGTTCGTCGAGCCCGCCGGCACTGCCCGGATCGCGGTCTACAACCCGGCCACCGAGGCCTTGATCGATCACGTGCCGGCCGCCACCTCCAGCGAAGCGGTCGAGGCCGTCGAGGCCGCCGCCGCCGCCCAGAAGCTCTGGGGCAAGCTCACCAGCATCGAACGCGCCGAGCATCTGCGCAGCTTTGCCAGCGCCCTGGAAGCCCGCGCCGAAGACATCGGCCAGGCCCTGGCGGCGGAGTCCGGCAAGAGCGTCGCCGACGCCAGTAACGAAGCCCGTTATGCCGCGCAAATCACCCGCTACCACGCCGAATGGGCGCGGCGTATCGAAGGCGAGATCATTCCCAGCGATACCCCGGACGAAAACCTGTTCCTGCAACGTGAGCCGATCGGCGTCGTCGCCTGCCTGATTCCATTCAACTACCCGGTCTACACCCTGCTGCGCAAGATCGCCCCGGCGCTGATCGCCGGCAATACCGTGGTGGTGCGCCCGAGCAACAACACGCCGATCTCGGCGTTTGAGATCGCCCGTGCCGTGCAACAGTCGAGCCTGCCCGCCGGGGTGGTGAATATCCTCACCATGGACCACGACACCGCCGCCAACGTCTGCACCCACAAGGCCGTCGGCCTGATCACCCTGACCGGCAGCGTCAACGCCGGACGCATCGTGCTCGATTACTGCAAGGCCAATATCGCCAAGCCATCCCTGGAGCTGGGCGGCAAGACCCCGGCGATCATCGAGGCCGATGCCGACCTGGAGCAGGCCGCCAGCGCCATCGTTGCTTCCAAGACCACCCATTGCGGCCAGTTGTGCACGGCGGTGGAACGGGTCTATGTCCACGAAAGCGTGCACGACCGTTTCCTCGCGCTGCTGAAAGAGAAGATCAGCGCTGTGCAGTTTGGCGACCGCGCCACGGATGCCAGCCTGATGGGCCCGCTGGTCAATGCCAGCTCACGGCGCAATATCCACGCCATGGTCGAGCGTGCCGTGGCCGACGGCGCGGTGCTGGAAACCGGTGGTGTGATCCCCGAAGGTCCGGGGCATTTCTATCCGCCGACCCTGCTCAGCGGTTGCCGCCAGGACATGGAAATCATCCAGGAAGAAATCTTCGGCCCGGTCCTGCCGGTGCTCAAGTACCGTGATATCGACGAGGCGCTGGCCATGGCCAACGACCACCAGTTCGGCCTGTCCTCGGTGCTCTATACCGAGAACTACCGCACGGCGATGAAAGTGGCGAATGCCATCGAGTCCGGCGAGCTCTACGTCAACCGCACCCCGGCCGACCCCTACCAGGGTTTCCACGCCGGCTGGAAACGTTCCGGCCTGGGCGGCGATGACGGCAAGCACGGCATGCTCGAATTCACCCAGACCCGACTGGTGGTCATGAAGTACTGAGACAGGTTTTACGCGACACGCTATTCCAATAACAACAATCGATAGAGAAGGGCGACCGTGCACTGCCGGATCGCCCGAGGTCCCCGTACATGTCCAAGCCTGCTGCTGTTCAGGTTCACGCCGCCGCCACGTCCGCCAAAAGCGACAAGGGCAGCCGTTATTTCCAACTGATGTTGCTGGTGCTGGCCGCCGGGGCGATCTACCCGATCCTCTACCTGCGCCAGGTCTACCAGACCACCATGCTCGAAGTGTTCCATATCAATCACAGCGAGCTGGGTTACCTGTACTCGATGCTCGGCACCATCTTCCTGCTCAGCTACCTGCCCAGCGGCTGGCTGGCGGATCGCCTGGCACCGCGCTTCCTGATCTTCTTCTCGCTGGTCGCCACCGGCCTGCTGGGGATCTGGTATTCCACCGCGCCGTCGATGACCGGCCTGATGATCATCTTCGGTTGCTGGGGCCTGACCACCGGCCTGACCTTCTGGGCCTCGGTGCTCAAGCGGGTCAAGATGATCGCCGAAGCCTCCGAGCAAGGACGTTTCTTCGGCATCCTCGACGGCGGTCGTGGCCTGGTGGAAGCGATGCTCGCCACCGTGGCCCTGGGGCTGTTCGCCTACGCCACCGAGACCCGCAGCGAGTCGGCGGCCGAAGGCTTCAAGCATGTGGTCTACCTGTACTCCTTTACCTGTATCGCCATCGGTTGCGTGCTGGTCTCGCTCAAGGACCCCAAGTCCGTGGCGGCCATTGAAACCCAGGAAGAAAAGGCTTCGCACAATCTGCTCAGCGACCTGGCCTTCCTGGTGAAGATCCCCGAGTTGTGGCTGGTGACCGCCATCGTGTTCTGCGGTTATCACATCTTCTGGGCCACCTACAGCTTCTCCGACTACCTGCAAGGCAGCGGCATGACCGCGGTCATGGCCGGCACCATCACCACCATCAAGTTGTGGATGCGCCCCATCGGCGGTCTCGGCGGCGGTTACCTGGGTGACAAGTTCTCGAATATCTCGGTGCTGATCGTTGCACTGCTGCTGGCGACCCTCGGCATTCTCGGGCTGATCGTCTTCCCGGCGCTGGGCAGCATCGGCGTACTGGTGGTCACGGTGATCTTTATCGGTTTGATGACCTACGCCATTCGCGGGCTGTACTGGGCGATCCTCGACACCTGCAAGATCCCGCTGCGGATCACGGGCCTGGCCATTGGCATTGTCTCGGTGGTCGGCTACCTGCCGGACACCTTTATCCCGTTGATCAACGGTTATCTCACGGAAAACTTCCCTGGCGCCCTCGGTTACAAGCTGTATTTCGGCTACATCGCCTTTATCGGCGGGCTTGGAACCCTGGCGGCCCTGGCGCTGCGCGCGCTGGTCAACAAAAAGGCAGGTGCCTGATATGAAAATCGTCTCCCTGGAAACCCATATCGTCGCCGTACCGCCGCCGCACATCGGTGGCATGTACTGGCTGTTCGTCAAGCTCAAGACCGACTGCGGCATCGAAGGCGTCGGCGAGATCTACGCCGCCACCTTCGGCCCCAAGGCCATGGTGCCGATCATCGAGGACGTGTTCGAGCGTTACCTTCAGGACCAGGACCCGCACCATATCGAGCGTTTCTTCCGCCAGGCCTATTCCAGCGGTTTCACCCAGCGTCCGGACCTGACCATGATGGGTGTGGTCAGCGGCCTGGAGATGGCTTGCTGGGACATCATCGGCAAGGCGGCGAACAAGCCGGTCTATGAACTGCTGGGGGGCAAGGTCAACGAGCGCCTGCGCTCCTACACCTACCTGTACCCGGTCAACAGCCGTGGCGAGTACGACTACGACGACCCGGACCTGGCCGCCGAATGCGCGATAGAGAACATGAAGCTGGGCTTCACCGCCGTGAAGTTCGACCCGGCCGGGCCTTACACCGCCTATTCCGGCCACCAGATTTCCCTGGAAGTGCTGGAGCGCTGCGAAACCTTCTGCCGCAAGATCCGCGAAGCGGTGGGCGACAAGTGCGACCTGCTGTTCGGTACCCACGGACAGATGGTGCCGTCGTCGGCGATTCGCCTGGCCAAGCGCCTGGAGAAGTACGACCCGCTGTGGTTCGAAGAGCCGGTACCGCCCGGCCAGGAAGAGGCCATGGCGCAAGTGGCGGCCAAGACCACGATCCCGATTGCCACCGGTGAGCGGCTGACCACCAAGTACGAGTTCTTCAAGCTGCTGCAGGCCGGCGGTGCGTCGATCCTGCAGATGAACGTAGCGCGCTGCGGCGGTCTGCTGGAGGCCAAGAAGATCGCCAGCATGGCCGAGGCCTACTACGCGCAGATCGCCCCGCACCTCTACAACGGTCCGATCGGCGCTGCGGCCAGCTTCCAGCTCGCGACCTGTACGCCGAACTTCCTGATCCAGGAAAGCATCATGACCTGGGGCGGATTCCATGCCGAAGTGCTGACCAAGCCGCTGCAATGGGAAGACGGCTACATCATCCCGTCGACCGAGCCGGGCCTGGGGGTTGAGCTGAACATGGACGTGGTGCGCAAGCACACGCCCTACACCGGCCAGCGGCTGCACCTGCAAATGGCGCCGACGCCCGCCGATGTGAAAGACACGTCGCCGGCCAGGGGCTGAGCCATCCTGCCGCCCTGGGACAGGGCGGCGTTTTCAACGAATCAGCGGTAACCTGCATGACATACGACTACATCATCGCCGGCGCGGGCGCCGCCGGTTGCATCCTCGCCAACCGCTTGTCGGCTTCGGGGAAATATTCGGTCCTGTTGCTCGAAGCGGGCGGCAAGGACGCCTCGTTCTGGTTCAAGATCCCGGTCGGTTTCGCCAAGATGTATTACAACCCGACCTTCAACTGGATGTACTACAGCCAGCCGCAGAAGCAACTGCACAACCGGGAAATCTATGCGCCCCGGGGCAAGGTCCAGGGCGGTTCGGGTTCGATCAACGCCATGGTCTACGTGCGTGGTCAGGCCCATGACTTCGATGACTGGGCGGCCAACGGCAATGACGGCTGGGCGTTCAAGGACGTGCTGCCGTACTTCCGCAAGCTGGAAAATCACCCGCTGGGCGATACCGAGTATCACGGCGGCAGCGGGCCGATCAGCATCACGCCGATGCAGGGGCATACGCACCCGATCTGCGATGTGTTTCTCGAAGGTTGCCAGCAGCTGGGTTATCAGCGCAGCGACGACTTCAACGGGCCGAAGTTCGAAGGGGCGGGGGTCTATGACGTCAACACCCGCAACGGCCAGCGTAGCTCCAGCAGCTTCGCTCACCTGCATCCGGCCCTGAGCCGGCCGAACCTCACCGTGGAGCACCATGCGCTGGTGGACCGGGTGCTGTTCGACAATGACCTGCGGGCCATCGGCATTTCCATCAGCCAGCACGGCGTGGCGCGCTCGTTCAAGGCCAACAAGGAAGTGATCCTCTGTGCCGGGGCGGTGGATACACCGAAGATCCTGCAATTGTCGGGGGTCGGCGACCAGACACTGTTGAGCGAACACCGGGTGCCGGTGGTCAAGCATCTGCCCGCGGTGGGGCAGAACCTGCAGGATCACCTGTGCGTGAGCTACTACTACAAGGCCAATATCCCGACCTTGAACGATGAGCTGAGCTCGCTGTTCGGCCAGCTCAAGCTGGGCCTGCAATACCTGCTGACCCGCAAGGGCGCGCTGGCCATGAGCGTCAACCAGGCCGGCGGGTTCTTCCGCGGCAATGAAGAGCAGGCGCACCCGAACCTGCAGATGTACTTCAATCCCTTGTCGTACCAGATTCCGAAGAACAACAAGGCCAGCCTCAAGCCGGAGCCGTATTCGGGCTTCCTGCTGTGCTTCAACCCGTGCCGGCCGACCAGTCGCGGCAGCGTGCGGATCGCCTCGAAGAACCCGGCGGATGCGGCGCTGATCGACCCGAACTACCTGAGCACCGAGAAGGACATCGACGAGGTGCTGCAAGGTAGCCGGCTGATTCGCAAGATCATGCAGGCGCCGGCGTTGCGGGCGATTACCGTCGATGAGGTGTTGCCGGGCAAGGCGGTGAATGACGACGCGGCGATGCTGGAGTATTTCCGCGAGAACAGCGGGTCGATCTATCACCTGTGCGGTTCTTGCGCGATGGGGTCGGACCCGCAGGTGTCGGTGGTCGACAAGCGCCTGAAGGTGCATGGGATGAAGGGGTTGCGGATTGTCGATGCGTCGATTTTCCCCAACGTGACGTCGGGCAATACCCACGCGGCGGTGCTGATGGTGGCGGAGAAGGGCGCGGACCTGATTCTCGAGGATGCCTGAGCGACCGCCTGACCCGTGTTGATTCGTCATCGCGGTTAACGCTGTCCTTGTAGGAGCCGGCTTGCTGGCGATGAGGCCCGTGAGTCTTGCATCGACTATTCGGCCGTCATCGCCAGCAAGCCGGCTCCTACAGGGTTTGCGGGGCTGGCGCGGGTTATTTCTGCGGGTGCACCAGCAGGAAATTCCCCAGCGCCTCGAACGCCGGCAAGGTCACCGGGTCGTTCGCCGAATTGCTCGCCACCGGATGGGAGGCATAACGCACGATCACCATCTCGGCCTTGGGATCGATATAGATCCGTTGGCCATGGACGCCCCGGGCCATATAGGCGCCGTGGTCGTTATGGGTCACCCACCACATATTGCGGTAGCTCCAGCCCTTGAGCAGCGAGTAGCCGGCCTTGGCAAACGCTGCCCTGTCAGCCCCACGCCGAATATCCTCGACCACGCTCGCGGGTAGGATCTGCTGGCCGTTGGCGCGGCCGTCGTTACGGAGCATTTCGCCGAAGCGCGCCAGGTCCCGCAGGCCGGTGTTCAGGCCACCACCGGCGAACGGCGTCCCAATCGAATCAACGGTGAAATAGGCATCCTGCTCGGCGCCCATCCGGCTCCAGATCCGCTCCGACAGCACCTGCGCCACGTTATGCCCGGTGGCCCGGGCGATCACCCAGCCGAGCACATCGGTATTGACGGTCTTGTAGGCGAAGGCCGCGCCATGTTCGCCTTCCGGCTGCACGGTCTGGAGAAATTCGTAATAGGTACGCGGCCCCTTGTAGTCGGCCGGCTTGGGCAGCGGGTTGCCAGCTTGGGCGTGGGCCCAGACACCGGCGTTCGGGTCGCTGTAGTCTTCGCTGTAGTCCAGCGCCGTGGTCATGTCCAGCACCTGGCGCACACTGGCACTGCCGAAGGCCGACTTCGCCAGTTCCGGCACATAGTCCTTGACCTCCTTGTTCACATCGATCAGCCCTTCGGCCACCAGCGCCGCGCCGAGGGTGCCGATCACCGACTTGGTCACCGACATCGCGGCGTGTTGGCCCTGGGGACTGAGCGAGCCGAAGTAGCGCTCGTACACCACCTTGCCACGGTGCAGCACCACGATGCCGTCGGTATAGGTCGCCGCCAGGGATTGTTCCCAGGTCATCGGGGTTTTCGTGTCGAGGGTGGTGAAGCTCAAGCGGTCGATGTCATTGCGCAAGGCCGATGGCAACGCAACCGGCCCTTCAAGGCCCCGGGACACATTGGTGGTGGGCATCAACTGGCGAAAGTGCGAGACGCTCCAGCGCAGGGCGGGGAAACGGAAATAGCTGCCATCCTCGAAGCGCAGGATGCGATCGGCCGGCGGTGGGGCGCCGATCATCCAGCCAAGTTTCGTCGGGTCGCTGGCGATGGCATCCGGGAAGGTCGGGGGCGCTGTCTCGGCGAAGGCCGTGGAGCAGGCCAGTGCGGTGAACAGCAGGCACAGGCCCGGTCGGGCCCTGTTGAAATACGTCTTGAACATATGAGCCATCCTTGAATCAGTGGGCAGAGCTTGGACAAGCGGGCGCGTTTGTGCAACCCGCTGCGACGTCGCAGGTGATCGGATCGGGGGCGGGAAGAGCGGCTTTCGGCAGCGGGCGGCCTTTTGCGCGGTAGTGATTCGTATTGAGCTGCCACAATGCTAAAGTCGCTTCTTTTTTTCGGCAGGGAACGGTCATGCGGATGTTAATCGGAACGTTGGCGGTAGTGGCGTTGGCGGGCTGCATGGGGCCAGCCATGAACCAGACCCGTACCACCGGGCCGACCAAGAGCTTCACGTCGAGCAAGGCCGAGGATGTCGTGGCCCAGTGCATTCAGTTTGCCTGGCAGGATGAGGCGGTGTTCGGTGTGGATGCGGCGGCTTATCTGCAACCCGGCTACAAGAGTGGCTCGACCGTTTATACCCGTGGCTCGGAGTTCTTTGCCGACGTGCGTCACGAAGGTGCGGACACGCTGGTCGACTACTACGCGACCGCCAGCAAGCCGATTGGCGTGAGAAGGCTGGCGGCAGTGGCAACCTGCCTGTAACTCCCCCTATCTTGAATAAACCGCAACCCTTGTAGGAGCCGGCTTGCTGGCGATGGCGGCCGGACAATCGATGCAGGACTCACGGCCCTCATCGCCAGCAAGCCGGCTCCTACAGGGGGCGTGGGTCTCCGGAAGGCAGGGTTAGCGCGCCCTTGACCGCCCCCAGCGCGATATTGTGCATCAACGCCCGATAGGTCGCCGAATCCAGTCCGGCTTCCTCGGTCCAGGCCGGCAGGTTGTTCAGCAGGCAGAGAAAGGTCCGTACGGTGGTCAGTGCCAGGGTGGCGTCGGTCGACAACCCCAATGGCCCCAGCAACTTGATCAGATGACTTTCATAGCGCCTGCGCAAGACCAGGATCGCCGCCTGGTGCGCGGCTTCCAGGCAGTGGAACTCATGCTCGGCGACCCGGAAGAAATCGCCCTTGGCGCGATGCAGGTCCAGGTGCGCGGCGATCAACTCGTTCAGACGTTTTTCCGCCGAGCGCGCGCTGCGCACCGGCTGTGTGACAATCCCCAACAGCTCCAGGTGCAGGCTCTCGATCAGTTCGAAGAGCAAGGCCTGCTTGCTCTCGATATGGTTGTAGATCGAGCCCGCCTGGATGCCCAGGTGCCCGGCCAGCTCGCGCAGGCCCACCTGGGCAAACCCGCGTCGGGCAAACAGCGCCACGGCCTTTTCGCGGGTCTGCAGATGGCGCGAGGCCCTGGCCTGAAGCTCGGCTTCAGGCACGGCGGCGAGGGCGCTGCGGGGCATGATGATCAGCGCTCGTACGTATGGAAGCCGCGACCGCTTTTACGGCCCAGATAGCCGGCGGCAACCATTTCCTTGAGCAACTGCGCCGGACGGTACTTGGGTTCGTCGAAGCCCGAGTGCAGGCTCTCCATGATTGCCAGCAGGGTATCCAGGCCGATCAGGTCCGCCAGGGCCAGGGGGCCGATCGGCTGGTTGCAGCCCAACTGCATGCCGGCGTCGATATCCTCGGCGCTGGCCAGGTCCTCCTGGAGCACGAAGATGGCTTCGTTGATCATCGGACAGAGGATGCGATTGACCACGAAGCCCGGGCGGTTGCGGGCGGTGACCGCGGTCTTGCCGATCTGGCTGGCCAGGGCCATGGCCTGGGCATGGGTGGCATCGCTGGTCTGCAGGCCACGGATGACTTCCAGCAGGCCCATCATCGGCACCGGATTGAAGAAGTGCAGGCCGATAAAGCGCCCGGGCTGGTCGATGGCCGCCGCCAGTTCGGTGATCGACAGCGACGAGGTGTTGGTGGCGATAATGCATTCGGCGCTGGCCACTTCAGCCACCTGCCGCAGAATGCGTTTTTTCAGCTCGAGGTTTTCCGTAGCCGCCTCGATCACCAGTTCGGCTCGGGCCAGCACCGCGTAGTCGCTGCTCAGGCTGATGCGGCCGAGGGCGGCCTGCTTGTCCTCGGCGGTGATCACCGCCTTGCGTACTTGTCGGTCGAGGTTGCCGGTCAGGGTCGCCAGGCCTTTGTCCAGAGCCTGCTGCGAAACGTCGATCAGCGACACTTCCAGACCTGCCACCGCACAGACCTGGGCAATCCCGTTGCCCATGATGCCGGCGCCGATCACGGCGATACGTTGAATACTCATGTTCTGTTGTCCTTAAACCCGTTCGAAGATGACGGCGATGCCTTGCCCGCCGCCGATGCACATGGTGGCCAGGCCGTAGCGGCCGCCGGTGCGATGCAGTTCATGAATCAGTTTGGTGGCGATGATCGCGCCGGTGGCGCCCACCGGATGGCCCAGGGCAATCCCGGAGCCGTTGGGGTTGACCTTGGCCGGGTCGAAGTCCAGTTCCTGGCTGACGGCGCAGGCCTGGGCGGCGAAGGCGACGTTGGCTTCGATCACATCCAGGTCAGCCACCGTCAGGCCGGCGCGCTTGAGCGCCAGGCGCGTAGCGGGGATCGGGCCCAGGCCCATCAGTTCCGGTTCTAGCCCGGCATGGGCGTAGGCCACCAGGCGTGCCAGGGGTTTCAGGCCGTCGGTCTGCAGCGCGGCGCCGGTGGCCAGCAACAGGGCGGCGGCGCCGTCATTCAGGCCCGAGGCGTTGCCGGCGGTGACGGTGCCGTCTTTCTTGAAGGCGGTTTTCATCTGTGCCAGCTGTTCCAGCGAAGTCGCCCGTGGGTGCTCGTCGACGCTGAACAGTTGCGTGCCCTTGCGGCTGCGTACTTCCACCGGGACGATCTGCGAGGTGAAACGACCCTCTTCGATGGCGCGGCTGGCACGCAGTTGTTCTTCCAGGGCCAGGTCGTCCTGCATCTGCCGGGTAATGCCATTGCGTTCGGCAATGTTTTCGGCGGTGATGCCCATATGGATGCCGTGGAACGGGTCATGGAGAATGCCCAGCATGTAGTCGATGGCCTGGACATTGCCCATGCGCGCGCCCCAACGCGCCGAAGGCAGCAAGTAAGGGCCACGGCTCATGGATTCGGCGCCGGCACCGATGGCGATATCGGCGTCACCGAGCAACAGGGTCTGCGCTGCCGAGACAATCGCCTGCAAGCCCGAGCCGCAGAGGCGGTTGACGTTGTAGGCCGGGGTTTCCTTGGGAATGCCGGCGTTGATCGCGGCGACCCGGGACAGGTAGGCGTCCAGGGTGTCGGTGGGGATCACGTTGCCCATCACCACATGGCCGACCCGCGCCGGATCGACGTCGCTGCGTTGCAGGGCGGCCTTGACGGCGGTGGTGGCCAGTTCGCTCAAGGGAACGTCTTTCAGCGAGCCGCCGAAAGTACCGATGGCGGTACGGGCGGCGCTGACGATATACACTTCGGGCTTTGACATGGGGGCAGTCCTGATTATTGTGAGGATCAGCTTGCATGATCCTGGTTGGAGTGGAGGCAGTTCATCCAGTGCGGCCAGTCTAGGACCGTCGGTCCACTCGGCCTATGCCGAAACTGCTCAGTAAACCTGTGACTTTTTGCCATACGCAGCTTGGGATTCATGAAAGAAAAACATTCGGTGTCGTCCTACTTCATTAAAGCCCTGCTGGTGCGTTTTCTCGACCGCCCGCAGCGCATTGCCGAGCTGCTGCAGGCCGCGGGTTTTGCCGAGCGTTCCCTGGACGAACTGGGCGAGCGGGTCGCGCCCAGGCTGCTGGCGCAACTCTGGTTGACAGTGATCCGCGAACTGGGCGACGAGTTCTTCGGCTTCGATTCCCACGGCATGCCCATCGGCAGCTTCGCCCTGATCTGCCGGGGGCTGATCCAGGCGCCGACCGTGGGCAAGGCCCTGGGCCTGTCGCTGGAGTATTTCGCCTTGTTCCTGCGGGATATCGATGCCCAGGTGCAGGTGCGTGGCAAGCGGGTGGTCGTGGTGATGCGCACCGAGACCCAGGACCCGTACCTGCAAGCGGTGATCACCGAAACCTTCCTGATCCTGATCGTCGGCCTGATGTGCTGGCTGGCCGGACGGCGGATTCCCATCAGCCGCGCCCGTTTCGCCCATGCCCGTCCGCCCCATGGCGACGAGCACCTGTTGTGGGGCGCCTACGTGGAGTTCGATGCAGCGGTGACCGAGATCGAATTCGAGCGCGAATACCTGCGTTTGCCGGTGCTGCAGGATCGCAAGTCGCTCTACACCTTTTTGCGGGACGCGCCGCAGTCGGTGTTTATCCGTTTTCGCAATCGCGAGGGTTTCAGCGCCCGGGTCCACCAGCGCTTGCGCGCCTGCGGTTATGACCACTGGCCGACCCTGGAGCAACTGGCGCTGGAGTTCGATATCCACCTGGCCAGTCTGCGCCGGGCGTTGCAGCGCGAGGGCTTTTCCTATCAGGAAATCAAGGACGAGGTGCGTCGGGCCATTGCCTTCGAGCGTCTGCGCAGTACCACCATGAGCATTGCCGCGATTGCCCAGGAAGTCGGTTTTCGCGAGCCCAGCGCCTTTCACCGTGCGTTCAAGCAGTGGACGGGGGAGAGCCCCGGGAGTTTTCGTTTGCGCGGCTCGCAAGGAACCGCACAGCGCTGACGGATTCAGCTATAACCTTCGTTTCATCCATCGCTGTTCTCTCACCGAGGAGCCGTTCATGCCGTCCCAGCATCTGACCGAATACGAAGACGCCAATCCGGAAGTTCGTGCCGTCTACGACGACATCATGCACACCCGCAAGGTCGAGCAGGTCAACAACTTCTGGAAGTGCCTGGCCGCGCACCCGCCGACCCTGCGCCGGACCTGGGAAAGCCTCAAGGAGATCATGGCCCCCGGCGCGCTGGACCCGCTGACCAAGGAGCTGATCTACGTCGCGGTCAGCGTCACCAACAACTGTCCGTATTGCATCGCTTCCCACACCGCCGCCGCACGCAAGGCCGGGATGACCGACGAGATGTTCGGCGAGTTGCAGGCGGTGGTCGGCATGGCCAACGAAACCAATCGCCTGGCCAACGGTTATCGCATTCCGTTGGATGAGGCATTCAAGCTGGATTGAGGCGACACTTCGCCGCCGCAGAGACCCAAGGAAGGTTTGTCATGTTCAGTCATATCCAGCTCGGTGCCCGTGATCTGCCGTTGATGATCGCTTTCTATGGGGCGGTACTGGCCGAGCTTGGCCTGGTGCGCATGGCCGACGACCAGGACAGCGGTCCGCCCGGTGCCGGCTGGCAGATGCCGGGGCGGGATTGGCCGCAGTTCTTTGTGCAGAAACCGTTCAACGGCCTGCCCGCGACCTGGGGCAATGGCGTGCAGGTGAGTTTTGCCGCCGGGTCCCAGGCCCAGGTTCGCGCAGCCTGGACCAAGGCGCTGGAGCTGGGGGCCCGCGACGAAGGCGCGCCCGGTTTGCGGCCTGACTATGCCGCCGATTATTACGGTGCCTATTGCCGTGATCCGGAGGGCAACAAGCTGTGTTTCGTGCACACGGCTCAGCTGGCGCAACTCAACGCCCGATAATCGTGTTTCGTGATCGGACAGCGCTACACGATCTCCTACAGGGATCGCGGCCAACCCGTCAGCGCAAGGGCCTAGACCTTTGTCGTTGTGCCGCGCTCGAGAAACCGATAGATCCGCTCATCCTCCGAGTGCGCCACGTTGAAGCGCAACCAGGGCACCACTCGCGCATCGGGCATGAACAGTTGGCCCGGTGCGAGCAGGATGCGCTCTTCACGGGCCTGCATCGCCAGTGTCGTGGAGTCCTCCAGCGCCGGATGTCGCGCCCAGAGAAACAGGCCGGCGCGGGGTTCGGTAAACAGCTCCATGCCGACGCCTTCCAACCGCCGGGCCACCGACTCGTGGGCCTGGGCCAACTGTTCCTGCAATTGCTTGACGTGCTTGCGATGCCGGCCCTGCAACAACACGTCCAGCACCAGTTCTTCAGCGAGCTGTGAGGAGGTCAGGCCACTGACCAGCTTGAGCGGCACCAGCTCTTCGATCAGCTCCGCATGGGCGGCGATAAACCCGACCCGCAAGGCCGGTGCGACGGTCTTGGAAAAGCTGCCGATATAGACCACCCGCGACAGCTGGTCCATGCCGGCCAGGGCCTGCTGGCCGCTGGGATCGAGGTCGGCGTAGATATCGTTCTCGACGATCAGGAAGTCGTGTTTCTCCGCCAGTTGCAACAAGCGATGGGCCACCGCCAGGGACAGGCTGGTACCGGTCGGGCATTGCAGGCGGGTGTTGGTGAAGAACACCTTGGGCTTGTGCAGTTGCAGCAGCGCCTCCAGGGCCATCAGGTCGATACCGTCGCGGGTCCGTGGCACACCGATCAGCCGCGCGCCCTGCAAGCGCAGGTTGAGAAACAGGTTGTGATAACCCGGCTCGTCCACCAGCACCGTGTCGCCGCGTTGCACCAGGTAGCGCACCATCAGGTCCAGGGCGTGACTGCCGCCGCTGGTGAGCAGGATCTGTTCCGGGTGGGCGGCGATCCGCGTGTCGGCGAGTTTTTCCGCAAGGCGGGCGCGCAGTTTCGGGTTGCCCTTGGCGTTGCCGTAGCCGCAGAAGCTGTCCGGTTCACTGCGGGCCAACGCGCGCAGGCTGCGCTGTACGCCGTCGTGATCGGACCAGGATTCGGGCAGCAGGCCGATGCCCGGACGCATGTCCATGTCCATGCCCTGGAAGACCTTCTGCAACAGCAGGTAGGCGTCGAAATCGAACTCGTTGTCGTCGTCGGCCAGCGGTGGCTGGGGTTCGCTGCTGACCGCGCCGGCGAGGTCGCGCACATAGAAACCGGCATTGCGCACCGGCGTCAGGTAGCCCAGGGCGACCAGCCGATCGTAGGCCTCGACGGCGGTGAAATGACTGACCTTGTGGGTTTGCGAGAACTTGCGGATCGACGGCAGCTTGCTGCCGGGACGCAGGCGCTGGTCCTTGATCGCCTGGCTGATGCCGGTGACGATCTGGCTGACCAGCGGGGCCTGTGATCCGGGGTCGAGGAACATCATGGGAGCGTTCATCCAGGCAGGGGGTGAGCGGCAGGTGTACTGGTAAAAAGACCATCACAGTGATGCGTGCACGTCGCCTGTTCTGTGCATGGTCGCCGGTAGACCGGTGCTGCAAGATCGGTTCATCGCCGATCACTGTTGTTGGCCAAAACATACCACGAACCAGGATGCCCCATGCACGACACCCACTTGCCGATTGATCGCACGCGGATTTCCAACCAGGAGTGGGAGGCCCGTTGCGAGCTGGCCGCGCTCTACCGACTGATCGCGTACTTTCGCATGACCGATCTGATCGACACCCATATCTCGGCGCGGGTCCCCGGTGAAGAGGGGCACTTCCTGATCAACCGTTATGGCGTGCTGTTCCATGAGATGTGCGCTTCGGACCTGGTCAAGATCGACCATGACGGCGCGGTGGTGGATGCGCGGCCAGGGGAACACCACGTCAACCGGGCCGGTTTTATCATCCACTCGGCGATCCATGCCGCCCGTACCGATGTGGCCTGTGTGGTGCACACCCACACCTCGGCGGGCATCGCGGTAGCGGCCCAGGAAGAGGGGCTGTTGCCCATCAGCCAGCATGCACTGAAGTTCTATCGACGCCTGGGCTATCACGACTATGAAGGCATTGCCCTGAACCCCGACGAGCGTGCGCGGCTGGTCCGTGACCTGGGTTATCACAACGCGATGATCCTCCGTAACCATGGCCTGCTGGCGGTGGGTCGTTCGGTTGCGGAGGCGTTCAACCAGATCTATTTCCTCGAACGCGCCTGTCAGGCCCAGGTCCAGGCCATGGCGGGTGGACGGCAACTGCGCTTCCCATCTCCGGCGGTCTGCGAACTGACCGCGCAACAGTCCGACAACGAACTGGACGAGGATTACCCGAAGCTGGCCTGGCAATCGGCCTTGCGTCTGATTGCCGGGGACCTGCGCGACCACCGTCGCTGAAACCGGGGCGTTCCACCGTGCAACTGGCCCCAGAAGCCAGGCCAAGGGGGCGAGGTCCCCATCGCACACCCATGCAAGGCATGCTTCAACGCTATGAAAGCCCACTCTGCCAAAACCAATAATCCTAGAGGTAGACATGAAGAACAAAGCAATCGGCGCACTGGCCCTGACCCTGATGGCGTCCACGGCCATGGCCGGCGAGATCACCGTGATTTCCTTTGGCGGCGTGAGCAAGGATGTGCAGACGCAAGCGTTCTACCAACCCTTCGAGAAGGCCACCGGCAGCAAGGTGGTGGCGGGGGAGTACAACGGCGAAATGGGGCGGATCAAGGCGATGGTCGATACCCATAGCGTCAACTGGGATGTGGTGCAGGTCGAGGGGCCGGAACTGATCCGTGGCTGTGAGGAAGGGTTGTTCGAGCACCTGGACATGAGTGCCATTGGCAAGCCGGCGGACTTTGTCCCCGGGACCTTGTCCGAGTGCGGCGCGGGGTTGCTGGTGTGGTCGATGGCCATGGCCTACAACGCCGACAAGTTGAGTGTCGCGCCGACCGGCTGGGGGGATTTCTGGGATGTGAAGAAGTACCCGGGCAAACGCAGCCTGCGCAAGGGCGCCAAGTACACCCTGGAAATCGCCTTGATGGCGGACGGTGTACCGCTGGCGGATGTCTACAAGGTCCTGTCCACGCCAGCGGGTGTGGACCGGGCATTCCGCAAGCTGGACCAGATCAAGGGCAGCATCCAGTGGTGGGAGGCGGGCGCCCAGCCGATGCAGTTCCTGGCCAGTGGCGATGTGGTGATGAGCACCGCGTTCAATGGCCGGGTGTTCTCGGCCCAGGAGTCCGGCGCGAATGTGAAGGTGGTGTGGAACGGCAGCATCTATGCCATCGATGCCTGGGCGATTCCCAAGGGCAGCCCGAACAAGGCGCTGGCGGAACAGTTCATCGGTTTTTCCCTGCGGCCGGAGAACCAGAAACTGCATACGGAGAAGCTGGGTTATGGTTCGACCAACCTGAAGATTCAGGCGCTGCTGGCGCCAGCGTTGGCGGCCCGGTTGAATACCGCGCCGGACAACCTGGCCCAGGCGATGCCGATGGACAACGGTTTCTGGGTCGATCATGGCGAAGAGCTGGAACAGCGCTTCAATGCCTGGGTGGCGAAAACCCACTGAGATCGGGTTTCGCGGTGTTCCCAAGGGTTGACGCAAGTGTTGCCTGGGCAACAGCGGTCGAACAGTTTTCCTGTTTTGCCGTACAGTCCAGGTCTCTGTATCTAACCTATCTGTTTGATTTAAATTAATAAATTTTATGGCATGAGCCCTGCAACGGCCTCCGGTGAATTCTTTCACCGGTCGTTCAGCGGAGCCTTCCATGCCTTGCACCTTTCCCTCGTTTTCCCGTTTGATCCGACTTGGCGCGTTGCTGCTGCTGGGCCACAGTGCGGTGTCCCTGGCCGCCGAGAGCAGCGACCCCGTTCCCTCGCTGGCCGGCAAGCGCATTGCCGTGAGCATGACCGGCACCAGTCACTACTTCGATATCAAGGCCTTCCAGGCCCAGGTCGATGAGATCAAGCGCCTGGGTGGCACCCCGATCACCCTCGACGCCGGCCGCAACGACAAGAACCTGGTGACCCAACTGCAGACCGTGGTCACCCAGAAGCCCGATGCGGTGATCCAGACCCTCGGCACCCTGAGCGTGATCGACCCCTGGCTCAAGCGCATCAGCAAGGCCGGCATCCCGCTGTTCACCATCGACGCACCCTCCCAGTACAGCATCAACAACACCACCTCGGACAACGTCGCCACCGGCCGGGCCCTGGCCGACCAGTTGATCAAGGACGCCGGCGGCAAGGGCAAGATCCTGGTGTTCAACGGCTTCTATGGCGTACCGGTGTGCGCCATCCGCTACGACCAGTTGAAGCTGGCGCTCAAGGATCATCCGCAACTGGAAATCATCGAGCCGGAGTTGCGCGACGTGATCCCCAATACGGTCCAGGACGCTTACTCCCAGGTCTCGGCCCTGCTCAACAAGTACCCGGCCGGCAGCGTCTCGGCGATCTGGGCGGCGTGGGACATCCCGCAGTTGGGCGCGAGCAAGGCACTGATCGATGCCAAGCGCACCGAGATCAAGACCTACGGGGTCGATGGCACGCCGGAAGTCCTCGAACTGCTCGGACAGAAGGATTCGCCAGTAGGTGCGGTAGTGGCCCAGCAGCCGGCCTTGATCGGCCGGACCGCGGTGCAGAACGTCGCACGCTACCTGGCCGGCCAGCATGACTTGCCCAAGGAAACCCATGTACCGACGCTGCTGACCACGGCGGCGAATCTGTCCCAGGTCCAGCAACTGCGAGGTGACTGATGACGGCCGCGGCGGCGTTGGAGTTGCAACATATCCGCAAGCGTTTTGGCGCGACCCAGGCGCTGGATGACGCGAGCTTGCGGGTTGAGCGTGGAACCATCCACGGGCTGGTGGGCGAGAACGGTGCCGGCAAGTCGACGCTGATCAAGATCCTCGCCGGCCTGCATACGGCGGACGCCGGTCAGGTGAGCATTGACGGCCAGGTGTATACGTCGCTGTCACCACGTCAGGTGGAGGCGCTGGGGGTGCATTTCATCCATCAGGAGCGCCTGTTGCCGGCCAGTTTCACCGTGGGCGAGGCGCTGTTCTTCGGTCATGAGCGGCGCCGCGGACCGTTGCTCGACCGCGGGGGGCAGCAGCGTGAAGCCGACCGCTTGCTGGCCGAATATTTTGACCTGCAACTGCCGGCAGGGGCGCTGGTCCGTGAGTTGAACAGCGCCCAGCAGCAGGTCCTGCAAATTACCCGGGCGCTGTTGCGCAAGCCGAAGATCCTGGTGTTCGACGAACCCAGCGTGGCGCTGGTCAAGCGTGAGGTCGACCAGTTGCTGCGGATCGTTCGGCGCTTGCGCGAGCAGGGCTTGTCGATCCTCTACATCTCCCACTATCTCCAGGAAATCGAGGCCCTGTGCGACCAGGTCACGGTGCTGCGCAACGGCCGCGATGTGGCGGTGGTCGAGCCGCGCAGCACGTCCACGGCGCAGATCGCCCGGTTGATGGTCAACCGTGAAGTAGCCGAGATGTACCCCAAGGTGCGCGTCGAGCCGGGGCCGGTCCTGTTGCAGGCCCGTACCCTGAACCTGGCACGGACCTACCGCGATATCGATTTGCAGGTCCGCCAGGGAGAAATCGTCGGCCTGACCGGACTGGTCGGTTCGGGGGCCAAGGAATTGCTCAAGACCCTGTTCGGCGTGATACGTGCCGACAGTGGCGAGATCTTGCGCGACGGGCGTCCGGTCAAATGGCGCAGCCCCGGTCAGGCCATCGCCCAGGGCATGGCGTTGTTGCCGGAGGAGCGCCGCTCCCAGGGGATTTCACCGCTGTTGTCGGTGCTGGAAAATATCACCCTGGCGGGGCTCAAGGGTTTCAGCCGCTGGGGCTTGCTGAGCCGGCGCCGGGAGCGTCTGGAAAGCCGACGTCTGGTGAATGAGCTGGTGATCAAGACCGCCGGGGTCGACGCGGCGGTCAGCCAGCTCAGCGGCGGCAACCAGCAGAAGGTGGCCCTGGCGAAATGGCTCAGTCGGCACTCGGCGGTCTACCTGCTGGACGAGCCCTGCGTCGGTGTCGATATCGGCGCCAAGGTGGAGATCTATCGCCTGATTGGCAAGCTGGTGCAGGAGGGCGCCGGGGTCCTGGTGTTGTCCTCGGACCTGCCGGAGCTGCTCGGCATCGCCGACCGTATCCTGGTGCTGCACCGTGGGCAGATCGCGGGCGAGTTCCTGGCGGGAGAGGCGGATGCCGACCAGTTGCTGGGCTGTGCCACGGGAGCGCTGCGTCCTGCACGTCTGGCCTCGGTCACGCGGGAGGTGGAGCATGTCCCGGCCTGACGAGCTGTTGCTGGCCGAGCAGAGTCCGGACACGACCCGACGCTGGCCGGTGTTGTTGCTGCGACACGGCTCCCTGGGTGTCTTTGCGCTGATTCTGTTGGGGTTCGCCGTGGCAGCACCGAACTTCCTGACACCGGGCAATCTCGCCAATGTGTTCAGCCAGTCGGCGATCCTCGGGTTGCTGGCGTTCGGCCTAACCTGCGTGATTATCGGCGGTGGATCGAATGTGGTGGCCGGCGGCCTGGATTTGTCGCTGGCGGCCAACCTGGGGTTGTGCGCGGCGGTGTTCAGTCGTTTGAACAATGCTGGCCTGGAACCCTGGCTGAGTGTCGGCCTGACCCTCGCGTGCGGCCTGGCGGTGGGCCTGCTCAACGGGCTTGCAGTGGTGTTGCTGCGGTTGCCGCCATTGCTGGCAACCCTGGCGAGCATGAACCTGCTGGCGGGACTGGAGCTTGTTTTGACTGAGAACACCGTGGTGCCCACCGATGCGGCCTTGCTCGATCTGCTCAGCAGCGGAACCTGGCTGGGTGTACCGGCACTGGCCTGGGTGTTGTTGGTCACGGCGGGTCTGCTGACCCTGTTGATCCAGCACAGTGTCTACGGGTTACGTCTTTACGCGGTGGGGGAATATCCCCACGCGGCCGAAGCAGCGGGTATTCGGGTGCCGGCCTACGTGCTCTCCAGTTACCTGCTCTCGGGCGTGTGCGCGGCTATCGCGGCGTTCTGCTCGGCGGCGTTTTTCAGCGGCAGCACCACCGGTTCCGGCGAGATGTTGTTGTCGGTGGTGGCTATCGCTTTCCTGGGCGTGGTGTTCTCCCGGCGCTGGGTGGCGAGTATTCCCGGGACCTTGCTGGCAACCTTGTTGATCGGCTTCCTGATCAATGGCTTTCAACTGCTGAATATCTCCAGCTTCTGGGTCAACGGTGTCCAGGGGCTGCTGATTCTATTGGTGGTGGCGGCTTCCAGCGCCCTGAGTCGAGGAGAGGCTTCATGAGTGTCGGCACTGCGTCACTGGGTGGTCGTGGGGGCTGGCAAGTTGTGCTGCCGTTGACCTTACCCCTGGTATTGCTGGTTATCACAGTGCTTTTCGCCTGGCGGGCACCGGGCTTTCTCAGTGGCGGCAACCTGACGAGCCTGTTGCTGAACGGCTTTGTCCCGCTGGCGATTGTCGCTATCGGCATGACCTGCGCGGTGGCGGCCGGGGGCATGGACCTGTCGGTGGGCACGGCACTGGATTTCGCCAGTTTCAGCTTCGTGGTGTTGCTCAATGCCGGTCACGGACTGGGCTTGGCCCTGGTCGGAGCGCTGGGGGCCGGCTTGCTGGTGGGGTTGTTCAATGCGGGGCTGATCGCCGTGTTGCGGATCAGTCCTTTCCTGGCGACCCTGGGCACTCTGTTTATCGGCACCAGTGCCCAGCAGTTGCTCTCGGACGGCGGCCAGCCGATCTATATCGCCGCGGATGTACGGCCGGGCCTGACCAGCCTGACTTTGCTCGGCGCGCCCTTGCCGCTGCTCGCGGTAGGGGTGTTGGCGCTGCTGTACGGGGTGATATTGGGGCGCGGTCGCTTGGGTCGTGAGCTGCTGGCCCAGGGCACGCAACCGCTGCTGGCGTATTACTCGGGCTTGTCGGTGCGGCGTATCGCGACCAGCGTTGCACTTGCCGGTGCCTTGGCCTGTGGCGTCGCCGGGGTACTGCTCGCGTCCACGGTCAATGCCTACGTGCCTTTGTCCGGCAATGCGTTCCTGCTCAATGCGATTGGCGCGGTGTTTATCGGCACCACCCTCAACCGCCAGGGCCGGGCGAATATTCCCGGGACCTTGCTGGGGGTGTTGTTTATCAACGTGATCGCCAACGGGCTGCTGCTGATCGGCTGGAATTTCTACTGGCAGCAGGTGGCGACCGGGGCGTTGATCTTTATCGTGCTGGCGTTCAGCTTTGCCTCACGGCGGCTGGCCGGATAGGTCCAGCCGGTCGGCGCGTCTATGCGGCCTGTGCAGGTCTCAGCATCTTGACCCATTCAGCCGACAGGCGATGGCAATCTCCCGGCCAGCGTGCGGTCAGCAGGTTGCCGTCGCGGACCACGAAGCCACGGCCCGGTTTGGCCGCGGAATCGCGCAGCAGTGCCGGCGGGCCTTGGGAAAAGTCTTTTGGACTGGCCAGTGCCGCCTTGATCTCGGACTCGACGGTTTGCGGATAGGTCCGGTAGTAGCGTCCGAGCCACGGCGCGGTGATCAGCCAGGCGGCCAGTTCCATGGTGGTGGACAGCAACGCGGTGACCTTGCGCCCGTGGAGCACCGAGCGCCCGCTGTCGGGGTCGAGGGTGCGGGCCAGCAGCAGCGGGCCGTGGCACACCGAGCCGACGGGTTTGCCGGTCTTGAAGAAGTGCAGGACGATACGTTTGGCCACATCCGACTCCAGCAGGCTGCGCATGCCCTCGGCATGCCCACCCGGAACGAACAGGCCTTCGAACTGCGTGGGGTCGACATCGGCGTAGGCCAGCGGTTGGCGAAAATGCTCGTCGGTGATCATCGTGTTGTAGCTTTGCAGATCGCTGTCGCGGGTCATCAGCATGGGGTTCAGCAGGCCGAAGCCGTGCTCCACCAGACGTGGATCGGCGTAGGCCGGGGCGCCCAGCGGGGTGGCAAAGCGCACCTCGATTCCGGCCCGGCGCATGGCCTGCCAGGGGACGCTGCTTTCGGTGGGGTCGTAGTCGGAGTGGGGGAGCAGGATAAGGATCATGCAGGTGGCTCGATTTCTACAGGGTAGAGCTCGAGGATAGCAGCAGGATCGTTACCTGGCTGTGCCAGATAACGCCATGAAACTTGTAGGAGATGGCGCAGTGACAGCGTACGCCGACCTGTAGGAGCCGCCTTGCTGGCGAGGGTATCGACGCGGTCTCTGCAAAACCGCGTCGCCTGGATCGCCAGCAAGCCGGCTCCTACAGGATTGGGGGCCGTCGGGCGAGGGTTGCTCGCCCTGGGGAACTAGCGCTCGATCGCCAGCGCCACGCCTTGCCCACCGCCGATGCACAAGGTCGCCAGGCCTTTTTTCGCATCGCGCTTGAGCATTTCATGCAGCAGCGTCACCAGCACCCGGCAGCCCGAGGCGCCGATCGGGTGACCCAACGCAATCGCACCGCCATTGACGTTGACCTTGGCCGCGTCCCAACCCAGCTCCTTGCCCACCGACAACGCCTGGGCGGCAAAGGCTTCGTTGGCCTCGATCAGGTCCAACTGGTCGAGGGACCAGCCGGCCTTGTCCAGGCAACGACGGGTGGCGCTGACCGGACCGATACCCATGATCGCCGGGTCGACACCTGCGTTGGCATAAGCAGCGATCTTCGCCAGCACCGGCAAACCAAGGGCCTTGGCTTTGGCGGCGCTCATCAGGATCACGGCGGCGGCACCGTCGTTCAGCGACGAAGCGTTGCCGGCGGTGACCGTGCCGTCTTTCTTGAACGCCGGCTTGAGCTTGCCCAGCGACTCGGCGGTGGTCCCGGCGCGTGGTTGCTCGTCGGTGGCGAAAGCCACCGGGTCGCCCTTGCGCTGGGGAATCAGGATCGGGGTGATCTCGTCGACGAAGCGCCCGGCTTCAATGGCGGCAACGGCTTTCTGCTGGGACGCGGCGGCAAACGCATCCTGCGCTTCACGGCTGATGTCGTACTTGGCCACCAGGTTCTCGGCGGTGATGCCCATGTGGTAGTCGTTGAACGCATCCCACAGGCCGTCGCTGATCATGGTGTCGACGATCTGCGCATGACCCATGCGCAGGCCGGTGCGGGCGCCGGGCATCACGTAGTTGGACAGGCTCATGTTCTCCTGGCCGCCGGCGATGATCACCTCGGCATCGCCGCAGCGAATCGCCTGGGTCGCCAGGTGCAGGGCCTTGAGGCCCGAGCCGCAGACCTTGTTCAGGGTCATGGCTGGCACCGCGTGAGGCAGGCCGGCCTTGATCGCGGCCTGGCGTGCGGGATTCTGCCCGGCACCGGCGGTGAGCACCTGGCCCATGATCACTTCATCGACCAGCGCACCGTCCAGGCCGGTCTGTTCCAGCAACTGGCGGATCACCGCAGCGCCCAGGTCCACGGCGGAGATATTCGCCAGCGAACCCTGGAAACTGCCCACCGCGGTACGGGTGGCGGCCACAATCACTACATCTTGCATCGCTTCATTCCTCATCAGGAAAACTGCATTTCAGGCACGTGGTCGGGAACGATCAGTTTACCCGCGGTCTTGCTGACAATCTCTTCGACGCTGACGCCAGGCGCCCGCTCCTTGAGAATGAACGCACCGTTTTCGATTTCCAGGTAGGCCAGGTCGGTCAACACGCGCTTGATGCAGCGAGCACCGGTCAGCGGCAGGCTGCAACGCGACAGCAGTTTCGACTCGCCGTCCTTGGACGCATGGGTCATGGTGACGATGATGTTGTCCGCGCCGGCCACCAGGTCCATGGCGCCGCCCATGCCCTTGACCAGTTTGCCGGGGATCATCCAGGAGGCGATATTGCCTTCGACGTCGACTTCAAAGGCGCCGAGCACCGTCAGGTCGATATGGCCGCCGCGAATCATCGCGAAGGACTCGGCCGAGGAAAAGATCGACGCGCCGATACGGGCGGTGACGGTTTGTTTGCCGGCGTTGATCATGTCGGCATCGACTTCGTCATCAGTCGGAAAGGCGCCCATGCCGAGCAGTCCGTTTTCCGATTGCAGCATGACTTCCATGCCGGCCGGGATGTAGTTGGCGACCAGGGTCGGAATACCGATGCCCAGGTTCACGTAGTAGCCGTCCTGCATTTCGCGGGCGACGCGCTGGGCCATTTGTTCGCGGGAAAGTGCCATGTTCTTGTTCTCCGTTAGTCGAGGGATGGGCCGGGGGTCACTTGCGCACGGTGCGCTGTTCGATGCGTTTCTCGAACGTGCCGCAGATGATCCGGTCGACGTAGATGCCAGGGGTGTGGATCTGCGCCGGGTCCAGCTCGCCGGGTTCGACGATTTCCTCGACTTCGACCACGGTGATCTTGCCGGCGGTCGCGGCCAACGGGTTGAAGTTCTGGGCGGTGTGGCGATAGATGACATTGCCGAAGTGGTCGGCTTTCCAGCCTTTGACGATGGCGAAGTCGCCGGTGATGGACTCTTCCATCAGGTACGGACGGCCGTTGAATTCACGGGTTTCCTTGCCGTCGGCGACCGGGGTGCCGACCCCGGTGGCCGTGAAGAAGGCCGGGATACCGGCGCCACCGGCGCGCATTTTCTCGGCCAGGGTGCCTTGGGGGGTCAGCACCACTTCGATTTCACCGCTGAGCAGTTGTTTTTCGAAGAGGGCGTTTTCACCGACATAAGAGGCGACCACTTTACGGATCTGCCGGTCTTCCAGCAGCACGCCGAGGCCGAAACCGTCGACGCCGCAGTTGTTCGAGACCACGGTCAGGTCACGGGTGCCTTTGCGCTTGATCTCGGCGATCAGGTTCTCGGGGATGCCACACAGACCGAAGCCGCCACTCAGGACTGTCATGCCATCCTCGAGCCCGGCCAGGGCTTCTTCATAGGAAGACACGCGTTTATCGAAACCTGCCATATGCACCATCCTCTTGTTGTTTGTCGGACTCGCCGTTGGAGGTCAGTGTTGCTCCGGGAGATATATTTGTTAAGTTGATTTTTAGGGTCGATTGATTGATAAAGATCAACAATACCCTTTTCTTCAGTAGAGACCTCGTTCATGACCGTTAAACAGCTTAGGGCCTTTCTTGCCGTTGCCCAGAGCCTGAGCTTCGCCGTGGCGGGCGAGCGTCTCTATTTGTCGCAATCGGCCCTGAGCCTGACCATCAAGGCCCTCGAAGAAGGCCTGGGCGGGCGGCTGTTCAGCCGCAACACGCGCAACGTCGCGTTGACCCCGGAAGGCGAGGTCCTGGTGCCACTGGCCCGGCGCCTGATCGCCGATTGGGACAATGCCGAGGATGAATTGCGCCAGCGCTTCACCTTGCAGCGTGGTCGCGTGACCCTGGCCGCCATGCCGTCATTCGCCGGTAACCTGCTACCACCGATCCTCAAGACTTTCCGTGCACGCTATCCCCAGGTCAATGTTACGGTCAACGACGTGATCAACGAGCAGGTGCTGGAGATGGTGCGTGATGGCCAGGTGGAACTGGGGGTGGCCTTCGAGCCGCAGCAGGGCTCGTCGCTGACCTTCACGCCGCTGTATATCGACCGTTTCGTCGCCGTGGTGCCGGCGGATTCGCCCTGGGTCGATCAGGCGCAGATCGATTGGCCCACCTTGCTGACGCAACCCTTCATCACCTTGCAGCGCCCGTCCACGGTACGGGTGATGCTGGAGGAGCATCTGCGGGCACGGGACATGAGCTTGCCGGTGGAATTCGAGAGCCATCAACTGGCTACGGTAGGGCGGATGGTCGCCAGCGGGTTGGGGGTGAGCGCGGTACCGGCGTTGTGTGTCGGGCAGATGCGCGAGCTGGGCGCGCGCTGCATCACCTTGTGCGATCCGGTGGTCGAACGGGCCATCGGTGTGCTGACCAAACCCGGCCATGAGCTGTCGGCGGCGGCCCAGGCATTGTTCGATGTGTTACAGGAGGAAAGATCAAGTTACTTGAATTTCGAAAAATAACTGCGTTGCGTGTGGACCTTTTCCGGCGATGCGCAATCATTACCCCATGAATATCCGAAGGAGGTGTGTATGTTCATCCGGTCTTTGACCCTCGCTGTACTGTCCATCGTTGCTGCAAGTCCCGTCTGGGCGGCCGATGATCCGTCTCCGCTGGCCCAGGATCTGGGGAAGAACCGCCCGTTGATCGTGATTGCGCCGAGTACGGTGGATCCCACATTGGTCAGCCTGACGAAGGCCATCGCTGACCCGGCCAACAAGAAGGACATCGATGATCGTCAACTGGTGCTCTACGAAGTGGCCCAGACCGTCGGCAAGCGCGCGGGCAAATGGATGGAGCAGCCAGCTACCATGGCACTGATTCGCGGGCTCAAGCTGGGGGTCACGCCGGAGGACAAGTCCACGGTGATCCTGGTGGGCAAGGACGGCGTGCAGAAGATCCTCGAACACGATGGGCCGATTGCATTCAAGGATGTGCTCAGTGCGGTCGATGCCTTGCCGGCCTCGGAGAAAGCCACTGTCGCGCCTGCGCCACCGGCGCCGCCTGAAGCCAAGCCGGCGAAGGGTGCAAAAGGTGCCAAGGCCGAGAAGGCCGGTAAGCAGGCTGCGCCGCCCCAGGGGCTGGATGACTGACGCTGGGCTGTATTTATCGGGTTAATCCAAAGAGGTTATGGTCATGTCGGGCGTTCACAAGGCAGCACAAGTCGGTTTCAGCGCTGAAGCCAAAACTTATGCCCACGGGCGTCCTGACTATCCTGCCGAGTTGCTGTCGTGGTTGCGCGACAGCCTGGGTATCGTGCCCGATGCGCAGGTTATCGATCTGGGGGCCGGCACTGGCAAGTTCACTCGGCTGCTGGCGACGACCGGTGCCACGGTGACGGCCGTCGAGCCGGTCGAGGCCATGCGGGCCGAATTGGTTGCACGCCTACCGACGGTTCGGGCGCTGTCGGGGACTGCCGACGCCATACCGCTGGAGTCCGAGGTGGGCGATGCGCTGCTGTGTGCCCAGGCGTTTCACTGGTTTGCCCATGAAGCGGCGCTTGCCGAGATTCACCGGGTACTCAAGCCGGGCGGACGGCTCGGGCTGGTGTGGAATGTGCGTGACGAGTCGGTTGACTGGGTGGCCGCCATTACCCGGATCATTACTCCTTACGAGGGCGATACCCCGCGTTTTCACACCGGTGCCTGGCGCAAGCCATTCAACGGCCACTACTTCTCGGCGCCGGAGCTGAGTTGTTTTGAATACAGCCATGTGGGCACGCCCGAGGAAGTCATCATCGACCGCTTTCTGTCGGTCAGTTTTATTGCGGCATTGCCCGCGGCGGAAAAGGCACAGGTCACCGAGCAGCTTCAGACCCTGATTCAAAGCCATCCGGCCTTGCGCGGAAAAGAGATCATTGCCTTTCCTTACCGGACCGAGGCGTATCGCTGCATCCGCCTGGACTGATACCGGCTGGCCAGCTTGACGCCCGCTGGTTAGGATCGTGCCTTGAAACGGATCATGGTCAAGGAGCGGGTATGAAGGGCAGCTGTGCTTGTGGGGCCGTTGAGTATGAAATCGACGCTATCGATATGCCGATCGGGCATTGTCATTGCCACACCTGTCGCAAGACCCACGCGGCCGCGTTTGCGACCACCGCCGGGGTCAAGCGCGGGCATTTTCGCTGGCTCAAGGGCCAGGAAGCACTGACCGCCTATGAATCCTCGCCGGGCAAGCTGCGTCATTTCTGTTCGCGGTGCGGCTCGCATTTGATGGCCGAAAGACCGCATCTGCCTGTGGTGATCGTGCGTGTCGCAACCCTGGATGACAACCCGGGCGTGGTGGCCGAGCATCACATCTGGGTATCCCATGATGTGCCGTGGTTGCAGTATGACGGGCTGGCCGAGCATTCGGAGTGGCAGCCGGGGCGTTGACTGGATGGCTCCGCGCCAATAGGCGGATTGTGATCCGCAGCGCTCGCGTGTCGCGATGGTTATAACGTTAGATTATATTTATATAAAGAGTCATAACGTTAGCCGCTATGCTGCCCGCCAGATTTTTATGTCGTCTCGCTAGATTCTCCAGGGCTTGCTAATGGATGTCGGTAATTTCGGTTTTGTCGTTGCAGGCTTGGTGGTCGGGTTTATTGTCGGGATGACCGGCGTCGGTGGCGGCTCGTTGATGACGCCGATCCTGCTGTGGTTCGGCATCAACCCGGCCACGGCCGTGGGCACGGACCTGCTCTACGCCGCGATCACCAAGTCCGGTGGTGTTCTGGTTCACCGGAAGAACGACAATATCGACTGGAAAATTACCGGTTGGTTGACCCTGGGCAGTGTTCCGGCAGTGCTGTTGACCTTGTGGTTTCTGAGCAGCCTGCATACCGCGCCCGAAGCCTTGAACAGCATCATCAAGCAATCGTTGGGTTTTGTGCTGTTGCTGACGGCACTGGCGGTACTGTTCAAGAACAAGTTGCTGGCGTTTGCCCATCGGCGTGGTGTCGATCACTCGAAGATCAGTGACTCGAAGTTGAACGGGCTGACGGTATTGACCGGCCTGATCCTCGGCACCATGGTCGCCTTGACCTCCATCGGTGCCGGCGCCCTGGGCACGGTGGCCTTGTTTATCCTCTACCCGTTCCTGCCGACCCGGCGCCTGGTGGGCACTGAGATCGCCCACGCGGTGCCGCTGACCCTGGTTGCGGGTTTGGGGCATGCAAGCATGGGCAATATGAATTGGGAGCTGCTGGGCTTCCTGTTGATGGGCTCGTTGCCGGGGATCTACATCGGCAGCCATCTGGCCGGGCGAGTACCCGATGGCATCTTGCGGCCTTTCCTGGCGGTCATGCTGTTTTCCATCGGCTATAAGCTGGTGTTCTGATCGCTATCTGTTGAACCCGGCGAGCAGGGCGTCCAACACACTGCGCACGGCGGGAACCATGCCCCGCCGCGAGGGGTAGATTGCGTGCAGGCTGCCGCTGGGCGATGGGCATTCGGGCAGGATTTGCACCAGGCGGCCCTGCATCAGATCGCTCTGAACCAGGCTGCTCGGTAGCTGCGCGACACCTATCCCCCTCAAGGTTGCTTCCAGCAGTGTTTCCAGGTCATCGGTGGCCATCCTTGGCTGGTGGGTCAACACGACGGGGTGCGGCGCCTGGAAATGCCACTGATACTTATTGTTGGTGTTGGCCATGGCCAATGTTGGCATACGCGCCAGATCGTCCAATTGCGTGAGCGGTGCATGCTGTGCCAACAAGACCGGGCTCGCGACCAGGATGCGCTGGGAGGTCAGCAGTGGCAGCAGCGTCAGTTCGGAGTCATCCAGTGGCAGCAGGCGTACGCGCAGGGCGATATCCAGTCCTTCCTCAATGACATCGACACGCCGGTTGGTCGCATCCAGCATGATTCGCACCGACGGGTTGTCCTCCAGGTATTGCGTCAGGATAGCCCTGGCGCCCATCTGCAAGACCCCCAATGGACAACTGATCCGCACCAGGCCTTGTGGCGAAGCCCGTGTCTGGTCGATGGCTGTCTTTGCCGCCCGGGCTTCCTCCACCAGGGCCACGCAATGCTGGTGAAACAGACGGCCGGCGTCGGTCAGGGAGACACGTCGCGAATTGCGATTGAGCAGGCGCACGCCCAATTCCGCTTCGAGTGCACTGACACGGCGGCTGAGCTTCGACGTTTGCAGCCCCAGCGCCTTCGCCGCGGCCGTAAACCCGCCGTGATCCACCACCTTGGCGAACAGGTACATATTGTTCAAATCCGTCAGATGGTCCATTGCCTGTCTCGTGCTGGTCTGATCGTTCTATTTTCTACAAGGTATCGTTGCTTTTACAGCGGTTCTTCTTTGTTCGTTTCAATTTTATGCTCTTTAACGCGGCAATCAGCCGCTTTTTCAGGAGCTGAAATGTTGGAGCATCGATTCAAGGCCGACCTCGGCGGTGGCGACTATGGCTGGCTCAAGGCTCGCCATCATTTCAAGGTGACGGCCGACGGCAATCCCACACACCGTCCGCTCGGGGCATTGGTGGTTTGGAACGACGACGAGATTGCCCCGGGCACCGGGTTCCCGATGCATGGTCATGAAAGCATGGAGATCGTTTCCTACGTGCTGGAAGGTGCGGTGAGCCATCGCGACAGTCAGGACGGGCAGGGCCGCACCGAGGCCGGTGACGTGCAGGCGATGAGTGCCGGGACCGGCATTCGACATCAAGAGCGCAACGAGGGAGAGGTTCCGTTAAGGCTGTTCCAGATCTGGTTGCGGCCGCGGGAAAACGGTGGGCTGCCCAACTGGGGCACGCGTCCTTTTCCTAAGTCTGATCGGGCCGGTCAATGGGCGGTGCTGGCCAGCGGGAGGCCCGACGATGAGGGCGCCTTGCCGATCCGCGCCGACGCTCGTGTGCTCGGAGCGACGCTCAAGGCCGGCCAGTCCCTGAGCCATTCCTGGTGGATTTCCCGCCATGCCTATCTGGTGCCGACGCTTGGTGCGGTGAGCGTCAACGGAGAGCGGGTCGAGGCGGGTGACGGGATTGCCATCACCGAGGAGTCGATGCTGATTGTCGAGGCGATCGACGATACCGAAGTCGTACTGGTCGAGGTGTTTTGAGCATGAAGACGATCATCATGACCGGCGGGACTTTCGGTCTGGGGGAAGCGACAGCCAGGCAATTGAGCGCCACCCCCGACACCCAGTTGATCCTCGGCGGGCGAGAAACCCGTTTGCCGCTGGAGTTGGCGAGTCTGAACAGTGTCCGGCAATTCGCCAGGCAGGTGCTCGACATGCTGGGCAAGACGAAGATCGATGCCCTGGTACTCAACGCCGGGCTCAGCTTTCCCAAGGCCGCGCGCACGCTGGATGGTTACGAGACCACCTTTGCGGTCAATCACCTGGGCCACTACTTGCTGTTGCGTCTGCTGGCGCCGGCGTTGGCGCGAGATGCCATTGTGGTGATCACCACTAGTAACACCCATGATCCGCAGTTCAGTCCGGTTGCGCCGTTTGCCGTTGTTGATGCGCAACAGCTGGCGCAACTGGATCTTGGTAAAAGCGCGCAGGGTAGCGTGGCGTTCGAGCCCGGGTTTCGCGCCTACGCCACCTCGAAGTTGTGCAATCTGCTGACGGCCCGTGCCTTTGCGGCTTCATCCGAGGTCAAGGCGCGGCGTTTGCGGGTTGTGGCTTACAACCCGGGTTATATCCCCGGCACAGGGCTGGGACGCAATTTGCCTGCCGGAGCGCTTCCGGCGCCGGCCATGGCATTGAGTCCCTACTTTGCCGATGTCATGCGTATACAAGCCGGGGAGGTCCTGGCCGATCTGGCGCTGGGGCGGATTGTCCCGCCGAGAGGGCGGATTTATGCGTCCCTGGTGAGGGGGGAGCTGACGTGGCCGCAGCCGTCCGAATTGGCTCGTCGTGACGATGTGGCGCAGAAACTGTGGAGTGACAGTGCGGTGTTGGTGGGGATGGGGGGCGCTGGGGAGGCGCAGTCAGAGTCGTAAGTGCGTTCAATATTCCTTCGTGATTTGCGCCTGATATGTCGTGTTGTTGATGAGTTTTCCTGCTGGCGCAAATATTGTGCTCCGTGAAGCAATAGTTCACGCTATTGGCCGATTACCTGGGTTTTCACTGTAAAGGAGGTCATCGATGGCCATGCACAATCCTCCACATCCTGGTTTCATGATTCAGGAGATGTTGCCGGAGCTGAATATCAAGATTGCCGAGATGGCTCGGCGCCTGCATTTTTCGCGTGAAATGCTTTCACGGGTGATCAATGGCCGCGCGCCCATCAGTCCTGATCTGGCTGTGCGTCTGGAGCGTTCCGGTTTGAGTACCGCCCGTTTCTGGCTGGGCCTGCAGATGAACTATGACTTATGGCAAGCCGAGCACCGTGAGCAACCTGTAGATCGTCTGGTCGCTGCCTGAGTCTCGAGAAGTCGCTTTGTGCAAGGGTGAGAGCACCGACAAGAGTCCTCGACTTTCCCCAGTACGTTGCTACTTCATCGCAGATTGCTTTTCAGGATCGATTCAGGATAACTGGAACCCTCCGTATCTTGAGGTGAAACACGATGTTCGGTCTGGAATCTGTTGCGACCTACATCGCTGTAGTCATTGGCCTTTTTTTGATCCCAGGTCCAGCGGTGCTGCTGGTGGTCACGCGTACCCTTCAAGGTGGCCGTAAAGCAGGCATCTTGTCGGGGCTTGGTATTGCTTCTGGCGATCTCATCCACACGCTATGTGCGGCACTGGGGTTGTCGGCGCTGTTGATGACTTCTGCGCTGGCCTTTAACGTCGTCAAGGTAGTGGGGGCTTGCTACCTGATTTATCTTGGCGTGCGCGCATTTCTCGCAAAGCCCAGTACTGCTGAGAAGCCTGTATTAACCCAGGTGACACCGGCCAAGGCGTTTGTTCAGGCCGTGGCTGCGGAAGTACTGAATCCCAAGACGGCCATTTTTTTCCTGGCGTTTCTTCCGCAATTCGTTCATCCGGAATCGGGCTCCCCTCTGGTCCAATTTGCCGCGCTGGGTTTGATTTTTTCGGCGCTTAGCGTGGCGTATACCAGCCTCATGGTCATTTCTATTCGCCCTCTGAGCCAACGGCTCAAAGGCCTTTCCAAGCTACGCCAATGGGAAGGGAAAATAGTCGGCACGCTGTTTATGTCGTTGGGACTGAAGGTGGCTTTTCAGCACCGATAGATTAAGCCATCAGTGCTGATGACTGAGTGATTGTCAGGGATATCAGCCTGGAAACTGATCGCCGAACATGGGATGACCACCGACGGAGCTTTCGCGCGTCGCCTCGTCCTGGATGACATCCCAATGTTCGACCATCACGCCGTCCTCAAGGCGCAGGATATCGACCACGATCCAGTTGGTCGGCTGTCCGAGGCCAGAGAACCGGCCATGCAGCATGACAAAATCGCCTTCCGCTACCGCAAGCTGGCATTCGTAACGCAGGTCGGGCGGTCCCGCAGCGACCAGTCCAAACAATCCCTCGCGACCTGCGGGCACATGAGCACTGTGTTGGGTATAAGAGGGCGACCAGAAGTGTTCGGCCGCAACCAGATCCTTGCGATTGAATAGGGTTTCGAAACCTTCGAGAACGATGGCCTTGTTCTCGGTTGCTGTGCGTGTGCTCATGGTCTTGATCCTGTTGGTGATGTGAGGGGCGGACGACCGCTGGGGTCGCCCGGCGCGGTCAGCCGAAAGCCGGACCGTTTGCGATCATGTCGTTGAACTGGTTGACCCACGCATGCTCGTTCGGACCAGGGTTGGCACGCATGGCCTCGGCCGGGGCGACAAGGATTTCATCCACGCCGCTTTCGAACTGTTTCATCGCTTCTGTAATGAATTGATCGAGAGGAATGGCACGCTCTTCCTCGCTGCTATCGAGCAGCTCGGTGCGTACCCAAGGTGGCGCGATTTCGACCAGTTGGATGCCCTGTTCCCGCAGCAGATAACGCTGTGACAGCGTGTAGGAATGGAGTGCGGCCTTGGTCGCCGAATAGACCGCCGTCACGGCCATTGGCACGAAGCCGAGAACCGAAGAGACGTTGACGATCACCGCATCAGGCCGTGCTTTCAGATGCTCGATCAGTGCCGAGGTCATGCGGATCGGGCCGAGCAGGTTGGTGGTGACGGTCGACAATGCGAGTGCATCGTCCACGGGTTTGTCGGCGTGATCCAGCAGCATGATGCCGGCATTGTTGATCAGCACATTCACGTCCGGGTAACTGGAAATGAGCGTTTGCGCTGCCGCCTGGATGCTGCCCGGATCGGTGATGTCGAGCTCAATGGCGCCCATGCCGGGGTTGGCGTCGAGAGTCTCCTGTAGCCGCTCTTTGCGCCGGCCGGAGATGATCACCTGGTTGCCGAGTGTGTGGAAGGCTTCGGCCAGGCCTCGGCCAATGCCGGAGCCGCCGCCGGTGATGAAGATAGTATTGCCGGTCATACGCATGACACTTCTCCTGAAGAGGGAAAATAAAGGCCGTTCAGCGCGACGCCCGGGTGAACAGGTCGACCGATGCGTCGTGCAGGCTGGTGGCACTAAATTGACAACTTCAGCGAGGGCTGAGTAGCCACTCTTTTTCGCTATCTTCTATGCGCGGGATGCATAGGCAAGGCTGCGATCGCCATCAAGCTACACGCTCGAAGTGTCACGGCCCTCACCAAGAAGGTTGGCTACAAGGTGCTCGATCAAGGCCCGGCCGGCACTCCGGGTGCGCGAACCATGGGGGAAGTAGGCGTGGACAGGGACGGACTCGGTCTCCCAATCGGTGAGCAGTGGGACGAGCTCACCCCTTTCTAGCTCGCGTCGGCAAGCCCAGGCCGTTGTCGACGTGATCCCCAATCCAGCGGCCGCGGCCGCGACAGCCCCCTCATTTTCGTCGGTTGAGAAGTGAGCCGCGAGCTGAATGGTCCGAGTCTCTCCGTTGCGGGTGAACATCCAGCCGCTCGGGACAGTCGAGGCAGGCCCCGCGATGATTCGATGGGATTGCAGGTCTTCCGGTGTCGTCGGCTCCCCAGCGGCGCGCAAGTAGGCGGGGGAGGCGAGAATGAATCGGGGAATCGTCATGATCTGACGGCTCGTTGCACTGGAATCCAACAGGTGCCCGAGCCTGATCGCCACATCGATATTTTCGCGGACCAGATCCTGCCAGTGATCGGCGAGCATGACCTGGATATGCAGGTTGGGGTGTATCGACGCGAACGAGGCCATACGCGGAATGATTTCCCTCACGCCGATGCTTGTTGGCATGCTGATCCGGACGACGCCTCGCAGTTCTCCACCGCCGCGGACGCTCTGTTCAGCTTCTTCCACCGCGGCAAGGATGGGCTCTATGCGCGACAGAAAATCCGCGCCCGCTTCAGTGGGCACGACTGCGCGTGTCGATCTGGCCAATAGCAGGGTGCCGAGATCGGCTTCGAGTTCGGCAATACTCCTGGAGACCTGGGATTGAGAAAGACCCACTTCGCGTGCCGCGGCCGAAAAGCTGCCCAGTCGTGCCACCCTTGTGAAGAGCCTGTAGGTGAATAGGTCCTTCATAAGGCTTGGCTCCTCCCATCGGCCAGAATGCACGCTGACAGACGTTTGCGTGATAGGCGTACAACCCCATTGCTGAGGTTATGGACAGCTGGGGCACTATGACCCCAGTGACTAGTGGTGCGGATTATTATGCCGCTTCGGTATGGAAAGGATAGTCCGTGTAACCCACCTCTGTGCCGCCGAAGAACGACTCGCGGTCGTACGGGTTCAGCGGCCAGCCGTTGCGCAAGCGCTCTGGCAAGTCAGGGTTGGCGATGAAGTGGCGCCCAAAAGCGACCAGGTCGGCATCGCCAGCCTCAAGGATCGCTTTGGCCGAATCACCGGAGAAGCCGCCCGCAGCGATAAGGGTGCCCTTGTAGTGCTGGCGGATAAGTTGGGACGCCAACGGATTCTGGTCCCGGCGCTCGTCCTCGATGACACCCAGGATGCGTGGCTCGATCAGATGCAGATAGGCGAGGTCCAGTTTGTTCAGTTCGCGTGCGACATAGGTGAACAGGCCAACGGGGTCGCTGTCGGACATATCGCCGAAATTGCCACTTGGCCCCAGGCGCACCGCCACTCGATTGCTGCCCCAGACGGAGATCACCGCCTCTGCCGTTTCCAGCAGGAACCGGCTGCGGTTCTCGAACGAGCCACCGTAGCTATCCGTACGTTTGTTGCTGCCATCCTGCAGGAATTGATCGAACAGGTAACCGTTGGCCGAGTGCAACTCCACGCCGTCGAAACCGGCTGCGATACCGCGTACGGCCGCGTCGCGGAAGCTTTCCACCAGACCGTGGATTTCAGCGATGGTCAATTCGCGCGCCGGGCTGCCGGGAGTCCAGCCGGTTTCGGTGAAGGCCAGGCCGCCGTGGTCCACGACGGAAGGGGCCACCGGCTGGTCGCCGTTCGGCTGCAGCAGGCTATTGGACTGACGCCCCGCATGGTAGAGCTGCAGGAAGATTTTGCCGCCCTTGGCATGGACGGCGTCTGTTACAAGCTTCCAGCCGGCGATCTGGCTGTCGTCATACAGGCCGGGGGCACCGAGGTAACCGTTACCGTTGGGTGCGGCGATAGTCGCTTCGCCGATCAGCAGCCCGCCGGCGGTGGTACGCTGGGCGTAGTACTCGGCCATCAGTTGGCCGGGAATGGCTCCGGGTTCGGCGCGCATGCGGGTAAGCGGCGCCAGGACGACGCGGTGGGCAATTTGATAAGGGCCTACATTGATGCTCGTATGCAGTTTGGACATGAATCGATTCCTGTCAGTAGTGGGGCCGATGCGAGCAATATAGGGATGCGAGTGTTGAAGAAAAATGGCTCGCGGGGCCGAACATTTCGGACGGTTCTTCCGTAATCCCGCCTTGTGGGTGGGGTACTACCGGGGCAATCAGGAAAGGTGATGGAAAGTCTGAGCGGTATTTCGATGTTCGTGCAAGTTGCCGAAACGCGCAGCTTTACCGAGGCTGGCCGGCAGTTGGGGGTGTCGTCCTCGACCGTGGGCAAAACCATCGCCCGGATGGAAGAGCGCTTGCGTGTACGTCTGTTTCACCGCAGCACACGCAGTATCACGCTGACTGCCGAGGGGACTCTGTTCCTTGAGCGATGCCGTCGCATCCTCAATGAGGTTTCCGCTGCCGAGTCCGAGCTGTCAGGTCTGGCCGGTAGCCCGCGTGGACGGCTTCGCGTGGGTACTCCTCTACTGAGCGACCTGATGATGCCGGCCTTTGATGGGTTCATGGAGCGGTATCCGGAAGTCGAGCTGGATATCGATTTTTGCGATCGAATGGTCGATGTGATCGAAGAGGGGTTCGATGCGGTGATTCGGACCGGCGAGCAAAACGATTCTCGTTTGGTCGCGCGTCGCTTGGGTTCCTGCGCGCATGTGCTGGTGGCGTCGCCCACCTATCTTGAGCGGCAGGGCGTACCTACCTATCCGCGTGAACTGGAACGCCATTTCTGCCTGCAACACAAGTTTCCCTCAACAGGAAAGCTGGAACGTTGGCCGCTGCGGCTTGAAGCATCCGAGGCCGAATTGATGCTGCCCGCCACGATGACGTCGAACACCATCGAGCCCCTTGCCTATGCCGCCATCCAGGGCAGAGGCATTGCCTTTCTGCCTGTTTTCCTGGTGCGCGAAGCGCTGGAAAGTGGCCAACTGGTAACCGTGCTGGACGACTACCTGGACCGCGAGGTGGTCTTCTGGATGCTGTGGCCAGCCAGCCGCTATGCTTCGCCCAAGCTGCGGGTTTTCATTGACTATATGAGTGCGCATTTGCGCATCTGAGACTGCCGGCAGGGGGCCATAACCTGTCATCACCTTGGGCAGTACATCCTCGGCAACGATAAAATCGAATAATTGGTGTTCATCCGCAAGATGTGGGCGGCCGTCAGACCTCTGCTCTCAGGTCGACACAAACGGAAAAGCCCTGGGCGAGGGCAGGGCCTTTCGGTATCTATTGCAGCGGTAGCATCATTGTTATGGGGGAGACGCCGGGGCAGGGGATGAAGCCGGCGTGTCGGGCATAAAAATCTGCGAGCCGGTCATTCAGGGGATGGACCAGAACGGCTGTTGAGCCCACTGTTTCGGAGGCGTTGATACAGCGTTCGATTGCATCCTGCAGCAGGTCGATAGCATAACCGTTGCCCTGAGCGACGAGACTGATGCCCATCCGGCCGATGATGGTAACGGGATGCTGTCCCGGCGAATTACGTTGCCGACTCTTCGGTACTACGGACGCGCGCATGACTGATCCGTTGGATAGGGTGTAGTAGCCGATGACCTTCTGGGTACCTTTGAGACAAATCACATAGACCACCGCGTTTTTGGCGGCCTGGGCCTTATGTGCTTTCTTGATGAGGTATTCATTGACCGAGCTTTCACCACAATCGAAATCGTTCAGATCGTGTTGTTCGCTTAGCCTTACGGGAGCGCTCAGCTCCAGCGTTTTGGCCTTGCCAGGAGTTTTTGCAGGCACTGGTTCCCTCGCACCGGGTTGTCTTCCAAAGCTTTCTCGAATGAGTCAAACGCGCCCTCATCGAGTACGAACAAGCGCTTGTCGAGGATGACCTCTTCGGCTTTCTGGCAGGCGGCTTCCAGAATGAAGCTGGTACGGTCACGGCCTGACAAGGCAGCAGCGATATCAATCAGATTTCGTTTCTTGATGTCTGCCCGCATATTGATAGGTACGGGCTTTTCTTTCGTCGGTTCTGGCTGGCTGGTCTTCAGCATCATAAAACCCTCTATGGGGGCGCTCTCTGTCGTCGGCAGGTGGAGCAGACCTGCGGCACAATCGTAGCATTCCTGTGTATCAGATGTAAGTGTTGTGTATCTCATTGATATACGGTCTCTGCTATGAGTTGTGTTCGAGCGTGGATGCCAGCCAGGCGTTGATGCGCGCTTAGATTGCACTCGGAGTTTGAGGGCGTCCACACATCGAAACCTGCTGAAACAAAGGCTTTACGCAGTGCCCAGACACAAACAAAAAAGCCCTGAACAGGTTCAGGGCTTTTCGGTATTTCAGCTATTCACCCAAGGTGAACAGCGGCATCAATCCCAGCTCAACGCCCCACCAGTCTGATACTCGATCACACGCGTCTCGAAGAAGTTCTTCTCTTTCTTCAAGTCCATGATCTCGCTCATCCATGGGAACGGGTTGGTAGTGCCTGGGTACTCTTCCTTCAAGCCGATCTGCGACAGGCGACGGTTGGCGATGAACTTG
>NZ_PHSU01000031.1 GCF_002814235.1 Pseudomonas sp. QS1027 | reverse complement strand
ATGACTTGGCCGGACGAATACATTTTGGAGTGATTATTGCTGCTGGAGGGATAGTGTGTGAGCCGGCAATTGCGGCCGGCCAGGAGCTATTCAGCCTAGTTTTTTTGGCCAGACAACATTCTCTGGTTCAGATCGTCGACCACCGCCTTACCCATTTCGCAAAGGTAGTGGGACGCCCAGGCATAACGCTCCCCATCTTTCTCCATAGCCGCATCCAAGGCCAAGTGCTTGGCGCAGTAAAACAGATTGGAGGCGTGCTCCATGGCGTCCTTGATCGGGATATCCGGGTTAACTCGGAACAACTCCTGATCACCCGTGCCGCAGGATGCAAAGGTAATAACACCGAGAGTCTTGATAGGGGGAAGGTGGCTCATTGGATACCTCCCGCAATTGCACAGATGTCCGAGGTGCGAAGGTCGAGCGAAGCAAGTACGTGCATGTGTAACGCTCCTACGTCTAAGTGAGAGCCGCCACGTTCGTTCCAAGCGAGGGGGTGGCAGCTGTACGCAGGTTGGAAACCGGGGACATAGGACCCGGCAGGACCGAAATCCTCCCGCGCACAGCCGCCATTGAAAAAAGCGGACGAAAAAACGCCCGCAATTGTAACCGATGGGCGCCTGTGCGCTATGTCTTCGGGTTTCCAAGCCCGGTCGCCGAATAGGCGGCGACTACCGAAGACTAGTGTTCGGTCTCACCGCGACAAGGTCAGGATTATTACCGATTGTGGCGAGGAGGCATTTTGAAGGGCTGCGACCTCGGTGGGGGCAGGTGGGCGACTATACGAAAGATGGTCATGACGGATTCAAGGCGGGGCATAGACGTTCAACATAGATCGGATTGCTGCCCTACCCAAACCAGCACAATCAATAGATTTGCCTTGAATACGGCGGTGGCTAGTTAGTAGCATGCGGCCCCTGCTATGGACCCTCCGTTCACACCCGAAACCCATTGGCCAATACAGGCCGCACCTCTTCAGAGTTTCCCGTTATGGCTCGCAGGACGCGTACCTTACTGATTATCCTTTTGCTGTTGTCGGCTGCTGCTCTCTGGCTCAATGTCGATTGGTCGAAGCTTGGAAGGTTCTACCATGGTCTCCGTCTGGCCCAGGCATCGATGCTCACAGACGAGCAAAACGAACAGATTCTCCAAGGCTTGAAAAAGGACTTCGGCGAACAGGCGAGTTTCTCTTACATTGTCAGTAGCGACCACAACGGCACCGTCACCAAGACAGTCCGGGCGATCCTGACGTGCAGTTCCATCAATCCTCCACGCTACCTTGATGCGGTCGTTCGCCGGGTGCATGACGCCGGGCTGGGTTGGCCCGACAAGGTCGAATTTGTTTATACCTGCGGCTTTGTCAGGCCACCGTCTTTCGAGTTAACGCCCCGGGAAATGTCACAGGCCATGGAGGAACGGGCTAAAGAGGACTTCACGTGCAGGGATGTTCGTGCCGGGACGTACTCAATACCGGGCACTCAGACACAGCAATCCATGTTTGTGCAGGACGGCGCTGTTGATATGAAGTTTTCCAAGGACGAAGACGGAAGGGTTGTAAAAGCACAATGGACGACTGGGGAGCAATTCATGCAACCCAAGGAGCAGCTCCGGCTGATGCGTTGCATGACCTATGCGTTGCTGCGAACCCTCGCGCCAGAATTGTCGACGCAAGAGGTTCAGACTGAGGCCGGGGCCATCTGGCCGGCCAACGGCGATTCGGCCTCGGTAAAGATAGGTCGTTATACGGTCGAATCCAAGTCCAAGCCGTTGGAGATGGTCGCCTATCCTGTGCGTTGAGCTTGGTTGGTATCTATCGCCGGCACTTTGTTCAAACAACAGTTGTATGTGGCCGGCCATTACGACCGGCCAGTAACTACCCAGTCCCGACTTATGCCTTTTGGCAAGACAACATCCTCTGGTTCAGATCGTCGACTACCGCCTTGCCCATTTCGCAAAGATAGTGGGACGCCCACGCATAGCGCTCCCCATCTTTCTCCATAGCAGCGTCCAAGGCCAAGTGCTTGGCGCAGTAAAACAGATTGGAGGCGTGCTCCATGGCGTCCTTGATCGGGATATCCGGGTTGACTCGGAACAACTCCTGATCACCCGCGCCACAGGACGCAAAAGTAATGACTCCGAGGGTCTTGATGGGAGGATGGTCGCTCATTGGACACCTCCAGAAGTGGCAGAGGCGGAACAATCATCGGTGCGCAACAACGAGAAGATACAAACATCCATGGCATAACTCCTGATATTGAGGAGCCGCAACAGTTCGTTTCCAGGCGAAGGGTGGCAGCTGTACGCAGGCTGGAAACCGGGAAATCAGGACCCCGGCAGACCCGAAGGTCTCCCGCGCACAGCCGCCATGACACAGATAAGCGGGCACAAAAAAACGCCTGCAATCGTAATCCATGGAGGCGTCGAGCGCCTGATTTCTTGCCGGGTTTCCAGGCCCGGTCGCTGAATGAGCAGCGACATTCGAAGACTAGTGCCCAGCCCGCACAGCGACAAGGCCAGGAGTATTACCGATTGTGGCGAAGGGATTTCATTGACCCAGAGCATCCAAACCCCGCAAACGCGCAGGGTAGGGCGCCCAAACCCTTGCAGTGCGAATAGCGGGATAGTACCGTGGCGTCGCAAATCTAAATGTAAATCCTTCTTACTCATGGGCGCCCCACGATTTTATGGACCACCCCGTCTTGCAATCACCCCCCAAGCCCTACACGACCACCCGCATCTACCTGCACTGGATCTCCGCGCTGGTCATCCTCTGGGCCACGTTGAGCGGCTTCGGTGTGACCTTGCTTCCCGTCCATCACCCCGTTCGCCAGTGGGTGGAAAGCTTCAATCCGCAAATAACCACGGTGTTCATTCCGCTCTTTGCCTGGCGCCTGTGGCTGTATTTGAGCGCCTCGGCCGAACAGTCGACAGGCACCCGAGACCTGCAGAAAAGCATCGCCAAGCTGACCCACACCCTGATCTATCTCTGCGTAAGTGGCGTACTGCTGACCGGCGTGGTGATGATGAATCATCCCGTGCTGTTGCTTGGGATCATGCCGCTGCCGCAGTTGCTTCACTCCGTGCCAGCCCTGGCCGACGTTCAACAACTGCATCATCTGCTCTGCGCCATGCTGGCCGCGCTGGTGGTTTTGCACCTGGCCGCTGTGGTGCGACACCAGCTTCGAGGCAGTTCGGTGCTGCGTCGGATGCTCTGAAGAAACGCTCGTTATAAGACGCCGGCAAGCCGGCTGGAGCCCAGGGACAAACAGGGACTCGAGCCGCACTGTAGGGCGTTGAACCGTTGGTAGCGTCGGAGGGGCCTACGGTCACCAGGGGAAGGTAGTGAAGGAGCCATTGAGTGCTTGCAGGGGGCTACCGCCGATGCTTACCTGCACCATAACGCCTGGATCGGAACGCGAACGCAGGCTGAATGCTTGTATGCCCGCTTGCGCTACCAGATACAGCCCGATGCTGAAGGACAATGAGGCCTGACTGGCGCCGTGCGACGTATTGACCTGCACCTGGTCGGCGCTGATGGAAAAGTTGCTCAGCGACAGGGTAGCACCTGTGCTGGTTCGAATGAAAATGCCGCTGGGGCCTGCAGAAACAGGGCCTGTGCTCCAGGCAACCGGCGCATTCTTCTCAGCCAACACCACCACGATTTGTTGGCCGGGCGCGACATTGCTGACTTGCAATTGCACTTGTTGATAGACGTTGGTGTCGCTCATAAGTGAAAGTCCTTTGCGAAAGAGTTAATCAAGCGGACCTCTTGCCACGCTTGACGTTTTCGACAGCAATATTGCGCTTCAGCCAGTGTGTTGTAGCACATTGATCAGCGTACCCAATGGATCACGCACGAAGAAGCGTCGCACGCCCCAGGGTTCCAGGGTCAGCGGGTAGGGGATCTCGTAGCCCGCACGTTGCGCGCGCTCCAACACCTCGTCGAGGTTGTCCACTTCGATGGACAGCTGCGGTACCGGCGCGCCGGAGCCGCCTTCGCTGGCAATGCTCAGTTGGGCGAGGGCCTGGCTGTCGGAGGCCAGGGTGATGATCCAGCCGTGGTCCATCACCGGGGCGATATCGAACAGCTCGCTATAAAAGGTCGCGACTTCGGCGGGGTGCTGGCTGGTCAGGTTGGCGACGATGCGGCGGACGGTCATGACGAACTCCAGGTGAGGTGGAGCGTTCAGCATAGGTCGGGTCACCGACATACCCAAATGCCTGCATCCCAACCCATATGACTACAGTCACTTAAATCCTTTGCGTCCCAGATCCAGTTGTTGCTCCAGAAAGAACGCGACCTGTTCTCGGGTTTTTTCCGAACCGTCCACGATATGCCCACCGCCATGCTCAATGACCAAGGGCCGTTTAAAAAGGGCCGCTACGTCATACGAATAGCGACTAGGCACTATCAAATCAGAGCGGCCGATGATGTGAGCGGAGGGCAACTCATAACTCGCCTCAGCTTCATAAAGTGCTTTAAGGGCCGGGTCATTCGCTAAAAAGGCCCCCGCCATCATTGCGAAATCAAACGCCAGCGGATACTTCGTGCTTACATTCCCATCTGGTGCCCGAAGCCCTACCAGCAGGGCCGTCAACGCGGCCCCCTGACTAAAACCGAAAACGCCGTCAAACGGACCCGCGTTTTCAAAGGTGGCAATAATCCACTTGTAGGTTTTCGCCCATCCGCTGTATCGGATGGAGGATGAGTCTACGCCTGCTACTTTGTTCTGCGTCGATTGCTCGATGGCATGCCACCAACCGAAATCGCCCTCGGCAAGAGCCGGTGCATCCACATAAATAAAGTGCGCCAGATGGTCCAGGCCACTGGTGAGCGGCAGCACTTGGCTGCGCATCACCTGCGCATTGCCATGGTATCCATGCAAGCAAAGGATTCGGAGTTTTTTCATAAATAACCCACGTAAAACATCACCGAGGCATCAGTACGCCCGAGTAGAAACGGGCATAGTGATGCCTCGCCGGATGATCAGCATTTAATGGACAGCAGCCCTCTATATTTCAAAGCCGGGGTGCACGCTTTCAGCGTCCGTATTGGGCACTGAAGCTGGCTTTTCCCAAGACTTTGTCACCCAGCCCTTTATTCAGGACAAATGAGTGGAGCGCCGCCGTACCCGTACGCGGAATTCCAGCGGCCGCTTCAATATCGTCGACAGCCAGCGCATAGGCTGTGAACGTGTAGGTATGAGGCTTATCCGTCAAGGGCGGGCAAGGGCCGCCATAGTTGCCATTTCCACCGGTTGCACCGGTGTCCAGGAAGTCATTTGCGCCACTGAACGCCGGAGCGGGCAATTGACCGCCTGCATTACCTGCCCCGCGCGCCAGTCCCTGCTCGGTGGCAGGAATGTTGTATACCGTCCAGTGCCAGAATCCGCTGCCGGTCGGTGCGTCCTTGTCCTGGACTTGCAAGGCAATGGATTTGGTTCCTGCCGGCAGGCCCGACCATTGGATCGCAGGCGACACGTTCGAACCCGTGCAACCAAACCCATTCAGCGTATAGGCTTTGTCAAAGACGCCCGATTTGAGATCGGGGCTCGACAGTTTAAAAGTCGGCGCCGCCGAAGCGCTTACACTGAGACTGCCCACCAGCAGAGTGGCCGCCAATGCGGCATATCCCGGATACGCCAATAGCCAGCTTGCACTTCGGTTTTTTCGGGTTTGCGAGAAAGCCTCTGCCTGAGGGGGACGTGGGAGCCTTGAAGCATCAGATATTCTACGAGTGCTCATGAATCAGTTCCTTGTTGTTTGGAGCACTCAAGATACTGACGGAGCAATAGGGACCAAAGATGCGAAGCCTCAAGGGACCCTTGCAGAAAACGATGGAATCCGCCCAAGGCGACTGGCTTGAAGCAGCTGCCTCAATACGCACCCGCTCCAGTCGTGGCAGCGTCACGCATGCGTTGTTTGATGAAGTCGATGAACACCCGGACTCTTCTGGGCACATAGGCCCGGTTGGTGTAGAGCAGCCACAGGGTGTTGTCGAAGTCCGTTGGCGTAGCTTCGTAGTCAGGAAACAGATCGATCAAACGGCCCGCCGCCAGATCCTCCTTCACCAGCCAGTCCGCGAGCAGGACCGGCCCCATATGATCCAGCGCGGCCTGATGCAGGGCCAGCGAGTTGGAAACCACCAACCAGCCATCCACCTCGATTTCCTCCACAACGCCTGTTGCATCACGCAGTTTCCAAGGCGAAAGATGGCCGTGAACCGAACAACGTATGCAGTTATGAGCGACCAGCTCTCCCGGTGAACGAGGACGGCCCTGACTCTTCAGGTAGTGGGGGCTGGCGCAGATGTGATAGCGAATTTTTGCCAGTTGAATACCGACCATCGAGGTGTCCGTACTCTGTCGCAAACGCAGTGCGACATCCACCCGATCACTGACCAGATCCATCAGTGAATCAGACAGGATCACATCGACCTCAATGGAGGGATAGGCTTCCCGGAGAGCGGGCAACAGTGGCAACAGGATCTTGTGGCCAAAGGTCACGGATGTCGTGACCCGGACAACTCCCGCCGGACTACCCGCGAGGTCCCTCGCTTCATCGGCGGCACGTTGTAGATCCTGCAAGAGCTTGCGGGCGTGCTCATAGTAAATCTTGCCGGCATCGGTGAGCACAAGCCGGCGTGTTGTACGTTCCAGGAGACGCAAGCCGAGCGTTTTCTCCAGCGTGCTGACGGCTCGCGTGACGGCCGCGGGATCAATGTCCAGGCTTCGGGCCGCCGCCGCGAAACTGCCTTGGCGAGCGGTTTCGACAAACAATTTAAGGTGGGCTGTATCCATCGAGAGTCCCTCGGTTACGGGGCGATACTAGCACCGGCGATAGCGGTCACGTCCACACATGATCACGTTCAATGTTATGGAGAAACTGATTCCTGATTGACGTGATTCTTCTCTATGATCCTGTCTTGATAAGCCAGCAAACGGATTGGGCGGGTTAGCCCTTGAGCGCCGCTTCGATGGTCGCGATATCGATCTTTCTCATGCCCATCATGGCCTCGAACGCACGCTTGGCCGCCGCTCGATCAGGGCTGGAGATCGCCGTCGTCAATACACGTGGGGTGATCTGCCACGACAGCCCCCACTTGTCCTTGCACCAGCCGCAGGCACTTTCCTCGCCGCCGTTGCCGACAATCGCGTTCCACAAACGGTCCGTTTCAGCTTGGTTGTCAGTCGCCACCTGGAACGAAAATGCCTCGCTATGTTTGAACACCGGGCCGCCGTTCAGCCCGAGACAAGGGATGCCCATCACGCTGAACTCGACCGTCAGGACATCGCCCTGTTTGCCCGAAGGGTAGTCGCCAGGCGCACGGTGGACGGCGCTTACCACGCTGTCCGGAAAGGTCTCGGCGTAAAACGTCGCGGCCTCCAGGGCGGTGCCGTCGTACCAGAGACAAATCGTGTTTTTGCGGGTCATCTTGAGTCTCCACGGTTGGGGAATGGTCCGTGGATTTTAGTCGACGACAGATTGGAGCGATTGCCGAGCATTCCGGGATGCTCGTTATCGATCAGCTTTCTGGGGAAATGATCGGGTCCTGACTGGCTTCAGCCGCCAGCTTCAATCGGTCAGCTTTGCTGATGTATGTGTTTTTGCTCTTGGGTGCCAATTTGGCACTGGCCTTCTTGGCGTTGGCCTTGAATAACTGCTTCAGCTTTTTTTGACGATTCATATTTTCCTACCCGGCTTGTCAATGCTTGAATGGTATCAGCTCCTTGATTGGCTAGAGAAAACAAAACACCCTGCGAAAGCATGACCTTCGCAGGGTGTTGGTGTCTCTCGGGCCCGGCAGTTTCTCTGGCCTTGTGAATCAGAACTTGTACGTAAAGCCCAGGCCGTAGCCCCATGCGCTGTTTTCGTACTGGGCGCTGTAGGTGCCTTTTTGCGGGTTGTTCAGGTTGACGTTGACGTCTTCTTCCTTGAGGTAGGAGACGGCGAGGTCGATGGTCAGGTCGTCGGTTGGGCTGTAGCCGGCACCGAAGCTGACGACGCGGCGATCACCTGTCGGGATACGCACGGAACGATCGGTGTTGTTGGTCGGCGCCTGGTCGACCGACAAGCCGCTGCGCAGGACCCATTCCTTGTTGACGCGGTAGGACACGCCGATGGCCGAGGCCCAGGTGTCATGCCAGTTCTCGGGTTCGGTGCTGCTGGTCAGCTGGCTGGCGAGCGGGCCGGTCACGCCCTGGTTGTTGACGGTGATGTTTTGCAGACGGCTCCAGCGGGTCCAGGTGGCACCGCCATAGACAGTCCACTGATCATCCAGTTTCTGGGTGATCGAGAAGTCCACGTTCTCTGGCGTGCTGATATCCAGGGACGTCTTGTAGCGGGCGTCGGGAATACCGAAACCGGTGAGGCCGGTGACGCTGGTGTGGCCATCCAGCGAGTAGCTGACCTTGGAGTGGTAGGTCAGGCCCAGGCGGGTGGTGTCGGTCGGCTGGACAATCACGCCGACGTTGTAGCCCACCGCCGTGTCGTCGCCCTTGACGTCGACAAAGCCGTTACCGATCGGCAGCGTGGAGCTCAGCTCGCCGCTGATGCGGTTGAAGGTCGGACCGAAGCCGATGGAAACCACGTCGTTGATGGCGTAGCTGACCGTCGGTTGCAGGGTGACAACCTTGACTTCGCTCTTCTGGCCGTAATTGCTGCCGGCAAAGCCGCTTTCATAATCGGTGATCAGGCCGAAAGGCGCGTAGGCACCCAGGCCCACTGCCCAGCCGTTGCCCAGCTGTTTGACGAAGAAGGCATTGGGTACGGAAGTGAACGGGACCATGTCGCCGTCGTTGGTGCCGCCTGGGCGACCGCCGCTGGTGTTCTTGATATCGGTCTTGGCATCAAGGACCGAGACACCGGCGGTCACTTGGTCGCGACCGAGCAGGGACATACCGGCAGGGTTGCCGTAAAGGGTGCTGGCATCTTCGGCAGAAGACGAACGGCCCGCATAACCGGTCCCCATCCCGCTGATGCTTTGTTCGTTGATGGCAAGACCACTGGCGAAAAGTTGGGTGGAGGCCAGGGTGACCGCAAGGCTGAGTGTGGTCTTGAGCATGACTTTTTTCATTATTAGAACTCTGGGAGTTATCACGTGCGGCGCAAATTACCAATGTTTCAGTTTTGATGCTATAGGCTGTATGGCTTGAGATAGAGCGGTTTGTAGGGCAATCCGACGAGAATTGGCCGATTCTTTCCGAAAATAACTATCTGTTATGAGTTGCGATAGAAGTGGCTGATGAGTCATCACTTTTTCAGGCCAGGACGACATGTTCTTAAATGTCCTCCGTTCGTCCCTGATGATTGGTCGTCATACCTGGACAGTCCATCCAACCTTCACTGGCTTATCTTTATGCAATGGCTCTCTAGACTGTGGCGTACTTTCATCAGCCAGGAGCTATGCCATGCCAGACCATTCCATCAAGGGTAAAGTGGTGCTTGTCGCCGGTGGCGCCAAGAATCTGGGTGGTCTTATCGCTCGGGACCTGGCGCAACAAGGTGCGAAGGCGGTAGTGGTGCATTACAACAGCGCCGCCAGCCAGTCGGACGCCGAGGCCACTGTGGCGGCGATCAAGGCGTTGGGCGCCGAGGCCGTGGCGTTGCAGGCCGATCTGACCACGGCCGGTGCGGTGGAAAAGCTCTTCAAGGATGCGGTGGCAGCAGTCGGCCGGCCAGACATCGCGGTCAACACCGTCGGCAAAGTCTTGAAAAAGCCGATGTCCGATATCAGTGAGGCCGAGTACGACGAGATGATGGCGGTCAATGCCAAGTCGGCGTTCTTCTTTATCAAGGAGGCGGGCAAACAGCTCAACGACAACGGCAAGATCTGCTCCATCGTCACCTCGTTGCTGGGGGCGTTCACGCCTTTCTATGCGGCTTATGCCGGTGGCAAGGCTCCCGTCGAGCACTTCACCCGGGCCGCGGCGAAGGAGTTGGGCGCACGCGGTATCTCGGTGACGGCGGTAGGCCCGGGCCCCATGGACACCCCGTTTTTTTATCCGGCTGAAGGCCAGGACGCGGTCAACTACCATAAAACCGCGGCGGCCCTGTCAGCGTTCTCCCATACGGGGCTGACCGATATCGCGGATGTGGTGCCGTTCATTCGCAATCTGGTCAGCGACGGTTGGTGGATCACCGGCCAGACGATCCTGATCAACGGCGGCTACACCACCAAGTAAGCCGATAAAAAACATTGCAACCCCGGCAGGGCGCGTTGACACTTTTCCCGACACTACCAGGCCACGGGGTTGGACATGAGCGTAAACCAGCACGCGCCTCATCCTTTGCTTCGCCATCGCGACGGTCATCATGCGCGGGTGACCTTCGAAGAACTCATGTTCGATCTGGTGTATGTGTTCGCCGTGACGCAACTCAGTCACGGCCTGCTCAATCATCTGACCTGGGGCGGGGTGATGGAGACCCTGGTCCTGTGGTTCGCCGTGTGGCTGGGCTGGCAGTACACCGGCTGGGTCACCAACTGGTTCGATCCCGAGACGCCGTTGATGCGGGGGCTGATCTTTGCCCTGATGATTCCGGCCCTGTTGATGGCCGCCAGCATCCCCGAAGCTTTTGGCGGGCGCGGACTGGTTTTTGCCCTGGCCTATGTCTCGATACAGGTCGGGCGCACGGGCTTTATCGTGCTGCAACTGCCCCGCGAGCATCCCCTGGCGCCCAATTTCAGGCGCATGCTCGGCTGGGTGGTGGTGGCCGCAGTGTTCTGGGTGGCCGGCGCCTGTGTGGACGGGCCGCTACGCATTGGCCTCTGGCTGATCGCCGTGTTGTGCGAGTACATCTCGCCCATGTTCGGTTTCGCCTTCCCCGGTCTGGGACGTTCGCGGACTAGTGACTGGACCATCGAAGGCGGCCATCTGGCCGAGCGCTGCCAGTTGTTTGTGATTGTCGCCCTGGGTGAAACCCTGCTGGCCAGCGGCGCGGTCCTGGGCGAGACCGAGCCTTGGGGCATGCCCATTCTGCTGGGGTTGGGAGCGACGTTCCTGGGTACCCTGGCGATGTGGTGGTTGTACTTCGGGACCGCCGGCAAGGACGCCACGTTGCGTATCACCCAAGCCGACGATCCGGGCCGCATCGGCGCCTACTTTCACTATATTCACGCCATTCTGGTGGCGGGCATCATCACCACGGCCGTGGGCAACGATCTGGTGATGCTGCATCCCGACAGGCACCTGTCGATGGTCGATGCCATTACCCTGGTGGCCGGCCCGATGATCTATCTGTTCGGCAGCATCCTGTACAAGCGTGTGGTATATCGGGTGGTGCCCAAATCCCATCTCGGCGGGCTATTGTTGCTGCTGGCGCTGGTGCCTGTCGCCCATACCACCGACCTGTTGATGATGAGCTGGCTGACCACTGCGGTGATGCTGGGGGTGTGCGCTATCGAAGGACGGGTGGTCAGGCGCTATCGAGCCCGCCACGCCAACGCAACCCTCAAGCATTGACGGGCCTATGGACAGAATTGAGCAGTACCGGGTCTTCCTCCAGGTGGCCGAGCTTGGCAGTTTCATCCAGGCCGCGCGGGTGTTGAAATTGCCGCGGGCGACCGTGTCCGCGGCCGTGCAGAAACTGGAGGCGGATGTCGGTACGCGCTTGCTGCATCGCACCACGCGCAAGGTCAGCCTGACCGCGGATGGCAGCCAGTTGCTGGAGCGTGCACGCCAGGTGTTGCTGGACATCGATGACATCGACCAACTGTTCCAGACCCATCAACAGCACGTCGTGGGGCGGCTGAATGTCGATGCGCCCAGTCGCATCGCTCGACGTCTGATCATCCCGGCATTGCCCGACTTGCTGCGTTGCTATCCAGGGCTTCAGCTCTGTCTGGGCTCCACTGATCGGGCCATCAATCCGATAGAGGAGGGGGTCGATTGCGTGATTCGTTTCGGCACGCCAGAGAGCAGCAGCCTGGTGGTAAAACCCTTGGGGCAGGTGCTGCTGGTCAACTGCGCAAGCCCGGGATATCTGGCCGAATGGGGTGTTCCGGAGCATCCCGATGATCTGGAGGACGGTCATCTGTGTGTCGGCTACGCGCCCACCCTTGGTGGCCAGGAATTACCTTGGGAATACGTCCTCGACGGTGTCGAACAGTCCCGGGCACTGCCCAGCCAGGTTGTTGTGAACAACGCTGAAAACTATATCGCCAGTTGCTGTGCCGGGCTGGGACTGATTCAGGTGCCGTTGTTCGATGTCCGGCATCTGCTGGGGGCCGGGGTTCTGGTTGAAGTCATGCCCGCGTACCGTGCAGCACCCATGATGGTTTCGGTGTTGTATCCTGATCGGCGACAGCGCTCGCGCCGGCTCGGGATGTTCATCGACTGGTTCGCGACGCTGATCGAGCCTTTTCTCGCGCGATGATTGAAGGCTGCTTCAGCCGGGAATTGACGCTGGCCAGTTTCCGCTCCCCATACCTATCTTCGAGTGGTCATGCAATGGATGTACAAACGAGTATTCGCCGGGCCACCCAAGAAGACGTCGAGCAGATAACGGCCCTGGTGGCCGAAGCCTATTCGTCTTACATCCCGCGAATCGGCAGGAAGCCCGGCCCCATGCTTGAGGACTACAAGGCGGTTGTGGCTGAACTCAGCGTTTTCGTGATGGCAAAGGCTGAAGAGGTCATGGGGGTGCTGGTATTGAGCCCGCAGGACTCGGCGCTGCTTCTGGAAAATATCGCCGTGTTGCCCCGCTACAAAGGACAAGGTATCGGCAAGGCGCTGATGGCGTTCTCTGAAGATTTCGCACGCGAGACCGGTTGCGACGCCATCCTGCTTTACACCCATCAACTGATGACCGAGAACATCGCGCTCTACAAGGCGCTGGGTTATCAGGAAACGCATCGAGCCACGGAAAACGGGTTTGCCCGTGTCTTCATGCGCAAACCCATGCTCGGCTGAGGTTTCCCCTACGGAATGGTTTTTGCCATTTCAGACGTTGCTGCCCAACCCAGGAGTTCATACACCGGCTTGCCGGCCTTCGTCGCGTGCAGCACGGCGAAACTTACACCTCGTTGGGCAAACTCGGTTTCAGCCAGCCTCATCAGGGAGGCTGCCAGGCCCCGTCGCCGGTAAGTCGGGTCGACGAAAACGTTGAGCACATAGCCGCGCTGGTCGGAAGTCGGGTGGGACGGATGAGGTGGCCAGTCGATAGTCATCAGGCCTATCGCCGCCACGGGCTGGGCGTTGTCCGTCAGCGCAAAACCGTAGTAGCGCCCATCGGATAAGCGCTGCTGCAACCAGGGCCGGAAGTGCTCGGTCATCACCCGCAATTCCGACGGGTCTCCGCCCGCTTCAAGGAACATCGTTTCGCGATGCGCACAAATGATCTCGAGGTCATCTGGCTCTAGCCGACGAACCGTCAAGCCTGAAAAGTCGATGTTGCCGGGGATCTCTTTCATCGTCTGCACCTGAGCGGAGCGGTCGATGCTAGGGCGGCCAGGAGCAGAATGTTAGACACAGATTGGATAAAGGCGCGCCATACAGCGACCGCAGCGCACACGTCCGCTCTTTAACGGATAGGCTGGGCTTCGGATGGGCTTGGGGTGCAGTCAAGCACTCCAGGGCACCTCATTGAAAAGTATCCGTGACTAAAAAGAAATGATCCCCACACGGTCGAACTGAAGACGTCGCTTCATTGTGTACCGATTGTTCGGGCCGATTAAGCGGGTTGTCCGTTTCATCGTAAACAAGACTGTGGAAAATATTCGCGCTGCCGGCTCCACCGGTTTCACCCCAGTCCCATTCCTGATACTTCGGCGACGGTCCGGGCAGGTTGCGCACCAGTTCCATGTAATGACTACGGGTCAGCTGAAAATGAATCCATTCGGGACTGATTTGATAGTAGGTCGATGCCGCCAGTAGCCCGATCGTCACCACAGGCGCCGCGACGACAGACATCAGCCTTCTCCATCGACGGGCCCATAGATTGGCCACGAGGCCTATGACAAAAGCACCCGAAGCGATCAGAGCAGGGATGAGCAGCAGGGGAACCAGGAAAAGATAAAGTCCGAAAATCCGGTCCAGCTCGTGACCCAGATAGAAAAGAGTGCCGAACACCAGCCAGACGCAGAAGTGGCCTACGGCAAACCCGTCCCGTTTCTTCGGCGGGATCTGCCCGATTTTACTTTCAGCCCTGTTCAAGAAATTCAGCTGCCTTACTTAAAAAAGGCGCATAGAGATACCGGCAAATGGCCATTATTTCAAATGAATTATGAGCCTCATGGCCTCCACGGCTGCTGATGGGTCACGTAATGAATGCCGCCACCTCCCGCCGCGATCACGTCGATATTGAGTTGGATGACCTTTGATCTGCTCGATGTGCCCGCCGAGCAGCGCACCACCTTGCATGGCGAGCGGGAAATGGATTGGAGTCACTGGGTGGTGCAGGGCGGGGAGGATGTCGGCCAGCGCGGCAATGGATTGAATTTTTCCGATCCGGAGCTGCTGCTTGATGCCGCCTGCACGGGCAATGGGATTGCCTCGGTGAGTCAGCTGTTGGCCGCCCATGCGCGCTCCAATGGGTTGTTGCAGCCCCTGAGCGAGCAAAGTGTTCCTGGGGCCAGTTGGGTCTGCCTGATCCATCGCGACAGTGAAAAAACTCGCTGACGCGAAGGTTCAGTGAGTGGTTGCAGGCAGCCCTGTGAGCTTGACCGCTAAATACGCGGCAGTCAGTTAAGGCCGAACACGGTCCCTGTAGGAGCAGGGCTTGCTCGCGAAGAGGCCCGTGAGAGCGCTAAAAGCTTCGCGGGCAAGCCCGCTCGCCACAAGACTGCGCTTGGCTTCAAGCTTCCTTACCCGCCCATACAGTCGGCCGCCGGTCTCGCCAAGGCAGTTCGCGCTCCAGTTGGGCGGCCAGTTGCAGCAGCAGATCTTCGCGACCGTAACCGGCCCCGAATTGCAGGCCGATAGGCAGGCCGCTCGCCGAGTCCTGGGCCAGTGGCACGGACATGGCGGGGCAGCCGCTGACGTTGAACACGGCGGTGAAGGGCGAGTGGTTGAACACCCGGGCCATCCATCCGCGACCGTCGAGTGACTCCTGGCCTGCGTTGTAGTGACCAATCAGAGGGGCGGCCTCCGGCAAGGTCGGTGTCAGCAGCACATCGTATTCGTTGAACAGTCGGCCCATGTGCCGGGTCACCAGGTTGCGTTCATACATGGCGCCCAGCAGTTGCGTCGCGCTCAACTCTTGCCCCATGCGGTACAGCGCCAGGGTGGCGGGCTCCAGGGTGCTGGCGTCGATGGGGCGGCCTGTTGCGCCAGCAATCGCGTCGATCCAGGCGGCGGTGTTGCTGGACCAGAAGCGTGCGTTGAGCTCGACGAAGGCTTCCCAGCTCAGGCCGATATCGGCCGACACGGGGATGACCTCATGGCCGAGGCTTTCCAGAACCTGGCACACCTGGTTCAAGGCGGTACCCACCGCCGGTGCGATCGATTGGCCGTTCAAGGCTTGATGTTGCACGGCAATGCGCAGGCGACCCGGCTCGCGGTTGAGCAAGGACGCATAGGGACCGGTCGGTGGTGCAATGTGGAAGGGGTCGCCAACGGCTGGCCCGTGCAAGCAATCCAGCAAGGCCGCCGTATCGCGTACGGTGCGACTCAGCACTCCGTGCACCGCCAAACCCGCCCAGACTTCGTCCACCGCCGGGCCCATGGGCAGGCGCCCGCGACTGGGCTTGAGGCCAAACAGGCCGCACGAGGCGGCCGGCACGCGAATGGAGCCACCGCCATCCGTGGCATGGGCGACGGGCACCGCGCCGGCGGCAACCGCGGCCGCCGAACCGCCACTGGAACCACCAGCGCTGTGGTTCAGGTCCCAGGGGTTACGGGTTGGACCGTTGACACGGTTCTCGGTGGTGGTGCTGGCGGCCAGTTCCGGTGTGGTGGTGCGTCCCAGGGGCAGCAGACCGGCGTGCCGAAACCGTGCCATCAACTCGGAATCGGCCTCGGCGACACAGTCTTCCGCCAGGCGACTACCCAGTTCATTACGGCGATTGCGTGCGGTCAGGCCCAGGTCCTTGACCAGCATCGGCACACCTTGAAACGGCCCCGGCAGGGCTGGCGGCTCATCGTCCCAGGTCTCGATCACCGCGTTGATATGGGGATTGACGGCACGGATGGCCGACATCGCGGCGTTGTGCACTTCGGTAGGGCTGACCTGACGGTCGTTGATCAACTGTGCGAGGCCGACAGCATCCTGTTCGGCGTATTCGAAAGCGTTCATGGCGATCTCCAATTCGATACTTATGGGTATCGTACGATACTTGTTAGTATCATGCGATACTGTGTAGTATCGATGTCAAGCGGAATATGAAATCGCCTGGAGACCCTTGCCCCGTGGAAAAGCCCATCCGCCCTGAACGCATTGCGCAATTGCCACCGCGTGAACGGATCATCGACGCCGCGCAGGCACTGTTCGCCGAACAGGGCATTGCCCGGGTGACGGTGGACGCCATCGCCGCTCAGGCGGGCTCGACCAAGATGACCTTGTACCGGCATTTCGAGACCAAGGATGTGCTGGTGCTGGAGTGGCTGCGTTTGCTCACTGAGCATTACAGCGCGGTGCTCGACGATCTCGCGGCGCAGTGGCCGGGGGAGCCGGTTCGGCAGTTGCTGGGTTTTGCGCAATTCATTGCGCGGGATCTGGCCCAGTCGGGTTATCGCGGTTGCCCGTTTACCAATAGCCTGGCCGAGCTGGCGGACCCGCAGCACCCGGCGAGGCAGTTGATCGAGGCGCACAAGCAACGTCAATTCGAGCGGTTGGCAACTCTGTGCCGCGAGGCGCAGCTAGCCGATGCACAGGACGTTGCCCGGGAGCTGACATTTCTGCTTGAGGGCGCTCAGGTTGTGGCCCAGAACAAGGGTGTGAGCGATGTGGCGGAGCACTTGTTGCGAATGGTTGGAAGGCGTCTTGGGGTGTAGCCGGGGGATCTGGCCGACTCTGGCCGGTCATTTTTCAATGACACAATGACCTTAGCCAAGTGACTATCTCGGCCTGCACTTCAAGCTCCTGCTCCGTCAGTGGCCTTTCGCAGTATTCGCGGCTCAAGAACAGAATTGCATCGTTGCCGTCCGGTTCATTTGAATAGGCGGGGTGCTCGTGAATTTCACGTACTAGCTGCTCCGTCACCGGCGCTACATGAAAATGCACGGCAAAGCCCCGGGAGAAACCCAGTTTGTAGAATACGACCTTGCAGGGGGCGTAAGCCTTGGTGAGCAGTCGTTCTGTATCGCGAAGCACCAGGCCCAATGTCGACAGTGCAGCCTCACTGATCTCGCTCACCTCTGCAGCCTGCTCCTTGGACGACACCATCAGGTAGCCCGGGTAGCGTGCGTCACGGCGATGGCTGATGAGCCAATGTTCGGTATCAAAAACCTTCAGTTCATCCACGACCCCGTTCCTTGTGAGTTCCGATCTATCGGTTCGTCCATCATGGCCGGCCAGTGTAAATTCATACTACGTCGCGCCGGCCGTCACGGTATAAACAGGCTCCGCCTACCAAGGCAGTGTGGCGACTTGCTCATTTTCGAGAGAGTAGAATTGGTTGGACGGCGGTGCGCTTGCCACAAGATCAAATAACCGCTTTGCCGAGCAGCTGGGTTCCAGTGTGGCTTCTGCGACCCCAATCCCCGTTTTCAACCTTCCAGGATGAACGGCATAGCAAGCGACACGATCTCCAAATTCATCTGCTATGCAAAGAGACAGCATGTTCAACGCTGATTTCGAGATTCTATAAGAATAAGAACAGCCTTTTTTTGAAACGCTTTGGTCGGCGTTTTGCTCCACGGAACCTCTGCGCGACGAAATATTGACAAGGGTCTTGAGGGCGAATTTATTTAGCAGAAGTGCGGATAACAGAAAGGGGGCGACGCAGTTGATGCTGACTGAGTCTTTGATGTTTTGAGCCGTTTCGCTGAACAGTGAAGAACCTTTACTGCCGATACCTGCATTGTTGATAAGCAGGTCGATAGTGCGGACGTTGCTTTTTATCAGGGCGTGCTCGAGGTTGCTTATTTTCTCTTCGATATCCTCATCCAGAAAATCTATTTCGTAGTGCAGATCTGTCAGATCCAGTTCCTCCAGTTTGCGGAGCTTTTCGATAGACCGGCCAATCGCTATAACAAAATGCCCGGCATCCTTGGCCTGCTGACAAAGCGCGCGGCCATAACCTCCGGTGGCACCGGTAATCAAAACTATCATCGTTGTTCCCTGATTTTTCTGGGTGTACCGCGCTGTCTTGAGTCCATGGTACTGCACGGTGAGCTTCCTCAGCGATTCTGGCCCAGCTTCCCTCCGTCGCGATGCACTCGGGCCAGCCTGTTTTAGCGCCTTACACCGGTGCGCCAGCTGCCGCACGGGAAAGCATTGCCAGTCTTTGGGGGCTTGTCCAGAGGTGGGGTAGGCCTGCATAGTCCTTGGCCTGCCGGCATCTATGGAGTGGAAAAACAAAATGTCCGTTTCTGGAAACTACTTGAGTCAACTAACCTTGGCTGTATTGCTCTGCCTGTCCGCGACGATGACGCAGGCAGCCGGCATAAAGATCGTTCAGATACCCACCGATGCCAGCGGCCCGGCCTTGAAGGCGATTATCTGGACACCCTGCGCTGATAGCGCACAGGACGTCCTGATGGGACCTTTTGTTTTGAAGGGGCGGCGTGACTGTCCGGTAGTGGGTGAGACGCTCCCCTTGGTGGTGATTTCCCACGGCCACGGCGGCTCTTTTCTTGGCCACCATGACCTTGCCGAGACACTGGCCGACGCCGGTTTCATCGTGGCGGCCATCAATCATCCGGGTGACACCTTTTCCGATATGAGCCACGGCGCCGAGCTTTCTTCGTTCGTCGAACGGCCGACCGATATAAAGCGCCTTATCGATTACATGCTGGGTGCCGCACCGGACGCCGCCAGGATCGACCCGCAGCGGATCGGCTTTTTCGGGTTTTCACGGGGTGGCTACACAGGCCTTGTACTGGCCGGTGGCAATCCGGATTTCCTCAACGCCAATGTGCCTTGCCCCGATCCGGCACTGCCCATTTGCCAACAACTGCGTAACAAGGATGTCCCCACGCAGCCGTTGACCCATGACCCACGGATCAAAGTCTTTGTGTTGGCAGATCCGCTCAACGAGTTTCCAGCCCCGGGCAACCTGACGAATGTGAAAGCGCCGATGCAGCTTTGGGCTTCAGAGTTTGGCGGCGATGGCGTGTTGCCGGAAACCACGCCTGCACTTGCCAACATGCTGCCCCAAAAGCCGGAGTTCCACCTTGTTTCCGGCGCTGCGCATTTTGCCTTTTTGGCTCCGTGTTCTGCGGCATTGACGCAGGATGCGCCGCAGCTTTGCGTCGATGCCAAGGGATTTGACCGGGTTGCCTTTCACAAGCAGCTTGACGAAAGAGTATTGGAATTCTTTACCGCGCATATTCTCGCGCATTGATTTCATCTGATCTCGAACAGGAGCGTTTATGACCGATACCCCTTACTCCTTCAGCCTGGGAGCTGATGCCGAGGCCATGGCCGTGGTGCGCAAAGGCCTGGAGCGCTTCAATGCGGAGCAGATCGGCGCTTATGCCTATGAGGATTTCCAGCTCTATGCCCGCGACAGTGAAGGCCAGGTGATAGGGGGGATGTTCGGCCATTCCGGGATGGGCTGGCTCTACATTGACTACCTTTGGTTGAACCATGCCCTGCGCAGCCGGGGGTTGGGCGGTCAGTTGTTGAAGAGGGCAGAGGATGAAGCGCGATCCCGGGGATGCAAGGGTGTGTTCCTCTACACCTACAGCTTCCAGGCCCCCGACTTTTATCAGAAACAGGGCTATCAGGTCATGGGTGTACTGGAGGATTGCCCTCCCGGACACCAGCGTTACTACCTGAAAAAATCGCTCCAGGGTTGAAAGGGGATTGGAGCCCGCACGGCCCCAATCCCACCCGGGTTACTGTTTGCCAACCACCAACGCCGGCGTGCGTGGTGGAATCAAGCGTTTGGTCCCAGTCGACTCAAACGCCGAAGCCAGGTGAAGCAGCGCCGAGTCGTCATAAGCACGGCCGGCGAAGGTCAGGCCGACCGGCATGCCGATATCCGCCATGACGCCCATCGGCACGGTGACCGTGGGTACGCCCAGATGGCGGATGGCGAGGTTGCCGTTGGCGACCCAGATGCCGTTGCTCCAGGCGATATCCGCCGACTTTGGATTGACATCGGCATCCGCCGGACCGACGTCGGCCACTGTCGGGAAGAGCACCGCATCGAGCCCCAGGCGATCCATCCACTCTTCGAGATCGATGCGACGGGTCTGTTCAAGCCCACGCAGTCCGTCAGGCACGGTGCTGATCTCGTTCCAGGGGGTAATGCCGCGCTCGGCCATCCGCACATACTCGTCCATGCCGGCGGCCAGGTCGCCTTCGCGGTTGGGCAGGGTGCCCGGGTCGTGGGGGAAAATCTTCGGTCCGTCGACATCCACCAGACGGTTCAACGCGGGATCGCCGTTGGCCCGCAGGAAGTCATCGAAGGCCCAGGCCGACAGATCCCACAACTCATGGTGCAGGAACTCCTTGGACACCAGGCCCCGAGTGAACACCGTCGGCGTACCCGGACGGTCACCTTCGCAGTTCGAGACCAGCGGGAAATCGACTTCGACCACCTCAGCGCCTGCCGCTTCGAGGGCCTTGCGTGCGGCCTCCCAGAGATCGATCACGGAGGCGCGGGTGTTGATGCGTTGTCCCGTTGGGCCACCGATTCCAGGCGCTTCGCTGGTGCCTGCTGCTGGATCGGCGTTGATGAACATGCGCGGTACGCCGAAGCGTTTGCCGGCGAGTGCGTCGGTACCGGCGGCCAGTGCGCCATAGGACGCGGGACGCACCGAGGCCACGCTCGGAATCGGCACCCAGGGTTGCATCCGCCACAGATCGCCACGGGTATCGGGGTCTTCCGCGACCACCACGTCGAGCACCTCGAGAAGGTCGGCCATGGTCCTGGCATAGGGTACGACCACATCCATGGTCGGGGTCAGCGGCCAGTTGCCGCGTACCGAGATCACGCCCCGGGAAGGGGTATAGGCACAGAGGCCGTTGTTCGAGGCCGGTCCGCGTCCGCTCGACCAGGTTTCTTCCGCAAGACCAAAGGCCGCGAAGCTGGCGGTGGTTGCAGTCCCGGCGCCGTTCGACGAGCCCGAGGCGAAAGGTGCGGTGAGGTAGTCGGCGTTGTACGGGCTTTCCGCCCGGCCGTAGACCCCGCGCTGCATGCCACCGTTGGCCATGGGCGGCATATTGGTCTTGCCCAGGCAGATGGCGCCGCCGGCGCGCAGCCGCTCGATGGTGAACGCATCGCGATGGGCGATCAGCTTGGCGAAGGCCGGACTGCCGGAGGCCGCTGTGAGTCCCTTGACCAGGTAACTGTCCTTGGCCGTATAGGGAATACCATCAAGTGGTCCCAGCGTCTCGCCCTTGGCCCGGCGAGCATCGGAGGCCTGTGCTTCCTTGAGGGCTTCGGGATTGCGGACGACCACAGCGTTGAGGGCGGTGGCTGTCTCGGGGCCATCGTAGGCCTCGATTCTGGCAAGGTAGGCCTGGACCAGCTCAACCGCCGTGGTCTGGCCGGATTCGAGCGCAGCACGCAGCTGGGCAATGGAAACTTCGGTTACTTCGATCATGTTGTTATCGCCGACTGCGGAGGGGGGCGGGGTGGGTGTGGGCATCATACGGGTTCCGGGCAACTCGATAAGCCCGATGGAAAACGCAGTTTAAAATAAAGGGGGCAGGCCACCAACTTTCGTTGAAGGTGGCCTTCGTTGCGGGGTCTAGATCCGCGCCAATGCCTGCGCCAGGTCCGCCCGCAGGTCTTCGACATCCTCGACACCCACCGACAAACGCACCAGCCCATCGCCGATACCGAGTTGTGCGCGGGTTTGCGCAGGAATGCTGGCGTGGGTCATGATCGCCGGGTGCTCGATCAGGCTTTCGACACCGCCCAGGCTCTCGGCCAGGGCGAAGATCTGCACGCTTTCCAGGAAGCGCTTGGCACCGGCCAGGTCGCTTTTCAGGTCAACCGAAATCATCCCGCCGAAGCCGCGCATTTGCCGGCGCGCCAGTTCGTGCTGTGGGTGTGACGGCAGGCCCGGATAGTAGACGCGCGCCACTTGTGGCTGTTGCTCCAGCCAGGTCGCCAGGTCCAGGGCGTTGCTGCAATGGCGTTCCATGCGCAGCGACAGGGTCTTCACGCCGCGCAGGGTGAGGAAGGCGTCAAAGGGGCCGGCAATGGCACCCACCGAGTTTTGCAGGAAGCCCAGGCGCTCGGCGAGTTCGGGGTTTTGTCCAACCACCGCGATGCCGCCGATCACGTCGGAGTGGCCGTTCAGGTATTTGGTCGTCGAGTGCACCACGATGTCGAAGCCCAGCTCCAGCGGACGCTGGATCCACGGGCTGGCAAAGGTGTTGTCGGCGACGCAGATGATGCCGCGGTCGCGACAAATACGGGCGATGGCCGCAAGGTCGGTGAGGCTCAGCAGGGGATTGCTCGGCGTCTCGACCCAGACCATCCGCGTATTGTCCTGCAGCGCCGCTTCGAAGGCGTTGAGGTCGGTCAGGTCGACGTAGCTGAAGCGATGCCCGGCGCTGCGTTGACGGACCTTGTCGAACAGGCGAAAGGTGCCGCCGTACAGGTCATTGCCGGAGACCACATGGGCGCCGGCGTCGAGCAGCTCGAGCACAGTGGAGATCGCCGCGAGCCCGGAGGCAAAGGCGAAGGCCTGGGTGCCACCTTCCAGATCCGCCACGCAGCGTTCCAGGGCAAAGCGCGTCGGGTTGTGCGAGCGGCCGTAGTCGAAGCCCTTGTGTACGCCGGGGCTTTCTTGCAGATAGGTGGAGTTGGCATAGATCGGCGGCATCAGCGCGCCGGTGGTCGGGTCCGGCGACTGCCCGGCATGGATGACACGGGTGGCGAAGGCGCGGGGTGCGGCGGACTTGTCGTGCTGACTCATGCAAGGGATCTCCGTAAATGATTGAGCAGGTCGACGCGGGTAATCAGGCCATGGAAGCCGGAGGCGTCAGCGATAATCGCCACCAGCCCGCGAGCCAGCTCGGCCTGCAGTTCAGCCAGGCTGGCGGTGGGGGCCAGGGTTTGCAGTTTGTCGGTCATGACGCTGGCCACGCTCAGACGAAAGTGCGCCGCGTCGTCATGCATGCCCAGCAGGATATCCGATTCGTCGATCACGCCCACCAGTTGTTGACCGTCCACCAGCACCGGCATTTGTGACACGTCCGCCAGGCGCATGCGCTGGAAGGCGGTGAGCAGGGTGTCGCCCGGGCCGACGCTGATCACCCGGCCATCCTCGAAGCGCCGTGCGATCAGGTCACGCAGGTCACCGTAGTGCTTGTACTTCAGCAAGCCTTGATCGTTCATCCACTGGTCGTTGTAGACCTTGGAGAGGTAGCGGGTGCCGGTGTCGCAGACGAAGGTGACGACGCGCTTGGGCTCGGTCTGCTCGCGGCAATAGCGCAACGCCGCGGCCAGCAAGGTACCGGTCGAGGAACCGCCGAGAATGCCTTCGGCACGCAGCAGTTGGCGGGCATGGTCGAAGCTTTCTTCGTCGCTGATCGAATACGCCTTGCGCACGCTGGAGAGGTCGGCAATCGACGGGATGAAGTCTTCGCCGATACCTTCCACGGCCCAGGAACCCGCGGTGCCGATGGTGCCGCTGCGGCTGTATTCGGCCATCACCGAGCCGAGCGGATCGGCCAGGACCATGGCCAGGTTTGGCTGCACGCGCTGGAAGAAACGGGTCAGGCCGGTCAGGGTGCCGGCGGAGCCGACGCCGACGACGATGGCGTCCACATCGTGTTGGGTCTGTGCCCAGATTTCCGGTGCGGTACTGGTTTCATGAGCCAGCGGGTTGGACGGATTGTTGAACTGGTCGGCGAAGAACGCATCGGGAATCTCTTTCGCCAGCCGTGCGGCGACATCCTGGTAATACTCGGGATGGCCCTTGCCGACATCGGAGCGGGTGATATGCACCTCGGCGCCCATGGCCTTGAGGTGCAGGACTTTTTCGGTGGACATCTTGTCGGGCACCACTAGCACCACTCGATAGCCCTTGGCCCGGCCCACCAGGGCCAAACCGAGACCGGTGTTGCCGGCAGTGGCTTCGACGATGGTCGAGCCGGGACGCAGGCGCCCATCGCGCTCGGCCGCATCGATCATCGCCAGGCCGATACGATCCTTGATCGATCCGCCAGGGTTCTGGCATTCAAGCTTGAGGAACAACGTGCACGGGCCGGTATCGAAGCGGCTGACACGTACCAACGGCGTATTGCCGATCAGTTCGAGCACGGCGGGGCGGGAGTTGTTCGGCATGTGTCACCTCTTTACGGGAGAGTTCGTATTGGATGGACAGCAGGCTGGGGCGGCTGGTTGCAGATAAATGCATGGCTTGGACCATAGGCCGGGATTGCATTGGCCGCAACCGTGGGTGGGTAATTGACCGGGCGGGGGGGTTAGTGGAGCCCATGTTGTTTGACCGCCGTAGCCATTCGCTGAAGCACGGCGATCTGTTCCGTCGAGTCGCTCTCGAGCGTCTTGAGCTGGGCCTGCAGCGCGGTATTCGGCGGTGGGCCGTGTTGGACCATGATGGCGATCAGGCGACACATTTTCCGCTTGTCGTCGAAGTAGCGAATCATGGTTGACCTTAGGGTGATTTGTAACGAGTTGGCGGGTAGGTGGGCGCCGTTAGCGGCGTTATACAGCTTGTCCCATTGCGGGATGACTTCTTGCAAGATGGTGTTGGCTATTATCGCTCTTTTGCTTGGCGTATCTGCAGGTTGATGCAGGAGCGCGGCCATCTCTTTCATGGCTTGTTGCTCGATCGGCCCCAGGCTGAGCACCAGCGTCTTGAATTGAAGCTCTTCACGGACAACCTCGCTGGAGCGGGCCAACGGGTAAACCGATGCGATCAGGACGGCGAGTACCAGTGCACAGGAAAACAAGGTGCTTTCAAGCGCTACTTTTGTGCGAACCGTCGGATCAAGTGGCCTGGCCAGCGTCAAACCGAGTAATACGCCGCCCAGCAATCCGCCGAGATGCGCGCCGTTGTCGATGCCCGGATGGGTAAAACCGTAGAGCAGGTTATACCCGATGAGTACCAATATAGAGACGCGTTGCTGCACGGCGATCGACTTGGGCAACTCATGGCGGTACTTCAGCACGAACACCAACAGTCCACCGAATACCCCGAAAATCGCGCCCGACGCACCCGCGCTGTTGATCATCGGATGCCATAGCAAACTGGCAATGCTGCCGGTTACGCCGGCAAAGAGGTACAACATCAGGAATCGCCCACTTCCGTACAGACGCTCGGCTAGTCGGCCGATCTGGTACAGAGTGAACATGTTGAGCATCAGGTGAATCAGGCCGAAATGGACAAACACGGACGTGACCAGGCGCCACCACCCACCCGTCAGGGTTTCAGGCCCGAAGTTCGTACCCCATTTGACGGTCAATGGCAGGTTCTGCGCCATGACGCCAACACCGCCCGCGCACATCGCCAGATACACCAGCACGTTGATCACGATCAGCCCATAGGTGATCCATGTGATCGGAGCCAGTGTAAGAATCCGTTCGGAGTAGCTGGACAGGGCTGCTTGCTCTGCCTCATGGGCAGGCGTTGCTTGCCTGGGGAGTTGTTCGAGGATTTCTTGTGCTGCCTTGCGGCTGGACGCGATCAGGAAGACGTGTTGGATGCCGGCTGGCCCATGAATGTCGAAATAGACATACTTTCTGATGGTTTTGGCATCAAAGATCTGGCTGCGCGGGATGACCAGTTTCGTTTCGGTGGCACGCTGGAACAGCTTGCGACTCGACTTGATGAGCATTACTTCCTCATCGGTGACACAAAGCTCTCCTTTCCTGAGCATGGAGCGCACAACGGCACCGCGTTGCCCTCGCTGAGGTCTGACGGCGAATCGGGCCCTGGACGTTCCTATGAGCTTGCCGCCCTGAGTATCCGGGAGTTCCGGAGGGAGGGTGAAAGTGAGCATCGTTGGCTCGATCCGCTCCATGTTCTTAACCCCTCTCACAAAGGTTGTAGGCCCCGGAGATGATTGCATTCACCGCCCTAAGAGCTTGTTCTTTTGCAAGGGCTGGCGGGACACCAAAGTGGCTTGAATAGTAGGTCGCGAGCTCATGGCCCGCGTCCCGAATTAACACCTGATGCCCAGCGATAAAGCTCGGTCTGTCGACGTCTTTTCCCGGCTCGCCGTTGTTTTCATTCTGAGCACTGGAACTGGTATTGAGCGCTTGCGCCTCCCATGCTTCAGTGCGGTGCAAACGAATGAGACGCAGTGTTTTGTCAAAGTCACGTCCGAGGCTGAAGCGAATGGTGCCTGGACAGTTGGGTTGTACCGCAACCGCCGATCTTGTCAGTTGATCCACCTTCTGCAAGTGTGAGGTCATAACTTCGCAGTCACTGCGGATCAGTCGACCGTCGACGGCTCCGGCGTAGACCGAGTCCAGTGCGTCGATCAATCCGGGTCGTCGTACAAACGCCGAACAAGGCATCGTCAGCGCATAATCGCTGACCGATGCGACATTCAGAAACGTGGAGAAGTTTTTGTCCGATGACACCACGTCATGCGCGTCTTTGACATCGGACAAAGGCGTTGCCCATGGTTTGCCATGAATCACCTCGAAAGCCGGAGCAATCAATTTTTCCACCGCTGCCGCACGATCGGCGTCATTCTCGATGGTCGCGTAGCGATAGATGGCTTCGTACAACGGGGCGGATCTGGAGTTCTGTCGAGTAAGCTCTGCCAGTGCGGCATCCGGTGTCTGGAAAAGCGCCGCAATGGCCAGTGTGTTCAGCCGCTCATCGTAGGTGCTGACAAGGCAGGCATGCATATCGCCATTCGAACATTGCTTATCGCGGGTATTTAGCCATTGTCGTTGCAGGGTTTGCTGCTGCGACAGACCCCGACCTGACGCGTCCGTACGGGACGCGGCAAACAGCATGGCCATTGTTCGATCTCGTGTGGATAGCCCCGGATCACTACAGATCAGCTTTTCGATGGCGTTATTCGCGGCCCCACATGAAAAGCTCGGGCCGGACGTCATCGGATCTTGTGCAGAGTGCGCAATGGGCACTCCTAACGCCGTGCTTAGCAGGGGGAGGCCGATAATCAGGCGTGTTATCCGGCTCGCGTATGCTGTAACCAGCAGTCCATTTTTGCTTTTCAACACGCGCTTCCTGTCGACTTATTGGTATGCGGCAAAATGCTATCAGTAAGGCATCTCCCACATGATGAAAGATGACTGGACTTCATCCTCAAGGGCGGGTACCAAACAGGGACTGCCACCAGAGGAATTCCAATGAAAGTTCATTTCGTCGTTCACGAAGCCTTCGAGTCGCCGGGTGCCTACGAAGCCTGGGTTGAAGAACGTGGCTACAAGGCAAGCTACTCACGTGTCTATGAGAACCCTGCTTTCCCGGACGCAGATGACTTCGACCTGCTGGTGGTACTGGGTGGTCCCCAGTCTCCGGCCACCACAAAAGAAGAATGCCCGCACTTCGACGCCACCGCCGAATGTGCGTTGATCGCCAAAGCCGTTGCGGCGCAAAAGGCCGTGGTGGGTGTCTGTCTCGGTGCCCAACTGCTCGGTGAGGCGCTGGGAGCAAGGTTCGGTCACAGCCCCGAGAAAGAGATCGGCAAGTACCCGATCACCCTTACCGAGGCGGGGAAGGACAACGACAAGATCGCCCATTTCGGCGACGTCCTGGAAGTCGGGCATTGGCACAACGACATGCCCGGCCTCACCGAGAACGCCAAGGTCCTGGCCTATAGCGAAGGCTGTCCTCGGCAGATCATCGAGTACAGCCCGCTCGTGTATGGCTTTCAATGCCACATGGAATTCACCCTCGAGGTCGTGGAGCGGCTTATCGCCGCGTCCGAGAACGAACTCACGGAGGCCATCGGCCGCCGTTTCGTCCAGCAGCCGGCAGCCCTTCGTGCGAATGACTATGGGCAAATGAACCAGAAACTCTTTGGGTTTCTGGACAAGCTGGTGGCGCAATACACACTACGCTGAGGTCATAAAAGGGTTTCGAGGTGGTGACTCGGGACCTGCTCCGGTCGATCTAAGCCCATAGAAACAGGGTGGTTTCCATTCGCTTCTGAAGGGTGCTGTCGTCGGCTCCCGGGGGGAATCTACATCAGCATCTCGGCTCGCCGCACCTCATCACGCGCCACCCCGGTGGCCCAGGCATATCATGCGCATTCTGTCCGAAGCACCCCGTGAGCGGTCACCCCAAACCTATCTGCTGGCAGGCACGCTGTTGCTGCTGCTCATCAGCAGCCTTTTCTGTGGGCTGAGTGTCGTCCTGCCAGGCAACCGCAGTGGCGGGTTGATGGTGGGCACTATCGCGCTGCAGGCCTTGATCGGTGTGTTCGCGGTCATGACTTTCCTGCTCCAGCAGCGTCAGGCCGGCCGGCTGAAACAGAACAAGGCGTTCCTGAAACTGCTGACCCAGCGGATTCCTAGCATGCTCTACCAGTACCAGATGAAATCCTTCGGCCAGGACAGTGCATTTACCTATTGCAGCGAGGGCATCCAGCGGGTGTTCGGGCTCAAGGCCAGTGATGTGGTCGGGCTGTCCTATGCCGACAGCCCGTTGTTCAAATGCGTCTACCCACCCGATCTGGACAAGATCATGGCGGCTACCACTGCGTCGATGAAGGCCGGTGGGACCTCCCATTGTGATTTCCGCGTGCAGCAGGCCGACCAGCCGCTGCGTTGGGTGCGCGGGGATTTCTACGTCGAGCGCCAGGCCGATTCCACCTATGTCTGGTATGGCTCGTGTACCGACATCAGCGAGTTGAAAGAGCGCGAGGAGGCCTTGCTCAAGCAGTCGATCACCGACGAGCTGACCGGCATCTACAACCGCCGCTACTTTATGGAAAACCTGACGCGGCTGATTGCCCAGGCACGGCGTTACGCGGTGGATGTGTCGCTGGTGATGATCGATCTGGACCATTTCAAGCAGATCAATGATCGTTGGGGGCATGAAACCGGCGACCAGGTGCTGCGCCAATCCTGTGAACTGATTCGCGACCGGCTGCGCATCACCGATATCTTCTGCCGGGTGGGGGGCGAAGAGTTCGCGATTCTCTGCCCGCATACTGACGGCCCGCAGGCCATCCAATTGGCGGATAAGCTACGCCGATCACTCTCGGCCATGCCGATAGAGGATTGTGGTCCGATCACCGCCAGTTTTGGCGTAGCCTGCTGGCGACCGGGCGAAGAGGGCAGCGATCTGTTGCGTCGAGCCGACTTCGCCACCTACAGCGCCAAGCGCAATGGACGCAACACCGTGGTACTCAGTGACGGGCAGCCGATGTAGGCTGGCTGATTGCACGGCTTGCGTGTGGCCTAACAGGATTGATCAGGGGGCGTGCGGATGAGTGCGGAAATCGGCTTTATCGGGTTGGGTGTCATGGGCACCCCCATGGCGCTCAACCTGGCTCGTGCAGGCACACCGTTACTGTGCTGGAGCCGTTCCGACGGCAGTTATGAGGCCTTGCGCGAGGCGGGGGCACGGATTGCACGGAGCCCGGCCGAGGTGTTTGCGCAGTGCCGCACGGTGATTCTGATGCTGGCCAACGACCCGGCAATCGATGAGGTCCTGGGGCGAGGCGGGGAGCACTTCGGTGACCGGGTTGGCGAGCGTCTGATCGTCAATATGAGCACCACTTCAGCCGAGTACTCGAAGGCACTTGCCGCCGATATCCACGCGGCAGCCGGACGTTACGTTGAAGCCCCGGTGTCGGGGTCGCGCAAGCCCGCGCAAGCCGGGCAACTGGTGGTCATGCTTGCCGGCGAGCCCGAGGATGTCGAGAGCATTCGCCAGTTGGTCAAGCCCCTGTACCGCGACAGCTTTGTCTGTGGCGCGGTGCCGTCGGCGCTGACGATGAAGCTGGCGGTCAATCTGTTCCTGATCACCCTGGTGACCGGTCTGTCGGAGTCGGTGCACTTCGCCCAGCAGCACGGTATCGATCTGGCGCAGTTCGCCGCGGTCCTGAATGCCGGGCCGATGGCCAGCGATGTCTCCCGGGTCAAGCTGGGCAAGTTTGTCGCGGAGGATTTTTCGGTGCAGGCTTCGATTGCCGATGTGCAGAAGAACAGCCGGCTGGTGAGTGAGGCCGCGCGAAACGCGGGCATCGCCTCGCCGGTCCTCGATACGTGCCATGCGCTCTACAGTGAAACCCTGGCCATGGGGCAGGGAGCGTTGGATATGGTGGCGGTCATCCGTGCGATCGAGCAACGTACCCTTGCAGGTTGATGAACACGGGGGTGTTTCAGTCAGTGCTGGCCATCTGTGTCGGTTTGCAGTTGAGGTAGGCCGAGGATTTCAGCCAGTGCTTGTCGGGGTACCAGACAAACATGAACTGACCGTCCTTGAGTTTGTCCACCACCTGCCGCGCGACTTGCGGGCGGACGGCGGGGCAGCCCTGGCTGCGACCGAGACGACCTTCGCGCTTGCTCCACAGCGGGCTTACGTAGTCGGCCGCGTGAATCACGATGTCACGGTCGCGGGCGCGGTCATTGATACCCGGCTCCAGGCCGTCCATGCGCAGTGAGTAACCATGGGTGCCTTCATAGCTTTCCTGGGTGCGGAACAGGCCCAGGCTGGATTGATAACTGCCGACCTGATTGGAAAACTGGGTGGCGAAGTTTTCCCCGGACTTCTGTCCGTGGGCGACCAGGTCGCGCAGCACCAGGGTCTTCTTGCGCAGGTCGAAGATCCACAGGCGTCGTTTGGTCGAGGGTTGCGAGTAGTCGATCACCGCCAGGCGCTCGGATTGTTCGAGGCCGCTGTTGATGGCGCATTGCATGGCGTTCAGGGCGTTTTTCAGGACCCGGGGGTTGAGTTCCGGCGCCGCGTGGGCGAGTCTGCGATACAGCGTCGGTTCATGGCCCTTGGCAGCCAGGGCAGAACTGCAGGGGGCGGCCAGAGTCAGAATGATAAGACAGAGTCGAGAGCAAGAAGTCAGCATGTTGAAGAGTGCCTTGGCCGTCAGTCCAGGCTCGCGCGCCCCATCGGTCTTCGGGCAGCGTGGTCACAGGCTGCCTGAAGGTTTTTCGCTTCTGTTGCAGCTGTGAACTATCAATGCGACGACCGTGGATTGGAGTCAAGCCGTTGTTCAAAAAACACGCATATTACTTGAGCATTTGCCTGCTCGTGGCGCCATTGGTCGCGACAGCCGAAGACCTGCTCACCGATCCACCCACGCCTTTGCCGTTGTTCCTGACGCAGTTGTCGACCGAGTGCCCGAGCCTGGTCGCACAATTGGACGCGTCGGCACAGCAGCGCTTGCAGGCGTTTTACCAGTCGCAGAATGACGGGCCTGTCTGGTCCGTCAGTGGGCGTCTGTCGGCCTTGCAGGAGCAACTGCCGTTGTTGGCCGATGATGGCCTGGATCCGGCGCATTACCCGTTGCCCCAGGACACGGGGACCGGCAACGCGCTGTGTACCGATGTCGAGATCAGCCGGCAGTATCTGCAAGCCTTGCAGGACCTGCGTTACGGTCGTTTGCAACAGGCGCGCTTCGAGCCGCTCTGGCATGCACAGCCGTCGACCCGGGACGTCGACGCCGAGGTCCTGGCGCTGGCCACGGCGGGGCTGCAGGATATGGCCCAGGCGTTCGAGCAGGCGCGGCCGAATATCGAGTTGTATCGCAGCCTGCGGCGTGTCTACGCGGCGCAGCGCCTGCAGCCATTGGCTCATTGGCAAGCGATCGCCGGCGGTCCCTTGCTGCGTCCCGGTATGGAGGACGCGCGGATACCCGCGCTGGCGCAGCGAATGCTCGCCGAGGGGTATCTGGAGAGCCTGCCCAGCGGTCCTGAAAAAGCCTACGGCGAGGAGCTGAGCAGCGCGGTCAAGCACTTCCAGCTGAGCCATTCGCTACAGGGCGATGGAGTGATCGGGCCGGGCACCCTGACGGAGCTGAATATCAGCCCGGCGCTGCGGCGCGAGCAGTTGCGCATCAACCTCGAACGCTTTCGCTGGCTGGCACCGGACCTGGAGCCCGAGGGGATTCTGGTGAACGTCGCGGCGGCCCAGTTGAGCGTCTATCACGACGGCGCGCCGGTGTGGCAGACGCGCCTTCAGGTGGGGCGTGCCGATCGACAGACACCGCTGTTGAAATCGCGGGTCACCCGGCTGACCCTGAACCCGACGTGGACCGTGCCGCCGACCATCATGCGCGAGGACAAGCTGCCGGCTATCCGCCAGGACCCGACGTACCTGAGCCAGCAGAACCTGCAGATACTGGACAGTGAAGGCCGCCCGCTGGCGGCGGATACCATCGACTGGGAGCGGCCCGGCAATATCATGCTGCGCCAGGGGGCCGGCCCGAGGAACCCGCTGGGCAAGATCGTCCTGCGTTTCCCCAACCCCTTTTCGGTGTACCTGCATGACACGCCCAGCCAACCCCTGTTTGCCAAGGGCCCGCGGGCCTTCAGCTCGGGCTGTGTGCGGGTCGAGCAGCCGATGCACCTGCGGGACCTGTTACTGACTCCGGTCGAGCGCGCACGGACCGATGAGTTGCTGGCGACCGGCACCACCCACGAATACAGACTGGCCGCGCCGGTGCCGATCCTGCTCGGTTACTGGACGGTGCAAGTCGATAGTGACGCAACCTTGCTCTATTCCCCAGATATCTACGGGCATGATCCGGTGCTGTTGAAGGCCTTGGGAGGTGTGTCCGGTCGCTGAGTGCCGCAACTGAAAAGCACAAGACTTCCGAGTGAAAAACCGGATAATGGCGGCCAATTATTTGTCTCGTTATTTTGGTAATTCCCGCATGGAAATCAAGGTCAATTTTCTCGACAACCTCCGGCTTGAAGCCAAATTCGATGACTTCACGGTGGTGGCCGATCAACCTATTCGCTATAAGGGCGATGGATCGGCCCCCGGACCGTTCGATTACTTTCTGGCTTCGTCGGCGTTGTGTGCGGCTTACTTTGTGAAGTTGTACTGCGACACCCGCAATATCCCCACTGACAATATCCGCCTTTCACAGAACAATATTGTTGACCCGGAAAATCGCTACAACCAGATTTTCAAGATTCAGGTCGAGTTGCCAGCGGATATCTCCGACAAGGACCGCCAGGGCATTTTGCGTTCCATCGACCGTTGTACGGTCAAGAAGGTGGTGCAGGCGGGGCCTGAGTTTGTCATTGAAGAAGTGGAAAATCTGGATGCCGATGCCCAGGCGTTGCTGATGCCGAGTTCGGCTTTGGACGCGGCCACCTACATTGCCGGCAAGGACCTGCCGCTGGAACAGACCATCGCCAATATGTCGGGCATTCTGGCCGGCCTGGGCATGAAGATTGAAATCGCTTCGTGGCGCAATATCGTTCCCAATGTGTGGTCGCTGCATATCCGCGATGCGCACTCGCCAATGTGTTTTACCAATGGCAAGGGCTCGACCAAGGAAGGCGCGTTGGCGTCGGCGTTGGGCGAGTTTATCGAGCGACTGAATTGCAACTTCTTCTACAACGATCAGTTCTGGGGCGAAGAGATCGCCAATGCGGCGTTTGTGCATTATCCGAACGAGCGCTGGTTCAAGCCTGGCCGCAAAGATGAGCTGCCGGCTGAACTTCTCGACGAGCATTGCCTGGCGATCTACAACCCGGATGGCGAGTTGCGTGGCTCCCATCTGATCGATACCAACTCCGGTAATGAAGAGCGTGGTATCTGCTCGTTGCCGTATGTGCGTCAGTCGGATGGCGAGGTGGTGTATTTCCCGTCCAACCTGATCGAAAACCTGTTCCTCAGCAATGGCATGAGTGCCGGTAATACGCTGGCCGAAGCGCAGGTGCAATGCCTGTCGGAAATCTTCGAGCGCGCGGTAAAGCGCGAAATTCTCGAAGGTGAAATCGCACTGCCTGACGTACCACAGGAAGTCCTGGCGAAATACCCTGGTATCCTGGCCGGTATCCAGGGCCTGGAAGAGCAGGGCTTTCCGGTGCTGGTGAAGGATGCGTCCCTGGGTGGGGAATTCCCGGTGATGTGCGTCACCCTGATGAACCCACGTACTGGCGGTGTATTTGCCTCGTTCGGGGCGCACCCAAGCTTTGAGGTGGCGCTGGAGCGCAGTCTTACCGAGCTGTTGCAGGGTCGCAGTTTTGAAGGCCTGAACGATCTGCCCCAGCCGACCTTTGAAAGTCACGCGGTGATGGAACCGAACAACTTTGTCGAGCACTTTATCGACTCCAGCGGTGTGGTGTCGTGGCGCTTCTTCAGTGCCAAGTCGGATTTCGAGTTTGTTGAATGGGATTTCTCCGGCCAGGGTGAAAACTCCAATGCCGAGGAAGCCGCGACCTTGTTCGGCATTCTCGAAGACTTGGGCAAAGAGGTCTACATGGCCGTGTATGAGCATATCGGTGCAACGGCCTGCCGCATTCTGGTCCCGGATTACTCGGAAATTTATCCGGTGGACGATCTGATCTGGGATAACACCAACAAGGCGCTGTTCTTCCGCGCCGATATCCTGAATCTGCACAGCCTCGACGATGCTGACCTCAAAGCCCTGGTCAAGCGTCTGGAAGAAAGCGAGCTGGACGATTACACCGATATCACCACCTTGATCGGCATCGAGTTTGACGACAATACGGCCTGGGGTCAGTTGACCATCCTGGAGTTGAAGCTGCTGATCTATCTCGCCTTGAAGCAATTTGACGAGGCGAAAGAGCTGGTGGAAACCTTCCTGCAGTTCAACGACAACACGGTCGAGCGCGGTTTGTTTTACCAGGCCTTGAATGTGGTGCTGGAAGTGCAGATGGACAATGAGCTGGCGTTGGCCGATTACGAGGTCAATTTCCGTCGGATGTTTGGCAACCCGCGGATGGACGCCGTGATCGGGTCGGTGGACGGCAGCGTGCGTTTCTTCGGCTTGACACCTACGAGCATGAAGCTGGAGGGGCTCGACAGGCACTTGCGCCTGATTGACAGCTACAAGAAGCTGCACGCGGCGCGGGCCAAGGTGACGGCTTTATCCCGCTGAAATAGCGTTAACAAAAAAGCACCTCAGGTGCTTTTTTGTTTTAGGCGGCCAGTCTCTAGAGTGAAAGGATGAATCGACATTCATCCTTCGTCTTGTCCATCCAGAGTTCCTGTTCAACCAGGAATCCGCACCGGCTCAGTACTTTTTGTGAGCCGATATTATTCTTGTATACAATGGCCAGCAGTTGCGTAAGGTTCCAGTGGTTCTGTGCCTCCTGGATGAGATGCTGCAATGCCAGTGTGGCGAGACCCTGCCCGCAAAAGCGCTGATCAATCCGATAACCTACTTCTGCGCAACCCTTCGGTGAGTTGATGTTTTTCAAGTTGGCTCGACCCACTATTCCTTCATTGGCTTCCTCGATAACAAAGGGATGCCAGGCACCGATAGCAAAATCGGACAAATAGCGCTCAATATGATCGGCAACCCCCGGCAGTGAGTAGAAGGAAGGGGCGCGCGCATCAATCTGGGATTCGAACCATTCACGGTTATGGGTTTCGAATCTCAGCAATGCTTCAATATCCGTGTTTTCCAGCTTACGAACTTTGAATGTCTTCACCGGCTCGCATCCCCTTGCTTGAACTGTCTTGGTTATGGGTTTCTGATTCTTTCAACATAAGCTTTTTGTGCCATCCCTTGGCCCATTGCATCACGGGCATCATGGCCTCCAGCAACTCTTCTCCCGACGGGCTCAAGGTGTAGCCGCCTGATGACGCCAGCTCAATGATGTCGACTTCTCGAAGCTCTTGCAGACGCTGGTTGAGCACCGTCGGCGACATGGCGTCGCAGCGCTCGCGTAGCTCACGAAACGTCAACGGCGTTTCACGCAGCTCCCAGATGATGCGCATGACCCAGCGTCGCCCCATCAAATCCAGCAACGCCATGATTGGGCGTCCTGTACGCGAGCCGCGAACCGGCGTGCCGGGTTTCGGAAGGGCCATGTGTACTCCTTTTTTTTTGCTACGTTAAATGTAGCGATGTGCTACGGTTAACGTAGCAGTCATCGCAGTGTACCACTCAGTGTCTGGAGGAGATCAACATGTCTAAACCTAGAATGGCCCCCGTTGAAGGACCTTATGAAACATCGATTGCGCAGAACTTCGAGCGCGTCATGCCACCAGGAATGGAGCCGCTGAAACTGTTTCGCACGATGGCGAACAGTCCCCGTGTGCTGCAACGCCTGTTTGCCGGTGGCTTGCTCGACAAGGGCTCCATCAGCCTGCGTGACCGCGAAATCATTATTTTGCGTACCTGTGCACGCTGCGGTTCGGAATATGAATGGGGTGTGCATGTCGCGCTGTTTTCGGAAAAGGCAAAATTGAACGCCAGCCTCATCGCGGCGACGCAGGGGAGTGGGCAGGAGGTGAATGAATTGCCGCTGCACGATGGGCTGTTGGTCCGGGTGGTGGATGAGCTACACGACACATCAACCCTCTCTGACGGTTTATGGGCTGAGGTGGCGGAGCACTACACCTGCGCGCAAGTCCTCGAGATCATTGCGCTGGTGGGCTATTACCACACGATTTCATTCGTGACGAATGCGGCAAAGGTGGAGCTTGAAGCCTTTGCACCGCGTTTCAGCAGTTTTCGAGCTGCGCCCTAGATCCGTTGTCCAGTGGCGGTGATGATTGGCTGCGCATCATCAACAAGGCGACGATGACGGCCAGCGCGGCGATGGATGTCGCGATGAGTCCCAGTGAATCGAGGCCGTAGTGACGGATTCCGAGACCGCCGAAAATCGCCCCAAGACCGATACCGGCATTGGCCGCCGAGATGTTCATCGAGGCGGCCAGTGCCTGGGCTTTGGCCCCCGCCTGCATGACCCGTACCTGGCAGATGGGAAATAACGCGGTGTAGGCGATACCCCAGGCAATCAGGGCGCCGCTGAGCCAAAAGTGCTGCGCGGCGAAGGGCAATGCCATGAGCATGCCGGCGCCGAGGATCACGAGAAATAGCACCATGGCGCCCAAAGGCCGACGGTCGACCATGCTGCCACCCAGGTGGTTGCCGATCATGCCGACGGCACCGAACCCCATCAGCCACCAGCCCACCTGGCTGGCCGGCACGGCGGCGAGGCGTTCGAGGATATCGGCCAGGTAGGTATAGGCGGTGAACATCGCGGTGAAGGTCAGGATGGACAGCAGCACGTGCGCCAGAAAGCGCGGTTGGCGCAGGAGGGTGAGTGAACTCTCGCCAGCGTCGGCGCGCGGGGCGGCCGGCAGTGTCGGCATCATCCGATGCATCAGCAGGCCAATCAGCAGCGAGATAGCGGCCAGGACCCAGAAGCTGCCACGCCAGCCCAGGGTATCGGCCGCCACCGTGCCCAGGGGAACACCGAACACCAGCGCTGCGGAAATGCCCAGGTAGACCTTGGAGACGGCCTTGCCCGCATTGCCCGGGCCGGCCAGTTGACCGGCGGTTTCACTGGCGGTGCCCCAGAAAACCGGCAGGCCAAGGGCCGGGATAAAGCGGGCAATGGCCAGGATCCAGATATTGGTCGACACCGCGGCCAAGGCATTGGAGGCGGCGAACACGAGCAGGATGAGGGTGAACAGTTTTTTGCGCTCTACGTGGGCCAGTTTGGCCGTCAGAACGGGACCGAAGAGCATCACGGTAAAGGCGAACAGGGTCACCACTTGCCCGGCCAGGGTGATCGATATGTCCAGGTCGCGCGCCAGTGCCGGAAGCAGCCCGACGATCAGAAACTCGGTGGTGACGATGATGAACGCCGCAACGGCCATGATCAGGATCTGCAGGCTTGTGCGTGATTCGCGATGTGCAATTGAAGTGGCGTCGGCCACCGGTAACGAAGACATGAGGGGCTGTTCCAATGAGGTGTCGCATAAGCCTATTGGAGAAAATAAGGTTCATTCTGGTCATTTTTTCTGAAATGATTGGAATTCAGTTCATCAATGAGAGTGCCGATGTTTTCCTCCGAACGGCTCAAGGGCATTGATGTGTTCGTCAGCGTGGCGGATGTGGGTAGTTTCACGGCCGCCGCCGAGCGCCTTAATCTCAGCAGTTCGGCGGTGAGCAAAAGCATCGCGCGGCTGGAGGCCCGGCTCGGCACGCGCCTGTTCAACCGCACGACACGACGTTTGTCCCTCACCGAGGCCGGCCAGACCTTCTACCGGACCTGTACCACCGTGTTATCGGATCTTGAGGAGGTCGAGTTGGTACTGGCCTCGGAGCAGTCCGAGCCCCATGGCAAGGTTCGGATTGATTTGCCGGCTTCCTATGGCCGGCTGCACGTATTGCCCCTGATCCTGGCGTTCGTGAAGCAATATCCCCGATTGTCGCCTCACGTTTCATTCTCGGATCGTTTCGTTGATCCCGTGCATGAAGGCATCGATATCGTGGTGCGCATTGGTGGCTCTGACGCCTGGTCTTCGAGTGTGGGGCATCGCTTCTTCGGCACGCAGCGGCTGATTTTCTGTGCGTCCCCTGAATACCTCGAGCAATACGGCGCGCCCTCGTCAGAGCGTGATCTGGAACAGCACCAATGCGTGGGTTATGGTCAGAACGACGGCATGGTCGGCCCCTGGTATTTCAAAGGGCAGCTGGCCGGCGACATGGAGCGCAGGATCATGCATCCGCATATCGCCGTAGGTGATGGCGAAGGGGAGGTGATGGCCGTTCTGGCGGGGCTTGGCATCGCCCAGTTGCCGACCTGGCTCGCGCAGCGCCATCTTGATTCGGGCGCCCTGGTCGAAGTGCTCCCCGAGTGGGCTACCGATGGCCTGGCGATGAACCTGGTGTGGTTGAAAAGCCGCGAGAACCTGCCAAAAGTCCAGGCACTCCTGGCCTATCTGACGGCCCGGCTCACGCCATCCGGGAGTAGACCCTAGGAGAGTCAGTCAATTCGTAGAGGACTGAAATTGCTTCCGGTAAGCAGCGGGCAGCAGGCCGACTCGCTGTTGAAAGAGCCTGCGGAAGGAGTTGCTGTCTTCGTAACCCACGGCGTTGGTAATACTGCCCACGCTCATTCGAGTCGACTCGAGCAACTGCTTTGCCCGTTCCAGCCGCAGTGTCTGTAGATAGAGCAGGGGCTGGTAGCCCGTGGCGTCCTTGAAGCGTCTCTTGAAATTCCTGGCACCAAACGCGAATTGTTGAGCGACATCATCAATCAGCACCGGTTGCTGGAAATTCGCCTCCAGCCAGTTCTGAACGCGCAGTATCTCTTCATCCCCGTGAAGCTTTGGCGGTGTCCAGGTGGCATAGGTCGACTGCTGGGTTCGTACCTTGTCGACCAGCAAATACCTGCTGCACTTTCGGGCCAGATCGACTGACGCGAAACGGCGCACCAGAAACAGCAGAAGGTCCATGGCGGCACTCGCGCCGCCGCTGGTGATCAGGCGGTTGTCCTCGCAAAGCATCTGCGATTCATCCAGGTGCGCCTCGGCGTAACGTCGGCGAAACAGGTCGGCAAAGGCCCAATGGGTCGTTGCTCGGACACCGTCCAACAGACCTGTTTCGGCCAGCATGAAGGCGGCCGTGCACATGGAGGCCAGCACCGCTCCTTGAGCGTGCTGTTGTCGTAGCCATGGCCCATGACCGGCGAAGGTTGGCAGGGCGTCTTTCAGGGTGAAAAGAAAACCCGGGATCAGCACCAGATCGGTATGGGCTATTGCCTCGATGGAGTGCTCGACCCGCAGTCTCTGCCCGCCCCATGCCAGGACATCAGCTCCCTTCAGCGAAGCACAGACCACCTCGAACGGTGGGCTGGCGGTGTCAGCGAACAAGTTGGCGGCACTCAGCACTTCAAGGGCCAGGGTGGCGCTTGCGGCGGAGCATTGATCAACCAGGAGCAAGGTGATGTGCATAAAGGTCAAGTTGCGCTTTTCGCATGAAATAAGTCATTTATGCACCTACTGTAACCCAACGGGCTCCCCGTAAAGTACGCCGCTCTTTCCCTCCCATCGGTGTATTCATGAATCTGTGGTTCAGACTTCTGCTCATGTTGTTCCGTCGCCCTTGGCGCAAGCCCGTTGACGGCTTGGCCACTACCGTTATTTCCATGCGGGTCTGGCCGTCGGATCTCGATCTCAACCGGCATGTCACCAACGGTCGGTATTTCAATATGGCTGATGTCGGGCGCATGGACTTCGTCTTGCGCAGTGGCGCCTACCGTGCCGCCTTGCGTCACCGGGCAGTGCCGATCGTGGGGGATACCTGGGGCAAATTCCGCCGCGAGTTGCGGTTGTTCGAAACCTTCGAAATTCACAGCAGGATCCTCGGCTGGGACCACAAGTGGAGTTTTATGGAGCACCGCTTCGTGAGCAAGGGCCGGGTGGTCGGTACCGTGGTGATGCGCGGTCTGTTTCGCTCTGCCCGGGGGACGGTGGCTCCCGGTGAGTTCGTCCGCGAGATGGGACTGACCGAGCAGCCGGCGGATATGCCGAAATGGTTGACGGACTGGTCCAGCTGCTGTGATGACATGAGTGCCGAGATTCGAGAGGAAGAACAGCAAATGGCATCATGACTTGCCATTTCCATGCAGTGGCTGCACCTTGGTACTCACGTTGCCACGGGGATGCGCTGGAGCCCTTTGTCCTTTAGCTGTCCTGCCAACCCAGTATCGAGTACGGATTGATGAGCTTCTCGGAAGACGATAGAAATGAGCTGCAATGTGCAAAGAATCTGCTGGAGAACCCTGGCTTCGTGGCCAAGCTGACGAACATTATCGGCATGCCCATCGAGGTCGCGCTGGCGCAGTTACCTAAAAGCATCACCAAAAGAATTGCGGGCATCACTCAATCAGCATTGGTGAAGGCGCTCGATGCCGCGGTGTTTACCATGAAGGATATGCCGGGCGAAGGGCCTTCCAATCTCTGGCACAAGACCGGCATCGCCGTCAGCGGCGGCGTCGGCGGCTTTTTCGGTTTTGCCGGGCTCAGTGTCGAGTTGCCGCTCTCAACATCAATCATGCTGCGCTCCATTGCCGATATCGCCAGGAGTCATGACGAGCGCATTGACACCGATGAGGCGAAACAAGCCTGCCTGGCGGTCTTTGCACTGGGCGGTCGATCAGCGAAAGATGATGATTCGGAAACCGGTTATTACACCGTGCGGGCCGCGTTGGCGAAGTCCCTGTCGGATGGCTCGATACTCAAGCTGATCGCCACCATTGCCGAACGCTTCAGTATCCACGTAGGGGAGAAAGCCGCCGCACAAGCCATACCGGCGATCGGCGCCGTGGGCGGCGCGCTGATCAACCTGGCATTCATCAACCATTTCCAGGACATGGCGCGCGGGCATTTCATTATCAGAAAGCTGGAACGGCGCTACGGACAGGAGGCGGTCCAGCAACTGTACCAGTCCCTTCCGGCACGTGGGTAATCGACTGACCCCATCACCCGCGCATGTCGCGCGGACTGACCCCCAGGCGCTGCCTGAAAGCCGTGGCCATATGCGCCTGGGAGGCAAAACCGCAGGCCTGGGCGATATCCGCCAGGCGCTCCGCCGGGTTGCGCAGCAGGTGCCGGGCGCGGACGAGGCGGCGGTCGATCAGGTAGCTGTGGGGGCTCTTGCCCGTGGCGTCCTTGAATGCCCGGATGAAGTAGCCTTCGGATAAGCCCAGTAGCGCTGCCATCGCCTGCACACCCAGCGGTCCGTCGAGCCCGGCGTCAATGAACTCATCGAGCAGGCGCAGCCGCTGGCTGGTCATCGAACCCCGCACAGGCTCCGACAACAGATCGTCTCCCGCCACCCGTTGAACCAATGCCAGTGCCCAGGCTTCCCAATCGTCCTCCACCGAGGCTCGCAACAACGCGCCACGCATTCGCTGGGCGAGGGCAATTGCCTGCTGATCGATGCGATTGTTGAACACATGGTCCCCCGCCAGCGGCGTGCCGTCGGTGCGAAGCAGCCGTAGGTATTCGCCGCCCTCGGGCGACTCGGAAAACACATCACACCCCGGCGGTATGAACGCCAGGCCGTTGGGCGTGGCTACGAATGGGCGGATCCGGTCGCTGCCAATCGCGTGCCGGCCTCGCTGGCTGTCGAAGGCAAAACCAATGGCGGCCTGGGTCGCTACATAGCGGGTTTCGTAGCCGGCCGCCGGCAGCAATTCGATCGCCCACGACCCGGCCTCGGCACGACGGACCGGTTCGCGTGGGGGCGGTGACGGCAAGCTGTTTCGGCGATTCATGAGCGCCATCTTACTGAAGGGCCAGCCTGAAGGTCAGGTCAATTTTCTGAAAGCCGGTGGTGTGTGCCCCTGCCTAGACTGGGCAAAACCTCAGAGAGCCTAGCCATGCACGGACTGACCCGCGACGACATCGAAAACGCTGCCCGCCAGGTGTATCAGGTGATGCCTGCCACCGCCCAATACGCCTGGCCCTTGCTGGCCGAACGGTTGGGCTGCACGGTTTGGGTCAAGCACGAAAACCACACCCCCACCGGGGCTTTCAAGGTGCGCGGTGGCATTACCTTCATGCACTGGCTCAAGCGTACCCACCCGGAGACCCGAGGCGTTGTCACCGCCACCCGCGGTAACCACGGCCAGAGCATTGCCCTGGCGGCCCGGTCGCTGGGTTTGAGGGCGCTGATCGTGGTGCCGCGGGGCAACTCCGTGGAGAAGAACAACGCCATGCGCGCCTTTGGTGGAGAGGTCGTCGAGTTTGGTCAGGATTTCGATGAGGCCCGAGAAGAGGCGGCGCGCCTGGCTGATGCCCACGGCTTCTATCTGGTGCCGCCGTACCATCCTGAGTTGATCAAGGGGGTTGCCACGTACGCGCTGGAGTTGTTCACGGCGGTGTCGGACCTGGACACCGTCTATGTGCCCATTGGCTGTGGCTCGGGGATTTGCGCGATTATCGCCGCCCGCGATGCACTGGACCTGAAGACCCAGGTGGTGGGCGTGGTGTCGACCGAAGCTGCTGCCGCGAAGTTATCCTTCGAGGCCGGGAAAATACTGGAAACCGCCTCGGCGAATACCCTGGCCGACGGTATGGCCGTGCGCAAGCCGATCCCCGAGGCGTTTGCGGTTTATGCGGCAGGCGCGGCCAGGATCGTATCGGTGACGGACGAGCAGGTGGCCGAGGCGATGCGCGTGTATTACAGCGATACCCACAACCTGGCCGAAGGGGCAGGGGCGGCGGCACTGGCGGCGCTGATGCAGGAACGTGAGGCCATGGAAGGGAAGAGGGTGGGGATCATCCTGACCGGTGGGAATGTCGACAGGCCGGTGTATGCGCGGGTGATTGGCTGATCCGCTGACCGGGCGGCCCAGGTCGACGGCTATCTGTCGACCGGGGCAGCATTTCTATTTCATGTCCTCAGGCGATATAACCGCAGACGCCGTCCCACAGGAGCTTCATGGCCGTGACGACGAGCAGGCCGTAGCAGGCGCGGTACATCTGGCGCTGGTCCAGTCTTGCGTGCAATCGCCAGCCAAGCCAGACGCCGCTAGGAACCGCGAGCAGGCAGATGAGCGCCAGGCTCAGCACGTTGCCTGTCGGCCTGGCCAGGAGCAGCCAGGGCACGGCCTTGAGCAGATTGCCGACGGTGAAGAACATACTGGTCGTTCCGGCATAGACCTGCTTGCTCAAGCCGAGCGGCAGCAGGTATATCGCCAGCGGTGGCCCGCCTGAATGCGCGACCATGGTCGTGATGCCCGATGTAATGCCCGCGGCCACCGCCTTGGGCGATGAGCGCGGGCGTACCCCGACTTCTCCACCGGCTTTGAACCAGAGGCCGACAAAAACCAGTGTGACCGCCGCCATTACGATGGCAATCGCGCGGTGGTCCATCAATCGAAAGAGCAGATAGCCGGCGCTGACTCCGATGACAAGGCTGGGGAGCAGCAGATTCAAGTCTGGTTTTGACCAGGTGGATGGCTTCCAGTAGCGCAGGCCGAACAGATCCATGGCGATGAACAACGGCGCGAGCAGGCCACCGGCGGTGATCGGGTCCATCACCAGTGACAGGATCGGGATACCGACAATGGCAAAGCCACCGCCGAATGCGCCTTTCATGAAACAGATCAGAAAGACGCCGGCAAACGTGACCAAGATCGTGGTGGCCGTCAGTTCGAATGCCAAGGTGCTGCCTCCTGGTTCTGATTGGCCTGGAAAACGCTTTGATAGGTATACGGGGCGAAAACGGGGGACGTCATAGTCCGTCGGTCTCTTGCATGGCCGACACAAGGGCCTCGTGACCTCGCTCGTGCAGTTGCGAGATTGCAGAGATACGGTCGCGTGTTTCCTTGTTCTGGTTGAGCTTGCGCTTGCATTCGATGCGTTGCGGTTCGATCTCGATACCGACGATTCTTGACACCATCTCATCCAGATATTCCCGCGGCGCGTCACCCATCCTCCAGGGTCTGCTCTCACTGGCTTCGTGATGGCGCGTCAACTGTGCCAGGGTGCGCCGCAGGAGCTTTTCTTCCTGCATCACACGCATGATGCCGTGCACATGCACCACCTCGTAGTTCCATGTCGGGACCTGGCGGTGCGTCTCGTGCTTGGACACATACCAATTGGGCGAAATGTAGGCGTCTGCGCCTCGGAAGATGACCATCACAGGAGTGCCATCGGGGCAGCGCTGCCACACTGGGTTTGCGCGGGCCACATGGGCGCTCAGCAGTCCGTGGGCACCGTGGCCGGTGTCGAACTCAAAGGGAATATGGTCGGCATCCATACCGGTTTCATCCGGTGTCACGAGGATCCCCAGCGGATTCTCACGGATGATTCTGTGCAGCTGTTCGGGACGGTGCTCTGCAAAGTGTTCGGGAATGTACATGGGGGATTTCATTTCAGACGGATGAGAACCCATAATCTCGATCATGACCTGCACAATAAAAAGTGCCAGTTTTGAGGTTTTTCCATGGACCAGTTTTCAACGCGTTCCAATACCTCCGCCCGCGGTACGGAGCGTCGTATCTACGCCAGGCTGCGTAAGCAGATAGAAGATGGCACGCTTGCAGAAGGTGCGAAGCTGGTATCGACGCGAGCACTGGCGGCCGAACTCGGTGTGTCGCGAACCACGGTGACAGCGGCCTATGAGCAACTGGCCGCCGAGGGCTTTGTCGTGACCGCGACGGGAAAAACCGCCAGGGTAGGGCGCGTGACGGGAACCATGACCGGGCACATCAAGGCGGACCCGGCGCGGGATTGGCCGCCTGCGCTTTCCCTGTACGGGCAGCGTGTTGCCGCCATGAAGCCGTACAGCGTGACTTCTCCGGCGGCCCGTATCGATTTCAAGTATGGCTCGCTCGCCTCGAGCGATTTTCCAGCCCTGGGTTGGCAACGCGCCTACCGCGCCGAACTGCTCAAGCGTCAGCCAAACCTCTATTACGGCCAGCCCGAAGGGGAGGAGCGCTTGCGCAGCGCGTTGCAAGGGTATCTGCGACGCGCACGAGGTCTGGATTGCGATGCGCAGCAGATTCTCGTTGTGCATGGCTCGCAGCAAGGACTTGACCTGTGCGCCCGGCTTCTGCTGAACCCAGGCGATACATTCGTCTTCGAAGAGCCGGGCTACCGCATGGCCAGATATTGCTTCGAGGCCACGGGTGCGACAGCGTTGCCCACGCCTGTCGACGGTTCTGGACTGGATACCAGCGACCTGCCCGAAGATGATCGGGTGCGCTTGGCCTATGTGACGCCGTCGCACCAATTCCCCATGGGGGCGGTGATTTCCATCGCACGTCGCCTGGAACTGCTGAGGTGGGCGAGTCGACAGCGCGCCTGGATTATCGAAGATGATTACGGCGGTGAGTTCCGTTACGGCCAGCGTCCCATCGATGCGTTGCAATCCATGGACACGGATGCCCGCGTCATTTATGTCGGAACCTTCTCCAAGGCACTCTCACCGCAGCTCCGGCTGGGGTACCTGGTACTTCCGCGCGAGCTGGTTCAGGTTTTCCGGGAGGCCAAACGGCTGACGGATCGTCACTCTGCGCGCTGGGAGCAGAACGTGCTCGCCTCGTTGATCGAAAGTGGTACTTACGAGCGCCACGTTCGCCGCCTGCGCCGGGAGAATGAACGGCGCCGAAGAGCGCTGCTGGAGGCCGTTGAACAGCATCTGGCGGGTCACGGGCAACTGGTCGGCATGGCTGCGGGACTACATGGGGTGTTGCTGATGCCGGCACTTTGCGCTCAGGATGAGCTCAGGTTGCAGGCGGCCTCGCTCGAACGTGGGGTCGGCGTCTATCCGCTTTCGCCGCTCTTTGCCGTTTCCGCGTCGGCAGCGTATGAGCGCCCCGCAGGGCTCATTTTGGGGTATGCAGGCCTCACGCCGCAGGAGATTCATGAAGGCATTCGTATTCTCGCCGAAGTGATTCGGGAGGTTATGGGTAATCGTTAGACACGCTCGACCAGGGCCTTGATTTTTTCGGCCATGCTGTCATCGATCGGGGTATAGACGATCATCCCCAGATCCGGTCGACCATCGATGGAAAACGCCGAGTGCTCCAGTTCGATGTGCCCCAGTTCAGGGTGCAGCAAGCGCTTTACACTTTCCCCCTCCGCGTAACCGTGCACTTCATGATGGCGCCATAACGCTGCGAATTCCGCGCTGACGGTGCAAAGCTCGTCCACCAGTTCGCTGACTTCGGATGCCAACCCGGCGCGGGCCACATCCGCTCTGAACGCACCGACCACAAAACGCGCCACACTCTCCCAATCATGCTGTTTGGCGCGGACCGCCGGATCACAGAACAGGAACCGCAGGATATTGCGTTGTCCAACCGGCAGCGTGCTGTAGTCCGTCAGCACGACAGCGGCGGCCCGGTTCCAGGCAATGATGTCCCAGGTGGCACTCTTGATGATGGCCGGGCAGGCATGAAGCGAATCGAGCAGGCGCTGAAGCCGGGGATTGATGCCCTCAACAGGCCTGTAGCGGACTTCGGGCGGCCGTCCCAGCGCCAGCATGAACAGGTGCTCGCGCTCGGATTCCGTGAGCATCAAGGCGCTGGCCAGTCGATTCAACACCGTGGCTGACGGCGCGCCGCCACGTCCTTGTTCCAGCCACGTGTACCAGGTCGGGCTGATATTGGCCCGCTGGGCCACTTCTTCCCGGCGCAGGCCGGGTGTGCGCCTGCGTCCGGAATACCCCAGGCTTGCAGGATCGAGACGCGCCCGGCGGCTTCTTAGAAAATCCCCGAGAGAGCTGCCCGTATTGGCTGACATGAGAAGTCCTGTTAGTCATCTTAATAGGATAACGTCACTACTTTAACGGGATAGAGAATGCTCCGATAGTGAATGGGAAACCATCCAGGAGACTCTGCTATGCGAATATTTCTGACAGGCGCGACCGGTTTTATCGGTTCGGCCATTGTTCCTGAACTGCTCAAGGCCGGGCACGAGGTGATTGGCATGGCCCGTTCGGATGCGGGCGCACAAGCTCTGCTTGACGCAGGGGCTGAAGTGCATCGCGGCCATTTGGAGGACCCCGAGAGCCTACGCGCCGGTGCGGCGAAGGCCGACGGTGTTATCCATACGGCTTTCGACCATGATTTCTCGAGGTTTGTCGCCAACTGCGAGAAGGACAGGCGTGCGATCGAGGCCCTCGGCTCTGCGCTCGTCGGTTCCGACCGCCCGCTGATCATTACCTCCGGGACCGGGTTGGGCAGCTCCGCAGACGGGGTGCTGGCGACCGAAGATGTTTGCAATACCAACCATCCCAATCCACGCGTCGCGTCCGAACTGGCGGGAAATGTCTTGTTGGAAGCCGGCGTCAACGTGTCGGTGGTGCGATTACCCCAAGTCCACAACCCACTCAAACAGGGCCTTATCACACCGCTTGTGGCCGTCGCTCGTGAAAAGGGCGTCTCGGCGTATGTGGGTGAAGGCCGTAACCGTTGGCCGGCGGGCCATCTCTTCGATGCCGCACGTCTGTACCGCCTGGCCTTGGAGAAAGGCGAGCCGGGCGCGCGTTATCACGCCGTCGGTGAAGAAGGGATCAGCAGCCGCGAAATAGCCGAAGCCATTGGTCGAGGGCTAAAGTTGCCGGTCGTTTCGATCACCGCTCAGGAAGCGGCGGGGCATTTTGGCTGGCTGCAGATATTCGTCGGCCTGGATATGCCGGCTTCCAGCGCCCAGACACAAGCACGCCTGGGTTGGCATCCGACGGGCCCGCTGCTGATCGCCGATCTTGATGAGGCACGCTTCTAGGTCGCTTGGGTTTCCCCGCCGGCAACCCCGGTGGGTGTGCCTGTAGGAGTGAACTGCCGTTCAAGTTGTCCGGCTGCCTTGTCCGCGTCTAGTGCAATGAAATTGCGATCTTGCGCCGTTATCGACTAGTATACGATTCATATATATTTCATATTGGACGAGTCGATGGGCATTGTAAAAATTTCAGAGGGTATGCATGAGCATCTGCGCGTCGCCAGCGACGCCTTGAGTCGTTCGATCAATGCCCAGGCCGAGCATTGGATGCGCATCGGCATGCTTGCCGAGTTGTATCCCGATCTGGATCACCGCGATATCAGCCGCCTGTTGATTCGTGCCGAACTGGCAGGTGGCCTCGATTTGAAACAGCTGTGCGCGCTTGCGGATCTTTCCCGGGGCTCTCAGGTTCACGCGGCACCAGGAGCCCAGCAATGAAAACCAACGTCAAGATCAATACCCAGGCGGAAATAGCCCTGTCCGGCACGGCGGGCAAACTGGCCGCCGAGGTGCTGGCCATGATCACGCCCCACGTCAAGGCCGGGGTCACCACTGACGAGCTGGATCAGCTTTGCCACGACTACATCGTCAATGTGCAGAAGGCCATTCCCGGTAATGTCGGTTATCACGGCTTCCCGAAAACCGTGTGCGCCTCCGTCAACGAGGTGGTCTGCCATGGCATTCCTTCGGCCAAGGCGCTGAAGGATGGCGATATCGTCAATATCGACATCGCCGTGGTCAAGGATGGCTGGTACGGCGACACCAGCCGCATGTACTTCGTCGGCGAGCCGAGCCCGCAGGCTCGACGTCTGGTCAAGACCACGTATGAGGCCATGTGCGCCGGTATTCGCGTGGTTCGTCCCGGCGCGACGCTGGGGGACATTGGTCACGCGATTCAGAGCGTTGCCGAGCGCGACGGCTTCAGCGTGGTCCGCGAGTACTGCGGCCATGGTATCGGCAAGATCTACCACGACGAGCCACAGGTCCTGCATTACGGCTATCCGGGTCAGGGCCTGGCACTCAAAGCCGGGATGATTTTCACCATCGAACCCATGCTCAATGCCGGCAAACGCCATGTGAAAACCTTGAGCGATGGCTGGACCGTGGTGACCAAGGATCAAACCCTCTCGGCCCAGTGGGAGCATATGGTGGCAGTCACCGACGACGGCTTCCAGGTGTTGACGCCTTGGCCCGACAGTGTCGATGAATACCCCGCCCTCGTTCAGGCACCTGTCAGGTCGTCGTAAGCCGCAACGCCTGCGGGAAGTGTGACTCATGACGCTCGATGGTACGATTGTGGCGTGCTCACTTCCCTGCAAGGCAGTATCGGTTCATGAAACCCAGCTTCGAGAAGGTGCCCAGCGCAGCGGATACTTCCTGGACCTTGCTGAACAGGCGCCTTGCGCAGGCGATACCGTTTGAGTGGCATCACCATCCGGAGTACGAACTGACCCTCACGCTGAACAGCCGAGGTCACCGCTATATCAGCAATGATGTCGCGCTGTACGACGATGGCGATCTGGTCCTGATCGGTCCTAACGTCCCGCATAGCTGGTCTTCCGCCGAGCGTATTGATCCGGCGGAACCGCATATTGCCTTGGTCATCTGGTTTTCCGAGGCTTGGGCGCAGGCTCTGGTCACGCTGTGTCCGGAGATGGCGGCGATTCGCGCCTTGTTGGCCGCCGCTCAGAATGCCCTGCGTTTCAGTGACGCGGCTTCTGGCGAATTGCGCCCGATCATCGAGGCGATGGTGGATCAGGACGCTTCGCAACGCCTGGTCTCACTGCTGACGGTGCTGAACCGGCTTGCCCGGGATGTGAATGCCGAGACAATTGCCCCCGCCAGCAGCACTCAGGCCTTCAATCCCGTCACCGAAGATGCTCGTATCCATCGGGCCCTCGATTACATTCACGGCCACTACGCGAGCGCGCTGAGTCTTTCAGTGTTGGCGGAGATGGCCTGCGTCAGTGTTTCAGCTTTCCATCGCATGTTCAGGAAGCACACGCGGTGTACGGTGCTGGACTACATCGTCCGGCTGCGCGTCGGACACGCCTGCGCGTTGTTGATGCAGGGCAATGTGGCCGTTTCGATGATTGCCGAGCAGGTGGGGTACTCGTCCCAAGCGCTCTTCAACCGGCAGTTCAAGGCGCAAAAGGGCATGACCCCTTCGGAGTTTCGACGCCAGCACGGGCACCATTTCCAATAAGCCTGCCCGTGGCGCCCCATCAGGTCGTTAATCGAATGGCTCCATAGGCACGAGGAAAGAAGCCAGAATCGTATTACTCAACGCTTGAAATGAGACTGCCGCCAGGCACCCCCCAATGTTTTCATGCCTGTACGAACAATAAGACGCAGGTGTTTCATGAATCAGTATCAAGCATTCGAAAGCGCGACTCTCCCGGAAAACTACAAGGACAGCGTCGTCAAAATGAAAAAGACGTTGCGCGCACAGATAGGCGATGTGGAGTCCTTGTTTGCCGAAGTCAGCGCGTTCATTGTGGCCGAGATCGCCTCGATCAAGGAACAGGAGGCGCTGACCGGTTCCGGGTGGCCGGTCCTCGAGTTCGAGGCCATCGCCGCGGGTGCGGTGACCGAGGCACAACTGGCGGGGATCAAGCGCCGGGGCTGTCTGGTGATCAGGAATCACTTCCCCAGAGAGCAAGTCCTGGCATGGGACAAAGGCCTTCTGGCGTACTTGGACAAGAACGACTTCGACCGGGTCTATCGCGGGCCGGTCGATCAGTTCTTTGGCAACCTTGATGCCTCGCGGCCGGAGATTTTTCCGATCTATTGGTCGGCCTCTCAGATGCAACTGCGCCAGGATGTGCGCATGGGCACCGCGCAGTCGTTTCTGAACCGCTTATGGAAAATTCATTCCCACGGCCAGCAATGGTTCAACCCGCAGATCAACGCACTTTACCCGGATCGCGTGCGCCGTCGTCCACCCGGCACCACTTCCAGGGGGTTGGGGCCGCATACCGACTCGGGCGCGTTGGAGCGCTGGCTGCATCCTGCCTACTTGAAGGTGTTCGATAAGATCTACCGCAATGATTTCAAGGCTTACGACCCTTGGGATGCCGCGTATCGTACCGAGGTCGATGAGTACGCCTACAAGGACACGGTGAAATGCTCTGCATTCAGAACCTTTCAGGGCTGGACCGCCTTATCGGATATGCGCGCTGATCAAGGTGTGCTGCATACCTTGCCGATCCCCAAAGCCATGGCCTACATGCTCCTGCGCCCTTTGCTCAATGATGTGCCGGAGGACGAGCTGTGTGGCGTCGCGCCGGGCAAGGTACTGCCGGTTTCGCAAAAGTGGCATCCGCTGCTGGTTCAAGGGCTGACGCCGATCCCCGATGTGCAGGCAGGGGACTCGGTCTGGTGGCATTGCGACGTTATCCATAGTGTCGCGCCAGTGCAGAGCCAAGAGGGCTGGGGGAACGTCATGTATGTGCCTGCCGCCCCGATGTGCCCGAAAAACCTCAAATATGCCAAGGACGTTTGCCGAGCGTTCGAGGCCGGTGAATCACCGGATGATTTCCCCCCGGAACACTACGAAACCGCCTGGAAAGACCGCTTCACGTTTGAGCAGTTGAATGCCATCGGGCGTAACGGTTTGGGCCTACCCTGAAGGGGGCTGACGTCGTGAGTGCATCTCATTGTCAGAAATATGAGGTATCCGTGAAAATCGCATAAACTACAGATCGTCATTCCAACCACAGGGAAAGGGTTTCATGATCACAAAGGCGACCTCGTTTCTTAAGGCCGAGTGGGCAGATGCCAAACTCAAGCTCAGCCATGTGGTGCTTTTTGTGGCAGCGGTCTGTATCTCATTGATCGCGATCAGCATCTGGGGGATGTTCAACTCTTTGGAGTACCACTTGCATGACAAAGAGATCCAGATGTCAAACCTTTCCAAGGCCTTGTCATCCAGTATCGCGGCGACACTGACTCAAGCCGACACCGTGATATTGGGTATTCAGGGGCAGGTGGAAGTGGAAGGCACGGGGGCGCAGACCCTGGAAAGGTTGGGGGGGATACTGAAAAACCAACAAAAAAGCCTGCCGCAGGTCCATGGTTTTTTTATTTATGACGAGCAGGGCCGCTGGTTATTCAACTCAAACGGCGCAACCCCGCTCGGCGTTAACAATTCGGATCGCGACTATTTTATCTACCATCGCGACCATACCAGCTCCGCGCCCTATATTGGCCCCTCCATACGCAGTCGTTCAACCAACGAATGGGTCATGACCATCTCGCGCCGGCTCAACCATCCGGATGGCAGTTTTGCTGGCGTGACGATAGCCACAATCTATCTTAAATATTTTCTCAGTCTCTATGACGGCATCGACATGGGAGAAAATGGCCTGATCAATCTGGCTTCCTCCACAGGGCATATTGTCGTACGCAAACCTTTTCACGATGCTGATATCGGCACCGATATTTCAAAAGGGGAAGTCTTTGCGTTGCTGAGGCCCGAGATCAGTTCGGGCAGCGCTACCATAAAGTCGTTTATTGACAAGGTTGAGCGGGTCATCAGCTTTCAGCGGGTCAACGGCTACCCGCTGGTCGTGATCGCGGCCTTTGACAAGAGTGAAATACTGGCCGATTGGCGTAGTGAATCCTTTGCCAGCTTTCTTATATCCTCGGTGCTACTCCTGATTCTCAGTTTCCTGGGCTATCGGCTGATAAAGCTGATGGGCCAGCAGATTCAGGTACAAAAGGAATTGCAGCGCTCTGAGAAAAATTATATCGAGGCCAACAAGGCACTCGGGCAACTGGCGCTCGAGGATAGCCTGACGGGCCTGCCGAATCGTCGTAAGTTCGACTTGTTTATCAGTGCCGAAGTCCGAAAGGCAAGACGAAGACCGGATGATGTTGCGCTGATCATGATCGATGTGGACCTGTTTAAAAAATACAACGACCACTACGGTCACGTACAAGGTGATGAGTGTTTGAAGGTGGTGAGCACCATCATCAAGAAAAATATCACTCGGGATGGCGATCTCGCCGCCCGGTACGGAGGCGAGGAGTTTGCTATCGTCCTTTCGAATACAGACTATGTGGGCGCCTTTATTATCGCCGAGAGAATTCGAACGGAACTGGAGAACAGTTCAATTCGACATGACGACTCGCCAGCCAAGGTCGTCACCATCAGCGTGGGCATTAGTGCTTTATCCGGTTCAAAAGCGGACACGCCGGAGAATTTGATCGATATCGCTGACAAAGCACTTTATGTCGCCAAGACCAGTGGTAGAAATCGGACGGTTATTTCCAATCATCTATCGGATACGACGACTTGAACTGAGACGCCAGGCACCGGCGTCGGCGCCGCTCAAGCGCTGGCCAACCACGCCTGCTGGCGGCTCCGAACCGAAGCCGCGGATTCGCCCACCAGTTCGGCGTAGACCCCAGGAGCCGTAGCCCCTTCGGTGCTGATCAGCAGGATGCGTGACTGGGCGTCGATACCGACCTTCGCGGCCAGGCTTGGCGATGCGACAAGCCTTATCAGGCCTGCAAGCCCGGCCACGGCCGACTCGCCGGCTTCCACCGGGATATCGCGCTGGCTGCCCGTTGCCAGGCGCCGCATGGCACTGACCGCTTCGTCGTCGCGCAGGGTCATGAAGAAGTCGACGCTGGCTTGCAGGAACCTCCAGGCCAGGGGCGAGGTTTCGCCACAGGCAAGGCCAGCCATCACCGAGTCCACCGAGCCGCTGGCCTTCGCGGCTTTGCCGGCCACGGCACTTTGATACAAGCAGTCCGCTTGCTCCGGCTCAACGACGATAAAGCTCGGACGTTGCTCACCCTGCCACTCCCAGAAATAACTGGTGATGCTGGCCGCCAGACCGCCAACGCCACCTTGCAGGAATACGTGGGTGAAGGCGCTGCCGTTGAGTGTTCCGATGATTTCGGCGGCGAGGGTGCCGTAACCCTGCATCACATCGCGAGGAATGTCCTCGTAACCTTCGTAGGACGTATCGGAAACCACCCACCATCCGTTGTTTTGAGCGAGTGCCGCGGCTTCTGCCACCGACTGGTCGTAGTTGCCGCTGATACGGACAATCTCGGCCCCGTAGGCGGCAATCGCCTGTTCGCGCTCAAGGCTGACGTTGGCATGGAGGACGATGACGCAGCGACAACCGACACTTTGGGCCGCCGCGGCCAAGGCGCGGCCGTGGTTGCCGTCAGTGGCACTGATCACCGTGAAATCGCGGAGTGCCAGGCGGTGTTGCCCGGCTAACAATTCCCGGGGTTCGAAGCGCTGCTCCGGGAGCTGACGCAGGATCAGGCGGAGCAGGGCAATCGGCGCGCCGAGGGCCTTGAAACTGCCCAGTTCCGAGCGTTTCGATTCATCCTTGAGCAGAATCTGCGCGACCCCCAGCTCCGTGGCCAGATCGGGCAGTGAATAGAGTGGCGTGGTGCTGTGATTCAGTTGCGACCAGTGGGACAGCCAGGCACGACTTTGCGCTGCCTTCTCGACACTCATGATGCTTTTCAGGGCATCGGGGTAGGTCTCACGGGTTGCGTTTGGATTGGCGAACAACATTACGGACTCCTTCAGGCAAGACGGGGCCATCACCACCGGCTTTCGTCGGCAGTCTGTGGTTTCGGGGGAAGCTAAAGCCGGACGCTCAGGCGGTGCAGGACCACGTCCAGGAGCACCTCGGCACCCTTGATCAACTGATCGTCATCGGTGTGTTCGCGCGGGTTGTGGCTGATGCCGCCGCGGCTGGGCACGAAGATCATTGCCGACGGTGCAATCCTCGCGATCATCTGGGCGTCATGGCCCGCGCCCGAGGTCATGCGCTTGTGGCTGAAGCCCAGGCTTTGGGCCGAGGCCTCGATTTCGTCGGCCAGGCCGGCGTCGAATATCACCGGTTGGAAGCGCACCAGTTGTGTGCTGCTGATATGCACGCCCTCAGCTTCCGAGATCTTGGCAAGGAACCGCGAAAGCCGTTGTTCGGCGTTTGCCAGCCGTGTTTCATCGGGGTCGCGCAGGTCCACGGTGAAACTGGCCTTGCGCGGTATGACGTTGATCAGGTTCGGCTCGAAACTCATGCAGCCGACGGTGGCCAGGGTTGTGTCGTCCGAGTCCATGGCGATCTTGCGCAACTCGGCCACCACCGCGCTGGCGACGTAGCCGGCGTCATGGCGCAAGCGGGTAGGGGTGGTGCCCGCGTGATTGGCATTGCCTTGCACGACCACCTGTTGCCAGGAGATCCCCTGGAGGTTTTCGACCACGCCGATCAGAGTGTTCTCCGCCTCGAGGATCGGCCCTTGCTCGATATGCAACTCCAGGTATTCGTGGGGGACGATGGAGCCCGGTTGCAGGTCGCCGGCATAGCCGATGCGTTCCAGCTCCTCGGCGAGGCGCGTGCCGTCCGTGCCGAGGGTGGCCAAGGCCTCTTCAACTGGCAGTCCCCCGGCGTACACCAGTGAGCCCATCATGTCCGGCTGGTAGCGAACACCTTCTTCATTGGTAAACGCGCCGATGACAATCGAGCGCGCCGGCAGCACACCGGCCTCGCGGAAGGCACGTGCCACGGCCAGGCCGGCCAGCACGCCATAACAACCGTCCAGCGCGCCGGCATTGCTTACCGTGTCGATGTGCGAGCCCATCATCAGCGGGGCCTGCTTGCCTTGATCGGCAACGGAACGGAGTGTGCCGAAGAGGTTGCCGATTCGATCAACCTGGATCTCCAGATCCAGCTCTTTCATCCAGGCCACCAGTTGGTCGCGCGCGGATTTATCGGCATCGGTCAGCGCGATTCGGGTACGCCCGCCGTTCAAGGGGTCAGCACCCACTTCGCCCAAGATACGGAGCTGTTGAAGGAGAATGGCTCCGTTCAGGTGAAGAGGGGGAAGCGGGGTCATAGAGCTCTCCGGCGGCTGACAGTCCGGCCTGTTCGTGAGTGGATGGCGGTTGTTGGGTAAATCCTATTTCAATGCCGCGCACTTATTGCTTGATTTTCGGTGCTTAAATGAATTTTTATTCCATTTTTGGCAGCGCCTGCGATTGCCCCTCGGAGAACCCGTCAGCCATGAGCCTTGATCATTTCGATTTAGCCCTGCTCGAAGCCATCCAGCAGGATGCCAGCACCTCCCAGCAGGACCTCGGCGCCCGGGTCAACCTGTCGCCCGCGGCGGTGAATCGGCGTTTGAAAAAGCTGAATACGGACGGCGTCGTACGCAAGACCGTCGCGTTGGTGGACCCGGTGCGCCTGGGTTACGGGCTGACGGTGATTGTGGCGGTGGAGGTGGAGAATGAGCGCCTGGACCTGCTGGATGCCATGAAGCGCACCTTCCTCGCTTGCCCGCAGGTCCAGCAGTGTTATTACGTCACGGGCGAAAGCGATTTTGTGCTGATCCTGGCGGTCAGGAACATGGAGCAATACACCGAACTGACGCGGACGCTGTTTTTCGAGAGCAATAACGTCAAGCGCTTCAAGACACTGGTCTCGATGAGCAATGTGAAGGTGGGGCTTGAGGTCCCGGTGGCTGTCGAGCCGATGTAGCTGGCGCGCTTGATGCGCGCCTACAACCCCTGGCTGCTACGAATCAGATCATAGGCCCGGCGCACCAGCGGGTTCACCGTATTGGGCCGGATCCACAGGTGATAGGTCACATCCGGTAGACGCGGCAAACCATCGTTCTCCCCCAGTACCCGCATATCCGGCCCCAGCAGTTCCATGCTGCGCGGCGTCACCCCGAGCCCGGCGCGAATCGCCGCCTTGATGCCGATCAGGTTCGAGGCCAGATAAGCCTGGCGCCAGGCAATCCCCTCACGCTCCAGTGCTTCCATGGCATAGCGCCGGTAGATGCTGGGTTCTTCCACCAGAATCAGCGGCAGCGGCTCGCTGGGGACGTGGATGTACTGCGCCGAGCAGATCCACCACACCGGCGAGGTGCGCAGGGCAAAACCCTGCAGGCGCGAGTCTTCGCGGGTGGAGATGACCATGTCGATCTTGCCCCGGTGCAGGTCTTCCATCAGGTAGGGACTGCGGCCGACATCGATTTCCAGGCGCAGGCGCGGCGCCGAGCGGGCGATATGGCTGAGGATCGGCGGCAGGATGGTATCGGCGATATCGTGGGGTGAACCGATGCGCAGCACGCCACTCAAGTGGCTTTCCTGCAGGGAATTGAGCGCCTCGTCATTCAGCGACAGCAGCTGCCGGGCATGGCGCAGCAACTGCCGACCCGGCTCGGTCAGTTGTTTCTGTCGGCCCTGTTTCTGGAACAGGCTGACGCCCACCTGCTGTTCCAGGCGTTGCATCTGCTGGGTCACGGACGATTGCGTGCGCGCCAGGTGCTGGCCGGCTTCGGCAAAACTGTGATGGTCCACCACCGCGACGAAGGTGCGCAGCAGTTCCAGGTCCAGGGTCGGAGAGGGCATGGCGGTTCGAATTCATATCAAGGGCGATCGCCAATAGATTACAGATGCTGATGTATTTGGCGAGTCTAAATTATTAGGATCGCTGAAAGCCCCTGTAAACAGGGGTTATGCCGTTTTTCTCAAAAGCTAATAACCAGAAAGTTATAACAATATTAGATATTTGAATTTCCGTTCGCCCGTGACGCTCCCTAGCATGCAGGTCAACAAGGTCGGGATACGCCGATTGCCATCGAGGGGATAGTCATGTCGTTCAAGCGCACACCGGGTCAACGCCTGCTTCCTGCTTTCATCGGCGCCGTGCTGGCGTTGGGGGCGGTGGCTGCGGCCCAGGCCGATGCCACCCTGGACAAGATCGAGCAGCGTCACAAATTGGTGGTCGGCGTGCTGCTGTCCGGCGGGCCGTTCGGTTCCATCGACCCATCGACCCAGGCGCCCAAGGGCCTCAATGTGGATTTGGCCAATGCCCTGGGCCAGGACCTGAAGGTCGATGTCGAGCTGGTGCCGGTGCTGCCGGCCAACCGTGTGCAGTTTCTGCAGCAGGGCAAGGTCGACCTGCTGATCGCCAATATGGAGTGGACGCCGGAGCGCGACGGTCAGTTGGGCCATGTGCCGACGCCGTTCTACAAGGTCGGCGGTACCGCGGCCGTGTTGAAGAGCAGCAAGATCACCCGCTGGGAAGACCTCAAGGGGCAGCCGGTGTGCACCTCCCAGGGCAGCAGCTACGTCAAGCCGCTGAGTGAACTGGGCGCGCAGTTGAAAGCCTTCAAGAGTTCGTCGGAGTCCTTGCTGGCGCTGCGTGGCAACAACTGTGTGGCGGCGGTCCACGATGCGACGCTGATCAATCCGCTGTTGGCGGGCAACCCGGAGTGGCAGGACTATCGCGCCATCACCCCGGAGTTGAACCCGGCCCCGTCGGTGATCTGGACCCGTCAGGGTGAGGTCGATACCCAGAAGCGCCTGGACACGGTGGTCCAGGGCCTGCACCGCAGCGGCTGGCTGATCGAGGCCGAGAGTCGCAATCAGATCTCGCCGAAATCGCCAGCGCTGGTGGAGTTGCATAACCAGTTCAAGGGTTGACCGTACCTGTCTTCAAGGATACCCCCGCAATGTTCAAGTATTTGCCCCTCGCCCTGGCGCTCTTCGCTTCCCTGGCCCAGGCCGATGCCACCCTCGACAAGATCCAGGTGCGGCACAAGATCAGTATCGGTGTGATTCTCAGCGGTCCGCCGTTCGGCACGATCAACCCGGCCACTGGTGTCCACCAGGGCTACAACGTCGAACTCGCCAAGGGCCTGGCCCAGCGTCTCGGCGTGGAGCTGGAAAGCGTCTCGGTACTGGCGCCCAACCGTGTGCAGTTCCTGCAGCAGGGCAAGGTCGATGCGCTGATCGCCAATATGCAGTTCACCGAAGAGCGCGCCGAGATCCTCGACTACGTGCCCACGCCTTACGAAGAGGTCGGCGGCGCCGCGCTGATTCGCAAGGGCGCCGGGATTACCCGTTGGGAAGACCTCAAGGGTAAGCCGGTCTGTGTTTCCCAGGGCAGCAACTTCACCAAGCCGTTGCAGGAGGTCTATGGCGCGCAGATCAAGGCCTTCCGCAGCCAGTCCGAATCGCTGCTGTCCCTGCGCGGCAATGGTTGCGTGGCCGCGGTGCACGTCAGCCCGACCATGCACAGCCTGCTCGACGAGGCCGAATGGTCCGGCTACGAGATTCCTTTGCCCACCGACCTGATCCCGTCCCGCTCGGTGATCTGGGTACGTAAAGGCGAAAAGGATATCCAGGCCCGTCTCGACGCGATTGTCCGCGACTGGCACCGCAGCGGCTGGCTGATCGAACTGGGCAAACGCACCGGCATGCCGCCATCCCAGGCGCTGCTGCAACTGCATGAGCAGTTCAAGGATGCAGCTCCATTGGCGCAGCTCCCATGAGTGGGTTGTTCGCGCAGTTGCAACAACTGCTGGGCGCCGCCCATGTCCAGGACTCCATTGCCGGGAGTGCGTTTCTCAGCGACAAGCACCGTGTCTACCATGGCCAGGTCGTCGCCGTGGTGCATCCGGCCAGTACCGAAGAAGTCGCTGCCGTGGTGCGGGTCTGCGCTCACCATGGTGCGCCGCTGGTGGTGCAGGGTGGTAATACCGGCCTGATGGGTGCGGCTACCCCGGATGCCAGCGGCAACAGCGTGCTGGTGCTGCTCGATCGGATGAACCGCATTCGCCAGATCGATACCGACAATGACACCGTCACCGTCGAGGCCGGTTGCATCCTGCAGAACCTGCAGGACGCGGCCCGTAACGCCGGGCGCCTGTTTCCCCTGAGTCTGGGGGCGCAAGGCAGTTGCACCCTGGGTGGCAATCTCGGTACCAATGCCGGCGGCACCGGGGTGTTGCGGTATGGCAACACCCGCGAGCTGACCCTGGGCCTGGAAGTGGTGACTGCTGACGGCGATATCTGGAACGGCTTGCGCGGTCTGCGCAAGGACAATACCGGCTACGACCTGCGCGACCTGTTTATCGGCAGCGAAGGCACCCTGGGGATTATCACCGCCGCCACCTTGAAGCTCTTTCCGCTGCCCAAGGCCCAGAGCACGGCGTTGCTGGCGTTCGACTCCCTGGAACAGGCGGTGGCTTTCCTGTCCCACGCCCGTGCCGGCTTCGGCGCCGACCTGACGGCTTTCGAACTGATGTCCGCCGCCTGCCTGGCGTTGTTGCGCCAGCAGTTTCCCGATGACCCGCAACCTTTCGCCCAGGCACCGCAAGCCTGGTTCGCGCTGCTGGAGCTGTCCGACAACCACAGCGCCGAACATGCCCGGGATGCCTTCGAGCGGGTGCTGGGCGAGGCCTTCGAACTGAATCTGCTGGCCGATGCGCTGATCGCCGAAAGCCTGGCCCAGAGCGCCGCGCTGTGGCAACTGCGGGAAAACATGAGCGAAGCCCAGGCCCGCGAAGGGCGCAACATGAAGCACGATATCTCGCTGCCGATCTCGCATATCGTCGACTTCGTCCGCGAGACCGATGCCTTGTTGCAGGAACATTTCCCCGGCGTGCGCAACCTGACTTTCGGCCACCTCGGCGACGGCAACCTGCACTACAACGTCGCCGCCCCCCTCGGTCAGCCGGTTGAAGCGCATATGGCCCACTATGCGGCGCTCAGCGCCCTGGTGCATCGCAATACCCACGCCCACGGCGGTTCCATCAGTGCCGAGCACGGCATCGGCCAACGCAAGCGTGCGCTGCTGGCCGAGGTCAAGAGCCCGGTGGAGCTGGACCTGATGCGCCGAATCAAACAGGCCCTCGATCCCCGTGGGTTGCTCAATCCAGGCAAGGTACTGCCATGACTCTTCGACTGTCCAAACGGGTGCAGAAGGTTTCGCTGTCGGCCAATGCGGCGGCCAAGTCCCGGGCCACGGCCTTGCGCGACGGCGGCCGCGACGTGCTTGACCTGACCACCGGCGAGCCGGATTTCGATACCCCGTTGCATATCAAGGAAGCGGCCTATGCGGCGATTGCCGCCGGTGCGACCAAATACACCGCGACGCCGGGCGTGCTGGCCTTGCGCGAGGCGGTGCGGCGCAAACTCCAGGGTGAGAATCGCCTCGACTATGCACTGCCCCAGATCGTGATCGCCAATGGCGCGAAACAGATCATCTTCAATGCCTTCGCCGCGACCCTCGACGAGGGCGACGAAGTGCTGGTGCCGGTGCCGTACTGGCCGTCCTTCCCGGACAGCGTGCGGATCAATGGCGGCGAACCGGTGTTTGTCCAGTCGACCCTGGAACAGGGCTGCAAGCTGACCCCGGCGCAACTGAATGGCCTGATCGGCGAGCGTACCCGCTGGCTGATCCTCAACAGCCCGGGCAACCCCAGCGGTGCGGTCTATAGCGCCGATGAACTGCGGGCGCTGGCCGAGGTGCTGCGTCGCCATCCCCAGGTGCTGGTGCTGCTCGATGAGTTGTACGAGCACATTCGTTTTGACGGCCAGCCACCACTGAACCTGCTCAATGTCGCGCCGGATCTGCAGGAGCGCTGCCTGCTGGTGGGCGGCGTGTCCAAGACCTACGCCATGACCGGCTGGCGCATCGGCTTTGGCGCCGGTCCCCAGGCGCTGACCACGGCCATGAGCGTGGTCCAGTCGCAGTCGGCGTCCGGTGCTTCGTCGGTCAGCCAGGCCGCAGCCCTGGCGGCCTATGAAGGCGGGCTGGATTTCCTCAAGCCACAAGTGGCGGCTTATCAGGAACGTCGTGACCTGCTGGTGGCCGCCTTGAGCGACGTCGACGGGCTCGAGGTGCTGCAACCCGAGGGCGGGTTTTTCGTCTTCGTCCGTTGCGCCGGCCTGATTGGCCGACTGCGTCCGGACGGCCAGGCCATCGGCAGCGATAACGAACTGGTGGATTATCTGCTGGAGGAGGGCGTCGCCGGGGTCGCGGGGAGTGCCTATGGCCTGTCGCCGTGGTTCCGTCTATCGATTGCCACGGCCACCGACAGTGTCCGCGAAGCCGGCCGCCGGATCGCTGCCGCCTGCGCCCGCCTGGTCGAGGGCCCGGCGTAATGGAAACCTTTGTGCAGTGGGCCGCCCACCTGGGGCTCAACTACCGCTTCCTGCTGGACGCCTATCAACGCGGCAGCCTGATCGACGGGGCCTGGACCACGCTGCTGCTGTGCGTGTTGACCATCATCGGCAGTCTGCTGGCGGGGGTCACCCTGGCGGCGATGCTCACCAGCGGGAACAAGGCGCTGTCGCGCCCGGCGCGGGTGTTCATCGAGGTGACGCGCAATACACCGACCCTGGTCCAGCTCTACTGCGCCTTCCTGGTGCTGAACATGCTGCTGACCCAGGCGGTGGGCGCGGCCAACCCGCTGACGCCGTTTGCCTGGGTGGTGATCGTGATTTCCCTGCACAAGGGCGCCTTTCATGCCGAGGCCCTGCGCGCCGGGATCGAGGCGGTGCCGGCGGTGACGATGGAGGCCGCCAGTTCCCTGGCCTTCAGCCGTCGCCAGTTGCTGTGGAACGTGCAGTTGCCGCTGGCCCTGCGCTTTGCCCTGCCGTCGCTGGTGAACAACCTGATCGACCTGGTGAAGATGACTGCCGTGGCCTCGGCGATTGCCGTCGGCGATATCACCTACGCCTCGATCATGATCTGGACCCAGAGCGACAATGTGCTGGAACTGATGATCCTGATGCTGAGCTTTTTCGGGGTTTTGAGTTTTATCGTCAACTGTGTGGGCCGGGCGTTGGAAGCGCGGTTGAGGATGCCCGGTTATGGTCATTGAGTCCTTGTGGCAATGGTCGCCGGCGCTGGCCGTGGGCTTTGCGCAGAATATCCTGATCAGCCTGCTGGCGATTGCCATCGGTTCGCTGCTGGGTTTGCTGATCGGTGCGCTGGGGCTGTCGCCGCTGCGGATCCTGCGCCTGCCGGCACGGCTCTGGGTGCAGCTGTTTCGCAACGCGCCCTGGCTGGTGCTGATCTACTTCACCACCTACGTGTTCCCGTTCGAGATCCATGTCGGCAGCTACTACCTGCCGTTTCCCGACTGGCTGAAAGTCACCGTCGGCCTGGCGCTGCCGGCCAGCGCCAACGTCGCCGAGATCTTTCGCGGGGCCATTGGTTCGATTCCCGGCACCCAATGGGAAGCCGCGCGTTCCCTGGCCTTCAGTCGCGGCCAGTTGTTTCGCTCGATCATCCTGCCGCAGTGCTTCAAACGCATGCTGCCGCCGTGGATGAACCTCTACGCGGTGATCACCATGGGCACCGCGCTGGCATCGCTGGTGGGCGTGCATGACCTGATCGACACCGCGCAGATCGCCAGCAACACCGTCAACCGCACCGGTTTCACCGTGCTGATCTACTTCAGCGTGCTGGCGTTGTTCTTCGTCTACTGCTACCCGATTTCCCGTCTGACCCAACGCCTGGAGCGACGCTATGCCTTCTACTGAACCCCTCGTCAGCCTGCGCGACCTGCACCTGTCGTTCGGCGCCAACGCGGTGCTCAAGGGCATCGACCTTGATGTACAGCGCGGCCAGGCAGTGTCCATCATCGGGCCTTCGGGCTCGGGTAAATCGACAATCCTGCGCTGCATCACCGGGCTGCTCAAACCCCAGCGCGGGACTATTCGCGTCGGCGCCACCGAGGTGCACCAGTTGCACCGCGAGGCCGAGCTGATCGAGTTGCGCAAGCGGGTCGGTTTTGTCTTCCAGCAATACAACCTGTTCCCGCATCTGTCGGTGCTGGACAACCTGCTGATCGCCCCGTGCAAGGTGCTCGGTCGCAGCCGCGCCGACGCCGAAAAGGAGGCCCGGCAGTTGCTCGCCAAGGTGCGCATGGAGCACAAGGTCGACGCCTTTCCCGGGCAACTGTCCGGCGGTCAGCAACAGCGGGTGGCGATTGCCCGTGCCCTGGCCATGCGCCCGGAACTGATCCTGTTCGATGAGGTGACCTCGGCCCTCGACCCGGAAACCGTCGGCGAGGTGCTGACGGTGATTCGCGAGCTGACCGAAGAAGGCATGACCTGCGTGCTGGTGACCCATGAAATGCGCTTTGCCGAGGAAATCAGCGATCAGGTGTATTTCACCGAGAACGGCCTGATCGTCGAGTCCGGCAGCGCCTACCAGGTGTTCCAGCAGCCACAAAGCGAACGCACCCGCGAATTCCTCCGGCATGCCCTGGGCGACGCCGGCCGTCGCCACCTGCCACCCGACCCGTATTTGCTGAGCAATATCAGCCGCTACAGCCTATCCGTCTGACCGTGATCCACCCGATAAGGAGCCTGCCCATGAGCACCACCGAACGCGCCAACGTGATCGAATCTTTCCTGGTGAAGATCCGCGCCATCCATCAACGCGGCGTCGACCGTGCCGCTTTGCAAGAGATCGTCGCCCTGTTGGAAGACCTTGCCGAACGCCGCGACCTGTTCAACTTCGAGGCCTTTCCGGCCCCGGTGGCCGGCGAGGGCAATACCGCCTTCCGCTATCGCCTGAACGACGATGGCGAAACCCCGACCCTGTACCTCAACTCGCTGCTGCCGGGCAAGAACACCATCGCCCACAACCACGAAACCTGGGCAGTGATCAGTGCCGTTGAAGGCCAGGAACTCAACCGCGTCTATGCTCGCGGTGATGACGGCAGCGACCCTCAGCGCGCCGATCTCAAGCTTGAGCGCGAAGTCGTGGTCCAGCCGGGGACTTCCATCGCCTTCCTCGGTGAAGACCTGCACAGCATCCGTGTCGATGGCGAGCAGGCGACCTTGCATTTCCATCTTTACGGGCGTCCGCTGGAGTCGCTCAATGGTCGCTATGGCGTGCAGGACGACGGCAGCATCCTCAACTACAACGCTTCGCAGATGGCGCCTTCGATCAAGGCTTATGCGGCATGATCGACCTCCATTACTGGCCGACGGCCAATGGCTTGAAAGTCGGGATCCTGATCGAGGAACTGGGGCTGGAGTATCGCCTGCTGCCGGTGAATATTCGCCAGGGCCAGCAGCGTGAAGCGGCGTTCCAGCAGATCAGCGCCAACGGGCGGATCCCGGCGATCGTCGATCACCAGCCGGCCGACGGTGGCGAGCCGCTGAGCCTGTTCGAATCCGGGGCGATTCTCAATTACCTGGCCGACAAGACCGGGCAGTTCCTTGCGCCGGTCGGCAGTCGCGAGCGGCGGCGGGTGCAGGAGTGGCTATTCTGGCAAGTGGGGCATATCACGCCGTACCTGAGTCAGTGGCAGCTGTTCCGGGAAAAGGCCCCGGAGCCGATTCCCTTTGCTCTCGACCTGCTGCAAGGCGAAGCCACCCGGCTGTATGAAGTGCTGGAGCGACGCCTGGCCCAGCAGGATTTTGTCGCGGGTGAATACAGCATTGCCGATATGGCCATCTTTCCCTGGATCCAGCCTGCCCGGCAGGGGTTCGACCTTGGCGACTACCCGGCGATCAACGGCTGGCGCGAACGCATCAAGGCCCGTCCGGCGGTGCAGCGCGCCTATGCCAGGGGCCGCGAGCTGGCCGCGGGCGAGCGCTCGCTGGTGCTGGAATGAGCTTTTCACTGGAAAACGGGGTTTGTGTGAGTAAAACCATTACACCGGCGCAGTTGCAGCAATGGCTGTTCGACGGGCGTGAAATCGCCCTGTTCGATGTGCGTGAACACGGCCAGTACGGTGAGGCCCATCTGTTTCACGGGGTGCATTTGCCCTATAGCCGCCTGGAACTGGAAGCCCGACGCCTGGCGCCCGAGCTGCGAGTCCGGCTGGTGATCTACGACCAGGAGGGCGGTGAACTGGCTGCCCGTGCCGCGCAACGCCTGCAAGCGCTGGGCTATGAGCAGGTGCATATTCTGCAGGGCGGTGCCGACGGCTGGCAGGCGGCGGGCCTGCGGTTGTTCGCCGGCGTGCATGTGCCGTCCAAGGCCTTTGGCGAATTGGTGGAAGAAGCCTGCCATACGCCGCATATCAGTGCGACCGAACTGGCCGATTGGCAGGCCCGGGGCGAACCCCTGGTGCTGCTGGACGGTCGTCCGTTCGACGAATACCGCAAGATGACCATTCCGGGCTCGGTCTGCTGTCCGAACGGTGAGCTGGGTTATCGCCTGCACGACCTGGTGACGGACGAGTCGACGCCGATCGTGATCAACTGTGCCGGGCGTACCCGTAGCATTATCGGGGCCCAGACGCTGATCAACCTCGGGGTGAAGAACCCGGTTTATGCCTTGGAAAACGGCACCCAGGGTTGGTTTCTGGCCGACCTTCAGCTGGAACATGGCAGCACCCGCCGCTACGCTGACGGGTTGCCGCCCGCCGGTATCGAGCAGCAGCGCGAGGCCGCCCGTGCTTTGGCCCGGCGTGCCGAAGTGCCAACGGTTACAGCGGCGCAGGTCACGATCTGGGCGCAAGCGGCTGAGGGCAGCCTGTTCCTCTGCGATGTACGCAGTGCCGAGGAGTTTGGCCTTGGTAGCCTGCCGGGTGCGCAGCACACGCCGGGTGGCCAGCTGATCCAGTCCACCGACCTGTATATCGGTGTGCGCCAGGCGCGGGTGGTGGTGTTCGATGACGACGGTGTGCGTGCACCGATTGTCGCCAGTTGGCTGCGCCAGTTGGGACACGATGCCCGAGTGCTGGAAGACGGACTGTACAGCGGCTTGCGCTTGCCGTTGGCGAGCGCCTTGCCGTGGTCCGAATTGCCCGTGATTGAGGCGCGGGATCTATCCCGTGAACTGGCCGAAGACGCGGTGGTGCTGATCGACCTGCGCCCGAGCATGGCCTTTCGCAAAGCCCATCTGGCCGGCTCGCAGTGGTCGATCCGTTCGTTGCTTGCCGCTGAAGTAGCCGGTGAAGAACGGCCCCTGGTGTTGCTGGCGGACGATATCGCGGTTGCACAGTTGGCGGCCCTGGAATTGCCCGAGGCCCAGCGGGCGCGGGCGCAGTTTTTCAGTGCGGACCTGTCGGTCTGGCAAGCGGCCGGGCTGACGGTGGTCAATGATGCGTCGGTGTTGCCTGACGAGCGTTGCATCGACTTTCTGTTTTTCACCCACGACCGCCATTCCGGCAACAAGGACGCGGCACGCCAGTACCTGGCCTGGGAAACCGGCCTGCTGGGGCAGATGACGCCAGCGGAGATCGCCAGCCTGAAGCCGTTGGCGCCCGCCAAGGCTGCGGTGGATGTGCGGACCCGGCTGGTTCATGCCGCCCGTACCGTCAAGGGCAATGGCCCGCGCTCGGTGAACGTGCCGGTCACCCGGCTGAGTACCGTACTGTTCGACAACCTGGCGGATATGCGTGAGGCGCGCCGCCGCCGCGACAGCGAACGGGTCCTGAGCTACGGCGCTCGGGGCAATCCCACGGCCTTTGCCCTGGAAGACCTGGTGACGGAGCTGGAAGGCGGTCATCGCACACGTCTGTTCGGTACCGGGCTGGCGGCAGTGGCGCAGACCTTCCTGGCCTATCTGCGCCCGGGCGACCATGTGCTGATTACCGATGGCGTCTACTTCCCGGTGCGGCGCCTGGCGAAGGAGTTCCTCGCGCCCTTTGGCGTTGAAGTCGGCTATTTTCCGGCGGATGGCCGGGATATCGAGTCACGCTTGCAGGCCAATACCCGCATGGTCTACTGCGAGTCGCCGAGCTCCCTGCTCTACGAACTGAACGACCTGCCGGCCATCGCGGCCCTGTGCAAGCCGCGGGGTATCCTGCTGGCGGTCGATAACACCTGGGGTTCGGGTTACCAGTACCGGCCGTTGGCCCTGGGGGCGGATATCTCGATCATGGCCCTGACCAAGTACCTGTGCGGTCACAGCGATGTGGTGATGGGCAGCGTCTGTACCACCGAGGCGGCCTGGCCGGCGCTGTCGCGGATGAGCGACAGCTTTGGCAACACGGTGAGCCCGGATGATGCCTACCTGGTGCTGCGCGGTGCGCGGACCCTGGCGGCGCGCCTGGAGGTGCACCAGCGCCAGGGGCTGGAAATCGCCCGCTGGTTGCAGGCGCAGCCACAGGTGCGGCAGGTGTTCCATCCGGCCTTGTCCACGCACCCGGATCATGAACTGTGGGTGCGGGATTTCAGTGGCAGCAACGGGTTGTTGTCGTTCGAGTTCGCCGAGGCCGATCCCGGGCAGTTGGAGCGCTTTATCGGAGCGTTGCAGTTGTTCGGGCTGGGTGTTTCCTGGGGCGGTTATGAAAGCCTGGTGACGGTGGTGGATGTGAGCGAGCGGCAATTTGCCGGGCCGACACTGCACCCGGTTATCCGCTTGCATATCGGTCTGGAGGCGGTGACCTCGCTGATTGAAGACTTGCAGCGTGGTTTTGCCGCCCTGGCCTGACCTGTCGACCACGGCTTCAGCCGTGGTTCTGCTCGGTCAGGCGTTGGACCGCCAAACGTCGGTAATGCGAGGGGGTCATGCCCTTGAGTTGCTGGAAGCGGCGGTTGAAGTTGGAGATATTGTTGAAGCCTGACTCGAAGCAGACATCGGTCACCGGTTTGTCGCCGTCCGCGAGCAATTCGCAGGACTTGCTGATACGCAGGCGATTGACGAATTCGACGAAACAACGGCCGGTGGCCTGCTTGAAGACCCGGGAAAAGTAGGTGGGCTTCATGCCCAGGTACTCGGCCACTTCTTCCAGTGGCAGTTCCCGGGCATAGTGGGCAAAGATGTAGTCGACCGCCCGGTTGGTGCGGTCGATATTGTGCTCGTCGGCCAGTTGTGGTGTGGTAACACCCGACAGCAACTGGTAGTCGTCACAGTTGCCGAGCAGCTCCAGCAGGATCAGGAAGTGACCGAGCCGGGTGACTCCCTGGGAGTCGGCGATACGCTGCATCAAGGTCGTGGCCTGGCGCACGGTGTGCTGGCAACGGAACTCGATGCCGTACTGGGCCCGTTCCAGCAGTGGCGTCAGGGTTTTCAGCTCGGCGAACACCAGATGGCCGCTTTCGAACAGTTCGTCGGTGAAGTTCACCAGCATGTCGCGCTTGGGCACCACTTCGTCCTCGGCCACCTGGCTGATCCAGTTGTGGGGCAGGTTGGGGCCGGTCAGGAACAGGGTCTGCGGGTAGAAGTTGCCGATATAGTCGCCAATGAACACCTTGCCGGAACTGGCGACGATCAGGTGCAGCTCGTATTCCTTGTGGAAATGCCAACGGACCAGGGGGCAGGGAAAACCATGCTGGCGATAGATGATCGACAGGCCGTTGTGGTCGTCCATCAGCTCGTAGGAGGGGTCGGTGACGCGGGCTGCTCGGGTCATGCCTGGCTACTTTTGTCGTTTTTTGTTGTGGGCGCTTTCCGATAATGCCCTCATCCTCACCATCGCGCCAGTTGCACCGTGCCCAAGAGGGGCACGCGCCAGGCGCCAGCCAACCGGAGCGCCAGCCATGAAAACCCTTCTTCTGATCGGCATGGGCCCCGGCCACCCGGAGCAGATCACCGTTCAGGCGATCAACGCGCTCAATCGCGCCTCGGTGCTGTTCCTGCTGGACAAGGGCGAGGCCAAGGACGATCTGCTGAATTTGCGCAAGGACATCTGCGAGCGCTACATCCAGCAGCCCGGCTGCCGACAGGTGCAGGTCAGCGACCCGGTACGCGAGGACTCGGCGGCGTCCTACGAGGCGGGTGTCGAGCATTGGCACCGGCAACGGGCCGCGCTGTTCGCGCGGCTGATCGACGAAGAGCTCGGCGAGGATGAGAGCGGCGCGTTCCTGGTCTGGGGCGATCCCGGACTCTATGACAGTACCCTGAGGATTCTTGAACGGGTCCGTGCGCTGGGCGGTCCGGCGTTCGCCGTCGAGGTGATTCCGGGCATCAGCAGTATCCAGGTGCTGGCCGCGCAACATCGGATTCCCCTGAATCGTATCGGCGAGCCGTTGCTGATCACCACCGGGCGACGGCTGGAGGCAGCCAACCTGGACAATGTGGTGGTCATGCTCGATGCCCGCTGCGCGTTCGGCCAGTTCGCCGACCAGGACCTGGAAATCTATTGGGGCGCCTACCTGGGCACTGAAGACGAACTCTTGGTGGCCGGCAAGCTGCACGAGGTGGGCGAGCGGATTCGTCGTGTGCGCGAAGCGGCGCGCAAGCGCAAAGGCTGGATCATGGATTGTTACCTGCTGCGTCGGCCACTCAAGTCCTGAAACCTATTTGTTGTGGGGGTGCTGATTTTTAGTGCTTTCACTCGAATTGAGGAGAAGGGGACTACAGGGTGTTTTCTCCCCGCTCAGTTAAGGTTCGTCGGTTTACACACCTGAATCGACGAGGACAACATGAAGGCCATGCCGCCGCGGTGGATGAATGATCGTCGCTGCTTGCCGATCTGGCTGACCCTGCTCGGATGGACCTTGGCCCTGACCGTCGAAGGGGCCTCCCAGGTCTACCTGCCTCATCGTTCAGGAACCTTTGTCATCGATCCGGCCACCCTGGCCGTGTCCCTGCACCACAACGACGAACATCGGCTCCCGGCCCTGCTCAGCGCCGCGGCCTTCGACAAGGACGCGCAGGTCATCGAGCGAGACGGCAACCGCTGGCGGGTGCGGCAGGCCGACCAGGATTTCAGGGTCGAGGTCGGGGTGGACCGGGATGCCCTGCTGGTCACGGTGCATGCCGAACAACCAGGGCGGCTGCAGTGGCCCAGGCCTATTGAGGACGGGGTGATCGAGGCCCATGCAATTCCGTTTGGCGAAGGCGCCTATATCCCCAGCGACGATCCGCAATGGCTCGACTGGCTGCTGCGGCGTTATCAGCCGGCGCGGCTCAATGGGGTGTTGTCGATGCCGTTCTGGACCGAATTGCGCAAGGACTATTCCATCACCTGGATCGTCGAGACGCCGTTCAACACCAGTTTTGGCATCAAGGAGCAAAACGCCCGGCCGTTGCCGATCCTCAGCCATGCCTTCAATCGTCTGGCCCCCGGCGCACCTTACCGGGTGCGTGTCGTCGTCGGCCCGCGGGAGCCGTTGATCGGCGCACGGCTGTACCGGCAATGGCTGCGCGATCATGATCAGTTCGTCTCGTTGCGCGAAAAAATCCACACTCAACCGCAGGTTGCCCGCCTGGGCGGCGCACCGCATATCTATCTGTGGGATGCCGGGCCGCTGAAGGCCGGCGATGTCCTGCACTGGCCGGAGTTCCTGCGCTTTTTTGCCCGCCACCGGGATGACAGCGATCACCTGGCGTCCAGGCTCTGGGGGGCCTTCGAGCTCAAGGCCCGCGAGGCCTTCCTGCTGGCGTTGGGCGAAGCCGATAGTGCCTTTGAGCAGGTTCCACCCTTTGCCCGGACCCAGGTGATCCGGGCGATCAACTCCGGGTTGCTCGCAGTGATCGGGCGTGAAGCCCAGGCGCCGCTGCCCGGCAATCATGATCCCCTGGCCGAAGTGGCCTGGGCGCAAACGGTGCGTCAGCAGTTGCGCGAGGCCTTTGGTGATCTGTTGGCACCGGCCGAGCGCTGGGGCGGTGGCTTGTCCCTGGACACCGTTGCCGCCTTGCAGGGCGCGGGTCTGGCCCGGGCCTGGCTGGGCGCCGATGACTGGCGCGATACCTTCTGGCACCCCGAGGCGGTGGATGCCGCCAAGGCCGCCGGCTACCTGGTGTCGGCCTACGACAGCTACGGCAGCGCGCATCCGTCTAATCTGCAAGCCAGTTGGGCGACCGCGAAGATGGGTGACGAACTGGCCGCGGCCGGTTATACCGACGAGCAGGGCAAGAAGGTCCAGGGTTTTAATGGTCGCGGTGTTTTCGTCAACCCGCGCAGTGTCGAAACCTATGCCCGGCAACGGATCAGTGCCGTGGCGCGGGCGGGGCGTTTGAACAGTTACTTTCTCGATGTCGATGCCGCCGGGCCCGAGTTCAGTGATTACACTCCGGGTCGGGAAACCAGCCAGGCGCAGGATGCCGAGGCACGCCGCCGACGCCTGGCGTATCCGGTCCAGGCACTGGACCTGGTCACGGGCAGCGAAGGCGGGCAGTCCTTCTATGCGTCGATCATCGCCTTCAGCCATGGCATCGCGACCCAGCCCTTTGCCTGGATGGACGCGGACATGCGCAAGAACAAGCGCTCGCGCTACTACCTGGGCGGCTATTGGCCGCCGGAAACCCCCAACCTGTATTTCAAGGCGGTCCCGCTCAAGCCGGAGGTGGCGCGCTTCGTGACTTCCGCCGAGTTTCGCCTGCCGCTGTACCAGATCGCGCTGCATGACAGCCTGGTCAGTACCCACCACTGGGAGTACGGCTCGCTGAAGTTCTCCAGCGAACGTGATGTCACGGCGTTGCTGCAATTGCTGTACATGGTGCCGCCGCTGTATCACCTCAACGATCAGGTGATCCCCCGCGACCTGCCGCTGATCAGCGCCTACGACAAGGTGTTCCGGCCCTTGCACGAGCGCCTGTTCAGCCAGGCCATGGACGATTTCCAGGTGTTGTCCGGGGACCGCCTGCTGCAGCGCTCGACCTTTGCCGACGGCACCCTGATTACCGTCAACTTCTCCGTCAGGCCCAGCCGCACGCCGGAGGGGCGGCAACTGCCGCCGCTGTCGGCCCATGTGGTGGTGTCCGGCGAGCCGGCGCAACTGATCGAGATCCGTCAGGTCCTGGGTGCCTCCTGACGACTCAGTCGGTGCGGTTCTTCGCCTCGATCCACTGGGACATGTACTGCGTGCTCTTGTGATGATGGTGACGCAGCATCGCCCCGGTGAAGTTGTCCCGGCGATGGGCCGCCAGGTCCTCGCGGCAGGCCTGGATCCGGGCAATCAACGCGGGGCCATGGACCCGACGCTCATAACGGGCGGCGAGCAGCGCCTGGCCGTTGGCCTGGGCCTGCTGCCACAGCGCACGGTCCTGGTAGAGACGCACGGCCGCCTGGGCCAGGGCGACGGCGCTGGTTTCGATGGCGCCGGCCCAGGGCAGCTCACCGTGCATGGCTTCGGCACCGATCGGGGTGGTGACATTCGCTGTGCCACAGAGCATGGCGTCGACGATCTTGCCCTTGATCCCGGCGCCAAACCGTAGCGGCGCCAGGCAAACCCGCGCCGCGGCCATGACTTCCAAGGCATCCTCGGCCCAGTTCATGACATGAAAGCCCTGGGCGGGATTGTGCAGCGCGGTGGCCTTGGGCGGGGTGTAGGCGCCATAGATATGCAATTGGGCGGTGGGCAACTGTTGGCGGATCAGCGGCCAGATCGTGGTCTTCATCCAGAGCACCGCATCCCAGTTCGGCGCGTGGCGGAAATTGCCGATGCTGAGAAAGTGCGCGCGTTCGTCGAAATCACGGCAGGCCGTCGCGGGGGTGTCGATCATCAACGGGCACCAGTGCAGCAACGCTGGCGGGACCTTGAACTGTTCGATCAGCAACTGCGACTCGACATCGGAAATCATCAGGTTCAGGTCCGAGCGGTAGATGGCGGCGATTTCCCGCTGGGCCTGATCGGTCGCGCTCATCTGTTCGAACATTTGCCGTTGGTCGGGGGCGAACAGGGCGCTGAAGTCATTCAGGTCCTGGTCGTCTTTCAGGCGCGCCTTGAGCTGTTGCTGGCGGGCATCGCGCAGGCTTTGCAGGTCCGCGGTCTCCAGCACCCGCAGGGCCGTGGGGCAGTGTTTTTCCACGCGCCAGCCGAACTGCTCCTCCATCATGAAACGGTCGAACAGCACCACGTCCGGTTGCAGGCCGGCGACAAAACGGTCGAAGCTGCTGTTGTTGAGCTCGATGCGACACTCTTCGATGCCCAGGCTCGCCAGGTCGGCCTTGTGTTCGCCGACGACGGCGGGGCTGGCGAAGGTGATGCGCCAGCCGGCCTCGAGAAAGCTTTCGAGGATCTGCATCATGTGCCCGCCGGCTGCCGACGAGCGCGGTTCCGGCCAGACATAACCGATAACCAGGACCTGGGTGATGTCGGTGGCGTTCATAACACGATTCCTTGAAACGGGCAGGGCGGGAAAAGGGGCGCAATTAAACCACAGCGGCGCTCGCGATTGACCTGCCCCGACGCACTGCGTAGCCTTGCAGCTTCGAGGTTCTTCGGCACTCGGCCGAAGCTAAGAAGGGAACGCGGTATGCCGCGGCTGCCCCCGCAACTGTAAACGGTTCGATAGCCCTGCACTGCCACTGCCCCCTGGGCGGGAAGGCGCAAGGCCAGGCTGGTTCGCGTGCTTCCCGGAGGCGGCGCCAACCGCCCGACCGTAAGCCAGGAGACCTGCCTCGTAACCGTTTCTCACTACAACCGGGCGGGGTGATCCGGTGGCGAACGCATCCGCGCCCAAGGGCTGTGGTTCTCGTCCCGTATGCCCGCCACTTTGCCAAAGGGCATCCGATGAAAACACTGGCCAAGCTTCCCGTCACCATCGTCACCGGCTTTCTCGGCTCGGGCAAGACCACCCTGTTGCGGCATATGCTCGACAACGCCCAGGGCCGCCGCATCGCGGTGATCGTCAACGAATTCGGCGAATTGGGCATCGACGGCGAGATCCTCAAGCAGTGCTCGATCGGCTGCACCGAAGAAGAAGCCAATGGCCGTGTCTATGAACTGGCCAACGGCTGCCTCTGCTGCACGGTCCAGGAAGAATTCTTCCCGGTGATGCGTGAACTGGTGGCGCGTCGTGGCGATCTCGACCATATCCTCATCGAAACCTCCGGCCTGGCGTTGCCCAAGCCCCTGGTACAAGCCTTCCAGTGGCCGGAAATCCGCAGCGCCTGCACCGTCGACGCGGTGATCACCGTGGTCGACAGCCCGGCCGTGGCCGCCGGCACCTTCGCTGCGTTCCCGGACCAGGTCGATGCCCAGCGCAAGCTCGACCCGAACCTGGACCACGAATCGCCGCTGCACGAGCTGTTCGCCGACCAACTGTCGAGCGCCGACCTGGTGATTCTCAACAAGGCTGACCTGATCAGCCCTGAAGACCTGGCCCGGGTGCGCCTGGAAGTGGCCGAAGAGCTGCCGCCGGCGGTGAAGGTCATCGAAGCCAGCAGCGGTCGCCTGCCCCTGGACGTGCTGCTGGGCCTGGGCGCCGGTTCCGAGGAACATATCGACGGTCGTCACAGCCACCACGATCACCACCATGGCGATGACGACCATGATGACCACGATCATGATGCCTTCGACTCGATCTCCCTCGAACTGCCGCAGGCCGATGAAAGCCTGCTGCTGGACGCCCTGACGCAACTGGTGGTCAAGCACGGCATCCTGCGGGTCAAGGGTTTCGCCGCGATCCCGAACAAGCCGATGCGCCTGCTGATCCAGGGTGTGGGCAGCCGTTTCGACAAGCACTTCGACCGTGCCTGGACGGCGGACGAGCCGCGTGTCACCCGCCTGGTGCTGATCGGCCAGGAGCTGGATGCCGCGCTGCTCGAATCGACCCTGCGCGCCGCGCTGACCGCCTGATCCCATGCATCTGCTCAGGACCCAGCCCGGCGGTTTCGTGTCGGATGACAACATCGCCGACCTGGGACAAACCCCCGCCGAGCTGGTGATCCTCTGCAGCGGCGATTCAAGCCTGGCATTGCTCGCCGAAGCGGCGCGGCAACTGCCTGAAAATTATCCGAGTCTGCGCCTGGCCAATCCCATGCAGGTGCAGAATCACGCCTCGGTCGACCTCTATTTCGATCGGGTGCTGCAACACGCCAGGGTCATCCTGCTGTCGTTGCACGGCGGGATCGGTTACTGGCGCTACGGTATCGAACGGCTGGTGCAACTGGCCGAGCGCGGGGTGACCCTGATCCTGGTGCCGGGGGACGATCGTCCGGACCCGGAACTGAGCGACCTGAGCACGGTGCCCGCCGAGGAAGGCCAGCGGCTCTGGCATTTCCTGCGCCAGGGCGGCCTGGGCAATGCCCTGGACCTGTATCGCTGTCTCGCCAACCGCTGGTTGGGGCGCGATTATGCCTGGGAAGAGCCGAAGCCCTTACCGCGCACGGCGATCTATCATCCACACCGCCATGACGCCGGACTGGCGGGTTGGCGCGCCGACTGGCAGGTCGGGCAAGCGGTCGCGGCGGTGCTGTTCTATCGCTCGCACCTGCAGGCGGCCAATACCGCTTTCATCGACGTGTTCTGCCAGCGCTTGCAGGCGGCCGGGCTCAATCCCTTGCCGATTGCCGTGGCCAGTCTCAAGGAACCCGCGTGCCTGAGCGTGGTCGAGGACCTGCTGGACGAGGTGGCGGCCTCGATCATCCTCAACACCACCGGATTTGCCCAGTCCAGCCCTGAAGCCCCTCATCTGCGGCCGTTTCGCCGGGATATTCCGGTGATCCAGGCCATCTGCGCCCAGGACAACGAACCCGGCTGGCAGGCCAGCGAGCAGGGCCTCGGCCCTCGCGACCTGGCGATGCATATCGCCTTGCCGGAACTGGACGGGCGTATCATCAGCCGGCCCATCAGCTTCAAGGACCTGGCCTGGCGCAGCGAGCGCAGCCAGAGTGATGTGGTCTGCTATCGCGCCCAGCCCGAACGCATGGATTTCGTTGCCGAACTGGCCCGTCGCTGGATCGATCTGGCGCGGGTGCCCAACGCGGACAAGCGCATCGCCCTGATCCTCGCCAACTACCCGACCCGCGATGGGCGGATCGGCAACGGCGTGGGCCTGGATACTCCGGCGGCGGCGCTGAATATCCTGCGGGCGCTCAAGGCGCAGGGTTATCCGCTGAGTGACGATTTGCCTGAAAGCGGCACGGCGCTGATCCAGGCCTTGCTCGGCGGGGTCAGCAATGATCTCGATAACCTCGACCTGCGGCCGTGTCACCAGAGCATGGCCCTGGCCGATTACCAGACGATGTTCGAGCGCCTGCCCGGGGCCAATCGCCAGGCGGTCGTGGCGCGCTGGGGCCGGCCGGAACAGGACCCGATGTTCCGTGGCGGGCGGATGATGATCGCCGGCCTGCGCTTTGGCCTGACCTTCGTCGGTATCCAGCCGGCCCGGGGTTATCAGGTCGATGCCAGCGCGGTCTACCATGATCCGGACCTGGTGCCGCCCCATGGCTACCTGGCGTTCTATTTCTGGCTGCGGCACACCTATGGCAGCCATGCGCTGATCCATGTCGGCAAGCACGGCAACCTGGAGTGGCTGCCGGGCAAGGGCGTCGGTCTGTCGCAGCAGTGCTGGCCGGATGCATTGCTGGGGCCGTTGCCGAATATCTATCCGTTTATCGTCAACGACCCGGGTGAGGGCGCCCAGGCCAAGCGTCGCACCCAGGCGGTGATCATCGATCACCTGATGCCGCCACTGACCCGCGCCGAGACCTACGGACCGCTGCGAGACCTGGAACGGCTGGCCGACGAATACTACGAAGCGCAATTGCTCGACCCACGGCGTGCCCGCGAATTGCAGCGCGATATTCTCAAGCTGGTGCGCGAGACGCAGATCGACCGTGAACTGCAACTCGACGCGGGCCTGGACAGCGATGCCGACGCGGCGATCTGGTTGCCCCGGTTGGACACCTATCTCTGCGACTTGAAGGAGTCGCAGATCCGCGACGGTTTGCATGTGTTCGGCGAATCGCCAACCGGGCGCCTGCGCATCGATACGCTGCTGGCCTTGCTGCGGATTCCCCGGGGTGACGGGCGTGGTGCCCAGTCCAGCTTGTTGCGGGCCTTGGCCAAGGCCTTTGCAATGGGCTTCGATCCGCTGGACTGTGCCCTGGCCGAACCCTGGGGCGGGCCCCGGCCCGAATCGTTGCAAAGCGTCAGTACGGAAACCTGGCGTACCGCCGGCGACAGCCGCGAGCGCCTCGAACTGTACGCCGGGCAACTGATCGAGCGGGCGTTGCAAACCGAAATCGATTGGCCGGACACGGCGTTGTGGGCCGATGTACGGCTGATTATCGACGGGCTGCTGACGGTGGTCGCGCCGCGCCTGGATGCCTGTGGACCGGCTGAGATGAACGGCCTGCTCGATGCCCTGGCGGGTCGCTTCGTGCCGGCGGGGCCCAGCGGTGCGCCGAGTCGCGGGCGCCTGGATGTGTTGCCCACCGGGCGCAACTTCTTTTCCGTGGATGTGCGCAACCTGCCGACCACCACGGCCTGGCGTATCGGTTTTCAGTCGGCCAACCTGATTCTCGAACGGCATTTGCAGGACCATGGCGACCATCTGCGCCAGCTCGGCCTGTCGGTCTGGGGCACGGCGACCATGCGTACCGGCGGCGACGATATTGCCCAGGCCATGGCGCTGATGGGCGTGCGGCCGGTGTGGGCCACCGGCAGCCAGCGGGTTGACGATTTCGAGATCCTGCCCCTGAGCCTGCTGGACCGTCCGCGGGTCGACGTGACCTTGCGCGTGTCCGGGTTTTTCCGCGATGCCTTTGCCAACCTGATCCGCCTGTTCGACGCGGCCGTGCAGGCCGTGGCGGCGCTGGACGAACCGGCGGACATGAACCCGTTGGCCGCCCGGGTCCGCGCCGAGCGCGAGCAGTTGCGGGCTGAAGGCCTGGATGAGGAGCAGGCGGCCCGTCAGGCCGGCTGGCGAATTTTCGGGGCCAAACCCGGGGCCTATGGCGCCGGGGTGCAGAACGCCATCGACGGGCGCTTGTGGCAGAGCCGCGAGGACCTCGCCGAGGTCTACCTGAACTGGGGCGGTTATGCCTATGGCGGCCAGGATGAAGGCACGGCGGCGCGCGGGCAGTTCGCGCAACGCTTGAGCCAGGTCCGGGCGGTGCTGCAAAACCAGGACAATCGAGAGCACGACCTGCTCGACTCCAACGACTACTACCAGTTCCAGGGCGGCATGCTGGCGGCGGTGGAAACCCTGCGCGGGGAACAGGCCGCCAGCTATCATGGCGACCACAGCCAGCCGGACCTGCCGAAGATCCGCACCCTCAAGGACGAGTTGAACCGGGTGATCCGCTCACGGGCGGCGAACCCGAAATGGATCGACGGGGTCAAGCGCCATGGCTACAAAGGTGCGTTCGAGCTGGCGGCGACCGTCGACAACCTGTTTGCCTTCGACGCCACCACCGGCCTGATCGACGATCACCAGTACGCCTTGCTGGCCGATGCCTACCTGCTGGACCCGGACACCCGCGACTTTGTCCGCGAACACAATCCGGCGGCGCTGCGAGATATGACCGAACGGCTGCTGGAAGCCCAGCAGCGTGGGTTGTGGAGCGAGCCTGGCGAGTACCGCGAGGCATTGGAAAACCTGCTGCTGGATATAGAAGAAGATTCCTGAGGTGTGCAAGTCATGAGCGATACCCCGCATTTCCCGCTGTCGGCCGTGGTTGCTTCCGACGACCTGAAGCTGGCGCTGTGCCTGACGGCGATCGACCCGAAGATCGGCGGTGTGCTGATCGAGGGCCCGCGGGGCATGGCCAAGTCGACCCTGGCCCGTGGCCTGGCCGATCTGCTGGCCAGCGGCTTGTTCGTCACCTTGCCGTTGGGGGCGACGGAAGAGCGGCTGGTGGGCACCCTCGATCTGGACGCGGCCCTGGGCGAAGGCCGGACGCAGTTTTCCCCCGGCGTGCTGGCGAAGGCTGACGGCGGGGTGCTTTACGTCGACGAGGTCAACCTGCTGCCTGACCATCTGGTGGACCTGTTGCTGGACGTCGCCGCCAGTGGCGTCAATCGGGTCGAGCGTGATGGTATTTCCCATCGGCATTCGGCGCGGTTTGTGCTGATCGGCACCATGAACCCGGAAGAGGGCGAATTGCGTCCACAGTTGCTCGACCGTTTCGGCCTGAACGTGGCCCTCAGCGGCCAGCCACAGCCGAGCGAACGGGGGCAGATTATTCGTCGGCGACTGGATTTTGATAGCGACCCGCAGGGCTTTTGCGAGCAGTGGGCGCCGGCGCAGGAGGCTTTGCGTGAGCGCTGCCGCCAGGCCCGCGTGCGTTTGCCGGATATCGACCTGGATGACCAGGCCCTGGAGGCGATTACCGAACGCTGCTTTGCGGCGGGTGTCGATGGCCTGCGCGCCGATCTGGTGTGGTTGCGTGCCGCCCGGGCCCATGCGGCCTGGCGTGGGGCCGGGCAGATCGCCCCGGAGGATATCGAGGCGGTGGCCGAGTTTGCCTTGCGCCATCGTCGTCGCGAACTGACACCGCCGGCCTCGGCGCCGGCGTCGAATCCGGGCACCGCACCTCAGGCGGCGAGCGATCCGGCCCAGGGCCAGGGGCAATGGGGTGAGTTGCCGGCCCAGGCCTTGCCGGTCGGTGCGCGCCGGGAAATTCCGAGCTGGCCAAAAAAGCCCTAGGCATCCGCCCTCGACTGAAGCCGGGGGCGGATGCCAGGCCTCGGTCAGGTCGTTTGTCCGCTGGGCGTCAAGGCGTCAGCCGGGCCGGCGAAAGCGGCTCGATCAGTTGGGTGGAGACCTTGTTGGGCGGGCGCCCGCGTTCGCGCAAGGACCTGCGTTTTCGTCCACGCAGCCGTTCGCCCCATGAATTGTGGCTGGTGATTGTCGATGCGTCGGCCTCGACCCGTCGACATCAGGCGTTGAGTGAGGCCAAGGGCTTGCTGGCGCAGTTGTTTGACGATGCTTACCGGCAGCGGGCGCGCCTGGCGTTGATGACGGCCAGCGGTGATCGGCCGAGGTGGCAGCTTCAGGGGCTGAAGGCTTCGAGTGACTTGCGTGGTTGGCTGGAGGGCTTGGGGGCAGGGGGCGGCACACCCTTGCAGGCGGCGCTGACGCAGGCAGCGGATTGGTTGGCCAAGCGGCAGAAGCGCTTTGGGGCTGAACAGCAGCGGGTGCTGTTGCTGACAGATGGCCGTTTGAAAGCCTGGTCCGGCTTGCCGGTGCTTAACTGCCAGACCTTGCTGGTGGACCTGGAAAAAGGTCCGATCCGTCTGGGACGTGCCGTGCAATTGGCGGCGGAGCTGGGTGCCCAGTATCGGCATATCGAAGACCTGACAACGGTCTGACAGGCACTGCGATCATGCAGGGAAAACGCGGTCCCTGTAGGAGCAGAGCTTGCTCGCGAAGACGGCTTCATAGACGCCGTAGCTCTATGGTGAATGGCCGCTTGCAGCGGTTCGCGAGCAAGCTCTGCTCCTACAGGGGGTTGCGTGTTCTCTGGAGCGCTATCAGGCCGACAATGTCCACGGCTGCAGGTCGTAGCCTTTCTGGCTCAACTCCGCGCGGGCCTGTTGCAGCAGGCTGACCAACTGCTCGGAGTCGGAGTAGGCGCTGCAAGGAATCTGCTGGCGACCGATGCTGTTGTTGGTACGGTCGATCACGGTCAGGCTCAGTTCGCCTTTGTCTTGTGCCACCCAGGCAACACACTGGAATGGCTTGAGGGCCTGGCCGGCCATCAGAAGTGCTTCGTTCATACGGAGCGGGGCGTTCATGGGGTTTTCTCTCAAGTATGCCCAAACAATTCTCTGGACCGTCGGTTTGGGCTCACCGTTTCGGTCGGTTACTTGTACTGATGTCCGATCGCGGGCATCAGGTCACACAAGTCATAAAGTTTTTTTCACTTTCTTTCATATACTCAGTTCAAGCCCCGGGATACTCAGGCCAGTTCCACTGAACCAGTAGTGGTCGCCCGAAGGCTCTGGCACGCGACTTTCCGGATTTATGGCTTATCCATCGGCAAAGTTATAACCAAACGGTACAAGTCTGCGTCAAGTTCTTGCTAGTGTTACAGGCAGGTTTGCCAACTGCTTGTTTCTAATAAATATTTAAAACTCTGGCGCCAAGGATCAGTCATGCAAGAAGCGGTTCCGCTCAGACGCCTGCTGGTGGTTGATCCTTGCGATGACTGTCATCGCCTGTTACCCGGCTTGCGCACCGTTGGCTGGGATGTCGACAGTTGTAATCTGGACGCTGCCGTCGACCGTTCCTGCGATGTCGGCCTGTTGCGCCTGCAACCTTTTCATCTCGAACGCCCTGAAGCGGTCAAGGACCTGATCAGCCGCAGCGGCACCGAGTGGATTGCGGTTCTCAGCCAGGAAGTGCTGCGTTTGCAGAATGTCGGTGACTTCGTGTGCGAGTGGTTCTTCGACTTTCATACTTTGCCCTTCGATGTTTCCCGCGTACAGGTGACATTAGGTCGCGCCTTCGGCATGGCGCGCTTGCGCGGCCAGGGTTCGATCCATGTCGACCAGCCGGAGCACGAGTTGCTCGGCGACAGCCGGCCGATCCGTGAGCTGCGCAAGCTGCTGGGCAAACTGGCGCCCACCGAGTCGCCGGTGTTGATCCGTGGGGAAAGCGGGACCGGCAAGGAGCTGGTGGCGCGCACCCTGCACCGGCAGTCCCAGCGGCACGCCAAGCCGTTTGTGGCGATCAATTGCGGGGCGATTCCGGAACACCTGATCCAGTCCGAGTTGTTTGGCCATGAGAAGGGCGCCTTTACCGGGGCGCACCAGCGCAAGGTCGGGCGCATCGAGGCGGCCAACGGCGGCACCTTGTTTCTCGACGAAATCGGCGACTTGCCGCTGGAGTTGCAGGCCAATCTCTTGCGTTTCCTCCAGGAAAAGCATATTGAGCGGGTCGGCGGTAGCCAGCCCATCGCGGTGGATGTGCGGGTACTGGCGGCGACCCATGTCGACCTGGAAGCGGCCATCGGCACCGGGCGTTTCCGTGAGGACCTGTATTACCGGCTCAATGTCCTGCAAGTGATGACGGCGCCGCTGCGCGAACGGCATGGCGACGTGGCGATGCTGGCCAACCATTTCTCCCATTTCTACAGCCAGGAAACCGGGCGCCGGCCGCGTAGTTTCAGCGAAGAGGCATTGATCGCCCTGGGCAATCATGCCTGGCCGGGTAATGTCCGTGAGCTGGCCAATCGGGTCAGGCGCGGGCTGGTATTGGCTGAAGGACGGCAGATCGAGGCCCGGGACCTGGGGCTGGACAGCCTGCCTTGCGACAGCGCCCCCATGGGCACCCTGGAAGACTATGTGCGCCGCGCCGAGCACCAGGCGCTGTGCGATGTGCTGAACCGGCACAGCGACAATATGAGCGTCGCCGCTCGCGTGCTGGGGGTGTCACGCCCGACTTTCTACCGATTGCTGCACAAGCACCAGATCCGCTAGGGCGCGGTGAGCGAAAAGAAAAGGCCCGCAGCGTTTTCACGTTGCGGGCCTTTTCCATTGTGCCAAGTCAGAAGTAGTAGGGGAATTTCACGCTGAAAGAGAAGTTTGGCGCGTCGGGGGTCATGCCCAGGGACAGCATGGGCACGATGGTCAGACTCGGCGAAGCAGCAATGGTCATGCCGATGTTGAAGAACCCGGAGTTGGCATCGCTGCCGATCACGTTCTGCCAGCTCTGACCGCTCTGCTGGAGCTGGCTCCTGCTTTGCACCAGGTCCGAGAACGAGAAGGACATGCTCATCTTCTCGTTCAGGGCAAAGGCCACGCCAGCGCCAATCTGGAAGCTGTCGCCGAGTCGGACCTTGCCGGGAACGACCACACCCTCTTGTGCGCTGATATCGCTGAACGACTCCTCGAAGTTGTGAGTGTAGGCCAGGGTGCCGAACAGTACGGCCGGGTCAAAGGTCTTGACCAGTGAGATACCCGGGGTGATAGACCAGACGCCATTGCCGGTGGGCAGGCTTTGTGGGTAAGCCAGGCTGTTGCTTTGAGACGAGGTGAGAAACTTGATGCCATACGGATCCTTGCCAGTGGGCGCCTTGATCCGGAAGCTGAAGACCGCGTCCGGCCAATTCTCCGATTCGTCGAGGAACTTGTAGGCCACGCCGAAGTTGACGTCACCCAAGGCTGGATCCTGCTTCACCGTTTGCTCTACGGTAGTTCCGGCCGCGCCGCCGTTGCCGCCCCCCGCTTGATAGACCGAGTCCCGGTAGACAATCGGGGCGTTTATGTCGAACTGCCATCGGTTGTTGAGGTTATAACGACCGGTCAGGTCGAGTGTCCAGGTGTCGGACTTGATCCTATCCAGATTGATATTGCCGAGGAAGATCGAGTCCAGGGCCAGAAAGCCATTGAGAAACAGCTGTCGGGTATCGTAGTGCGAATAGGTGATCCCTGTTTCGACGCTGAACTTGCCATTGCCGAAGAAGCCACTGGCCTCGTTGTACAGATCAGAGACACTCTGGGCCGGCGCCGAATCATCCTTGAGCGACTGGCCGTAAGAGGCGCCGGACGTGCTGGCCGCCGATCCTGTAGCGTTCGTGCTGGCCCCCACAGCCACCGTTTGCCCCTTTTTCAGGTCCGCGGGAGACTTGACCAGGCGTTTGGGTGGCGGCGCTGCCGGCTGATCTTCGACCTGCTTAACCCGTTGCTCCAGTACCGACAACGCTTGTTGCTGTTGTACGTAGCGTTGTTTCAGCTCCTGGAGTTCCTGTTTCAGGGCCTCGACTTCGGCATCCGGCGCTGCTTGTAGCATCGCCGCCGGGAAGAGGGCACCCACACATACCGCCATGCGTAGCGAGAGCGATAGAGACATGAAATAAGTCGTCCTTTTCTGACATCCAATGGTCGAAAATGAGCGTAGTTCAGAATCCCATGCTGCGTAGTCCCTTGAGTTGAGTCAGGCTGCAATCCAGTGCCCCCACGGTAGGCATGTTGTTCTGCAACACCACATTGAGTTGGGTCATGCTGTTGACCAGATTGTTGCCACCCAGCAGGGTGGTGGACTGCAGCACCCCGCCCTGGGCGATCTGCTGCAGCGCATTACCCTGATTGTTGTTGGCCAATATCTGCATGGTCACGCCGCTGGCGGCGGCAGAGACAGTGACGCTGCCGGCGGCGCTGGAACCGGTGATGCTGCCGCCGCTGGTGAGCACCTGGCCCATTTGCTGCGGGCTGCTTGGAACCTGGTTGGCTTCGCTGACATTGATCGCGACGTTGTTGTTGGCGCTGTTGCCGTCGCCGGCGGCGCGCACCACCTGGGTCACACCCGCCGAGGCGTTCAGGCCGGCACCGCCGATCACCGTGCCGGTGCCTTGGGTCGGAGCCGAGCCATTGCCCTGGGTGCTGAAGGTGGTGACGTAGAACTGCGGTTTGACGGTCGATTGCTGGATTTGCAGGGAAGTGGCCGCGCCGATGGTGTCGCCACGGGCGTTGGTCCAGGTACTTTGCATGACAATCCCGAAGCTGATGATGCGTCCTGGCATGACGTAGCGACCACGCAGTTCGGACATCTCCGAGTCTTTCAGTTCGATGGGTTTGAAGGGCAGGGCAGCGTGTGCCGGCAGGCAGGCGAGCACCAAACAACTGACCATCAGCCTGTGTGAGGTTTTCATGTGTTGCTCCCGGAGCATCCTGCCCCTTTATTTTTAGTTCACCTTAAAAGAAGTCGCTCTGGATAAAGCCGAAATCCATCAGTTCCGCGTCCTTGACCGGGTGGAAGGTGTCCAGCTTGTTCTTGGCCGTCAGCGGTGCCGGTGGGTCGAGCAAGGCGTTGCTCTTGTCGTAGCCGGGGCCGATGATGGCGAAGATGATGCCGTTCCAGCCTTTCTGGAAATCGGCATTGGTGTAGCGTTTGTGGCCCAGCACCGGGTCGCCGATATAGACCCAGTCCTTGTCGGCGCGCTGCATCACCACGAAATGCTTGTAGCCGCGGATGTCCATCATCACCACGACCGGAATGGTTACGCTGGGCAGGCTGTCGGCGGGAATCTTGTAGCCCCGGGCACGCATGCCGATGCTTTCGATATAACGCTTCATGTCCAGCATGGAGAAACCCTGTTTCTTGACCAGCTCCTGGTCAGAGGTGGTCAGCATGCCTTTGATAATCTGTTCTTCGTTGACGTCCAGCCAGTAGGCCTGGCGCAAGAGGGTGGCGAGTGCGGCGGCACCACAACTGAAGTCGGTCTTCTGCTCGACCAGGTCGGAAAAACGCCGTTCGCGAATGCTTTGTACATGCTTGTAGAAAACCACTGCGCCCGGCAGGCCGGGCACGGCCATGGTAGCGGCCTGAATAGGGATGGAGAGCAAAAGTGCAACGGCAAGGGCGATGGTACGCATGGTCATACGCCTCTCAGAGCTGAAAAAAGAGCCCCGTTTCCGGGGCTCTCAGTACTGTTGCCATTACATGCAGGCGCGGCAGCCTGCAGCGATGGACAGGGTGTTGCCCTGTTGGTTGCCGACACCGGCCGCCACGTTGGCGCCCACGTTGCCCGAGGCATTGTTGAGCGAGCCGTTGATGCTGGCGTTGTTGACCACTGGCATGGTCCAGCCGTTAGGTGTCATCACTTGATAAGTGGCGACGCCATTCAGGTCGATAGTGCCCATCTCGGTACCTTTGATGGTTCCTTTTCCATGGTCACCCTGGTCACCACCCCAGCCGTCATTGTTATGACCGCCTTTAGGATCGCTTACAGTGCCGCTAAAGGTCCCTTTGTAGCTGCCTTTGAGATCGATAGTGGATTTGAGGGTGGTGACTTTGTAGGCCTGAACCCCGGCGTTGGCCACTTGCAGGCCATTGGAGTTCTGAGTCGCCGAACCCGTTGCCGAGGCAACACGACCGCCGGATACGGCGATGGCCAGGTCGTTTTTCTGTTGGTTGAAGTCGCCGGCGGCCACGTTGACGCCCATGTTGCCGGAGCCATAGTTGCCAGAGCTGTTCAATGAACCGTTGTTTTGGGTGGATTCATTGGCGACTGTGTTGTTGTGGTTGGTCTGGGTCAGCGTGGTATTGGAGGTGGCGCTGCCGAAGATGAAGCTTTCGTCGGCGGTGGCCAGCGCGGCTTCGTTGAGTTGTTGGTTGCCGTCGCCGGCTGCGGCGTTGGCGCCCATGTTGCCGCTGGCACTGTTCAACGAGTTGTTGATGCTGCCATTGTTCTGGGTGCCTTCGTTGGTGACAACGTTGCCGTGGCTGTCCTGGGTGTCGTTCACCGAGGCATTGGCGCCGGCAGTGATCTGCAGCAGGGTAGCGAGGTCCGGGCCTTTGTTATGGTCATGATGACGATGACCGTGTCCATCATCGCCGCCTGCTTGGGCAGCCATTGCCATGACGGCGGCCAGTGCGAAGACCAGTGGTTTGAGAGCCATTGTGGGTTTCATGGTGTGTATCTCCGTGCTTATTAGTTGAGTTAAGTGTTGGTACTTTCTAATTGGCACTGCACGGGTCAATCAGCGACCCGGATACTGAGGGTGTTGGCCATACGGTTGCCCACCCCCGCGCTCTGGCTCACCTGAATCACGCCCCGGCTGCCGGTGAAGGCCTGGTCGCTGGTAACGACCTGGCGACTGCCGGAGGGTGTGGATGAGTCCGAGTTCGGTGACAGCGCCACGTTCTGTTGGGACAGGACGCTGTCGTCGATGCTTTGCGGCGCGGCACTGATGCTGATCCGCACGGCATTGATTGCCTGGTTGTTGGCACCGGCGGATTGGTTGACCCCGATCATGCCGTTGCCGTTACTGAAAGAGTTGCCCTGGATGGCGGCCTTGGCGTTGATCGCCGTACTGGCCCCGCTGGTGATTTTCTGGTTCAGCAAGGTGGTGGCGTTGGCGCTGGTGCCGACCGCGATAGCGCGACTGTTGAGCTGTTGCTGCTGGTCGCCGGCGGCCTGGTTGACCATCACGTTGCCGTTGTATTGCTGGCCGCTGTTGTTGATCGTGGCGCTGTCGATGACCGGGCTACTTGAGTCGGCCAATACGCTGGCGCTGCTGAACAGGGCGAGAAGAAACAGTGAATGGCGCATGTCATTGCCCCTTGCCGATGGCGCCGAGGGCGTTCATACCGGCCGACAACCCGTGGTTGATCGTGTTGGCGATGCTGGCGCCATTGCCGCCGCCGTGTCCGGCAGTCATGCCTGGCAGGCCATTGGGGTTGTTCAGGCCTGGCATGCTGGTGGTATTGGCGTCGATCAGTTGGCTGATGGAGCCGCCGGTGCTGATACCCGCGATATCGCCGTCGCTCAGTTCCCGGCCGGTTATCGAAGTGATCAGACCGGATGGATTGGTGTTGACGGTGACCGGGTTGGGATCTGGCTGGAGGGCAGGGCGGCCATAACTCTGAGGTTGCACGGTACGATCAAGGACAATCACTCCGTTGCCACCGGCCTGGGCCGTGAGGCAGAGCATCGAACTGATCGCGCAGCTGATCAGCACGGTGCGGGTAAAGCCGGTAGTGAGAGTCCCCATGACGGCATTCCTTCTTCAGTACGCTGGCCCTAGCCTGGCGTTGAGAGGGAAAGAGCAGAAGCTGTGCCGCTTTTTGTTTTTCCTTTTAAAACAATGGGTTGTTTTTGATTGAGGATGAAACGCGGGAAAGCTGTTTCACGGATGAGACAGGAGTGAGGGGGCGGGGCGGGGAAAATACGGCGCAATGCGGTAATACGGGCCTTTCAGGGCAGGTGTATCAGCGGCTTAACACTTGGGGCAGTGCCGTGCCTGAACCGTTGATTTTGAGGCTTCGCCTGTGTACGAAGTGTTTCATAAGTGGACACTGACCCCGGTTTTTCCAGGGTTTTCGCTGGCTTCAGGTACTTTCAAGCAACCGGGTGACGGCAGTGAAGGCCTGTTCACGACGCGCCTGCCAATCGCCGTCAATCACGCTCACTGCTTGCCCGTGCCGGGTCAGCCAATCCAGGCTGGCGGCAAAAAAGGCCTGGCGTTCAGACAGCTCCGGTTGGCAGCGCTGGCCGTCGTCGGTCCAGCCCACGCCCTCGGGGCGCAACAACAGGTGCAGGTCGTAGTGGCGTGCCTCAAGAGCCTGTTCGATCCACGCCGGACACTCGCCGAACAGGGTCCGGCTCCAGAGCAGGTTGCCCAGCAAGTGGGTGTCGAGAATCAGCAGCCTGGGCGCCTGCGTACGGGCCGCATCCTCCCACTCGAGCTGCCCGCGGGCGATGGCCGGGATATCTGCCAGGCACGTATCGCGCGGGTTGCACTCGATGAAATAACGCACGTATTCGCCGACCACCAGGCCGCCGAAACGGGCTTGCAACTCGGCGGACAACCAGCTTTTACCACTGGACTCAGGCCCCGCCAGGACGACGACCTTCATGGACGCGGACATGGGGATTCCTTGGGCTCGAAAAAAGGAGGGCGATTGTACCCTCCCATTCTCAGACCTTGAACTGCTTGAGCAAGGTATTGAGCTGCTGGCTCAGGTTCTTGAGCTTTTCACTGTCGACACTCGATTGCTCGGCCGCCAGGGCCGTGCTGTGGGACAGGCCCGCCGCGTCGGTGACGTTCTGGTTGATTTCCTCCACCACATGGGACTGCTCAAGGGTGGCGCTGGCAATGGAGGCATTCAGCCCGTTGAGGTTGCGCAGGGCCTGGCCGATGGCATTCAGGCTCTCGCCGGCCAGGCCGGCCTGTTCGATGGTCAGTTGCGAAGCGCGGCTGCTGTCGCCGATGACTTTCACCGCGGCTTCGGAATGGCCTTGCAGGCGTTCGATCATCGACTGGATCTCCGCCGTGGACTTCTGGGTGCGCTGGGCCAGCAGGCGCACTTCATCGGCGACCACGGCAAAGCCGCGACCCTGTTCACCGGCCCGGGCGGCTTCGATGGCGGCGTTCAGGGCCAGCAGGTTGGTCTGTTCGGCAATCGAGCGAATCACTTCCAGGACGCTGCCGATCTGCGTGCTTTCGGCCGCCAGGGTGCGGATCACTTCCACCGCCTGGTTGATGGTGGCGGAGAGCGAATCGATCTGTTGCAGGCTGTTGTCGATATTCAGCTGGCCCTGGCGCGCCTGGGCTTCGGCATCACGCATCTCGCTGGCGGCCTGCTCGGCATTTTTCGCCACGTCCTGCACGCCATAGGTGACTTCGTTGATCGCCGTCGCCACCATTTCCATCTGTTGTGATTGCTGCTGGCTGCGGGCCTGGGCCTGGGTGGCATTGCTGCCCAGGTCGGTGGAGGACTGGCCGAGCGCCGTTGCCGAGTCCTGGAGCTGACCGACCACGCTGCGCAGCTTGCTGGTAAAACCATTGAAATGGCGGGCCAGTTGCGTGACTTCATCCTGCCCGTGGGTGTCGAGGCTGCGGGTCAGGTCGCTTTCACCACTGGCGATATTGGCCATGGCGTTCACGGATTCCTGCAAGGGGCGCACGATGCTGCGGGCAATCATTGTCACCAGCAACGCCATGATCAGCGCAATCCCCAGGCCGATCAGCGACGCTCGCCATACCTGGCCGTAGAACTCGTCCTGCAGGTCGTCGACGTACACCCCCGAGCCGATGATCCAGCCCCAGGGTTCGAAAAGTTGCACATAGGAAGTTTTCTGCACCGGCGCACTGGCGCCCGGTTTCGGCCAGCGGTAGTCGATCATGCCCGCACCCTTGGCCTTGGTCAGGGTGACCATCTCGTTGAACAGGGCATAGCCGTCCGGGTCCTTGATCCCTGACAGGTCCTGGCCTTCAAGCTTGGGGTTGGCCGGGTGCATGATCATCACCGGGCGCTGGTCGTTGATCCAGAAGTAGTCGGTCTGGTTGTAGCGCAGGCCGCGGATCACGCTCAGGGCCTGCTTCTGCGCGGCTTCGCGGCTGAGGGTGCCGGCGGTTTCCAGGTCGTGGTAGTAGTTGAGGACGCCACTGGCGACCTGGACCACGTGCTGGGTCTTCTGCGCCTTGCCCTGGTAAAGGTCGTCATGGATCTGCTGGAGCATCAACAGGCCCAGGGTCAGCAGCATCGCCATGGCGACGATGAGGATGAGCCACAGCCGCCGACTGATCGACACATTTCGCAAACTATTCATGTGGGCATCGCTCCTTGTTTCTTCTTGTTGTGATCATCGCCGATCTGCATCCAAACAGGTTTTGTCGCTCCTGCCCAGTAGGCTTATGGCTACTTTCCAGGCAGCCACAAACAGGCGTGTCTGATAGGATCTCGGCCCGAAATCGACAAACCTGAGTTGATGTTTGATTTTTCAGGCATTTTTTACGCTTTGACGACAAGCGGTACGGCACGCTGGACAGGTGTTGCCCACGGGCAAACTATCGAGCGTCGAGTTTTTCAAGTGCCGCGCGGGGTGTGCGGCAGCAGGGGGGAATAATGGATCTTTGGACCGCCGCACAGGCAGTGATTCTGGGTATCGTCGAGGGGTTGACGGAGTTCTTGCCGATCTCCAGCACCGGGCACCAGATTATCGTTGCGGATCTGCTGAACTTTGGCGGGGAACGGGCGATTGCCTTCAATATCATCATCCAGCTCGGGGCGATCCTGGCGGTGGTCTGGGAGTTTCGCCACAAGGTGTTCTCGGTGGTCCGGGATCTGCCGACGCAACGCAATGCCCAGCGCTTCACCCTCAATCTGCTGGTGGCATTCCTGCCGGCGGTGGTGCTGGGGGTGTTGTTCAAGGAGCTTATCGCCACCTACCTGTTCAACCCGATCACTGTCGCCGCCGCGCTGGTGGTGGGCGGCCTTATCATTCTCTGGGCCGAGCGCCGCCAGCATGTGGTGCACGCCGAGACGGTGGATGAGATCACCTGGAAAGACGCCCTGAAGGTCGGCTTCGCCCAATGCCTGGCGATGATCCCCGGCACCTCGCGTTCCGGCGCGACGATTATCGGCGGCTTGTTGTTCGGGCTGTCGCGCAAGACCGCCACCGAGTTTTCGTTCTTCCTGGCAATGCCGACCATGGTCGCCGCCGCGGTGTACTCCGGCTACGGTTTCCGCCATCAGTTCCAGATGGCGGACTTGCCGGTGATCGCCCTGGGCTTCGTGACCTCCTTTGTCTTCGCGATGATCGCCGTGCGTGGCTTGCTGAAATTCATCGCCAGCCATACCTATGTGGCGTTCGCCTGGTACAGGATTGTCTTCGGCCTGGTGATCCTGGCCACCTGGCAGTTCGGCTGGGTCGACTGGTCGAGCCACTCATGAGGACGCCACGTAGCCAGGAACAGACTCGCCAGGTCGCGACTCGGGTCCAACACCTCAGGTTCAAGCTGGCGGTGCTGCTGGTGCTCTGTGTGTTGCCTGGATTTGGCGGGTTGAGGATGTGGCTCGGCGGTGGTTCGGCGCTGCCGCTGTGGGGCTATGGGATCGCCAGCCTGCTGGCGTTCTTCCTCTATTGGAGCGACAAGCGCAAGGCCCGCGACGAGACCTGGCGCACACCGGAGAAGGTCCTGCACGCCATCGAGCTGCTGGGCGGCTGGCCGGGGGCGCTGATCGCCCAGCAGGTGTTCCGGCACAAGACCCGCAAAGTCTCGTTTCAACTGGTGTTCTGGCTGATCGTGCTGTTGCACCAGGTGTTCTGGATCGATCACCTGTTCCTCGGCGCCAGCCTGGCGCACCTGTCGTTTTTATAACAGCAGGCCGACCTGGACGCGCTTGGGCAATTTTGCCACCACCAGTTGATGGGAGCGCTGGATCAGCCCTTGCAGTTCTTCACGGTCCAGCGGGTAGGGCGTGTCCATGATGATCCAGTGGGCCCTGGCGAGATAGGGCGCGGGCCCGATCCCCGGACGGTCGACATGACCGAGGAACAGCTCCTTGTCGACCTTGAAGGCCAGGGAGTCGCCGCGCAGCCCCTGCACGGCGAACATCTTGTTGCCGGCAATGGAAAAAACGCGCACGCCGCCCCATTTATAGTCTTCTCGCGCCCCGGGCAATGTCAGGCAGAAATGCGCGACGTCTTCCCGGCTCAGGTTCGATCCTTTCACAGTGTTCTATCTCCGCAACCTTTGAAAACTTCGGCCAGGTGATCGATCCAGGCCCTCACCGCCGGCAGTACGCCGCGCCGATGGGGGTAGACGGCCTGCAACCAGCCGCCGGGCAAGGACCATTCGGGGAGTATCTGCACGAAAGTGCCGTTGGCCAGCTCTTGCTCACAATACAGCATCGGCAGGACGGTGAAGCCCAGGCCGGCGAGGGCGCAGGCCTTGCGCACGACGAAATCGTCGACCCCGAGCCGGGCCTCGAGGGTCAGTTCACGTTTTTCACCTTCGGCGTTGATCAGGCTCAAGTGCACCAGCCGATCTGCCTCCAGGGCGCCCAGAACAGGTGCATGCCTGAGGTCCTCCAGGCTGTTGATGGGATGTTGTTCGAGAAAGGCCGGTGTCGCCAGGATGAAGGTCTGCGCCTGGCGCAGGCGGCGGGTCACCAGCAACGGGTCTTCGTCGCCCTGTTCGCGGACCCGCAGGGCGACATCGACACCTTCGGTCACCAGGTCGACCCGCCGATTGACCATCAGCACTTCCAGCTGGACCAGTGGGTGCGCGGTCAGGAAGCTGGAGATCACCCAGGGCATGAACTCCTGGGCCAATCCCACCGGAGAGGAAACGCGCAAGCGTCCACGGGGTTCGCTGGACATGCTGGCCACCGCCTCGTCGGCCATCTCGGCCTCCAGCAGCATCGCCTGGCAATGGCGCAGGTAGCGCTCGCCGACGGCCGTGAGTTTCAACTGGCGGGTGGTGCGTTGCAGCAGGCGGGCGCCGAGGCGTTCCTCCAGCTCGGCGATCCGCCGTGACAGGCGCGACTTGGGAATTCCCAGCAGGCGTCCGGCCGCCGCGAAGCCGCCGGCTTCGACCACCTTGGCGAAATAGTAGAGATCGTTGAGGTCTTGCATGGGCCGTGACTCGATCGTTCTATGGTTGGGACAAACTATCACATTCAAGCCGTCTAATCGGCTATTGGTTTCGCCTGTAGGATTATCTCAACTTGATCGCCCAGTGGCGATCCTCACTTGGAGATCCCGCATGAAACTCTTGCACATTGATTCCAGCATCCTGGGCGACAACTCCGCCTCCCGTCAGTTGAGCCGTCAGGTGGTCGACGCCTGGAAACTCGCCGAGCCTTCTGCCGTGGTGACCTACCGCGACCTGGCCAGCGACGCCATCAGCCACTTCTCCAGCCTGACCCTGGTTGCCGGCGGTACCGCTGCCGAACTGCGTGACGCGGCCCAGCGCCACGAAGCCGAACTCAGCGCTTCGACCATCGAAGAATTCCTCGCCGCCGATGCCATCGTGATCGCCGCGCCGATGTACAACTTCAGCATCCCGACCCAGCTCAAGGCCTGGATCGACCGTATCACCGTTGCCGGCAAGACCTTCCGCTACACCGAAGCCGGTCCTGAAGGCCTGGCGGGCGGCAAGAAGCTGGTGATCGTCTCCACTTCCGGCGGCCTGCATGTCGGCATGCCTACCGGCGTGGCCCATGAAGACTACCTGAACGTGCTGTTCGGTTTCCTCGGCATCACCGACATCGAATTCGTCCGCGCCCATGGCCTGGGTTACGGCGAAGACGTCCGCGCCAAGGCCATCAGCACCGCGCAGGCACGGATCAGCGAAGAGCTGTTCGCCACCGCGTAAAGCTTTCGTAAACACGCGAGCTTCTTTCCGGAACACCCATTAAACTCTGTGCTCTGATCATTATGAATGGTCAGCGTACGGAGTTTTTTGCGTCTGGCTGTTTGGGTTTGGCTCGGGTTATGCATCATCGATCAACCATAGGTGCTCTGAAAAACCTCGAAAATCAGTCAAAGCCCTTTACGGAGCTTTAACTTCAAGGAATTGAAGAGAATTGGTGTGCTAATTACGCAACAAAGGTGGGCATCCCCATGATGCGTCTTTGTGCAGTGTTACTGATCTGTCTGTCCAGCAGCCTCCTTACAGTGCAGGCGGCGCCGCCCGCTCATTGGAGCGTCGGTTATCATCGCCTGACATTCCTTGATCCGCTGGATCTCAAGCCGATGTCGGCGATTGCCTTCTATCCTTCCAGCGATCGTGAGCACACGAGCCGGATCGGCAACTATACGATCCAGGCCGGCGAAGACACCAAGGTCGCTATCGGCCGCTATCCATTGTTGATGTTGTCCCATGGCAACACCGGCACGCCGCTGGCCTTGCACGACCTGGCCACCTCCCTGGCGCGCAAGGGCTTTATCGTGGTCGCCGTGTTGCATCCGGGCGACAACTACAAGGATCAAAGCCGCCTGGGGACGCTGAGCAACCTCTATGGTCGGCCCATGCAGATTTCCGAGGCCATCACCGCTGCCCTGGGTGACGCGACGCTGTCACCTTTTATCGAAGCCGAGGATGTCGGTGTGATCGGTTATTCGGCGGGTGGTGAAACCGCCCTGATCCTGGCCGGAGCCCAGCCGAACCTGGAGCGCCTGCGCCGTTATTGCCAGCAGCGTCCGGATGACAAGGATGCCTGCAACACCAAGGGTGAACTGATCGTCGACCGCGATGACTTGCAGCCGGTAGCCGATCCTCGGGTGCATGCCTTGCTGCTGATGGCACCGCTGAGCCTGATGTTCGGCCGCCATACCCTGGCGGATGTCCATGTGCCGGTGCTGATGTACAGCGGTGGCGCCGACCAACTGGTGTTTCCGGACAAGAATGCCGCCGCCCTGGCGCGCAAACTTCCGGTGGCGCCGCAGTTCAAGCTGATCGCCGGGGCCGGGCATTTCGTCTTCATGGCGCCGTGCAGCCCAGAGCAACTCCAGGCTACGCCAGGCCTGTGTACCGATGCCGAAGGGGTCAACCGCGAGGATATTCATCGCGACCTGATCCATGAAGCCGGGCGCTTCTTCACCAAGACTCTCAGTACGCCGAGCCATGGCGGGATGCAGACCGCCGATCAGTGAGTCAGTGGGCTGCTGCGCGACGTGCCAGCAGCACCGTGACCGACAGGCCGCTGACCGACAATAGCGCCGCAGTAAAGAAAATCCACGAATAGCCCAGGTTCGAGGCCACCGCGCCCATCACCGGACCGGCGATGGCCAGCGCCAGGTCGAAAAACACCGCATAAGCGCTCAGGCCCGCGCCGCGACTGCTGCTCGGCACCTGTTTGATCGCCTCCACACCCAATGCCGGATACACCAGCGACAGGCCAAACCCCGCCAGGCCCGCGCCGGTCAGGGCAACGCCGGTGGAAGGCGCCAGCCAGAGCAGTACCAGGCCGAGGGTCTCGATACTCATGCACGCGATAGCCGCCTTGAAACCGCCGAAACGGTTGATGCAGCCGATAAAGAACAGCCGGGCAAGGATGAAGCAGGTGCCGAACACCGTCAGGCAATAGGCGGCACCGGTCCAGCCGCGGCTGAGATAGAAGAGGGTGACAAAGGTGGTCAGGGTGCCGTAGCCGATGGAAGCCAGGGTCAGGCTGGCGCCATAGGGCGCAATACGCCCGAACACCGCCCAGAACGGCAGGCGCTCGCCGCGAATCACCGGCACCGAGGGTTTGTTGCGAATCAGCAGCAGGGCGCCCAGGGCCAGACTCGACAAGGCAATGCCGAGGCTGGCGAAGCCGTAATCCTCGACCATCAGCACCCCCAGTGGTGCACCGATGGCGATGGCGCCATAGGAGGCTATGCCGTTCCAGGAGATGACCCGGGCGGTCTGGTCGGCGCCGACCTGGCCAATCCCCCAACTGATGGTACCGACGCCGATCAGGCCCTGGGCGATCCCCAGCAGCAGGCGCGCGACGATCAGAATCCCCAGGCTCAACAGTGGCAGGTGCTGCACCTGTGTCGAGACCCACGTCAGCGCGCCGCTGAGCACAATGCCCGACAGGCCATAGATGATCGAACGTTTGGTGCCGATACCGTCGGCCATGCGCCCGGCCATGGGGCGGCTGAGCAGGGTCGCCAGGTATTGCGAACCGATGGTCAGGCCGGCGATCACCGCGCTGAACCCCAGTTGTCCGTGCACGTAACCGGGCAACACCGCAATCGGCAGGCCGATGCAGAGGAAGGCGATGAAGGTGTAGAAGACGATGGAAACGATCTGCAGGGTGATCGTCAGGTTGCTGGTCGGTCGGGGCGGTTGCTGGGCGGACATGAAGGCTCGTTCGCGGGCGGGCGGTTAGAGGCGAACATGATGGCGGGATGGAAGGATAAAAGAAAGCAGGCTAACTAATTTCTTGTGTGCGCTGTGGGAGCCGGCTTACCGGCTCCCAGCGTTTTTTAGAACACCACGCCCTGGCTACGCAGGTAGTCGTCATAGGTGCCGCTGAAATCGATCACGCCGCTTGGGCTCAGCTCGATGATGCGGGTGGCCAGGGACGAAACGAACTCACGGTCGTGGCTGACGAAGATCAGCGTGCCCGGGTAGTTCTCCAGCGCCAGGTTGAGGGCTTCGATGGACTCCATGTCCAAGTGGTTGGTCGGTTCGTCCATGATCAGCACGTTCGGCTTTTGCAGGATCAGCTTGCCGAACAGCATACGGCCTTGCTCACCACCGGAGATGACCTTGACCGACTTGAGGATCTCGTCGTTGGAGAACAGCATGCGGCCCAGGGTGCCGCGAACCACTTGTTCGCCTTCCTTGGTCCAGCGGCCCATCCAGTCGAACAGGTTGGATTCGTCTTCGAAGTCCGAGGCGTGGTCCTGGGCGTAGTAGCCCAGTTCGGCCGCTTCGGTCCACTTGACGGTGCCGGCGTCCGGGGTCAGTTCGTTGACCAGGGTGCGCAGCAGGGTGGTCTTGCCGATCCCGTTCGGACCGATGATCGCCACGCGCTCGCCGGCTTCAACCTGGAAGCTGAAGTCCTTGAACAGGGTCTTGCCATCAAAGCCCTTGGCCATACGCTCGACGATGACCGCCTGGCGATGCAGCTTCTTGGTCTGGTCGAAGCGGATGAACGGGCTGACGCGGCTCGACGGCTTGACTTCGGCCAGCTGGATCTTGTCGATCGCCTTGGCGCGGGAAGTGGCCTGCTTGGCTTTCGAGGCGTTGGCCGAGAAGCGGCTGACGAAGGATTGCAGCTCGGAGATCTGCGCTTTCTTCTTGGCGTTGTCCGACAGCAACTGCTCGCGGGACTGGGTCGCCACGGTCATGTATTCGTCGTAGTTGCCCGGGAACAGGCGCAGCTCGCCGTAGTCCAGGTCCGCCATGTGGGTGCAGACGCTGTTCAGGAAGTGACGGTCGTGGGAGATGATGATCATCAGGCTGGAGCGCTGGGTCAGGATGTTTTCCAGCCAGCGGATGGTGTTGATGTCCAGGTGGTTGGTTGGCTCGTCGAGCAGCAACACTTCCGGGTCGGAGAACAACGCCTGGGCCAGCAACACCCGCAGTTTCCAGCCCGGGGAGACTTCGCTCATCGGGCCGTTGTGCTGTTCGATGCCGATACCCAGGCCCAGCAGCAATTCGCCGGCGCGGGATTCGGCGGTGTAGCCGTCCATCTCGGCGAAATCGGTTTCCAGCTCGGCCACGGTCATGCCGTCTTCTTCGGTCATTTCCGGCAGCGAGTAGATGCGGTCGCGCTCGGCCTTGACCTTCCACAGCTCTTCGTGACCCATGATCACGGTGTCGAGTACGGTGAATTCTTCGTAGGCGAACTGGTCCTGGCGCAGTTTACCCAGGCGTACGTTCGGCTCCAGCATGACCTGGCCGCCGGACGGGTCGAGGTCGCCGCCGAGGATTTTCATGAAAGTCGACTTGCCGCAGCCGTTGGCGCCGATCAGGCCGTAGCGGTTACCGGCGCCGAATTTGACCGAGACGTTCTCGAAGAGCGGCTTGGCGCCGAACTGCATGGTGATATTTGCGGTGGAGATCAATTACTTTACCTATCAAGGGGTTACGCGCTGCTGATTGGGTGCTTGGGCCATTCCCTGGGCATTTCAGGAGCTTTTCCATCTCGCTCCGGTCACCGCTGGAGTTCAGCCAGCGCGCGTACGTAAAGAGCAGCATCCGACGGTTTCGTCCGAGCTGCTGTGCAATTAAAGGCGGGATTCATTCCAGACATTGGGCCTATTGTCGCATACGGATGACGACAGTTACATGGCTGTCGGCGGGTGTCTGTCTGCGACGGCCCGGCGCAGAGCTGTGCCATACATATGTACGACTTGAGACATAACGCTTCTCAGCACAATACGCCCCCCTAATTGAAATCATGATTCTGGAGGCGGTACATGGGTGTTGGAGCGGCTACAACCAGGGACGGTATTGATGGGAACGGGAGCAGCGGATCGAGGAAAAGACCCGGTTCGGCCGTCGGGAACGAGGGCGGACGCCCCAGGATCCAGGGGAATGAAGCCGGCGCCTCGACACACAGTAATGAACCGAGCCCATTCGGGGCCAACCTCGCTCTCTGGGGGCAATCGAAGCGCTACAACGAGGCCGCTGAAACCTTTGACAGCCAGGTCATCCTGGAACTCGGCGAGGTCCCGGGGACTGCCGACGCCATACGCTCGCTCGGACTGCAGCATCCCGACAAGCCCACCCTGTGGTTTCGGCTGAGCGGGCAGGATTTTGCACGGGTGCTTGGCGATCCCGAACACATGAACGGGTATGCCCGCATCCTGGTCCTCGGCGTGGCGGGTGCCCAAGGGGTCTTGAGCGGCTATACGCCGGCCCAGGTGGAAAGCCGGATCAGCGAGTTCCGTGGCTGGCTGCGTGATCGCTATCACTACGGTAGTTATGGCTTGAAAGGTTCTATTTACGAGGACTATCTGACCACTGTCTCGAACTGGAACACCCGGCATCCCGCTTACCCGGTGACCGGCATGGGGCGTGGCGGCAAACGTGATCCCGATTTCTGGCGCAAGGTGAAAGAGCGCCTGCGCGATAGCAGTGGAACACGGGCGGAAAAGGTCCGGGCGCTCAGCCAGATGGACCTGCGGATTGATCTGCGTGGCCTGCCTTTTTTCAGCATGCCGGGCAGTGTGGCGACCGAACTGGAGCAGGTGGATGGCGCGCTGATTTCCGATATCCTTCACCGCCAGTCAGAGGGTATCCCTGCACCTGTGGTCACCCGCGTGATAGAACCCATGGCCGGCTCGGGGGTTTATTCGAACTGGGCCAGGGCGCTGGGGTTCAAGGGCAAAATCATCGTCAACGATATCAATCCCTTGATCGCGGTGACCCAGAGCGAGGTGGTCAGCCATCCGCAGGGCGTCGTCAGGGGTGTCCAGGAGATCAAGTCCGATCTCCTGGCGATCGGCCGCCAACATGGCTTTGATTTCGACGACAACCTGTCCATGAGCTTTGAGCGTGTCTTTCCGGATGACGTCCCTTTACCCAAAAAAGAGGAGGAAAGAGCAAGAAGGCGGGAAAAGCTCAAGGCGTTTGTCAGGCAGGATCGGGCGGACAATCTTCGTCAGGCGGTAAAGGATTATTTTGAAGACAGTCTGGCTGAATTGATCTCGCTGAAAGATGGCAAGATGATTGTTGATGAGCCGGCCGTGCCGAAAATTGGCCAATTAACCGCCAGGACACGTATCGCCGCGTTGTTTTATGTCATGCAGAACGCGGCCAAACATACGAGTACGGTCACCATCAACGAGGTCCCCTCGGTAGGGTACAGATTACACTTGCCTCTGTCCTTGCTGACGGCGGAGGAACATTACAGAGTCAATTTTCTTCCTTTGATCACCAATGAAAGAAAGTTGTTTTTTATCAGTCGGCTCCACGGCGGGAATCTCGACAGCACCGAGTTCCTGAACGGTGACGGTTGGGAGTTGTTTGCGCGCGCCGATCTGGGGCCAGGCGATTTGATCCTGCTCAGCGGGCATTTCAGTGACAGCTATCTGAGCGTCGAAGGGTTTTATGAGAAAGTCGATCTTTATGTGGCGCGAGCGGTTGAAAAGGGCGCGCAGGTCCTGATTATCAATGACTTCAGTGACGCCAAGGAACAGGGTTTCAAACAGCGTGGTTACCAGGTTTCGCGGCATGCGCGATTGAATAACAATAAAAGATCCTATCTGTTGGCGTTGCGCAATGTTGTCGCGGCCTCCAGTGCCCCCGAGGCATTAAACAACCGTCTTCGCGATTTTGTGGTTGCGATGCATGATATCGAGAAACGGGTCGGTTTTATTCCAGGTGAATTATTGGTTGGCTGGAGTGACGAGGATTATTACGACCCCGAGGCGGTCCAGAGGGCGAATGCCGAGCAGTGGGCGGCGTCAGCCTCTGAGGAGGAGGACAGAGAGCCTCTTTCGCAAGATGACAGCGTGCTGAACCGGGACGAAGTCGGCGAGTGGGATCTGTCGGCGCTGGCCGCGTCCAATGAAGGCGAGGGCACCAGCCGGTTTGACTATCAGTTGATTATCCAACTTGAAGACAACCGGACGGTCAGGCAGGCGGCGATTGATCTGGCCGGTAAACACCCTTCGGATTCATTGCTGCTCCAGCTCGACGTCGCGGGCCAGTTGCGCTTTACCGCAGGCCAGGACGCAGTGCTGGCGCGTATCGGCCAGTTGAACCGGCAGGGGAAAAATCACTGGCGTTTGCAAGTGGTAGGTCATGGCCGTGATGATGCCGCCGGACAGCGGACCCTGGCGGGGTACTTGCCGTCCGAATTGGTGCAAACCCTCAAACAGTTTCTGGACAACCCGCTGCGGCCCGGGCAGGCGCGCACTGTCGCGCCGGAACATATCAGCCTGGTGGGATGTGCGCTGGTGGATAACGAGCCGACAGAAACCAGCAGCTATATACAGGCCTTTGTACACGCCCTGGATCGGGAAAAACTCTCCGTACGTTCTGTCGCGGCCCATTCGGCGAAGATTATCGTCACCCCGCAGGGCGGCAAACGGGGCGTCACTCTCACGGACACCAAGATGGTTCTGCGTCGTAGCGGCGATGCCTGGATGGCGATGGTCGCGCCAGGAAAAACCGGGTATGACGAAAGCCTGCTGCTGACGGAGACGCTGGATGAAAAACTGGCTCAGTTGGCACTGAAGAAGCAGCGGCTCGGCGTGGTGACGCGGGCGCAAGCGTTTCAGCAAGGCATGGTGCGATTGTACCGCGACAATGATTTGTCCGCGGGCGAATGGCTGCCGCTCTGGCACAGCCTGAAGCAGGAGGAGGCCGTCACGGGCGGCGAGTACCGGTTGGAGTTCGCGCGGATCGCGCATCCTGAGGAGCCTGCCCGGGTACTGCGTTTGTCGGACCGCCGCGTGGTTGAATTCATGCAGGACTACAACCGGCAACTGACCCGGGTCGCGCAGGCTCACAAGGGAGCGGGCGAGCCCTTGGCGGGCCAGGTCGAGGCGACCGAAGGGGAGGCCGCCGATGGGCTCAATGCCCTGTTTATGGTCCAGACCCTGTTCGCCTGGTTTGGCCACAAAAGTCGCACGGAGGTGGCCGGCGGCGAGTTGACGGGGGTATTGGGCTGCTCGCTGCAGGTGCACGGCTGGCTCAATACGGCGCAGATCGTCCATGGCACGGCCATGGACGTGGTGAAAGTCGTACAGCTGTTTCGGGCGGCGCAGGCGATCAGCAAGGGCAAGGCGTTTTTCAGTCAGGCGCAGTCCCTCAACATGATGGGGGCGCTCTCGAAACTCAATACCGGCGTTGGCCTGTTCTTGAATCTGGGGAGCGTGGTACTGGACGTCATCGAGTTGTCCCAGGCGCAGAATGAAGCCCAGCGTGCGGTCTTCGCTACCCAATTGGCCTTTGATAGCGCCGGACTGGCCCTCGGCGTGTTCAGTCTTGGCGCTTCGATGGCGGCGAATGCCGGTATCGTCGGTGCCGCCACCGCCTCGGGTTTTGCCGGCGCGCTGGCGGCCCCCATGGCGGGCCTGGGCATCGGCTTCACCGCCCTGGCCCAGGCATTCAGTGCCGTGGCCGAGGAAGCCGCCCAGGTGGGCAGCTATTTTGCCGGTCTCGATGCCGCCTATCGCCAGGGCGGCTATCGGCGCGTGGAGCGCAAAAACAGCACCGATCATGGGGCGGATGCCCAGGCCCCCGGGCATGTCCTGATGGAATCCATTCCGGGCGCGGTGATCGACACACTGGATCTGCGTCGCCAGCAACTGACCCTGGGCAGCCAATACCTTTACCGCAACGACCCCAGGGGCTCGACCGGTTCCGGCAAGAGCAACTACTTCCTCTGGTGGCCAGGCCGCGGGGCGAACCTGGACAAGAACCAGGCGATCAATATTCGCGAAGGGATCGGTTATCGCCAGGCCCAGGTCAGCTTCGCCCCCGGCGATGCGATTCTGGTGCTGCCGATGACCGCGAAGTCGTATCTCAATTACGAATACATGATCCTGCCGTTTGCCACCAGTCGGCACGACTACGGCTTTGATGTGCTGCGCAGGCTTGAGGAAGACTATCGCTTCGACTTTGACTTCTACGCCTTCCCCGGGGAGCGGATTGTCCGGCGGATTGTGCCTGAGTACGTGGAGACGCCGGTCAGGGTGTTATTGGACGCGCAGGACCGTGACATCCTGGTGCCCGCGCTGCCGGATATCCTGCAGGGCAAACTGTCTTATCAACTGGAGGGCGAGGGCGGCCATTACCGTCTCAGCCTGCTGGACGGCGTGTCGATTTCCCTGGGTGGCACGGCGAACAGCCGTTGGACACTGGATGTCCGGCAACTGAAGGAGGCCACGACCCACCTCAACGGCAATCAACTGCAGGTGGGTAGCCTGGCGATAACGCTGGCGGAGAACTGTGGCGAGGTTTCGCTGATCAACGCCAGTGGCGATCTGTTTTCCGTCGACCGGGAGAAGCAGCAACTGAACCTGTCGGAAGCCGATGGCAGCGGATTTATGGACTGGCAGGCGCTGCATGCGCATCTCAAGCAGTTGACCGGCGACTCACCCCACAGCCAGCCCTTCGTGACGGTTGAGCATTATCGCCCGGCCGGGCAGGACACCGGCAGGGCGTTCTATCAGGTGAGCCAGGACCGTTTTATCTACACCGACTATCCGCGGGCCAGTGAATTTCTCGGCCAGGCACTGTTGGGCGGCATCGTCGAAGACAAGGCCTGGTTCTACCGGGGCGCGGATGTCTGGCAGGTGGCGATTGCCACGGGGAAAGTGCTTGTCCAGTACCGGCCGCGGACCTTTGGCGGAACCATCACCCACAGCCACCTGGTGCAACGCGATGGTCAACTGCTGCTGGCGATTGACGAGCTGTTGCCGGACTGCTCCGTCGAGCACATCTACCGGGTCGAAGAGGCCTCGCTGAAACTGCTGGCGATCCATCGGGCCGGGCAACTGTTCAACCCCGGCGAAAACAGCCTGGCGCTGCTATCGGCCGCTGCACACTGGCGTGATCCGCTGCAACGGATGACCGAGCGGCAAGTCAGCGCCACCTGCGCGCAAGTGGTGACCTGCGCCGCCAGCCAGGGGCCGACGACGGAGCGCCAGTGGCTGGTTTTCAACAGCGAGTACCTGCTGCCCCGTGTGGTGCGGGCCAACCTGGGCTCGGCCTTGCCGCGGGACCTTTCGCTGGTCGGTTCGACGGGCGGGGACAAGCCCGGTTTCTACTTTTATGACCCCGACAAGCGGCGGGCTTACTTTCAATCCGATGAGGGCATGCCCGGGACGTTGGCCACGGCGGTGGCCCTCAGTGAGGTCAGTGCCGTCCGGGGCGACGATCAGTCACCGTGGCTGGCCCTGACGACGGAGGGGGGCGTATGGCTCTTGGACCGTGGAGCTGCGCGGCTGGCGGGGGTGGTTGCCCGTTGGCTGAGCCATCACCGGGAAGACCTGGCAGCGGAGCTGGGGCGGTTGGCCAGGGCTACGCCAGCGCGACTCGACAACCTGGTGTTATGGGGGCTGGGAGGCCTGGCGGGAAAAACCATCGGTGCCTGGTATGACTGTGCCGCGCAACGACTCGTGCAGGGCGGTGGCAATCTTGATGGACGGCATGCCCTGACCTATCTGGGATTGACGGCCGATGACCGTCATGCCTGGATTCTGGATGGCGAGAGCCAACAGCTCTATCGCCAGGCGCTGCTCCCGGCCGAGACCGAGTTGACCTTCGACGAGCAATTGCACCCGTCACCAGCGGCCCCCGATGCGTTGGCCTGGCAGGCGCCGCAGCGGTGGATCAGGGGGCAGCGCCAAGGGACCCGATTGCACCTGGAAAGCAGCGATGGCGTCATGGTCCTGCTGCCGGTGGCCGCCACCCTGACGGAGCGGGCGGTGCTGATTGCGCTGCGGATCAACGCGCATCAGGAGCTGGCGCAGGTCGGCGAGCGGATCGCGGTGTTGCGCAAGCACTACGACCTGCCCTCGGCCGTGCGACTGTTGACCGAGCCAGGTCAGGCCCCTGGCTGGTATCTGCCGGACAGCGCCGAGCTGCTGTGTGCCCCAGGTCCGCAGGCAGACCATCAGTTGACTTACCTGGGCAAGGCCGCAGGCCAGGCGGGCGGTTACATCCATGATGAAGACAGTGGGCAGTTGTGGTGCCTGGACAATCTGCAGGCGACGCCGGCAGGGCGCTACAGTTTTGTCCATTTGTCCGAAGGCAACCTGATCCTGCAGCTCGACGACAGCAGTCCGGCGTACGGCGAGCCGTTGCCGCTCCTGGAGGAGGCCGAGTGCCTGATGGTTTCCGGCCATAGCCATGGCGTGCATCACTACCCACTGGGTCGTGGGTTGCTGAGCCATTATCGACAGATCGTCATTGACGAGCAGAGCCGCGATGCGGTCATCAGTGCCGATTCCGAGCGTCTGGTGTTGCAACGCAGCGGCGAGGATCTGATGCTCTACGACAGTGATGTCCATACCAGCCTGCTGATCCCGGATATCGAGCAGGCGGCGCAACGCGGGACCAGATTGCAACTGGCACCCCAGGCGTTGAGTGGCCTGCTGGCGGGGTTGAGCCGGCAGTAAGGCGGTCGGCTGCGGCGCTGAATTCGAGGTGATCGCGGGTATATTATGGGGTGCGGCGTTGTCCAACCCCCATAACGAACTCACCCTTGAAGAGAGGCGTCATGAACAGACTTGTCTTCGCTCCGATAGCTTTGCTGGTTGTCGGGCTTCTGGTCGTTGCCCTTCCTGCCGAAGGTGCTCCCCAGGGCGCGCCGCAGTTGCTGACGCAAAACCTGCCCAACAGCGACAACCCCTACAACAGCCCGATTCGTCGCGCCAACCCCAACAGTCGCCAGGGCTCGGTGTCCAGCGCACCGCCCTTGCGCGGTCCGAGTACGCTACCGACTCAGCGGCCCTCGACCATCGAAAACGGTGCTATCCAGAACGGCTACCCGCGTGATCAGTCAGCACCAATGGCGGTGCCGATCAGTCCGGGCACCCGCAGCGATCCGAATGCGCAACGCTGAGTTCATTGTTCCAGGCGTCGATAGACAATCACTGCGGCCCGAAGCTTGCTGCTGCCGAAAGCACTCATCTTGTCGAACTCGGCATGGCTGACCGGCAGATGCTGGCAGTCCAGCGGCTGGCGATGCTGGCTATGATCCACATCCGGGTCGTGCAGGTAGACGAATTCCTCATCGCAGTCGGTGACGATCACCCAATGCGGCGCCTTGGAGCGGGTCAGGCGGTAGCTGCTGATCAGCACCAGCGGCTGGCCAGCAGCAGCCAGCAGGCGTGGCAGGTCCAGCGGGCCGCCGAATACCTGCTCGACATCGGTTGACGCCAACTCGCTTTCAAAACCCTCGTGGACCAGGCGCATGACATCTTTTTTATGCTCGTTGCGCACGCCGTTGAGCAGCAGCGGACCCCTTATGCTCACTTGCAGGCGCACCGCGAAACCCCGGCGCCAAGCGGCCAATGCCAGGCCCTGGGGGCTACAACCGCCATGGCCGGAGGTCATGAATACCGTGGTCGCCTCGCGCCAGATCTGCACCTCTTCCCGCCGCGAGGTGCTGCGCCCCGGCTGCAACGCGCCCATGGCCATCAGCAGGCAGGCCGGTCCGCAGGTGAACTCGGTGGTCTGGGCGTAGTAGGGGACATGCAGGTCGCGGCTGTCACGGTGTTCGAGAATGCGTTTTTCCAGGCGCAGGGCGTCGGCATGGTCCTCGTAGTAATCGCTGATGCGCCCGAAGCGGCGATAACCGTTGCGTTCGTAAAGGGCAATGGCGGCGGCGTTGTCGCTGCGCACTTCCAGGCGCAGGTAGGCGCAGTCATGTTCCAGGGCGCAGGCTTCGCTGCGTTGCAGCAGTGTCTTGCCCAGCCCGGTGCCGCGGGCATGGGGAGCGATGGCGATGGAGTACAGGCGCGCCAGGGAGGTGCCGCGATGAAACAGCACCAGGGCATAACCGGCCAGTCGACCGTCAGCTTGCTGGGCGACCATCAGTTGCGCATGGGCGCGGCTGACCATCCACTGGAAGCTGCGCGCGGTCAGCCGGTCGGTGGTGAAACAGTGCTCTTCCAGCTCCAGCAAGGCGGGCAAATCATCGGTCGTGGCAACGCGAAAGACAAGATCCATATAACCACCGTAAAAGTTGTGTAACGAAACGGGACTTTCAAAAAACTTCGTGCTTAATAGGAAGTGTCTTGTTTTCCATGGGGTCGGTTTTTATGTCAGCGGTACAAGGTCATTGGCGCGAAGTATCCGAGCAAACTGCACTGACAGCAATAACCACGACAAGTATTTTGTCAAGTTCAACGAGTCCCGGCAGTCAGTTGGTTATTATCGTGGAGCGCAAGGAAGACTGGGCCTCTTATTTTCCCAGCGAAGACATTGTCACGGCCCAGGAATACCTTGAGCAGACCCGGGGCAACGAGCCCGGCAAGCGCGTGCAGGTGATCAACCTGTGCCGCAGCTACAAGTACCTGGGCCACGGTTATTACTGCTCGCTGCTGGCCGAAGCGCGGGGGCACAAGGTCATTCCGTCGGTACGCACGATCAGCGAATTGACTCGCAAGGCGCTGTACGGCCTGGCCCTGGATGATCTTGATAAAACCCTCGATAAAGCCTTGGGAGATCAACTTTACCAAGGCACCGAAGGTTTTACCCTGACCTTGTATTTTGGCAGTACGGTGATCGAGCCGTTACAGGATCTGGCGCGTCAGTTATTTGAAGTATTCCCCTGTCCGATATTGTTGGTCGAGTTTAAAAAGACCAACGCCTGGCATATCGAAGGGGTCAAGTCGGGAACCCTGCACAAGTTACGCGAAGATCAGGAAGATCACTTCGCCCAGTCCCTGGACAGTTTCAGTCGCAAGATCTGGCGTGTGCCCCGTTCGCGACGGTTGGCCCGTTATGACCTGGCGGTCCTGCATGATCCCCAGGAGGCGCTGCCGCCGTCCAATGCCAAGGCCCTGGAGAACTTTATCCGGGTCGGCAAGGGCCTGGGCATCGATGTCGAATTGATCGAGAAAAAGGATTATTCGCGCATCGCCGAGTACGACGCCTTGCTGATCCGCGAGACCACCAGCGTCGACAACCACACCTATCGCTTCGCCAAGAAAGCCGAAAGCGAAGGCCTGGTGGTGATGGATGACCCGACCTCGATCCTGCGTTGTACCAACAAGGTCTACCTGACCGACCTGCTCAAGAGCCACAAGCTGGGCATGCCCGCCACCGAGATTCTCTACAAGGAGCGACCGGAAGATTTCGAACGGGTCGGTGACCGGCTGGGCTTTCCCCTGGTGCTGAAAATCCCCGACGGTTGTTTCTCCCGAGGCGTGATCAAGGTCGAAAGCCAGCAGGCGTTGCTGGAGGCCACCGCCGAGTTGTTCGAACACTCGGTCCTGTTGCTGGCCCAGGAGTTCTTCTACACCGAATACGACTGGCGCATCGGTGTCCTCAATCGCAAACCGATCTTTGCCTGCCAGTACTTCATGTCCAAGGGCCATTGGCAGATCTACAACCACAAGGCCAAGGGCCAGGACATCAACGGCGAATGCCGCACCCTGGCGGTTCACGAAGCGCCGCGGGCGGTGGTGGAGCTGGCGGTGAAGACCGCCAACCTGATCGGCGACGGTCTCTACGGCGTCGACCTCAAGCAGTCCGGCGACAAGGTGGTGGTGATCGAGGTCAACGACAACCCGAACATGGACGCCGGCATCGAGGACGCCTATCTGCAGGATGACCTGTACGGCCTGGTGCTCGAGGAGTTTGTCCGGCGCCTGGAGCTCAAGCGCCGTGGCCAGGCTTGGTAATCGATGCATCCGGGCATTGACTTGGCCGTGGTGCCCGGATAACGTCGACACATGACTTCCGTACAGCGTTTTTCTCAGCCAAGCATTATTACCGCCATTCCTTATCTGGCGGGCTGACCTGTATCTGTTACCCAAACCCGCCTCCGAGGCGGGTTTTTTGTTTCTGTCTCCGAGGCCAACCGATCACCCGGAGACCGCCATGCCCAGCACCGCTACCCTCAGCCAGGAACCTGCCACCCGTACCGACCTGCTTGGCGACTATGTGCGCAAGATCCTCGCCGCGCCGGTCTACGACCTGGCGATCCGGACGCCGCTGCAAGTGGCCCCGGCGCTGTCCCTGGCCCTGGGCAATCAGATCCTGCTCAAGCGCGAGGACCTGCAACCGACGTTCTCCTTCAAGATCCGTGGCGCCTACAACAAGCTGGTCCAGCTCAGCGAGGCCCAGCGCCGCTGCGGTGTGGTCACGGCCTCGGCGGGCAATCACGCCCAGGGTGTGGCCCTGGCGGCCCGGACCCTGGGGATCCAGGCAACCATCGTCATGCCCACCAGCACGCCGGAGCTGAAAGTGCAGGGCGTGCGCAGCCGTGAGGCCACGGCGGTGCTGCACGGGGAGAGTTTTCCGTTTGCCCTGGCCCATGCCCTGCAACTGGCCGAGGAGCGTGGCTACACCTTCGTCTCGCCGTTCGACGACCCGGATGTGATCGCCGGACAGGGCACCGTGGCCATGGAGTTGCTCAACCAGCACCCCGGGCCGCTGGATGCGATCTTCGTTCCGGTCGGTGGCGGTGGGTTGATCGCCGGCATCGCCGCCTATGTCAAATACCTGCGGCCGGAGGTGCGCATCATCGGCGTGGAGTCGGAACACTCCAATTGCCTGCAGGCGGCGCTAAGGGCGGGGGAGCGGGTGGTGTTGCCCAAGGTCGGGACTTTTGCCGACGGCGTGGCCGTGGCGCAGATCGGCGCGTGCGGTTTTGAAGTCTGCCGCGAGTACGTCGATGAGGTCATCACCGTCAGCAACGACCAGCTGTGCAGCGCGATCAAGGACATCTATGACGATACCCGCTCCATCACCGAACCTTCCGGTGCGCTGGCGGTGGCGGGCATCAAGCAGTACGTGGCGGCGCATGGGCTGCGCGGCCAGACCCTGGTGGCGATCAACTCGGGAGCCAACATCAACTTCGACAGCCTGCGCCATGTCGCCGAGCGCGCGGCCCTGGGCTCTGTATGAAAAGCCGGGGCCGCGTGAACCTGGGCGGCTTATTCGGGGCTGGCGGGCTTGATCAGCTTGGACGGCGTCCAGATCCGATAACGGATCTCGAGGTCATCGGGCGCGTAGATCACCAGGGGCAGCTTGCTGTTGTAACGCAGCATGTAGCCTTCGCCGATCACCGGGACAAAGTCTTTTTTCGCCTTGCTGCCGGGCGGGCAGGCCATCAGGGTGGACATCGGCCCGGTGACTTTCTCCAGGCGGTAATAGGAGTAGCTCCAGCCCTCGAGGTTTTTCTCGTCCAGGTTGCCGCCCAGGCGCTTCGTGTTGCAGTCGACGGGCATGACCTTGCCGGCGATGATCTCGACCCGGTGGTCGGAGTCCTTGGTCATCTTCGGCACGCGAATGACCGAACGGGTGAACCCGTCTTCGGCCTTGGGGAACGGCGCCAGGTCTGCTTTGTCGGCGGCAAACGCGCCAGTGGTGGTTAGCGCCAGCAGGAAGGTTGCGGCGATCGTCGTCGAATTCATGAGCTCTCGTTGCCCTGTCATGAGGGGGACTCCCTCGTTTGTTGGATGCGGTGGCGGTACGGCGCCGACTGACACTGACGCTGGATGCCGGTCCAGGCCAGGGGCGTTTGTCACGATACCGGCAAACGGCATGATCCTAGAAGGCATTTGATGCATTTTGCACGGGCGCACGGGCCGATTAACGCCTTATTAGCACCTTAACTCATTGATTTTCCATCAAACAATTATTCATCTTGTTTCGGCATGTTGAGTGCATGTTCATTGTGTCGGATTGTCGGACGAATAACCTTAACGAGTGGTGTGAAAAAGCCTAATCTAAAAGTCGGTGTCGTCCTCCAAGGTTGGATCGGGCGCCCGCCTGAAACGCAGATGTGAATGGCTAACCCTGGCTATTCTGCCAAAGACCTGGCCGTCTCACATAAAGGAGAGAGTCGCCATGCAAGTATTGTCCACGTTGGAATTACGCAACATTATCGAGAGCAGTTTCCTGCCCACGCGCTGCCAATGCAGCCTGGGGGCGGATGAGTCGTTGACGGTCAGAGTCTTCGACCGAAAATCCGAACGGATCGACCTTATGGTCACCGGCATCCAGGCTTCGAAGCTTGACAGCAGTCGGGCCATTTCCGACTTGATTGCAGGACTGCGCTATGACCTGAAAAATCATCAGGTCGCCGCCGCTGGCGAAATGAAAGCACGGGCGCGCTAACGCGCCGCATCATTTGCGCCGATCAAGAGACGCGCTTCCTTCCCGGGGGAGCGCGTCTCCCATGGAAAATCTTCGCGGCAACGGATAGAACCCTTAACGTCAGTGTCGAACTGCCAGTAAACTGCGCGTCTTCCCCCGTACCCCCCATTTCCAGAGGTTTTGCATGACACTCAGTCCTTTTGCGGGCAAGCCGGCACCGGCACAGTTGCTGGTTGATATCCCGCGACTGGTATCGGCCTATTACACCGGCCAGCCCGATGCGGCGATCTCCACCCAGCGTGTAGCCTTCGGCACCTCCGGGCATCGTGGCACTTCGTTCGAGCTGAGTTTCAACGAATGGCATGTCCTGGCCATCAGCCAGGCCATCTGCCTTTACCGCCAGGCCCAGGGGATCGACGGTCCGCTGTTTGTCGGCATCGACACCCACGCCCTGTCCACGCCGGCCGGCGCCAGTGCGCTGGAAGTGTTCGCCGCCAATGGCGTGGAAACCATGATCGCCGCCGACGACGAGTACACGCCGACGCCCGCGGTGTCCCATGCGATCATCTGCTACAACCGCGGCCGCACCGCGGGCCTGGCGGACGGCGTGGTCATCACCCCGTCCCATAACCCGCCGGAAAGTGGCGGCTTCAAGTACAACCCGCCCAATGGCGGTCCGGCCGATACCCATGTCACCAAGTGGATCGAGGCCAAGGCCAACGAGCTGCTCGGTAACCGCCTGGCCGGTGTGAAGCGTGTGAGTTATGAGCAAGCGCTCAAGGCCAGTACGACCCATCGCCATGACTATCTCAATACCTATGTGGCCGATCTGATCAATGTCATCGACCTGGATGCCATCCGTTCCTCCGATCTGCGCCTGGGCGTGGACCCGCTGGGTGGGGCCGGGGTGCGTTACTGGTCGGCGATTGCCGAGCACTATCGGCTGAACCTGGAAGTGGTCAACACCGAGGTCGACCCGACCTTCCGCTTCATGTGCGTGGACTGGGACGGCAAGATCCGCATGGACCCGTCCTCCAGCTATGCGATGCAAGGCCTGATCGGTTTGAAAGAGCGTTTCGACGTGGCTTTTGCCTGCGACCCGGACCATGACCGCCACGGCATCGTTACCCCGTCCGGCGGCCTGTTGGCGCCGAACAACTACCTGGCGGTGTCCATCGACTACCTGTTCCAGAACCGTCCACAGTGGCGCGCCGATGCGGCCGTGGGCAAGACCGTGGTCAGCAGCGGCCTGATCGATCGGGTCGCGGCCCGTCTGGGACGACGCCTGTACGAAGTGCCGGTGGGCTTCAAGTGGTTCGCCGACGGCTTGTTCGATGGCTCCCTCGGCTTTGGTGGCGAGGAGAGTGCGGGCGCGTCGTTCCTGCGCAAGGACGGCAGCGTCTGGACCACCGACAAGGACGGTTTGATCCCTGCCTTGCTGGCAGCGGAAATGACCTCGCGCACCGGTCGTGACCCGAGCCAGATCTATCGTGGCCTGACCGATGAGCTGGGCGAACCGTTCTCCGTGCGCGTCGATGCCAAGGCGACCCCGGCGCAGAAGGCGCTGCTGAGCAAGCTGGCGCCGGAACAGGTGATCTCCACGCAACTGGCGGGCGAGGCGATCCAGCGCATCCTCAGTCATGCACCGGGCAATGACCAAGCCATTGGCGGGTTGAAGGTGATGACCGAGAACGGCTGGTTCGCCGCGCGTCCTTCGGGCACCGAGGACATCTACAAGATCTACGCCGAGAGCTTTATCGGTGACGATCACCTCAAGCGCCTGGTGGAAGAAGCCCAGGTGCTGGTGGATGGGGCGATTTCGCCGAGCTGAACACGGTTTCTGTAGGGGCCGGGTTGCTGGCGATAGCGGTGGTGAATGCTACATCGCTATCGCTGGCAAGCCAGCTCACAGTTGATTGCGTTTGCAGCGTAAAAAAGGGGTGAACGACGATTGTCGTTCACCCCTTTTTGGTTTTTCCGATCAGCGAATCAGGCCAGGTCCACCAGGATGATTTCGCTGTCCTGCACGGCGGTCACCCGCAGCACCTGCTCATCGGCCACCGCAACCCCGTCACGGGCTTCGGCACGCAGGCCATTGACCTCGATCACCCCCGTGGCCGGCACCAGGTAGGCCCGACGACCGCTGTCCAGGTGATACTCGGCACTTTCTCCAGCCTTCAGGTTGGCCGCCACCAGACGGGCGTCGGCGCGAATCCGCAGGCTCTGGTCGTCGCCGGTCTTGCCGCTGGCCAGGGTGACGAAGCCTTCGCCACGTTCGCCCTTGGGAAACGGCTTGGCGCCCCAGGACGGTGCCGAACCGGCTTCGTTGGGAATGACCCAGATCTGGAAGATCTTGGTCGGCGTCGACTCCAGGTTGTACTCGCTGTGGGCGATCCCGGTCCCGGCACTCATGACCTGGACATCACCGGCTTCGGTGCGGCCCTTGTTGCCAAGGTTGTCTTCGTGGCTGATGGCGCCTTCACGGACATAGGTGATGATTTCCATGTCCCGGTGCGGGTGCTTCGGAAAGCCGGTGCCGGGTGCGATCACGTCGTCGTTCCAGACCCGCAGGTTGCCCCAGTTCATGCGTTGCGGGTCATGGTATTCGGCGAACGAAAAGTGGTGGTGCGCATCCAGCCAGCCATGATGAGCGCCGCCCAGGGTCTTGAAGGGTCGAAGTTGCAGCATGAGTCTTCTCCTGTTCAGGTTCGTCATGGGCCGGCAGGAGCCGGGGCAGGACGGTAACCGGTGGTTGATGGCAGCGATCATCTATTAAATCGATATCGATAAAAAGCGTAAAAAATGCCTTAAATCAATCGATTTGTTCGATAATTAAAGTTCTCTCCGGACTTTCAATTCGTCGCCTAAATGGCTGATCGACAAGCAATTGACTAGAACTCGGGGCGTAATGGAGCGACCATAGGCCTTTCGCCCAGACCGTCGCCTACCTGGAGTCAGCGTGCCATCACCGACACCCGAACCGCCTGCCGAACTTTCCTCCCTGGCTCAATTGCCCCTGTTCAAGCGCTTGCTGGCCAAGTTGCTGGGCGGCGGGCTGAGTCGCTTGCGCGCCCAGCACGTGGCGTCCTGGTTGCAGGGCCAGGCCGACGGCTTTCGCAGTGGCCATGGCGCGGGCCTCGAGTACGGTTACGACGAAGGGCGGCGCGACGGCCTGGAAGAGGGGCGCCAGGTCCTGCTGATCCGCGATACGCGGCCATCGGAGCACCGCGCGCCCGGGGTCGACGATAACCTGTTCGACGACTGGCGCCTGCCGTTGACGGCCGAGTTGAAGAAACGCATCAAGGCCGATGTGGCCCGGCTCCTGCCCGCCCAGTCGCAGCCCAGTGCGGCGCAATGGAAAATGATCTTCAGTGACACGCCCTCGACGTCGGTGATTGCGGGGGCCGGTGCGGGCAAGTCGACTTCGCTGGTGCTGCGCATCCTGCTGTTGACCCACTATCTGGGTTTCGAGCTGGACGCCATGACCGTGGTGACCTTTACCCGTGAGTCGCGCAAGGACTTCATGGCCAAGCTGGTGGAAGTCATGGGCCTCTGGGGGCACGTGCTCAGCCCCCGGGATGCCCGTGAGGTGGTGCGTACCTTCCATTCGCGGATTCTGCCCATGGTCCGCAGCCTGCCGGGCTTCGGCCAGTTGCAGGCGTTCGAGAACCTCAGTGAGCGTAGCCTGTTCGCCGAAGACGGCGCCGACAGCAACCCGTTCGACCTGCGGATCAACGACGCCCAGCGCCAGCAGCTGAATGCCTGCTATCAACGTTTGCATACCGATAACCCGCGTTTTCGCGAAGTGCTGGTGCCGCTCTACAAGCAGGCCTTGCAACTGCGCGAGCTGGATCAGGACCACCCGGATGTGCGCAAGCGCATGGCGGTCACCGAACTGGCATCCAAACGCGACGAGGAGCTGTGCGACACCCTGGAGGACCTGTGGTTTCGTGCGGGCGCCTGGCCGATTGCCGGGATTGAGCCTGACCGTGAGGTTATCGAGATCAATGGTTCGCCGTTCCATTGCCATGGTTACATTGCCGAGCTGGAGGCCTGGGTGGTGCTGGGCTTCGATCCGCGGGAAAGTCCGCAGATCAGCCGTCCAGGGGCCAAACTCACGGTACGCGCCGAATGGGCGGTGAAGCGCACCCTGTTTCAAGCTTTCTGTCGTAAACCATTGATATGGTTGGAAAACTATGAGTCAGCGAAATGCGTTTTAGCGTCCCTGGCAGGGAATGCTACCGCCGGTCCCGGCTTCGATTACAAGGTCAAGGGTGAACTGGCGTCCGCGCCACTGCTCGACTGTTTTGTGATGGCCGCCGGCTTTATCGAGAACCTCGGCCTGGATGTGCCGGCCGCCGTGGCGCGGATGAGTTTCGCCCAGGACGATCCGGACCGCTTCTTCTTCGAAGCCCTGAGCTTGTTCTGGAAGGCCCTGGAGAGCCATCTGCTGGCCCAGTCGCCACCGATCATGACTTATAACCGGATGTTCTCGCTGTTCGGCGAAAACACCCCGGAAAACCAGGCGCTGCTCAGCGACGAGTTGTTGCGTCCGTTGTCACACCTGATGATCGACGAGTTCCAGGACGTGTCACCGCAGATCGTTTCCTGGCTGCGGGCCAGCCTGCGGGAAATCCGTCGCCGTGGCCCGGCGATGCAGGTCGGCCGCGCGGCCCGGCATTCGTCGTTATTGTGCGTGGGCGATGACTGGCAGTCGATTTATGGCTGGCGGGGTAGCTCGCCCAAGTACTTTATGGAGTTCGGCAAACAGTTCCCGTCGCCGACGACCACCCGGGTCATGCTCAGCGACAACTATCGCAGCCATCAGCACATCATCGATGCGGCCGAGCACATCGTCCGCGCGGCACCGGCGATTGCCGGGAAGAAAGCCAAGGCCAGCGGCGAGCCCAAGGAGCTGTGGCCGGTCAATGTGCTGGATCGTGACGATGCCGGTTTGGCCAAGCGCTTGGAAGAACACTATCGCCGTGGCGAAAGTATCTTGATGTTGTTTCGAAAAAGTAGCGATAAGTTACTGATTAATGAGCATATTTCATCTGTAGTTAATGTTGATTCTAGCTTGCCTTTCGAGCAGCGCCGGCTCAAGCAACTGACCTACCACAGCGCCAAGGGCTTGCAGGCCGACGTGGTGTTCCTGCTGGGCGACTGCCTGCATCTGACCCGTTCGCCCTACAAGAACCAGGTCTACCGCATGGCCGGGCTCGGGGAGGATGGCGATGCCGAGGCCTACGACAAGGCGCAGAAGGACGAGATCCTGCGGTTGGCCTACGTCGGCATCACCCGGGCGGTGAAGCACTGCTACTGGTATCTGGACGGGCAGGACGGCCAGGCCGCGAATGGGCCGAAGGCCTCGGATCGGGTGGCGGGAGACAAGGCGTTTTTCGCCGACTTACGGGTCAAGCCGTAGGGCCGTCAGTTGACGGCCCGCAGCCCCATGGGCGGCACAAAGGCCTCGAGCTCATCCTCGACCGCCTCGATGATCCGCTCGACATCGGCGGCGTTCATCACCGTGGCGCAAGGAATGCCGGCGATGGCGATCAACGTTTCGCCACTGACCCGGTCGAACAGCCGGGCGACCATGCTGCCCGGCGCATCCATGCTGGCTTCGAAGCCCATGGGATGAAAATGCCAGCGCATCAGCTGGCAAGCGTTGGGGAAAGTCACCTTGCTGAAGACTTTACTCATGTTGCCCACCTGTTTCATTGAGCGCTTCCTTTTGCTCGCGGGTAGGAACGGCGGGACCTCATGGTCCCGCCAGCACAAGGCTTAAAAATAGCATCCGTTCAATGGACGCAGGAGAGTTTTTTCAAGCCGTTCGGCAATTGTTTTCGTGTAATTTGATCTATGTCTCTTATCTTGATTCGAGTGCGCCATGTCCGACGACGATGACGGCCCGCAGCAGACCCGGGCGACCGGCGAAACCGTTTTGCGTTACCACCTGTGCTGGAAACATCGCGACCTCGACGGGGTCATGGCGCTGTACCATCCCCAGATCCAGTACCACGACTTCTTTCAGAACCGTGTCCTCGGCCTTGCGGACTTGCGTGAATACGTGCGCCTGAGTATGCCGCGCGAATCAGACGAAGCCCTCGAGCACAGCGATCGCATCCGTCTGGATGGCAATACCGCTTTTATCCAGTACCAGATGACCCTGCGGGGCGGCGAGGGCCTGGTGTCGTTTCACTCCAGCGAGGCGATCACCGTTCGTGATGGCCTGATCTGGCGGGTCAATGAATACGCTTCCCTGGTGCGCGAACAGGCCGCCAGCACGACCACCGGCGGTAGGCGCGCGGCGACCAGTCGCCTGGGCCTGTCGCCACGGCAACTGAGCTTTATGGCCGACGACCTGCAGCAGTATTTCCAGCGTCAGCAAGCCTACCTGGACCCCGACCTGGACCTGCAACGGGTGGCCAGGGAGTGCGGCTACAGCCGCAATCAGATTTCCTATCTGCTCAACCAGGTGCTCGGCCAGAGTTTCTACCGTTACGTCAACCAGGCGCGTTTGCAGCATCTGCTGGCGGCGCTGGACAAGGCCGCGCCACCGGTACGCATCGATGAACTGGCGTTCGCCGCCGGGTTCAACTCCCTGTCGGCCTTCTACAAATGCTTTCGCGAGCACACTGGCCTGTCGCCCAAGGCCTATGCCAGGCAAATTTCTCTGCGTGCACGCGCGCACGACAGCCTCTGACGGCTGGCACTAGGATCGCCACCATCTGTTACGGGTGGTGGAGTCTGGAATGCCGGCATGGCGCAATATCAGTTTATGGATGGATCAGCTCGATGAGCCGCTGACACCGCGGGCGTCGCTGGAGCAGGACCTGGATGTCGACGTGGCCATTGTCGGTGCCGGTTATACGGGACTCTGGACCGCCTATTACCTCAAGCGCCAGGCCCCGCAATTGAACGTGGTGATTGTCGAGGCGCAGACCGCCGGTTTCGGCGCGTCGGGGCGCAACGGCGGCTGGGTGATGGGCAATCTGCTCGGTGAAGATCGCTTGCTGGCCGGGTTGTCGCCCGAACAGCGGCGGGCGTCCTTCGACTTGCTGCATGACATTCCCGACGAGGTGAAGCGGGTTATCGATCGTGAAGGCATCGACTGCGACTACCGCAAAGGCGGGGCGCTGTACTGCGCCGCGCGTTACCCCGAGCAGGAACACAGCCTGCGGGCCTACCTGGACAAACTCTACAAGCAAGGCCTCAACGAAAGCGACTACCGCTGGCTGAGCCCCGAGCAACTGGCCGGGCAGATTCGTGTCGCCCGACCCTACGGCGGCATCCATGCCGCCCATATCGCCACCGTCCAGCCGGCCAAGTTGGTACGCGGCCTGGCCCGCGCCGTCGAGCGCCTGGGCGTGCGGATCTTCGAAAACACCCCGGTGACCGATTGGCACTCCGGCGGCTTGCGCACGGCCCGGGCACTGATTCGCAGTCGCTGGGTGGTTCCGGCCGTGGAAGGCTATTCGGTGACGCTGCCGCCCCTGGGCCGCTATCAACTGCCGGTGCAAAGCCTGCTGGTGGCGACCGAACCGTTGTCCGCCGCGACCTGGGACGAAATCGGCCTCAGCCAGGGCCAGGCCTTCAGCGAGAGCAGCCGCCAGGTCACCTACGGCCAGCGCTCGGCGGACAACCGACTGATCTTCGGTGCTCGCGGCGGCTATCGCTTTGCCGGCCGGCTACGGCATGACTTCGACCTTACCGACAACGAAATCGAGTTGCGTCGCTACCTGTTCGGCGAACTCTTCCCACAACTGAAGAAGGTCCGTATCAGCCATTCCTGGGGCGGCAACCTGGGCATGTCGCGACGCTTCCAGCCGCACATGCTCTGCGACCGTGCCAATGGCATCGCTCTGTCCGGGGGGTACGGCGGCGAGGGTGTGGGTGCCAGCCATCTCGGCGGGCGGACCCTGGCCGATCTGATCCTGGAACAGGACAGCGAACGGGTCCGGCAACCCTGGGTGATCCGCGAGGGCGGCCTCCAGGCGCTGAAAGCCTGGGAGCCGGAACCCTGCCGCTGGCTGGGCTACAACGCGATCATCCGCAGCTTCGTCCATGAAGACCAGACCCTGGCCAACCCCAACACGCCGCCCTGGCGCCGCAAGCTGGCCAGCGGCGTGGCCGGGTTCATGGAAGGTTTCATGCAGTAACCGGCGCCTGGGCGCCGGCTCATCCACCCGCAGGATCAAGCCTATGAGCATTACGCAATTCAAGCACACCGGCACTGCCGTCCTTGAGCTTTCCAACCCGGTGGCCGTGCCCCTCGGCGAGCCGGTTTCAGTGACCTCGGTCACCTGCGTCGAGCACGACGACGGTGTCGAGACCGGGATCTGGGAATGCACCCCCGGTCGCTGGCGGCGGCAGATCGTCGCCCAGGAATTCTGCCACTTCATCCAGGGGCGCTGCACCTTCACCCCGGACCATGGCGAGCCCTTACAAATAGAGGCCGGCGATGCACTGATGTTGCCGGCCAACAGCACCGGGATCTGGGATATCCAGGAAACCGTGCGCAAGACCTATGTGCTGATTTTCTGATCCTCTGATCGCCCGAACCTGCCAACAAAAACTCACACAGGAATCGACTCATGATCCGCATGTCCCTTGCTCCCTTGATGCTGGTCGCCTCACTCGGCCAGGCGGCCGAGACCGTCAAGATCTACAACTGGTCGGACTATATCTCCCCGGAGGTCACCAGGAACTTCCAGGCGCAGACCGGGATTGCCTTCACCTATGACGTCTATGACAGCAACGAGACCCTGGATGGCAAGTTGATGACCGGCAAGTCCGGCTACGATGTGGTGTTCCCGTCCAACCATTTCATGGCCCGGCAGATCGAGGGCGGGGCGCTGAAAAAGCTCGACAAGAGCCTGCTGCCGAACTGGAAGAACCTCAACCCGGCGCTGCTCAAGGCGCTGGAGGTCAACGACCCCGGCAATGCGCATGGTTTCCCGTACCTGTGGGGCAGCACGGGCATCGGCTACAACATCGACAAGGTCAAGGCGGTGCTCGGCGACAACGCGCCGGTGGACTCCTGGGACTTGATCTTCAAGCCCGAGAACATGCAAAAGCTGCAGAAGTGCGGGGTGGCGATACTCGACAATGGCCCCGAGTTGCTCCCGGCTGCCTTGAATTACTTGCACCTGCCCCCCCACAGCAAGAACCCGGCGGACTATAAGAAAGCCGAAGCCTTGCTGATGAAAGTACGTCCCTATGTGGCTTACTTCCATTCCTCGAAATACGTCAGCGACCTGGCCAATGGCGATATCTGCGTCGCGGTGGGTTTCTCCGGCGATATCCTGCAAGCCGATAGTCGGGCCAAGGAAGCGAAGAACGGTATTAATATCGGCTACTCGATTCCCAGGGAAGGCGCCGCCATCTGGTTCGATATGGTGGCCATGCCGGCCGATGCCCCGGATGAAAAGGCCGGCTACGCCTTTATGAACTACCTGCTGCGCCCGGAAGTAATGGCCAGCATCAGCAACTACGTGAAGTACGCCAATGGCAATGCGGCGGCCGATAGCCTGGTGGACCCGGCACTCAAGGCTGACACCAAGGTGTATCCGAGCCCGGAAATGATGGGCAAGCTGTTTGCCCTGGAAGCGATGCCGCTGAATATCGACCGGATTCGTACGCGCTTGTGGAGCAAGATCAAGACCGGCGAATAATGGGCGACGAGTCCTTGACCCGCTTGTGGGAGTTCAGTTCTCCCACAAGTTACAGCTCCAGCTCATTGAACACGTCTGTACAGTTAATGGCATATAGCCATAATTTTATGTTCGCAGGGCAATAAGTGTATCAGTGATGAAATATTTGACCGTGCCCAGTCATAAAATGAAATATTTTTTCATTCCCCCTGAATAAATTCACAACTTCTGCCGATAATCAGTCGTAAGCCCACCGTCGATGAAAAGAGTGGTGCAAGACTGTCGGTATAGCCTTTTGCTATCTGGCAGGTTTCCGGCATGGAAGCTAGTAGTCCTCAAGCCTTATAGAGAGCAGCCCATGTCCCTACGAAATATGAATATCGCTCCTCGTGCCTTTCTTGGTTTTGCATTCATTGCATTACTGGTGATTGCGCTGGGGGTCTTTTCCCAGACCCGCATGACAGTGATTCGTCAGGCGTCCATCGACATGGAAACCAATCAACTGCCCAGTGTAGGTTATCTGGGTAATGCGCTCGAAAGTGTGCTGCGTATGCGCATTCTGTCCTTTCGCATTCTGATCAACCGTGATGCGGCATCCTTGCAGGACGCCGACACACGCGTCGCTGCACTGGTGGAAAAAGTTCGCAAGGACGTGAAGAGTTACGCCGATTTGCCTGCGGATGGGGACGAGCTGGCCAAATACAAAGAGTTCGCGGCGACGCTCGATACCTACCTCCGTGACCAGAACCAGATGCTGGAGTTGTCGCGCCAGAACAATGTCGAGGAGATGCGTAACCTGATCAATAACCAGATCAAGAACGGCACCGACCTGATGGGCGAGCAACTCAACCAGTTGGTGAATATCAACAAAGCCGGGGCCAAGGCCGCCTCGAACCTGGCTGGCGAGCAATACGACAATGCCAGTTTCGGTATCATTCTGGTCTCGGTGGTTGCAGCGCTGATGACCGTGTTGCTGGCCTGGTTGTTGACCCGAAGCATAGTCGCGCCTTTGAACACAGCGGTCGAAGCCGCCGAAACCATTGCCGGCGGCAACCTGACCAAGGCCATTACCGTCGAGGGCAAGGATGAGCCGGCGCGTTTGCTCAGTGCCTTGTCGAAGATGCAAGGCAACTTGCGCAAGACCATCGAGCAGATCTCCGGTTCGGCCACGCAGTTGGCGTCGGCGGCCGAAGAGCTCAGCGCCGTGACCGAGGAGTCGTCCCGCGGGCTGCAGCAGCAGAACAACGAGATCGAGCAGGCGGCCACGGCGGTCAATGAAATGACCAGCGCGGTCGAAGAAGTGGCGCGCAATGCGGTGTCGACTTCCGAAGCCTCGCAACAGTCCAATCAGGCCGCCCGTGAAGGGCGTGACCGTGTAGTGCAGACGGTGGAAGCTATCCAGGCCATGACCCAGGACGTGCAAAGCACTTCGGTGCTGATCGAGGGCCTGGCGACCCAGGGCCGTGATATCGGCCAGGTGCTGGACGTGATCCGCGCGATTGCCGAACAGACCAACCTGCTGGCCCTCAACGCCGCCATCGAAGCGGCGCGGGCCGGTGAGGCCGGGCGTGGTTTTGCGGTGGTGGCCGATGAGGTACGGGCATTGGCTCATCGTACCCAGCAGTCGACCAAGGAAATCGAGCAGATGGTTGCCGGTATCCAGAATGGCACCGGTCAGGCCGTGCAATCGATGCAGCAGAGCAACCAGCGGACCCAGAGTACCCTGGAGACGGCCCGTGCCGCCGGTGTGGCCCTGGAGCAGATCACCCACTCGATCAACCTGATCAACGAGCGCAACCTGGTGATCGCCAGCGCCTCGGAAGAGCAGGCCCAGGTCTCCCGTGAAGTGGACCGCAACCTGGTGAACATCCGCGACCTGGCTTCCCAGTCGGCCGCCGGTGCCAACCAGACCAGTGCCGCCAGCCATGAACTGTCGCGCCTGGCGGTGGACCTCAATACCATGGTCGCGCGCTTCGTGATCTGATGGCGCGAGCGTTGCCGCGTCGTGGCAACGCTCGCTACCGGCAAGGCTCTCAGTGCCGGTAGGCCTGGGGATTGACCAGGTTGGGCGGGCGTTCTCCGGCCAGGGCCGCAAGCAGATTGTCCACCGCGCAGCGCGCCATGGCTTCGCGAGTCTCATAGGTGGCCGAGCCGATATGCGGTGTGGCCACCACGTTGCTCAGGCTCAGCAACGGCGAGTCCGGCGCCAGCGGTTCGCGTTCGAACACATCGAGGCCGGCGCCACGGATCTGCCGGTTCTGCAAGGCCTGGATCAACGCCTGTTCGTTCACCACCTTGCCCCGGGAAATATTGATAAGGACGCTTTCCGGGCGCATCAGGGCCAATTCCCCGGCACCGATCAGCCCCTCGGTCTGAGGGGTCAGGGGCAGCGTCAGGCAGACAAAGTCGGCTTCCCGCAAGAGTTCGTGCAGTCCCAGGTAGCGTGCGTTGAAGCGTTGCTCCACCTCGGGCTTGGGCGAGTGACTGTGGTAGAGCACCGGCATGCCGAAGCCGAAATGCCCGCGCTGGGCCAGGGCTTCACCGATACGGCCCATGCCGATGATGCCGAGCTTCTTGCCATGCACATCGGTACCGAAATGCAGCGGGCCGATATTCCGTGTCCACTGCCCGTTGCGTACCATGTTCGCCAGTTCCACTACCCGTCGGGCGCTGGCCAGGATCAGGGCGAAACCGGTGTCGGCGGTGGTTTCGGTGAGCACGTCCGGGGTGTTGCTGAGCAGGATCCGCCGGCGGGTCAGGTAATCGATGTCGTAATTGTCGACGCCCACCGAAACGCTGGCGATGGCTTCCAGTTGCGGTGCCAGGTCGAGCAGCGCGGCGTCCAGCTTCAGGCTCGCACCCAGCAGTCCCCGGGCTTCGGGCAGGGCGGCGCGCAATTGCGCCAGGCCGTTGTCACCGAGGTCATCGATCAGGGTGACCTGGGTGTGCTCATGCAGGCGGGCCATCAGCGGGGGCGAGAGCTTCTTGTACAACACAACCGGTTTTTTCATCGGATTCGCTCGACAGGGTTCAGGGATGGGAGAGCGCACGCGGCCTCGGCAAGCCCTTGGGGGCTGCACGATCGCTGGCGCCGGGATTGAGGAAAAAGGTCAGGATCACTGACAGCAGCAAGGCACCGCTCATCAACAGGTAGGAAGCCCCCGGTGAACCGGTTTCGCTGTTCAGGTAGCCCACCAGGTAGGAGCCGCCGAAGGAGCCGAGGGCGCCCATGCTGTTGATCAGCGCCATGGCACCGCCGGCGACATTGGCCGGGAGGATCTCCGGGACGATGGCAAAGAACGGCCCGTAGGGCGCGTACATGCAGGCACCGGCGAGCACCAGCAGGCTGTAGGACCACCAGAAATGCTCCGCGCCCAGGGCGTAGGAGGCATAGAACGCCACCGACGCCACCAGCAGCGGCGGCCAGACAAAGCGTTTGCGCCGTTGCAGCTTGTCCGAACCCCAGGACACCGCGAGCATGGCGATCACCGCGGCCAGGTACGGCAGGGCCGACAACCAGCCGGCTTCGACCATGTCCATCTTCAAGCCGCTTTTCAGAATCGACGGCAGCCACAGCACAAAGCCGTAGACGCCGATGCTCCAGCAGAAGAACTGCAGGGCGAGGATGATCACCTTGGGTTCGCGGAAGGCCTGGGCATAGTTTTTCACCGCCTTGATGCCGACCTGTTCGGCGGCGAGGGCGCTGTCCAGGTCGCGCTTTTCCTGGGCGCTGAGCCAGCTCGCCTGGGCCGGGCGTTCGTCGGCCAGGCGCCACCAGATAAAGGCCCAGATCACCGCCGGCAGGCCTTCGACGATAAACATCCAGCGCCAGCTGAAGTGCTGCACCAGATAACCCGAGACCACCGACATCCAGAGCATGGTCACCGGGTTGCCGAGGATCAGGAAGGTATTGGCCCGGGAGCGTTCGGCGCGGGTGAACCAATAACACAGGTACACCAGCATCGCCGGCATCACGGCGGCTTCGACCACGCCGAGCATGAAGCGGATGCCGATCAGCATATAGGCGTTGGAAACGATGCCGGTGAGGGTGGCCAGGCCACCCCAGAGAATCAGGCTGACGAAGATCAGCTTCTTCACGCTGTGCTTCTGCGCGTAGAGGGCGCCGGGCACCTGGAAGAAGAAGTAGCCGAGAAAGAACAGCGCGCCGAGCAGTGACGACAGGCCGGGGGTGATCTGCAGGTCGGCGGCCATGCCCGAGGCGGTGGCGAAGCCATAGTTGGCGCGGTCCAGGTAGGCCAGGCTGTAGGTGATGAAAACGATGGGCATGATGTACCACCAGCGGCGGGTGGCGAGTTTCAACGTGTGCATGGTGTGGCTCCTGAGCTTGTTGTTTTTGTCGCAGCAGGTGGCATTCAAAAAATCGTGGTCTTGCTTAGTCGGCGGGTTCGGGCCGGCGCGCCGCTGTCAGTTGTGCCCGGGTCGGCAAACCCTCCATGTCGCCGCGGCTCTGCACCGCCTGGGCGCCGATCCAGTTACCACGCGCCACGGCCTGGGCCACGCTGTGGTTCTCCAGCAGCGCGCTGACCACGCCGACGGCGAAAGCGTCACCGGCGCCGACCGTGTCCACCACGCTCTTCACTGGCACCGCGGCGACAAACCCCTCGTCCCGCTGGGTCCGGTAGTAGGCACCGTCGGCCCCGAGCTTGATGGCCACGACGGCGGCGCCCTGGTCGAGGTAGAAGGCGGCGATATCCCGTGGTTCCTGGTAACCGCTCAGCAAGCGGCCTTCGCCCAGTCCCGGCAGGACCCAATGGGCGAGGGCGGCGAGGGCGTTGATGTCTTCGATCATCTGTTTTTCGCTGGACCACAGGCTCGGGCGCAGGTTGGGATCGAAGGACACGCTGCGCCCGGCCGCCGCCATGCGTGTCATCAGCTCGAACGACAGCTCCCGGGCACTGGCCGACAGGGCGGGAGGAATACCGGTGGCATGCAGATGCTGGGCCTTGAGCAGCTCCGGGCGGATATCGGCGACCGACAGGTGGCTGGCGGCTGAACCCCGGCGGAAATATTCCACCTGCGGGTCCTGGCCCTGGTCTTCCCGGGACTTGAGTTGAAAACCGGTGGGATAGGCCGGGTCGATGTCGACATAATCGCAGTGCAGGCCTTCGCCTTGCAGGGTATCGATCACAAAACGGCCCAGGGAGTCGGCGCCGACCCGGCTCAGCCAGTTCACCTTGAAACCCAGGCGCGCCAGGCCGATGGCGACGTTGCTGTCGGCGCCGGCAATGCGCTTGTGGAAGTGTCCGACCCGGGCCAGGTCACCGGTCTGTTCGGCGACGAACATCGCCATGGTTTCGCCGAACGAAAGGATTTCGATCTCAGGCATGGGCAGTTTCCTCCATGGAGCGACCCAGGCGGGCGAGGGTGTGCACCTGTTCGCGTGTAACGGCCAGCAGGTCGTCGCCTTGCAGCGGGTATTCCACGGCCCTGGTTACACCTTGACTCATCTGGCCCAGCAAACGTTCCCACAGTTCCAGGTCGGTGGCGCTCGGTGGCAGGGCAACGAGCTTGCCGTCCGCGCGCTGGGCCACGGCCTTGCAGTGCAGGTAGTCGACATGCCGGCCGAGCAGGCGTGCGGCGCTGCTGGCGGACTGGTCCTGCCACTGCCAGTTGCCGATATCGAAGGTCATTTTCACCGGCAGTTGCTGTTGCTCGACCTGATCGAAAAAACGCAGAAGGGGTTCGATGCGCCCGCCCTGGGTGGTCTGGTCGTTCTCCACCAGCAAGCGTACCGGTGACGCCGAGAGCAATCCTGCCAGTGCCGACAGATCGCAGTTTTCGCTGAAGTAGCCCAGGGAGACTTTCAGCCAGCGGGCGCCAAAGGCTTCGGCGTGTTGCAGGGTGGCTGCCAGTTGCGGGTCGGGGCGCGACTGACCGGCCGGCCACAATTCCAGTGGCGAGGAGTAGGCGCACTCCAGGCCCATGGCCGCCGCACGGGTTGCAAAGCGCTGCGGGTCTTCGTGGGTCAGCAGCTCTTCGCGCACCTCGATCCGGCGGGCGCCGGCCTCGGCCAGCAGTTCGATAAAACTTTCCTGGCCACGTTCGCGAACCAGCGTCGCGCCATAACTGGAGAGGCTGATGGAGACGGGAAACAGCTGTTCTTTCATGGTTGTTGTACCTCTGAAACCGGTTTCATTTTTTGGCAGGCTTTTACCACTGGGCTTCACGCGCCGCTGTGCCTCAGGCCAATGTTGTACGTTGGGTGGAACCACGGACGATCAATTGCGCGGGAAAATCAAGGACCCTGGCCGCACCCTTGTCGCCCCGCAGGCGCTTGAACAGGCAGTCGAAGGCATGGGCGCCGATCTGTTGCGTGGGCTGGGCGAGGGCGGTGATGCCGCTACCGACCAGCGGGAACCATTCCAGGTCGTCGAGGGCGATCAGGCCGATATCGTCGAAAAGCTCGCAACCCAACTCGCGCAGGGCCTGGACGCAGGCCAGGGCGGCAATGCCATTGGCACAGAACAGCGCCTTGGGCCCGGTGCCGGGGGCGGCCAGGAAATCTTGCAACTGATGCTGTAATGACTCGCCGGTATGGCCGATGCGGCCGCTTAGTGAGTCACGCCCGGCGATTTCGAGGTTGAAATGTTCGATCCGTTCCAGTCGCGAACTGGTACCGTCGAGGGGTTCGCTGATCAGCATCAGGTCGCGGTAACCCTGTTGCTCCAGGTGCTCGACGGCGCTATTCACGGCGGCACCGTTATCGAGGCCGACCAGATCGCTGTCCAGGTGCTCGACCTTGCGGTCCACCAGCACCATCGGCATTTCCTGGTGCAGTGCCTGCAGTTCTTCGAGGTGATGACCGAGGGTATTGAGGATCAGGCCTTCGATATTGTATGAGCGCAGCGCCGCCAGATGCAGGCGTTCCTGCTGGTCGTCGCGGTCGGTGTTGCACACCACCAGGCTGTAGCCGTGGGCGCGACAGGCGGTTTCCACGCCATGCATCACGGCTATCGAATAAGGGTTGCGGATATCGGCCACCAGCATGCCGATCAGGCGGGTGCGGCCGCGCTTAAGGCCACGGGCCATCTGGTTCGGGCGGTAACCCAGTTCGCTGATCGCCTGCTCGATACGCAAGGCGATGGCTTCGGAGAGCAGGGCGCGGTCATCGCCGATAAAACGCGACACGCTGGCCTTGGAAACCCCGGCGCGTTCAGCGACATCGAGCATGGTCACGCGGCTGCGTTGGGCGGCGGAAAAACTGTTCACGGCCTGAAACCTTTTCTTGGAGTTGTCGGCAGGCGGTTGGTGCATTGGCACTGAAACCGGTTTCAGAAGAACTCAAGGCAAGGCGGTCGTCAAGTAACTTTTGCTACAGGTCCAGGGAGCGGCGCAGGGCGGCGAGGAGTTTTTCGTAGAGCAGATCGACCTCTGGTGCGCTACCCCGGGCTCGCAGGCAGCCATGCACCAGGCCGTGGCCGGGATGGAAGTCCACGCTTACACCGGCGGCTTGCAGGCGTTCGCTGTACTGCACGCCGTCATCGTGCAAGGGGTCGAATTGCGCCACGGCGATAAACGCCGGGGCCAGGCCTCGCAGGTCCGTGGCTTGCAACGGCATTGCGTAGGCCGGCGGGCTGGCCGGACCCGGCAGGTACAACGCGTGATAGCAGTGCACATCGCTGGCGCTGAGCAGCGGCGCGTCGGCGCATTCGGTGCGCGAGGGCAGCCGGTCGTCGCCACCCAATCCCGGATAGATCAGGGCTTGCAGCAGCGGCTGCGCTTGTCCGGCATCACGCAGGGCCAGGCACACGGCGGCGGCGAGATTGCCACCGGCGCTGTCGCCGGCAATCGCCATGCGTTGCGGGTCCAGTTGCCAGGTTACAGCGTTGTCCTGCAAGCCGCGCCATGCCGCGAGGCAATCATCGAAGGCCGCAGGGAAGGGATGTTCCGGTGCCAGTCGGTAGTCGACGGCGATGACCACGGCGTTGAGCAGGGAGGCCAGTTCAGCGGTGATGAAATCGTGGGAGTCGAGGTCGCCGACCACCCAGCCGCCACCATGCAGGTAGATCACGCTGGGCCAGCCATTGGCCGGCGCTTCTGAAGTCGGACGGTATTGGCGTACGAGCACCTGGCCGATCAGCTGTTCGCTGACGCTGATGTTTGTCGGGCGTGCCGGGGTGAAGGCTCTGCACATCGCGCTGTAGCCGAGACGCAGGCCATTGATCGTGCTGTCCGGGGCGTTGAAATCGAGGGTCTTGGCGACAAAGGCGCTGAGTTCGGGGGAGAGCGGGTAATCGGTCATGCGCAGTCTCAGCTGTGTTCCAGGTGTCGGGAGAGCGTGTGGGAGCGGTGTACCGCTCCCACAATGATGATCACTACTTCAAACTGGCCTGCACGGTCGCCACACCGTCCTTGCCATCAACACTGGTCACGCCGGCCAGCCATTTCTGCAGATCTTCCGGGTGATCGCGCAGCCATTTCTTCGCCACGTCCTGGGGCGTCTGGCGCTCCATGATCGGCACCATCAACTGGCTTTCCTGGGCGGCGCTGAAGGTCAGGTTCTCCAGCAACTTGTTCACGTTCGGGCAACGTTGGGCGTAGTCCGGGGCGGTGACGGTGGACACGGTGGCCGCGCCTTCGTTGGGCCCGTAGACATCTTCGCTGCCGGTCAGGTAGGTGATCTTCATATTGATGTTCATCGGGTGCGGGGTCCAGCCGACGAACACCACGAACTCCTTGCGGTTGACCGCCCGCTGCACGGCCGCGAGCATCCCGGCTTCCCCGGACTCCACCAGGTTGAAACCCTTGAGGCCGAAGTGGTCGGTGTCGATCATGGTCTTGATCGTGGTGTTGGCGCCGCTGCCGGGCTCGATGCCATAGATCTTGCCACCGAGCTTGTCCTTGAACTTGGCGATATCGGCGAAGGTCTTCAGGCCCGCGTCAGCCACGTATTGCGGTACGGCGAGGGTGGCCTGGGCGTCGGAGAGGCTGGGCTGGGCCAGGACCTTGACCTGGTTGGCGGCGACAAAAGGCGCGATGTTCTTGTCCATCGCCGGCTTCCAGTAGCCGAGGAAGATATCCAGGCGCTTGTCACGGATCCCGGCAAAGATGATCTGCTGCACGGCGCTGGTCTGCTTGCTTTCATAGCCCAGTCCGTTGAGCAGCACATCGGCCATGCCACTGGTGGCGATCACATCGGTCCAGTTGACCACGCCCATGCGCACGGTCTTGCAGGAAGCGTCTTCGGAGGCGAGCACGCTGGTGCTCAGGAGGGCGGTACCGCAGAGGAACAGACAGCTGTTGAACAGTCTTTTCATGATACGCAGGTCTCGCGGCAGGTCGTTTATTGTGGAGTTCGGTGTCTTCATGCACCGTCCGGCCACGTTACGCAGCCGACTGCTGGCAAAAGCGCACCAGTGCGACCGGCTTTTGCACTGCGGCGACCCCGCCCCGTTATACCAGCACGCTCAGCCAGGCTGAAACCAGCAACAACAGCGCCATGCAGCGATTGAACCGCTGCATCGCCAGGGGCGAACGGAACAGCCGCGCGGAGCCCACCCCCAGCACCGCCCACAGGCTCATGCACGGCAGCGACACCAGGAAGAACACCAGGGACAACGACAGCACGTGGGCCTGACGCTCGGCGCCGCTGCCGGCGAACACACCGACCACCGCCAGGGCCATCATCCAGACCTTCGGGTTGATCAGTTGCAGGCTGGCCGCGCCCAGCAGGCCGAGACGTTTGACCGGGGCCGCGTCGGGATCGATGGCCGTGGCCGGCGCGCTGAAAATCTGCCAGGCCAGGTAGCTCAGCCAGGCGATGCCGATCCATTGCATGCCCGTCCGTACCTGGGGCAGTTGGGCCAGGGATTCACCGACGCCGCTGCCCACCAGCAGGACGATCAGGGCGGCGCCAGCGCCAGCACCGAGGATGATCGGCAGCGCTGCCGCCAGGCCATGGCGGGCGCTGTTGCTCAGTACCAGGATGTTGTTCGGCCCGGGGGTAACGGAGGCGACGATGGCGAAGAGCACAAAGGGCAGCAAGCTGGAAAGACTGGACAACATGGGATGGGCTCCACTGAAAGATCGATGAACCGATCTTCCCGTGTGCCGCCTCAGGCGTCTGGAAGATTTGAGCAGCGCTTGCGGTAGGCGGCGGGTGTCAGCCCATAGGCGCGCACGAACCAGCGGCCCAGATGGCTCTGGTCGGCAAAGCCGAGGGTCATGGCGACGTTCGCCGGGGTTTCGCCCCGGGACAGCAGTTGCCGGGCCTTGGCCACCCGCAATTGCACCAGGTAGGCGTGGGGTGGCAAGCCGTAGGCGGCCTTGAAGGCGCGGGTCAGGCGGAAGCGGTCGACACCGCAGACGGCGGCGACCTCATCCAGGCTCAGGTCGTGTTGCAGATGGGCGTGCAGGTACTCGCGGGCGACCTGCGCGACCCGCGGCAGGCGCGGATCGTCGCGATAGCGGGCGCGCCAGTGCAGATGGTCGGTGAGGCTGTCGAACAACCGGTCGAGGGCGCTTTGCCGGACGATACGCAGTTCCTGGGTGTGAATGGCCTGGAACGCGGCACTGGTGGCCTGGGCCAGGCGAGGGTCGGTGGCCAGGGTGGTGGCAAAGCTCAGTTGGCTGCCTGCCGGGGCTTCCTCGAACAGCGCGCTCAGTTCCCGTTCCAGCCAGTGCGGGTCGAGATAGATCGTACGGTAGGTGAAGCCGCCGTCGGTGGGCGCGTCGCCGTCGTGGATCTCGCCGGGTTCGAGCAGGAAGACGTTACCCGCCAGACTTTGATAGCGGGTGCGACGGCAATTGAATTGCTGCACGCCTTGTTCGGTGACCCCTACCAGATAGCTGTCGTGCCAGTGGGCATCATAGGCATGGGTATGGCCCTGGAAACGCGCGCGCAGGGTTTCGATACCGGTGTCGCGGTCCTGGTTCAGGTCGACCCAGTGGTTGATGGTGCTGGACATGGGGTTCCCGGAGTCGTGGTCAATCATGCAGGGGGTCAGTGAATACTGGCGACCGGGTAACAGTCTAGAAGATCCGTGCACGGGCTCGACAGTACCCCGATAGGGGAATTGGCGGGCGGGGAGTGAGCGCCTAGAGTGGCCGCACATTTCAAACACGCAGATAGGAGGGATTATGCGCGCACGTGAATGGGGAATCACCCTGGGCCTGGGCACACCGGGGCCACTCAATGCCATTACCGATGTGCCCGGTGTACGGGTCGGTCACAGCACGCTGAAGACCGAGATCGACGGCAAGCAGGTGCGTACCGGCGTGACGGTGATCCAGCCACGGGCCGGTGCGGCGCGGGAACAGCCCTGTTTCGCCGGCTGCCATGTGCTCAACGGCAATGGCGATGCCACGGGACTGGAGTGGATTCGCGAAGCCGGATTGCTGACCACGCCCGTGGCGATCACCAATACCCATAGCGTCGGTGTGGTGCGCGATGCGCTGATCGCCGACGAGCGCGACAGCCTGGCGGACCCGGCGGTGTACTGGTGCATGCCGGTGGTGATGGAAACCTACGACGGGGTGCTCAACGATATCTGGGGTCAGCATGTCGGCCCCGCGCAGGTTCGTGAAGCGCTGGCCGACGCCAGGCCCGGACCGGTGAGCGAAGGCTCGGTGGGCGGCGGGACCGGGATGATCTGCCACGAATTCAAGGGCGGCATCGGTACGTCATCGCGGCGCTTGCCGGCAGCGCAGGGCGGCTGGACCATCGGCGCGCTGGTCCAGGCCAATCATGGCAAGCGCCAGGAGCTGCGGGTGGACGGCTATCCGGTTGGTCGCCAATTACTCGATATCCCGTCGCCTTTCGCCCGTCGTGGCACTCCGGGCATGGGTTCGATCGTGGTGATCCTGGCCACCGATGCACCCTTGCTGCCCCATCAATGCCAGCGCCTGGCGCAGCGGGCTTCCATCGGGATCGCCCGTACCGGCGGCGGTACCGAGGACTCCAGTGGCGATATCTTCCTGGCCTTCGCCACCGGCAATGATCAACTGCCACCCGCCGATTACGGGCGCAAGGACCTGCCGTTCAGCAGCCCGCTGGCGATGGTCAACAACGATCATATTTCCCCGTTGTTCCTGGCGGCCGCCGAAGCGGTGGAGGAGGCGATCATCAATGCCCTGCTGGCCGGCGAGGATATGAGCACGGCCGATGGAACAGCGGTGCCGGGGTTAAACGGTGAAGTTGTCCTGAATGCACTGAGAACGAGCGGTCGGCCGGGGAATTTATAAGTATAAAAGTGACCGGCTGGTCATTTATTGATGCACTTCCCATATGCATTCTTGCGACTTGAAGTTTTCCGAAAGTCTGCTTGCGGGAGTAGGTTGTTACTGTCAGAAAAAACTTTCATGGCGGCGTCCAACGTTTGTAGGTGTTTTCGGTGTTTATGGGATTTGTTATCAAAAAAGCGCTGGACGTTTGATTTCAAATTGTGTCAGTTTCTTGCTGCCTTCAAAAAGGGCGAGTGATAGGATGATCTCGCCAAGGGATTGTCGCTATCTGACAAAAACTGTTTCACTTGCAAACAAGGAAGTGTGTTTATGTCGAAAGTCAAAACCAAAGCTATTGTTTCTTCTGATGCGGCACTGGCGGCCAACGGTACAAGTTCCGCCTTTAACCAGATCGATAGCTTCAGCCATCAATACGACCGTGGCGGCAACCTCACGGTCAATGGCAAACCCTCCTACTCCGTCGATCAGGCCGCCACGCAATTGCTGCGTGACGGTGCCACCTGGCACGATCTGAACGGCAGCGGCAAGATCGAACTGACCTATACCTTCCTGACTTCCCAGACCTCGAATTTCAGCGGTCTGGGCGTCACCGGGTTCAGCCAGTTCAGCGCGCTGCAGAAGTCGCAGGCCGTTCTGTCCATGCAATCCTGGGCGGACGTGGCCAATGTGACCTTCACGGAGGCAGCGAAGGGTGGCGATGGTCATATGACCTTCGGTAACTACAGTGGCGGACAGGAAGGCGCGGCGGCATTCGCCTTCCTGCCGGGAACCGAGCCTGGCTACGACGGCCAGTCCTGGTACCTGACCGGTAGCGGCTACAACGTCAACAAGACGCCTGGCCTGAACAACTACGGTCGTCAGACCCTGACCCATGAGATCGGCCATACCCTCGGCCTGGCTCATCCCGGCGACTACAACGCCGGCGAGGGCAACCCGACCTACAATGACGCGTCCTATGGGCAGGACACCCGCGGCTACAGCGTCATGAGCTACTGGAGCGAAAGCAACACCAGCCAGAACTTCAGCAAAGGCGGCGTCGAGGCTTATTCCTCGGGCCCGCTGATGGATGATATCGCGGCGATCCAGAAGCTCTACGGCGCCAACTACAGCACCCGTTCCGGTGACACCACCTATGGGTTCAACTCCAATGCCGGTCGCGACTACATGAGCGCCACTTCGTCTTCGGACAAGCTGGTGTTCTCGGTCTGGGACGGTGGCGGCAACGATACCCTGGACTTCTCCGGGTTCACCCAGAACCAGAAGATCAACCTGCATGACGGCTCGTTCTCCGACGTTGGCGGCATGGTGGGTAATATCTCCATTGCCCAGGGCGTCACGATCGAGAACGCCATCGGCGGTTCGGGCAACGACCTGCTGATCGGCAACGATGCGGCCAACGAACTGCGCGGCGGTGCCGGCAACGACATCCTCTACGGGGCTGGCGGTGCCGACAAGCTCTGGGGTGGTTCGGGCAACGATACCTTCGTGTTCGCCGCCGTTTCCGACTCGGCGCCGAAAGCGGCCGACCGGATCATGGATTTCACCAGTGGCCAGGACAAGATCGATCTGTCCGGGATCACCCATGGTTCGGGCCTGACCTTCGTCAACGCGTTTACCGGCCATGCCGGCGATGCGGTGCTGACGTATGCCTCGGGCACCAACCTGGGTACCCTGGCGGTGGACTTCTCCGGGCACGGCGTCGCCGATTTCCTGGTGACCACCGTGGGCCAGGCAGCGGTCACGGATATCGTGGCTTGAGTTGATGCGGTAGGGGCAGCGCTGCAGCGCTGCCCTCTGGCCCGGTAGTCGAGACCCATGATCAAGACCTTTGTCCGCAGCATCTATTCGACGTGGCTGATGGCTGCGTTTCTGGCGTTTTCTGGAGAAGTCACCATGGCGAGAAGCCTGATCCTGCCCCCACCCGAGGCCCTTGCCGGTCAGTGGCGGATGTACCCCGAAGGAGCCGCCCCCCAGGTCTGCGGGCTGGAACTCCTGCTCCAGTCGCCACGGGTGAGCGGCGACCTGGAATGTATCGCCGGCTGGTTGGGCGAGCGCCCGGCCAATTGGGAGCCGACCCCCGATGGCCTGTGGCTGTATGGCGCCGAAGGAACCGGCATCGTCCATCTCAACCGGCAGAAGGCCGATCGTTATGAAGTGCGCTTGAAGAATGGAACCGTTCTGGTACTGGTGCGCGATACGCCCTGAGTATTCAGAAGAAAATCGATTAAACGGCAACTTGATATCCAGTGTCCGTTAGTTGTGATGTCGTTCAGTCTTTAGAGTCGCGAAAGAACGACTCCTATTGAAAGTGCCTATATTCCCGAGCGGCTCGCCGGCCATCGAATAAAGGTGCGTATCCGGCTGTCCGCAAACTTCAAGGAAGATAGATGAACCCGCCGAAAATGATGTCCGGGACACCTTTGATCCGTGTGCTCGGCGATTATAAAAGTGTGCTGCTCAGCGTCGGTTGTTTCACCGCATTGATCAATCTGCTGATGCTGGTGCCTTCGATCTACATGCTCCAGGTCTATGACCGCGTATTGACCTCGCAGAACGAAACCACCCTGGTGATGCTGACCCTGATGGTGGTGGGGTTCTTTGCCTTTATCGGGCTGCTGGAAGTGGTCCGCAGTTTTATCGTGATCCGTATCGGCAGCGCCCTGGAGCGGCGCTTGAACCTGCGGGTCTACCAGGCGGCCTTCGAGCGCAACCTGTTGCGCGGCGAAGGACACGCCGGCCAGTCCCTCGGCGACCTGACGCAGATTCGCCAGTTTCTCACCGGGCCGGCCCTGTTCGCCTTTTTCGATGCGCCGTGGTTTCCCATCTACCTGCTTGTGATCTTCCTGTTCAATCCCTGGCTGGGGGTGTTCGCCAGTGTCGGGGCCTTGCTGTTGATCGCCCTGGCCTGCCTCAACGAATCGATGACCAAAAAGCCCTTGGGCGAAGCCAGCGGTTATTCGCAACGCTCGACTCAGTTGGCCACCAGTCATCTGCACAACGCCGAGACCATCCAGGCCATGGGCATGCTCGGTGCCCTGCGCAAGCGCTGGTTCCAGGTGCACTCGCGATTCCTCGCGCGGCAGAACCGCGCCAGCGATACCGGGGCGGTGATTACTTCCCTGAGCAAGATGCTGCGCCTGTGCCTGCAATCGCTGGTGTTGGGCCTGGGGGCGCTGTTGGTGATCAAGGGCGAGATGACCGCCGGGATGATGATCGCCGGCTCGATCCTGATGGGCCGGGTGCTCAGCCCCATCGATCAGTTGATCGCGGTGTGGAAACAGTGGAGCACGGCCAAGCTCGCCTATCAGCGCCTCGACGGCCTGTTGCGCGAGTTTCCCGAGACGCAAGGGCAGATGAGCCTGCCCGCGCCCCAGGGCCAGGTGGCCTTTGAACAGGTCAGCGCCGGACCGCCGGGCAAGCGTATCGCGACCCTGCACCAGGTGAGTTTCAGCCTGGCCCCCGGCGAAGTACTGGGGGTGCTCGGTGCCTCTGGCTCGGGCAAGTCGACCCTGGCCCGGGTGCTGGTGGGCGTCTGGCCGGCCCTGGGCGGCACCGTGCGCCTGGACGGTGCCGACCTGCACCGCTGGGACAGGGATGACCTCGGTCCGCATATCGGCTACTTGCCCCAGGATATCGAGTTGTTCAGCGGCACCATTGCCGAAAATATCGCCCGGTTTGCCGAGGTCGACTCAGTGAAAGTGGTCGAGGCGGCGCGTCAGGCCGGTGTGCACGAGCTGATCCTGCGCCTGCCCCAGGGCTACGACACGCTGCTGGGAGAGGACGGCAGCGGCCTGTCCGGCGGACAGAAGCAGCGCGTGGCCTTGGCCCGTGCGCTGTATGGCAACCCGCGCCTGGTGGTGCTGGACGAACCCAATTCCAACCTCGACGTGGTCGGGGAAACCGCCTTGACCCAGGCGATTGCCCTGCTCAAGGCCGGGGGCAGCACGGTGGTCCTGGTGACCCACCGTTCCACCTCCCTGACCCAGGCGGACAAGTTGCTGGTGCTCAACGAAGGCCGCCTGCAAGCCTTCGGCAGCAGCGCCGATGTGCTCAAGGCACTCTCGGCCGGCGCGTCGCCGCCGCCCCAGCCAACCCGCGAGACCGCGACCCCGGCCGGCGTCAGCCTGAGCCGCCAGTATCCCGCGCCGACGCGCAGCAGCGGCGCATGAGCAAGGACAGCACGATGCAGATCAGTACCCCTGTTGAATACCGGGAGCACGATGCCCGGTTCTTTGCCCGCATGGGCTGGCTGTTGGCACTCCTGGGTGCCGGTGGCTTCTTTCTCTGGGCGGCCCTGGCGCCGCTGGACCAGGGCATTGCCGTGCAGGGCACCGTGGTGGTGTCCGGCAAGCGCAAGGCCGTGCAATCCCTCGGCGGCGGCGTGGTCAGCCGGATCCTGGTGCGCGAAGGGCAAGTGGTGCACCAGGGCCAGCCGCTGTTTCGCCTCGACCAGACCCAACTGTCGGCCGATGTGCAATCCTTGCAGGCCCAGTACCGCATGGCCTGGGCCAGCCAGGCGCGTTGGCAGAGCGAGCGCGACAACCTGCCCCGGGTGGTGTTTCCGCCCGAGTTGAGCACGGAGGCCGACCCGCACCTGGCGCTGGTCCTCGAAGGCCAGCGGCAACTGTTCAGCAGCCGTCGCGAAGCCTTTTCCCGCGAGCAGGCCGGCATTCGCGCCAGTATCGATGGCGCCAGCTCGCAACTGGCCGGTATGCGTCGGGCACGCAACGACATGCTGGCCCGCGCCGATTCCCTGCGCAGCCAGTTGGACAACCTCAAGCCCCTGGCGGACAACGGCTATATCCCGCGCAACCGGCTGCTGGACTACGAGCGCCAGTTGTCCCAGGTGCAACAGGACCTGGCGCAGAACAGCGGCGAAAGCGGGCGGGTCGAGCAGGGCATTGTCGAGTCGCGGCTCAAGCTCTCCCAGCACAGCGAGGAGTACCAGAAGGAAGTGCGCGGCCAACTGGCCGAGGCCCAGCTCAAGAGCCTGACCCTGGAGCAGCAATTGCGCTCGGCGGATTTCAATTTGCAGCACAGCGAGATCATTGCTCCGGCGGAGGGCATCGCGGTCAACCTCAGCGTGCACACCGAAGGCGCGGTGATCCGCGCCGGGGAAACCCTGCTGGAGATCGTGCCCCAGGGTGAACGCCTGGAAGTCGAGGGGCATCTGCCGGTCAACCTGGTGGACAAGGTCGGCAGCCATCTGCCGGTGGACATCCTCTTCACCGCCTTCAACCAGAGCCGCACGCCACGGGTGCCAGGCGAAGTCAGCCTGATCTCCGCCGACCAGTTGCTCGATGAAAAGACCGGCGCGCCGTATTACGTGCTGCGCACTTCGGTGAGCGACATGGCCCTGGAAAAGCTCCACGGGCTGGTGATCAAGCCGGGCATGCCCGCCGAAATGTTCGTGCGGACCGGCGAGCGCTCGCTGCTCAACTATCTGTTCAAACCCCTGCTGGACCGCGCGGGTTCCGCGCTGACCGAGCAATAGGATGTTTCACCGAATGAAGACACTGTCGATGATCGTGGCAACGCTGTCCCTGTTGGTCAGCACCGGCAGCCAGGCCATGGGGCCGTTCCAGATTTATGAGCAGGCGCTGCGCAATGACCCGGTATTCCTCGGCGCGCTCAAGGAGCGCGATGCCGGCCAGGAAAACCGCGCCATTGGCCGCGCCGGCCTGCTGCCGAAGATTTCCTACAACTACAACCAGGGCCGCAACGATTCGCGGGCTACCTACCTCAGCGAACGCGGTAACGCCCATGAGGACCGCCACTACACCAGCTCCGGTTCGACGCTGATGCTGCAACAACCGCTGATCGACTACGAGGCCTACGCCAATTACCGCAAGGGTGTGGCACAGGCGTTGTTCGCCGATGAAACCTTTCGCGGCAAGAGCCAGGAACTGCTGGTACGGGTCCTGACCTATTACACCAAGGCGTTGTTTGCCGAGGACCAGATCGAGATCGCCCAGGCCCGCAAGAAAGCCTATGAGGAGCAGTTCCAGCAGAACGAGCATCTGTTCCGTCAGGGGGAGGGCACGCGCACCGATATTCTCGAAGCCGAGTCGCGCTTCGAACTGGCCACCGCCGAGGAAATCGAAGCCCGCAACGAACAGGACGCGGCCCTGCGCGAACTGGGGGCGCTGATCGGCGTGCCGTCGGTGGATGTTTCCGAGCTGGCGCCGCTGGCCCAGACCTTTCAGTCGTTTCCCCTGGAACCGGCGAATTTCGATACCTGGCACGCCATGGCCCTGGAGAACAACCCGACCCTGGCGTCCCAGCGCCAGGCCCTGGAAGTGGCCCGGTATGAAGTGGAGCGCAATCGCGCCGGGCACCTGCCCAAGCTCAATGCCTATGCCAGCGTGCGCAAGAGCGAGTCCGACAGCGGCAACACCTACAACCAGCGCTACGACACCAACACCATTGGTTTCGAGGTGAACGTGCCGTTGTTCGCCGGTGGCGGCGTCTCGGCGTCGGTGCGCCAGGCCAGCGCCAATCTGGAGCAGGCCGAATACGAGCTGGACGGCAAGACCCGCGAAACCCTGATCGAACTGCGCCGCCAGTTCAGCGCCTGCCTGTCGGAGGTGAGCAAGTTGCGCGCCTACAAGAAGGCCTTGAGTTCGGCCGAAGCCCTGGTGGTCTCGACCAAGCAGAGCATCCTCGGTGGCGAGCGGGTCAACCTCGATGCGCTGAATGCCGAGCAGCAGCTCTACAGCACCCGGCGCGACCTGGCCCAGGCGCGCTACGACTACCTGATGGCCTGGACCAAATTGCATTACTACGCGGGCACTTTGCGCGAAACCGACCTGGCCAGGGTCGATGAGGCCTTCATACGACAATAATTCCAACCAGCAAGGAGGCAATACCATGGGTGTGTTTGACTATAAAAACGTAGGAACCGAGGCTTCGAAAGCGTTGTATTCCGATGCAATGGCGATCACCTTGTATTCCTACCACAACCTCGATAACGGCTTTGCCGTGGGCTACCAGCAGAACGGCTTCGGCCTCGGCCTGCCGGCGACCCTGGTCAAGGCCCTGATCGGCGGCACGGATGCCCAGGGGGTCATCCCCGGGATACCCTGGAACCCGGACTCGGAGAAAGCCGCGCTGGCGGCGGTGAAGGCCGCCGGCTGGACGCCCATCAGCGCCGCGCAGCTGGGCTACGGAGGCAAGACCGACGCCCGTGGCACCTTTTATGGCGAGAAGGCCGGCTACACCACGGCGCAGGCGGAAATCCTCGGCAAGTACGACGCCAGCGGGCACCTGACCGAGATCGGCGTGTCCTTCCGTGGCACCAGCGGGCCTCGGGAAAGCCAGATCAGCGATACCATCGGCGACGCGATCAACGACCTGCTGGCGGCCATCGGGCCCAAGGATTACGCGAAGAACTACAGCGCCAATGCCTTCGAAGGCCTGCTCAAAAGCGTCGCCAGCTTTGCCGCGGCCAACGGTCTTTCCGGCAAGGACGTGCTGGTCAGCGGCCACAGCCTCGGCGGGCTGGCGGTCAACAGCGTGGCCGACCTGAGCAAGGACCATTGGGGCGGTTTCTACAAGGACGCCAACTACATCGCCTTTGCCTCGCCGACCCAGAGCGGTCCGGGCACCCAGGTGCTGAATATCGGTTACGAAAACGACCCGGTGTTCCGCGCCCTCGACGGCTCCAGCCTGACCCTGGCGACCCTGGGGGTGCACGATGCGAACAAGGCGTCGGCTACCAACAACATCGTCAGCTTCAACGACCATTACGCGTCCGATGCCTGGAACGTGCTGCCGTTTTCCATCGGCAATGTCGCCACCTGGATTTCCCACCTGCCGACGGCCTATGGCGACGGCCTGAATCGGGTGCTGGGGTCGCAGTTCTATAACCTGACCAGCAAGGACTCGACGATTATCGTCGCCAACCTGTCGGATCCGGCGCGGGACAAGACTTGGGTGCAGGACCTCAATCGCAACGCCGAAACCCATAGCGGCAGCACCTTTATCATCGGTAGTGATGCCAATGATCTGCTCAAGGGCGGTCGTGGCAACGACTACATCGAAGGGCGTGGTGGCAACGATACCTTCCGCGATGACGGCGGCTACAACATCATTCTCGGCGGCAAGGGCAACAACACCTTCGATCTGCAGAAATCCCTGGCCAGCTTCGATATCGCCAATGACGGCCACGGCAGCTTGTATATCCGTGATGCCAGTGGCGGGATCACCATCGCCCAGAATATCGGCACGCTGATCAGCAAGGAGTCGAGCCTGGTGTTCTTCAACAAGGACGTGGCTCATGTGGTGGGCAACCAGAGCTTGTCCGAGGGGAGTTATGTCAACTCGCAGGTGGGCAGCGATGGGGCTGATACCCTGACCGCGAAATCTTCGGGGGAATGGTTGCTGGGTAATGGCGGCAACGATCACCTGATTGGTGCGATCAAGGGGGGGAACGTGTTTATCGGTGGCGCCGGCAACGACCTGATGGATGCGAAGGGCGGCGGCAATACCTTCCTGTTCAACGGCTTCAATGGATCGTTCGGCCAGGACAAGATCACCGGCTTCCAGGCTTCCGACAAACTGGTGTTCATGGGCTACGCCGATTCCCAGGGACACAATATCCAGGACCACGCCAAGGTGGTGGGGCACGATACCGTGCTGACCTTCGGGGCGGATTCGGTGACGTTGGTGGGGGTAGGGCTGGATGTGTTGAAGGGGGCGAGTGTAGTCATCGCCTGACGCTGTAATGCAGGAGCCGGTTTCGGCGGTGAAGCAATCGCCAGCAAGCCGGCTCCTACAGTTCAGTGTTGAACACTGGTGTTGCGTACAACAAAACCCTGTAGGAGCCGGCTTGCTGGCGATTGGGCCTCAAGATTGCCAAAAAGCTTCGCTGGCAAGCCAGGCTCCTGCAGGTTCTATGGCAGCTTCAACAACACATAATCGTTCTTGTCGAACCGCTGGCTGAGCGCCGGCGTCAGATCGCCGATGGCCGTGCCTTTCAGCGCTTCGTAAGTACCCTTGTCCATCATCACCCACGCCGGTCGCGCCACGCCCTGAAGCTGCTCCGGCGTATCGGTGAAGATCGGCTGCAGATCGCCCTCGGCATTGACCATGAACTTGATCGCCCGTCCATCCTTGCCCACCGCGTGCATGACCAGCGGTGCCGGATCCTTTTGCATCAACTGCTGGGTCGCCTGGGTAAAGGCGCGGGTATCGTAGGCCACGCGTTCGGTCGGCTCGACGATCAGGATATAGCTGCTCCACAGTGCCAGCACCGCACAACCGGCCAGCCCGAGTGCACGCCAGCGGGCGTTGAACAGCGCGAGCACGGCGATCACCTGCAAGGCCCCGACCAGATAAGGCGCGACGCCCAGGCTCGGCAGTTCTTCAGGGAAGCGCCGATGCAACATGAACATCCCGGCAATCAGCAGGCCCGGCAGGATCAGCCAGAGCCCCTGGATCAGCCCACGCAACCAGGCGAACAAACGACCCTTGGCAACCTGGAACGGATAGGCTGCGACAATTGCCGCCATCGGCACCATGGGCAGGATATAACGGGCTTTTTTCGCCTGGGGCACTGACAAGCCGAGCATCACGATCAGACCCGCCGCAACCGCATAGAGGGTCAGTTGCAAGGCCGGTCCACGATGCTGGCGACCGGTTGCGAGGATGGCGACCAGCACCAGCACGGCCAATGGATACGCCAGGGCGTAGTTACCAAAGGCACTGCTGAAGTAGTACAGCGTACCGCTGGAGCCCGCCGAGCCGTCCATGCGGCCGGTGAACTGCATGCGGATCACTTCCTGGAGGAAGGCCGGGCCGCCATCCAGCGAGGCCAGCCACAACAGCAGGCCAATGCAGGCTGCCAGCAGGAACAGCGCCTGGAAGCCAAACACGAACAGCCGGCGCCATTGACCGCTGAGCAGGTAGAAGCTGCACAGCATGCCGGTGGGGATCACCAGGCCCATGGGGCCGCGAATGGCAAAGCCGAGCACCAGCAGCGCCAGGAGCAGCACGCTGCGTTTTGGCGCGCCGTAGTATTTGGCGGCATAACCCAGGTAGAACACTGCCAGGGACACGGCGGCGAGCATCTGGTCGAGGGAAACCGCGCGGGTTTCGATCAGGAAATTATTGGTCAGCAACAGCAAGGCGATGCTCAGCAGCGCCCAACGTGGCGAATGCGGAGCCACCAGCCGGTACATCAGCACCACGATCCAGGCCGAGGCCAGGGCGCTTGGCAGCCAGGCAGCGAGGGCGTTGACCGTGCCGAACGGCAGCGACAGCAGCCAGATCAGCAAGGTGGAAAATGCCGAATAATCCGGATACGGCTCGCCATAGGTGGTCGGGAAGAAACTCGGACCATGGCGCAGCATTTCCTCGGCGAACAGCACGAAGCGCGAGTCGAAGCCGATGGCGGCTTGCTGATAGACGCCGGCGATAAACAGCAGCAGGGCCACCAGGCCCAGGCCGAGGGATTGGCGATTCAGGGTGTTGCGGGATGAGGACGTCAATGTCACGGCCGTGAACCTGAAAAAACGGGCGAACCCGTTAGGAACGAAAACGCGGTCATTTTTTTGAAATGACCGCGTCGTTTGTCTGCTCAGTCACCCCTGGACAAGGGGCAGGGCATCATTCCAGACCGTGACGGGTCACCGGCAGGTCCAGCGAAGCACCGCGACCGATCGCAAAGTAGGTGAAACCTTTGCGTTGCATGCGGTTGGCGTCGAACAGGTTGCGGCCGTCGAAGATCACCGGCGCTTTCAGGCGCTGCTTGATCAGCTCGAAGTCCGGCGCCTTGAACTGCTGCCATTCGGTGCAGATGATCAGCGCGTCGGCGCCGACCAGGGCCGATTCCGGCGTGCCCATCAGCGACAGGCCTGGCTCATCCGGATAGATGCGCTGGGTTTCCTGCATGGCTTCCGGGTCGAACGCACGAACCTGTGCGCCGGCCGCCCACAGGGCTTCCATCAGCACGCGGCTCGGTGCATCGCGCATGTCGTCGGTGTTCGGCTTGAACGCCAGGCCCCAGAGGGCGAAGGTCTTGCCTTTCAGGTCGCCCTTGTAGAACGCGTTCAGACGGTCGAACAGCTTGTGCTTCTGACGCTCGTTGATCGCTTCCACCGCTTGCAGCAGGTCGCTCGAGCAGTTGGCCGCCTGGGCGCTGTGGATCAGGGCGCGCATGTCTTTAGGGAAGCACGAACCGCCGTAGCCGCAGCCCGGGTAGATGAAGTGGTAACCGATGCGCTGGTCGGCGCCGATGCCCATGCGCACGGCTTCGATGTCCGCGCCCAGGTGTTCGGCCAGTTCGGCGATCTGGTTGATAAAGCTGATCTTGGTCGCCAGCATGCAGTTGGCGGCGTACTTGGTCAGCTCGGCGCTGCGCAGGTCCATGAACATGATGCGGTCATGGTTGCGGTTGAACGGGGCGTAGAGGTCGCGCATCACTTCGCGGACTTCTTCACGCTCGCAGCCGATAACGATCCGGTCCGGACGACGGCAGTCTTCCACCGCCGAACCTTCCTTGAGGAATTCCGGGTTGGAGACGATATCGAATTCCAGGGTCCGGCCGACCTTGTCCAGGGCGGCTTGGATATGCGCGCGCAGGGTGTCGCCGGTACCGACCGGAACGGTGGATTTTTCCACCAGGATCAGCGGCTCGACGCGGTGGCGGACCACGGCATCGCCCACCGAGAGGACGTACTTGAGGTCAGCCGAACCGTCTTCGTCCGACGGCGTGCCGACGGCGATAAACAGTACCTGGCCATGCTCGATCGCCAGCTTCTCGTCGCTGGTGAAGTGCAGGCGGCCGCTTTCCAGGTTGCTCTTGACCATGGTCTCCAGCCCTGGTTCGAAGATGGGGATGTGGCCTTTACGCAGCAAGTCGATCTTGTTCTGGTCGACGTCCATGCACACGACATCATGACCGACTTCGGCCAGCACAGTCGCCTGCACCAGACCGACATAACCGCTACCAATTACGCTGATTTTCATACGGAGTCCCTAGGACGGGGTATACGTGGAGAGTTGATCGTTAACACGCCGAGAATGACCAGGGCCACTCCCAGCGATTTCGAAAGACTGAAGCTTTCATTGAAAAACGGCAGGCCGGCGGCCAACAGGTAGACCAGCGCGTAACTGACGCTGAGCAACGAGTAGGCCCGGCCCAATGGCAGGTCGCGCAAGGCGGCCAGCCAGCAAAGCATGGACAGGGCGTAGGCGAGGATCGACCCGGCCACCACACCCAAGGCGAGTAACGATACGTCCTGAGTCATCAGGGCGTCCAGCCACTGCGTCGGTTCCGGCAGGCGCGTCATGCTCCAGCGCATGCCCAGTTGGGCACCGCTGACCAGCAGGACGCTGCCGGTGGCCAGGGTAAAACCACGAGCCTGGCTCATACGTGACGCCCCAACAGGACCACACCGGCGATGATCAACGCCACGCCCAACCAATGGCGGGTGTCGATCGACTCCTTGAACAGGTAGCGCGCCACCAGGGTGATCAGGACAAAGTTCAGGCTGAGCATCGGGTAGGCAATCCCGACTTCCAGCCGTTGCAGGACCAGCAGCCAGACCAGCAGGCCGAAACCGAGGCTGGCCAGGGCCAGCCACAGCCAGGGCGAACGCAGTTTATGCAGGATGCCCAGGTCCGGGCCGCGCCAGCTTTCGACGGCAAACTTCTGCGCGACCTGGCCCAGGCACGTCAGCAGGCAGGCGCTGAGTAACAACATCAGGGTCATGGGGCGGTCTTCGAGAAAATCAGGATAACCATGTTGCCTTCTTCATAGCGAACATGATCCTTGGGCAGCAGGTCGATCTCGTGCAGTTCGTCCTCATCCTTGACGCGCATCACCACGCCGACCTGGCCTTCACGGCGGGCGTTGTCCATCCAGGCCTGGATCTGGCTCAAATCCTGAGCGCGACCCGCGGTCTCGGGATAACCCAGGCCGTACTGCAATTCACCCTGGGTGTTGTAGAGGGTGATATCGCTGCGTTTCATGCGCCAGGCCAGGGCCGAAGCGGCACCCAGGTCATTGCTCAGGAAGTGACGGCTCTGGCTCAGTTCCTCGGCATGGTGGGCGATGAACTGGTCGGGCATCTTGTTGTGCACGATGACATTCGGCATCGCCGCCGGCAGCAACAGCACCAGCATGCCCATGCCCAGCGCCGGCGTGGCCCAGAAGGTCAGCGGCTTGAGCACGGGCAGGATATTGACCAGGATCCAGCTGCCGATGAAGACGCAGAGCAGGGTCAGGTGCAACGGCTCGTTATCGTAGAACGGCTGCTTGATCTGGAAATACACCAGAGCCGCCAGTCCCGCCAGGCCCAGTACCAGGTTGAGCAGGCCGTTGAGACGGGGAACCTGACCTTGCGCAAGCTTGATGCGCTCCATCAGTGAATGTCCCATCAGCAACGCCAGGGGCATCAGGCACGGCATGATGTAGGTCGGCAGCTTGCCGCGGCTGAGGCTGAAGAACGCCAGCGGCAGCAGCAACCAGAGCAGCAGGAACACGGTGATGCGCTGGCCCTTGGTACGCCAGGCGTCCTTCAGGGTCACCGGCAACAAAAGTGCCCACGGCAGGCTGGAGACCACGATCATCGGCAGGTAGAACCACCACGGCCGGGTGTGCTGCGCGTCTTCGGCGGCAAAACGACGGATATGCTCGTGCCAGAAGAAGAAACGCCAGTAGTCCGGTTCCTGGAGGTGAACCGCCAGGACCCAGGGCAGGCTGATCAGCGTGGCCACGGCCACGGCCACCAGGCCATAACCCACCAGTTCGCGGAAACGCTTCTGCCAGATCATGTAGGGCAGGGCGATCAGCACCGGCAGCATCAGGGCGAGGAAACCCTTGGTCATGAAACCCATGCCGCAGGCCAGGCCCAGGGCCACCCACGACCACAGGCGTGCCCGCGGGGTGCTACCGTCGATGGCGAACCACAGGGCGACGAAGCTCAGGTTGACCCAGAAGGTGAATTGCGGATCGAGGTTGGCATAACCGGCTTGCCCGGCGATCAGGCCGAAGCTCATGTACAAGGCGGCGCAGGCAAACTGCTTGCGTTCGTCGTTCCACAGGCGCCCGGCGATCAGGTAGACCAACAATACGCTCAGCCCGGTGCTCAGGGCCGAGGCGAAACGCACGCCGAAAAAGTTCTCACCGAAAATGGCCTGACCGATGGCGATCATCCAGTACCCGGCGATGGGTTTTTCGAAGTAGCGCAGTTCCATGAAGTGCGGCGACGCCCAGTGGCCGTGCCGGAGCATTTCCTGGCCGATCTGGGCGTAGCGGGTTTCGTCCGGAATCCACATGCCATGGGTGACCAGTGGCAGGAGGTAGAACAGCAGAAAAGCGAGAAACAGTAACGGCAAAGCCCAGCGCCTGGTCATCCCTGCTGTACCCCGAGCCAGCCTTCACGGCCGCCGAGGGTGCCACGGACCAATTGCCCTGCGGGCAGGCGGTCCAGTTGGGCTGGCAATAGATTGACCAGGGGTTGGAACTCGATATCGCGTGCCTTGGCCTGGGCCAGGAGCTGGCGAAACTCGTTTGCCATCAGAATCCCTTCTACTTCTGCGTGAATGGTGTAGACATTCAGGCGCGCCGGACTGAACCGGTCGAGAATGAACGCATTGAAATCTTTCGCGGCCAGATCCGCACCCACGACTTCGTCGAAGGTAGGCAGGTCCACGGGAATTTGCGGGGTACCCAGGCTGCCATCCGCCAACCGTGGCAGAAACAGGCCGTGCCCGCGGCAGTCGCTGTTATAGCGAAAACCGAAATGCTCCTTGGCTTGCACGACACGCTCGTCCGCCCGCCAACCGGCGGTGGCCGAACATTCGACGGCTTGCCCGGTGATATCGCTCAGGCAATCGACGCCGCGACGGATCTGTTCGATCAGTTCGGCTTCGCTCCAGCGCCCGGCGTTGGCCTGCCAACCGTGGTGATCCCAGGCGTGCAGGCCGACCTCATGGCCGGCAGCCAGGGTCTGGCGCATCAGATGCCCCAGATCCCGACCGATCGGCTTGCCTGGCCAGGCAGTGCCGGCCAGCAAGATGTCCCAGCCATAAAGGCTGGCAGCCTTGGAACGCAGCATCTTCAGGAGGAACTGGGGTTTGATGAGGCGCCACAAGTGGCGCCCCATGTTGTCCGGTCCGACGCTGAAGAAGAACGTCGCCTTGACCTGGGCCTCGTCGAGCAGTTCCAGCAACCGCGGTACCCCTTCACGGGTGCCGCGATAGGTGTCCACATCGATGCGAAGTCCAGCCTGCATCAGCGCTTGTCCGCGATTTCGAGCATGGCTTCCTTGAGGAAGAAGTCCAGGGTGTTACCGATGGTTTCGCTCATCTCGACGGTAGGCTCCCAGTTCAGCAGGCGCTTGGCGTTTTCGACGCTTGGTTTGCGGTGCGACACGTCCTGGTAGCCAGTACCGTAGAACGCCTTGCTTTCCACGTCGCGGAAACCGGCGAACGGAGGGAAGTTGCTGCGCAGCGGGTGAGCTTCGAACTGACGCAGCAGTTCTTCGCCCAGCTGACGGATGCTGGCTTCGTTGTCCGGGCTACCGATGTTGATGACCTGGCCGTTGCAGCAGTCGTTTTCGTTGTCGACGATACGGGCCAGGGCCTCGATGCCGTCGGCGATGTCGGTGAAGCAACGCTTCTGCTCGCCGCCGTCGAACAGACGGATCGGAGTACCTTCCACCAGGTTCAGGATCAGCTGGGTGATGGCACGGGAGCTGCCGATACGTGCCGAATCCAGACGGTCCAGGCGTGGACCCATCCAGTTGAACGGACGGAACAGGGTGAAGTTCAGGCCCTTGGCGCCGTAAGCCCAGATCACGCGGTCCAGCAACTGCTTGGAAACCGAGTAGATCCAGCGCTGCTTGTTGATCGGACCGACGACCAGGTTCGAGGTGTCTTCGTCGAAGTTCTCGTCCTGGCACATGCCGTAGACTTCGGAAGTCGACGGGAAGATCACGCGCTTGTTGTACTTGACGCAGTAGCGAACCAGTTTCAGGTTTTCTTCGAAGTCCAGTTCGAATACGCGCAGTGGGTTGCGGGTGTATTCGATCGGGGTGGCGATGGCCACCAGCGGCAGGACCACGTCGCACTTCTTGATGTGATATTCGATCCACTCGGAGTGGATGCTGATATCGCCTTCGACGAAGTGGAAGTTCGGGTGGCTGCGCAGGCGCTCGATGGCGTCCGAACCGATGTCCAGGCCGTAGACTTCGTACTTGTCGTCACGCAGCAGGCGCTCGGACAGGTGGTTGCCGATGAAGCCGTTGACGCCCAGGATCAGTACGCGGGTACGACGTGGCTTGCGGCCCGACTCGGCGCCACGCAGGAAGGAACCGTCCACCAGGCCCAGCTCGTTGGCCAGTTGCGGGCCGCTGAGGAACAGGCCGGCGTCGTTGCGCTGACCGGCCTTGATCACCAGGGAGTCTTCACCGCAAGCGATGCGCAGCGGATCGACGCTGATCACACGGCCAGGGGCCTGGCCTTCGTTGCCCTTGACGACTTCGGCGCTCCAGACGATCAGCTTGTGCTCGCCCACGGCGCAGAAAGCACCCGGGTAAGGCTGGGTCACGGCGCGAACCAGGTTGAACAGCTCTTCGGCAGGCTTTTTCCAGACCAGCTTGCCGTCAGCCGGGGTACGGCGACCGAAGTAGGTGGCCTTGGATTCGTCCTGGGCGGTTTCGCTCAGTTTGCCGGCAGCCAGTTGTGGCAGGGCTTCACCCAGCAGGGCGGCAGCGCTGTCACGCAGCTTGGTGTGCAGGGTCAGGGCAGTGTCGGTGCGGTCGATGGCAACGCGGTTCTGCGCCAGGATGCCACCGGCATCGGCACGCTTGACCATGCGGTGCAGGGTCACGCCGGTTTCGGTTTCGCCGTTGACCAGTACCCAGTTGGCCGGTGCACGACCGCGGTAGCGTGGCAGCAGGGAACCGTGCAGGTTGAACGCGCCGTTCTTGGCGGTGGCCAGCAGCTCTTCGCTCAACAGGTTGCGGTAGTAGAACGAGAAGATGTAGTCCGGGTTCAGCTTGGCAATGCGCTCGATCCACAGAGGATGGTTGGCATCTTCCGGGGCGTGCACGGTAATGCCCTTGCGAGCACAGAGTTGCGCTACGGAACCGTAGAAGGCGTTCTCCTTCGGGTCGTCGGCATGGGTGAACACTGCGGCGATGTCGTAACCTGCGGCGAGCAGGGACTCGATGCCGGTGCAACCAATATCGTGATAGGCGAAGACGACAACTTTCGGATTCATGGTGCGACCTGATTGGAGGTAGTAGTAGAAGGGGTATCACCAGCAGCGCTGGCAGGAGAAGGCTGGCTACGCAGCACTTTCTCGATGAAGAAGCGCGGACGTGCACGCACGTCACTGTACATGCGGCCCAGGTATTCACCCAGGAGCCCCATGCCGATGAACTGACCGCCGGTAAAGACGAACAGGATAGCAAACAGCACGAACGAACCGTCACCAGCCCAGGCGGCACCGAAGATCAGGCGCAGCACCACCAGCAGGATGGCGAAGAGCGCGCCGAGACCGGCCATGGTGAAACCGATGATGCTCAACAGCCGCAGGGGCGTGGTGGTCATGCAGGTGACCAGGTCGAACATCAGGTTGATCAGGCGCATCGGGCTGTATTTCGAGTCACCGTGCTCGCGTTCGGCGTGCTGCACCAGTACTTCGGTGGTGTGCCGGGCAAAGCTGTTGGCCAGGATCGGGATAAAGGTGCTGCGCTCGCGGCAGGCCAGCATCGCGTCGACGATGGTCCGGCGATAGGCGCGCAACATGCAGCCGTAGTCGCTCATGGCGACGCCGGTGGAACGTTGCACGGCCATGTTGATCAGGCGCGACGGCCAGCGGCGCAGGGCCGAGTCCTGGCGATTGTTGCGCACCGTACCGACCACGTCGAAGCCCAGGGCAGCCTGTTCCACCAGACGCGGAATTTCTTCCGGCGGGTTCTGCAGGTCGGCGTCCAGGGTGATGACCACATCACCGGTGGATTGCTCGAAGCCGGCCATGATCGCGGCGTGCTGACCGTAGTTGCGGTTCAGGATCACGGCGATGACCGGGCTGCCTTCACGCTCGGCGGCTTCCTGAAGAATGTCGGCGGAGCGATCACGGCTGCCGTCGTCGACCAGGATGATTTCGACATCCTGGGTCAACTGCGCACAGGCCGCTTCGGTGCGGCGCAACAGTTCAGGCAGGCTCTGTTCTTCGTTATAGACCGGGATAACGATCGACACGCGCTGAATTGGATAAGGTTTCAAAGGCTTCTTTCCAGAATGGTTTCAATGGTGCGGCGATGCTTCAAGCCAGCCGATAGCATGCCGGACTCAACGCTCAGGCACAATGAACGATGCCTTTTATGCGGGCAAGCATAGAGGCATGACCGTGGGATGATACAGGGGTAATAAAAGACATGCGGCGATTAAAGCCTAAAAAAATGAAATGTCAAAGCTGCATAACAGCGTTATGTTCATGATTTTTATCAGTTCCCTGGCCCGGAGCGCGGGCAGGATTCTACGGTAAACGCCCAAATGTGAAAAGCCTATGAAGAAGAGATGAACATCCTGTTGTTTTTGCTCAATAGACAGCGGCGATTCAGGTAATCTGTGCAGCCGCGCAAAAGAGTCGCTTTCCGGTGTTTGGAGCAGGGCCCCGATGAACCAATACGCGCCGCACGACTGGCAGCCCCACGAGCGCCCCAGCCTGCCCGGATCGCCGTCGACGCCGTTGCATTCCACGCCCAAGCGCTGGGCCTATGCCATGGTCGGGCTGCTGGTGGCCTTGACCGGCGGCCTCGGCAACTCGCTGGTGATCGCCAACCTGCCGTACCTGCAAGGCGCCCTGGGCTCGACCACGGCGGAGATCGCCTGGTTGCCGGCGGCCTATGTCATGACCAATGTCTCGATGAACCTGTTGCTGGTGAAGTTCCGCCAGCAATTTGGGCTGCGGGCCTTCACCGAGGTGTTCCTGGTGCTCTATGCGCTGGTGACCTTCGGCCATCTGTTCGTCAATGACCTGAGTTCGGCGATTGCCGTGCGGGCGGCCCACGGCATGGTCGGTGCGGCCCTGAGTTCCCTGGGGCTGTATTACATGATCCAGGCTTTCCCGGCGAAGTGGCGGCTCAAGGCCCTGGTGCTGGGGCTGGGCACCTCGCAGTTGGCGCTGCCCCTGGCCCGGCTGTTTTCCGAGGACCTGCTGCAGATCGCCGAGTGGCGCGGGTTGTATCTGTTCGAACTGGGACTGGCGCTGGCGGCCCTGGGTTGCGTGTTCCTGCTCAAGCTGCCGCCGGGCGACCGCTTCAAGACCTTTGAAAAACTTGATTTCCTGACCTTCGCCATTCTCGCCACCGGTGTCGCGCTGCTGTGTGCGGTGCTCTCGCTGGGGCGGATCGACTGGTGGCTGGAGGCGCCCTGGATCGGAGTGGCCTCGGCCGCCTCGATCGTGCTGATCCTCGCGGGACTGGCCATTGAGCACAACCGCAGCAACCCGATGCTGATGACCCGCTGGCTGGGCAGCGGGGCGATGATCCGCCTGGGGCTGGCGGTGATCCTGATCCGCATGGTGCTCTCGGAGCAGTCCACCGGCGCGGTGGGTTTTCTCCAGGCCTTGAACATGGGCAGCGAGCAGATGCGCAGCCTCTACGGGGTGATGTTGCTGGGCAGCATCGCCGGATTGGCGGTCAGCGCCCTGACCATCCACCCGGATCATCTGCTCAAGCCGCTGATCATTTCCCTGGCGCTGATGGCCGTTGGTTCGTCCATGGACAGTTTCTCCAACAACCTGACACGTCCGGCCAATATGTACGCCAGTCAATTCCTGCTGGCCTTCGGCGGGACCTTTTTCCTCGGCCCGACCATGGCCCTGGGGACCCGCAACGTGGTGACCAACCCGCGCAACCTGGTGAGCTTTTCGGTGTTGTTCGGGATCTGCAACAATCTCGGCGGCTTGATCGGCTCCGCGTTGCTGGGCACTTTCCAGGTGGTGCGGGAGAAATTCCACTCCAGTAGCATCGTCGAGCACCTGACACTGATCGATCCGCAAGTGGCCGCGCGCCTGCAAAGCAGCAGTGCGGCCTATGCCGGGGTGATTTTCGATCCGTCGGCGCGGACCACCCAGGGCATGCAGGCGTTGGCCGCGTCGGCGACCCGCGAAGCGAATATCCTGGCCTATAACGATGTATTCATGCTGATCGCGGTGATCGCCGTATTGACCATGCTGTGGATTTTCGCCCGCAGCCTGTGGTTGCTCAGCATGAACAAGAAGATTGCCCGCAACGCCCCGTCTTCCACTCTCACCAGCGGTGCCCCTTCACGATGAGCGAACCTGCGACCACGACCAATGCCATTGCCGCCACCCCCGAAGGGGTCACCCCGGCCGGCGCTTCGTCCACCGAGCCGAGGTCCCTGGGGGTGCGGATCGTCTCCTCCCTGGGCTTTGCCGCGATCGCCATCACCGGCGTGCTGATCGTGCTATATGCCTGGCAGCTGCCGCCGTTCGGCAGCGCCATCGAAAGCACCGAGAACGCCCTGGTGCGCGGACAGGTGACGCTGATCGGTCCGCAGCTCAGCGGTTATGTGTACGAAGTGCCGGTGCAGGACTTCCAGTTCGTCAAGGCCGGCGAGCTGCTGGTGCGCCTCGACGACCGCATCTATAAGCAGCGACTGGACCAGGCGCTGGCCCAACTGGACGTGCAGAAGGCCGCCCTGGCCAACAACCTGCAACAGCGCCGCAGTGCCGAGGCGACCATTGCCCAGCGCCAGGCGGCCCTCGACAACAGCCGGGCCCAGGTGCTCAAGAGCAGCGCCGACCTCAAGCGCAACGAAGCGCTGATCGCCGATGGCTCGGTGTCCCGCCGCGAGCTCGACGTGACCCGTGCCGACCATGCCCAGACGGACGCGGCGGTGGCCCAGGCGAAGGCGGCGCTGGATATTTCCCGTCAGGACCTGCAAACCGTGCTGGTCAACCGTGGCTCCCTGGAGGCGGCGGTGACCAACGCCGAGGCATCGGTGGAGCTGGCCAGGATCGATTTGTCGAATACCCGGATCACCGCCCCCCGGGACGGCCAACTGGGGCAGATTGGCGTGCGGCTGGGGGCCTATGTGAACTCCGGCGCGCAGTTGATGGCCCTGGTGCCGGATCGGCATTGGGTGATCGCCAATATGAAGGAAACCCAGATGGCGGCGGTGCGGGTGGGGCAGGCGGCGAGTTTTACCGTTGATGCCCTCAATCATCGACGCTTTACTGGCCGGGTGCAGCGCATTGCCCCGGCGACCGGCTCGGAGTTCAGCCTGTTGCAGGCCGACAACGCCACCGGCAACTTCGTCAAGATCGCCCAGCGGGTGCCGGTACGGATCATCGTCGACCCGGGGCAGGAGGAGATCGATCGGCTGCGCCCGGGGCTGTCGGTGGTGGTGAGTATCGACACCGCCAGTCAGGTCCAGCCGGTAGAACCCGACTGACAGGCCAGGGCGCTTCGCTCAGGGGCGCTGGTTATTCATTGCCTCGACCAGGGCATCGATGCGTTGCAGATGCTCGCGGTTGTCATGATCCCAGGGATGGAAGCCTGGCTTGAAGTAATCCAGCCAGGGCAGGGCGATACGCGGAAACACGCCGCGGCGACCGAACAGGTACTTGAGCATGGTCCAGCAACCTTTCAGCTGATGACCGGCCTTGCGGTCGGCGATCAGCAGGCGCACATGAAAGTCGAACACCACCAGCCAGAACATCAGCGTGGTGCTGAGCATGCTGCCGACACGGATCAGGTAGCGCCCCAGCCCCGGCTTGAGCGCGGCATTCCACACATCGAAGGCCACCGACTTGTGCTCGGTCTCCTCCAGCGCATGCCACATCCACATCTGCCGATAACCCTCGACCGAGTCGCCGAAGCGGCTCGGGTCGCGCAGCATCAGGTCGGCGAGCATCGCCGTGTAATGCTCCAGGGCAATGGTGATGCCCAGGTTGAAGGCGGGCGGAAAGTACTTTTTCTGGAAGTCGAGAATGATCCGCAAGCGTCGGTCGAGCTTGTGTGCCGGCAGGCCGGCGGCTTGCAGCATGTCGTTGTAGCGCAGGTGCTCGCGGCTGTGCATGGCTTCCTGGCCAATGAAACCCTGGATCTGGCGCTTGAGCTCGGGGTCGTGCACCCGGTCCCGGTAATGGCGCACGCTGTCCATGAAGAACAGTTCGCCAGAGGGAAACAGCAAGGACAGGGCATTGAAGAAATGCGTGACCCACGGCCCCTGGGCATGCCAGTCCTTGGCACGCTCGGCGGGCAGGTCGACACGAACATCACGGCGTACAGGCTGCATGACGGGTACTCCTTTCAATTGAGACCGCCGGCGTCACTGGCGTCGGGCCGGGGCTTGCGTTTGCCCGAAGGCGACATCTGACGGGTGACGAACACCACCAGGGCCTGATAGGCGCCGGGCAGCAGGCGCACCAACAGGTCCAGGGCATGGGCGTCGCGGCCGATCAGCACCCGTCGGCGGTTTTTCCGTACGCCGCGCAGGATCACCCGGGCGGCCTGGTCGGCATCGGTGATAAACAGCTTCTCGAAATCCGCCCGGGCCTGTTCCTCGTTGTCGATGAGCAGGCCCTTGACGTTGTCGCTGATCCGGCTGGAACGGGCGATATCGGTCTTTATCCCGCCAGGGTGCACGCAAGTGGCGGAGACGCCGATGTCCATCAGATCAAGCTCCTGGCGCAATGATTCGGTAAAGCCGCGCACGGCGAACTTGCTGGCGTTGTAGGCGCTCATCCCCGGTTGGGCGAACAGCCCGAACACGCTGGAGGTGTTGATGATATGGCCGTTGCCGGCCTGCCTGAGGTAGGGCAGGAAGGCCTGGGTGCCATGGACCACGCCCCAGAAGTTGATTCCGACGATCCAGTCGAGGTCTTCCTGGCTCATGCCTTCGATGGTGCTCGACAGCGCCACCCCGGCATTGTTGAACACCAGGTTGACGCCGCCATGCTCGGCGGCTGTGGCCGCCGCCCAGTCGAACAGGGCCTGGCGTTCGGCGACATCGAGGACCTGGGTGGTCATGCGCAGCGGTAGCAGTGCGGCGGCCCGGGCCAGTTCCAGGGTCTGTGCCAGGCCTTGGGGATTCTTGTCCGCCAGGGCCAGATGGCAACCTTCGCGGGCCAAGGCAATGGCCAGGGCGCGGCCCATGCCGGCCCCGGCTCCGGTAATGGCGGCGACTTTGCCGTCGAAGGTTTTCATGGCCGGCCTCCGGGGGCTTGGGCTTGAGCGGGGGCCTGTTCCGGGTGGGGGGATATCCGGGCGCCGACCTTGTAGTCGCTGAGCTGGAAGTGGCGGGTGACCTGACGGAAACGCCAGGTCGAGCCGGGCCAGAGGGTGGTGTTCTTGCCGGTACGCGGGTCCAGGTACCAGCTGCGACAGCCGCCGGTTGACCAGATCGCGCGCTGGAGCTGCTGCTGGAGCCGCTCGTTGTAGCGGTTTTCCACCTCGGGCTTGATCTCCAGGGTTTCGATCCACTGGCTGCGCATTTGCTCAAGGGCCTGGAGGATGTAGGTCACCTGGGCCTCGATCATCAGGATCATCGAGTTGTGCCCCAGCCCGGTGTTCGGGCCGATGATCATGAAGAAATTCGGATAGCCCGGCAGGCAGGTGCCCAGGTAGGCGTGGGCGCCGTCGGCCCAGGCATCGAGCACATCGAGGCCGTTGCGTCCGCTGATCAGGCCGCGGGGCAGGGGCTCGGTGGCCTGGAAGCCGGTACCGAAGATCAGGCAGTCGACGGGATGGCGCACGCCGTCGGCGCTGATCACGGCATCGGCCTCGATCCGCGTGACGGCCTGGCTGACCACTTTCACGTGGCTGCGCGCCAGTGCCGGGTAGTAGTCGTTGGAAATCAGGATGCGCTTGCAACCGATGGTGTAGTCGGGCGTCAGGGTCTTGCGCAATGTCGGTGCGGCAACCTGCCGATGCAGATGGCGCACGGCAATTCTCTGTACCAGCTTCATCAGTTTCGGATAGCGGGCGAAGGCAATCACCCGGCTTTCCAGGGCCCAGTAAATGGCCGAGCGGGCCAGGCGCTGGGTAAACGGCAGGTGTCGGAACAGCCAGCGTTCGGCCGTCGACAGTTCACGGTCGGGCTTGGGCAGGATCCACGGTGGCGTGCGCTGGAACAGGCTCAGGTGCGCGACCCGCGGGGCGATCTGTGGCACGAACTGGATTGCGCTGGCCCCGGTGCCGATCACCGCGACCCGTTTGCCTTCCAGTGCATAGCCATGATCCCAGTGCTGGGAATGGAAGCTTTTGCCCTGGAAGTCCGCCAGTCCCGGAATATCCGGCAGCGCGGGGCGGGAGAGTCCGCCCATGCCGGAAATCAGCACCCGCGCCGACAGCTGGCGCCCGTTGGCAAAGCTCAGGGCCCAGCGCTGGCGGCTTTCGTCGAACACCGCGCGGCTCAGGGCCATGTCGAAATGCAGATGGGGGGTGACGCCGAAATCCTTCGCGCAACGTTCCAGATAGGCGCGGATTTCCGCCTGTGGCGCAAACTGCCGGCTCCAGTGCGGATTGGGCGCGAAAGAGAAGGAGTAGACATGCGACTGCACATCGCAGGCGCAGCCCGGATAGTGGTTGTCGCGCCAGGTACCGCCCAGGCTGTCGGCCCGTTCGGCGACGAAGAAATCGCTGATGCCGGCCTGCTTCAGGCGGATGGCCATGCACAATCCGGCAAAGCCGGCGCCGATGATCGCGATATCAACGGCTTCGCCATCTGGCGGGGGTGACGAGTACGCATTCATGGTGTGTACCTCGATTGTGGCAACGCCTGCCGGTGAGTGGCAGCGCTGGATGAACACTCAGCATTGCATAATTAAATTAAATGTTTTAAAAAATAATTTAAATAACTTACCTGAAAATATCGCCTACGCTAGTGTTCTGCCGAACCCTGGCGACTCATCCGACCGATGGGCCTGTTCATCAGGTGTAGGCGATTCTCGAGGTGGCAGCCAATCCCGGCGCCGCGCCTTGGGGCAGGGATGCGAGGGGCGAGCAATGGGATGGGGCGTTGGGGTTGCACTCTTTGCGGCGGCGAATGCCGCGCTATGGGTCATCAGCTCACGGATCAACCGGAGCATCGAAGCCGCGGTGCCGCCCGAGGGGCGTTTCATCGAGGTGGGCGGCGAGTGGATTCATTATGTGGATGAGGGCAGCGGCCCGGCCCTGGTGATGATCCATGGGCTGTCCGGCTGTGGACGCAACCTGACCTATGCCTTGTCGCCGCGTTTGCGCGAAGAGTTCCGGGTGATCAGCCTGGACCGTCCCGGCTCCGGCTACTCCTCCCGCAGGCCTGGCGCCGGGGTCGATATCCCGGCCCAGGCCGCCCTGATCGCCGAATTCATCGGCAAACTGGATCTCGACCGCCCCCTGGTACTCGGCCATTCCCTCGGCGGCGCCTTGGCGTTGTCCCTGGCGCTGAATCATCCGCAGTCGGTGTGCGGCCTGGTACTGGTGGCGCCCTTGACCCATCCCCAGCCCATCCTGCCCCCGGTGTTTCTGTCGTTGGGGGTGAGGCCGGCGTTTCTGCGACGCTGGTTTGCGCAAGTCCTGGCCGCGCCCATCGGGCTGCTCGGGCGCAAGGCCCTGATCAGGGCGGTATTCGCCCCCGAGTCGCCGCCCCATGACTTTGCCGAGCGCGGTGGTGGGTTGCTGGGCTTGCGCAGCCGCAACTTCTATTGCGCCTCCAGCGAGATCGCCACGGTGAACGACGATCTCCCGGACATGGTCAGGCGTTATCCCTCCCTCAAGCTGCCAGTGGGCCTGATCTATGGCTCCCGGGACCGCGTGCTGAGCCACCGCAAGCACGGCGAATCGATGCTCGGCAAGCTGCCAGGCCTGTGCCTGGAGATTGTCGAAGGGGCCGGGCACATGTTGCCGGTCACCGCCGTGGAGCCGGTGGTCGAGCTGGTTCGCAGCATTGCCCTGCGGGCAAAACCGCAACCCTGTCTTGCCGTGGATCTGGCGGCCCCGGTGCTGGGGACTTCCTGAGCGAGCGGTTTGCAGGTTGATCCAGCGTGACGTGACGACATTCAACATTCGATAAAAAAATAGTTGACGAGCTAACGAAATCGGGCTAAATATTTAAAAAAATGTTTTGAATGTTTTTTTTAAAAGTGCAATTGAGCGATTAAAATAATGAAAATAACGCTTTCTGACGCATTTGCTTTCTCCCTGCCTGCCCATCAGTCGGATGTGCGGTCGTGTGTCGTTGCGATCCTGCGGAGGCTACCATGAGCGCTTCCCTGGCGGCACCTGGCGTCTGGACCGATGGCAAGCGGCATCTGTGGTGGCTCGGTGCTTTACCGATGGCCACGCCACTCCTGTCCGGCCTGTTCGCCCTCACCACGGGCATCCAGTGCTTGTGGTGGAGCGGGGTGCTGGTGATCTTCGGGTTGATCCCGATGATCGACGGCCTGCTTGGTGAAGACCGCAGCAATCCACCGGAAACCGTGGTTCCGGATCTGGAGAAACAAACCTACTACCGCTGGATCATCTACACCTGCGTGGCCCTGGTCACCCTGTCGATGATCAGCACCGCCTGGCTGGCGGCGGGTGGCATCGACTGGTTGATCGGTGGCGGGCTGTTGCGGCTCGGCGAGGCGTGGTCGTTGCACGGCGGACTGGCGACCCTGCTGGCCTATATCACCGAACGCGCCCAGGTCCATGGCAGTGTCAGTGCCTTCACCTACCTGGGCATGGCGATGTCCACCGGGGCCGCCACCGGGATTGCCATCAACATTGCCCATGAGCTGGGACACAAGACCCGGCCGCTGGAGCAGTTCCTGGCGAAGTTGTCCCTGGCGCCGACCTTCTATGGGCACTTCTTCGTCGAGCACAATCGTGGTCACCACGTGCGGGTTGCCACCCCGGAAGATCCGGCCAGCTCGCGACTGGGGGAAAGTTTCTGGCAGTTCCTGCCGCGCTCGGTGTACCACAGTCTGCGTTCGGCCTGGCACCTGGAGCGCGATCGGTTGGGCAAACTCGGGCTGCCGGCCCTGCACTGGAAAAACACCGTGCTCGGCGCCTGGATGTTCAGCGTGGTGATGTGGGGAGGCCTGATCCTCTGGCTGGGCAGCGCGGTGATTCCTTTCCTGCTGATCCAGGGCATCTACGGGTTCTCGTTGCTGGAAGTGGTGAACTATGTCGAACACTATGGCCTGATGCGCCAGAAGTTGCCCAACGGCCGTTATGAGCGCTGTTCGCCACGGCACTCCTGGAACAGCAATCGGATTGTCACCAATATCTTCCTCTTTCAACTTCAGCGGCATTCCGATCACCATGCGTATCCGACGCGCAGTTATCAGGCCTTGCGCCACTTCGATGAGTCGCCACAACTGCCTTATGGTTACGCAAGCATGATTGTCTGGGCCTATGTGCCATTTCTCTGGCGAAGACTGATGGATCATCGGGTACTGGCGCACTATGAAGGAAATGTAAGGCTGGCCAACTTACAGCCCTCCCGGCGTGTGGAATTATTGAAGCACTACGGCACTCGTCACACCGATTGAATAGAACAATTGAATAACATGCCCATTTTTCAAAGTGGGCATGACGGGAAGACTCACGTCGAGAGTGGCGGATGACACCCGGGCGAAAGATGAAGTTGACCCATAAAACAACAATAAAGACCAGGAAGGACGTCAACCATGCACTCAGTTCTATTAGCTGTTCGGGTACTTGTCGTACTGCTGGGGTTTTCCGCCGTGGCCCCGGCGTTTGCCGCCGCGCGGATGGAACCGGCCAATAGCGAGTTCAGCGCCAAGGGACCGATCAGTTTTGCCAAGAGCATCATCAATGCCGACTGCACCATTGAAGTCAGCGGCCGGATCAGCGCCGACGGCAGTTATGCCAGTGTCGAGAAAGTCGGTTTCGACGGTGGCCTGAAGTGTGGCCAGGTCGAAGCCACGCACCTGCCCTGGAAGCTGGTGGCCAAGGATGAGGGCAGCGGCTCGATGTCCGGCATCCAGGTCACGGTGCATGCCCCGTTTGTGGGCGGCGATTGCGGGCCGACCACGGCGAGTGGCACCTGGAACAACAGCACCGGAAAACTCCAGGCGGCCGATGTGGCGCTGGACGGCGGCTGCACCATCAAGACGGTCTCTATCCAGATGCCGGCAAACTTTCGGGTTGTGCCCTGAATGGAATAACCCGTCGTTTGGCGGGTGTTGAAAAGTGATGTAACGGATTTGAAAGTTTGGCTGGAAAAGGAAGCTCGGTCGCTGTTGCTGTCGTGGTACTCCGTGTTGTCCGTTAAAGGCCATTACCCCCGGCGAAATGAATCGCCATAACATGTGAGGAATAACAACAATGAAAGGCATCAAAACTCTCGTATCGTTCACTGCCATTGCTGTCTGCTTAGGCGCGGCATCCATGGTCAACGCGGCAACCATTACTCCGGTGAATACCACCTTCAGCGCACCTGGCACCATTACGGTGAAATCCCCGGCGTCGTTCAACCTGCCTGTGACCTGCAACATCACCTTCACCGGCAAAACCGCCGCTGACGGTTCCTCGGCGTCGATTACCGCGGCCACTGTCAGCGGTTCCAACTCCCTGTGCGGTGTGCCGGTGATGCAGAACCTGCCCTGGACGCTGACACCGACCAGCACCAGCACCGCAACGGTGGCCGGCGTCAGCTTCAGTGTTATTTCAAACTGCGGCACCGCCACGATCAACACCAACTATGGTGGCGGCGCTCTGACCGTTCCAAGCGCCCAGGCCGTGGGCAGTTGCAGTATCACCGCGCTCAACGTCGCACCTAGCCCGACCTTCGTCATCACCAACCCTTGAGGTTGGGTTGAGAACAACGTGCTGATCACTCGTTGATAAGACCGGCGCCTCCTCGGAGGCGTCTGTTGAGTGCTGGTGAGCCGGAATGACCTGTTGCGGTTGATAATAATAAGGAGTGGGGAATGAATAATAAGAAACAACAATTGCACGTGGCTATCGCACTGGCTGTTCTGGGTGGTTTGGTGACGGCGGGGCCTGTTCAGGCCGGTGGTTTTTCAACACCCACCTACGGTGCACCGGGTTGGGGGCGTGCCTTCGGTGGCGGCTCACTGTTCAAGAACGACCCCAGTGCTGCCTTCAACAACCCGGCGGCAATGGCTTTCATTGATCAGAGTGTTGGCCAGTTCACGGTCGACTATGCGCGTATCAAACTGAAGTACACGGGGACCGCCACCGACTATCAGGGTAATCCTGCCTCGGTAACCCCCGTGGATGCCAATGGCATTCCCGGCAACCCGGTGCCCCTGACCGGCGATGGTGGCCAAGGCGGTTTTACGGCCTGGGTTCCAACCGGGTTCCTGGTCGTACCGATCAACGATCGTTTTGCTTTTGGCCTGAGCCAGGTGGTTCCCCAGGGGATGCGCAGTACTTGGGACGAAGACTGGAAAGGTCGTGACTTTGCCGTGGATACCAAGATCGAGACCGTGGGGCTCACCGGCTCGCTGTCGTTCAAGGTCAACGACGCCTTTTCGTTGGGCGCCGGCGCTATCGTGCAACACACCAATGGGTTCGTCAGCCAGAACCTCAACCTGACTGGCGCGGCGGCCTTGTCCCCGGGCCTGGGGGGCATTCCGTTCCCATCGGGCGTCGGCTCGAACCTGATGCGTGTCAAGGTGGATAACACTTCGGTCGGCTGGTTTGCCGGGGTAGAGTGGAAGCCGACTGATCGTGACTCTCTGGGACTGAATTATCACGCCAAGATCAAGAACAAGCTGGAGGGTAAATACAATATCTACGCCGATGCGCTCGGTAGGCAGTACACCACCCTACCGGTGGGGCCCAACGGTCAGACGCTGGTTGGACTGGCCTATCCCGGGCTCAGCCTCAATCCGGACGGTGCCAACGCCAGTACCCAACTGGATATCCCCGCCACGGCCGGCCTGGACTGGGTACACGTCTTCAACGACCGTTTCACCCTGGGCGTCAGTGCGACCTGGACCCAGTGGTCGTCCTTCCAGGACCTGACGCTGAAATCCAATGGAAATCTCATCGTCTCCATTCCTTATAACTACAAGGACACCATGATGTACTCGGTGGGCGGTGACTATCGGTTCACTGATCGTCTGACCCTGCGCGCGGGTGTGGCATTCGACGAGACTCCGACCCGCAATTCGACCCGCGATCCGCGCATCCCGGACAACAACCGCTGGTTCACTTCCCTGGGCTTTGGTTATGAGGTCAAGGAAATACCGGGGTTGAGCGTCGACGGGGCCTATTCGCACCAGTTTGTGAAAGACGCTCCGATCAATACCCAGAACGTAGATCGCCTGGGTGGCTCGACCCTGGATGGCAAGGTGGAAGCTTCCGGCGACGTGGTCAGTCTGTCGACGACCTACAAGTTCTGATCAGAAGTCGCGGCGGTTGTGACCGGTCAAATGCTTTGAAAACGCTGCGTAACTGTAGGAGCGAGGCTTGCCCGCGAAGCTTTTGGCGTCCTTAAAGACGCCATCGCCGGCAAGCCGGCTCCTGCTCGATTGCGACGAATAACGCGCATTCAAACTCAGCTCATGCATCGAGTCGGCAGACTCATGCGTTAAACTGATCAATCAGTTTCCGACGAGTAAGCCCGGTGGCCATCAACTTCGATTTGAACGACCTGCAGGCCTTCCGCGCCGTGGTCGAGCAGGGCAGTTTTCGCAAGGCGGCCCAGGCCATCAATATTTCCCAGCCGGCGTTGAGCCGACGTGTCGACAAACTCGAGGAAGCCCTTGGTGTCCGGCTGTTTGAACGCACCACCCGGCGGGTCAGCCTGACCCAGGTGGGCCGGGCGTTCGCGCCGACGGTGGAGCGCTTGCTGGACGATCTCGACCTCGCACTGCTGGGTATCACCGACGTGGCCTCGACCCGGCTCGGGCATGTCACGGTGGCGTGTGTGCCGTCGGCGGCCTACTACTTCATGCCCAAGGTGGTGGCTCACTATCACCGGCAATACCCGAAGATCAAGGTCAAGGTGCTCGACTCCAGTGCCAATGACGTGCACGCCGCGGTGCTCAGTGGCGAAGCGGATTTCGGCCTGAGTTTCACTGGCAACCTGCAAGCGGAAATCGAATTCGAGTTATTGGTCGAGGAGCGCTACGTCGTGGCCTGTCGCCGCGATCATCCATTGGCCGGCCGGGCCAGTGTGACCTGGACCGAGCTGTACCAGCAGGACTACATCAGCCTCGACAAGACCTCGGGCAATCGCTTCCTGCTCGACCAGGCGCTGGTGGGGATCGAGGCGCAGAAGCCCGGGGTGTGTGAAACCCGGCACGTCACCACCATGATTGGCCTGGTGGAGGCTGGATTGGGGATTGCGGCGGTGCCGACCATGGCGATGCCGGTGGGCGACGAGCATCCGATTCTCACCAGTGTGCCGCTGATCGAACCGGAGGTGATGCGCAAGGTCGGGCTGCTCAAGCGCCGGGGGCGGGTACTGACCCCGGCGGCGCGGGAGCTGGAGCGGCTGATTGTCGAGATGAAACTGCCGCAGGTGTAGGTGTCGGTTTGCCCGTTTCGTCAATGCGGAACGGAATCCAGCCCGGTGGCCTTCACGGTAGCCTGGGCGGCCGGAGCCGCGAGGTAGTCAAGCAAGGCCTTGGCCTGTGCGGGATGCTCGGCCCCCACCGGAATCCCGGCGGCAAACCGCGTCACCGACTGCACCGATTCGGGGATCTTGCCGACATAGGTCACCCCTGGCACCGGCAGCAGTTCGCTGACCTGCTGGAAGCCCAGTTGATACTCCCCGGTTGCTACCACCGAGGCCACCGGGATCTTCGGCACCATGGTTGCCTTGGGCTTGAGCTGCGTCTCGATGCCCAGGCGCTTGAACAGCTGATCCTGGATATACACGCCGCTGGCACTGTCGGAGTAGGCCACGGACTTGGCCTTGAGTAGCGTGTCTTTCAGTTCCGCTTCGGTGCCGATGGCCGGCCGGGTACTGCCGGCGCGTACCACCAGACCGATCCGCGAATCGGCCAACTCGACCCGTGAACCGGGCAGGACCTTGCCTTGCTTGATCAACTCGTCGAGGGCATACCCGACCATGATCACTACATCGGCCTTTTCACCGCGTTCCAGCCGGTTGGGAATGGCTTCCGGGGCCTTGCCCATGGACGGGCCGAGAATGGTGTCGAGGGTGTTGCCGCTGTCGGCGGCGAATTTCGGGCCGAGGAGCTTGTAGGCGGCGGTGAAACCGCCGGAGGTCATCACACGGATTTCCTCGGCCTGGGCCACGCTGCCCAGGACCAGGCTGCCGATCAGGGCGAGCTTGAGAAACACTGCTTTCATCGGATCTCTCTTGTTTTTGATTGAAACAGCCGGCTTACATCGCCGGCTGGAACTGCACCCTGGCCTTGCGGTAGAGAAACAGCGTCGCGCACAGGGCGCAGAGCGCGGCAAAGCTCATCCAGTAGCCCGGCGCGGCCTTGTCCCCGGTGTACTGGATCAGGGCGGTGGAGATCGCCGGGGTGAACCCGCCGAATACTGCGGTCGCCAGGCTGTAAGCCAGGGAAAAACCCGCTACCCGGACTTCCGCCGGCATGATCTCGGTCAGGGCCGCGACCATCGCGCCGTTGTACATCCCGTAGAGGAACGAGAACCACAGCAGCACCAGCAACATGCTGGTGAACGTCGGCGCCTGGACCAGCAGCGACAGCGCCGGATAGGCCGTGGCCAGGGTCAGGCCGGACATGGTCAGCAGTACCGGACGACGGCCGATACGGTCGGAGAGGGTACCGCCCAGGGGCAGCCAGCAGAAGTTCGAAACACCCACCAGCAGGGTCACCAACAGGCTGTCGGCGGTGCTCAGGTGCAGTACGGTCTTGCCGAAGGTCGGCGCATACACGGTGATCAGGTAGAACGCGGTGGTGGTCAGCGCGACCATCAGCATCCCGGCGACCACAATCACCCAGTTCTGCGCCAGGGTGTTGAACACCTCGCGCATGCCCGGACGGTGCTTGCGCTTGGCGAACTCCTCGGTTTCCGCCAGGTTGCGACGCAGCAGGAAGATAAACGGCACGATCATGCAGCCGACCAGGAACGGAATGCGCCAGCCCCAGTCGGCGACCACGCTGGCCGACATCCACTGGTTCAACGCATAACCCAGGGCAGCGGCGATCACCACGGCAACCTGCTGGCTGCAGGACTGCCAGGCGGTGAAGAAACCCTTGCGACCCGGCGTGGCGATTTCCGACAGATAGACCGAGACACCGCCCAGTTCGGCACCGGCGGAGAAGCCCTGGAGCAGGCGACCGATCAATACCAGGGCCGGGGCCAGCAGGCCGATGCTTTCGTAACCGGGCACGAGCACGATCAGGATGGTGCCGCTGGCCATGATCGACAGGGTGACGATCAGGCCTTTGCGCCGACCGACGTCATCGATATAGGCACCGAGGATCACCGCACCGAGCGGGCGCATCAGGAAGCCGGCACCGAACACGGCGAAGGTCATCATCAGCGAGGCGAACTCACTGCTGGCGGGGAAGAAGGCGGCGGCGATATAGGTGGCGTAGAAGCCGAACAGGAAGAAGTCGAACTGTTCGAGGAAGTTGCCCGAGGTAACGCGAAATACCGCGCCCGCCTTGGCACGGGCGGAACTGGCGGTCGGTGTTGTGGCGTGCATCGTGTAGGTCTCCAGCATTTTTATGGCCTGCATCGCAGTGCAGATTTTTATTGGCCGGGATACTGGAGCAGCGCTATAGATTTGATAAGTGCATTTTTAGAATGGATTGATGCGTACGGCGAATTAATACTGAATGTTTCCATGTGACGTGTGCTCAGCAATGTGGCGAGCGGGCTCGGCTGTGAGGTAGTCCTAGGCAAACCGCCTGACCATAAACTCGATAAAGCTGCTCAACTTCGGCGTCATCTGCTTGTCCGGCAGATAGACCAGATGCAGTGGCCGATCCAGGGTCTCATGGTCGGGCAGCAGATGGATCAGGCGCCCGTCCTTCAGGGCGTCTTCCACCAGCGTATGGGGCAGCAGGACGATGCCGATGCCTTCCAGCGCGGCATTCATCAACGCCGTGCCGTTGTTGGCCGAGAATTGCCCCTGGACCCGGACGCTTTCGCTGCTCACACCGTGGAACAACCAGTCACGTTGCGGCGTGGCCCGCAGAAACACCAGACAGTTATGCTGCACCAGATCCGCCGGCACCCGCGGCGTACCGTGGGCCTTCAGGTACGCCGGCGAGGCACAGGCGATGCGTCGGTTCTTGCTCAGCAGGCGTCCCACCAGCCCACTGCTGGGCAGCTCGCCGTAGCGAAACACCAGGTCGAAACCGTCCTCCACCAGATCCACCACCCGATCGTTGAATTTCAACTCGATGTCCACTTCCGGGTAGGCCTTGAGGTAGTCGGCTATGGCCGGGATCAACCGATCCGAGGCCAGGGTCGGCGAAGCACTGACGCGCAATCTGCCCCGGGGATGGGCGCGCTGTTCCCGGGCAATCAGTTCGGCTTGCTCGATCTGCCCGAGGATCGCCAGGCACTGGGTGTAATAGCCCTGGCCGATCTCGGTCAGGCTCTGGCGGCGGGTGGTGCGGTGGAGCAGGCGTGTGCCCAGGTGCTTCTCCAGGCCCTGGACATGGTTGCCGACCATGGTCGAGGAAACTCCGATGGACTGTGCCGCGGCGCTGAAGCTGCCGTGATCGACCACCTTGACGAAGACCTTCATGCTTGCCAGAACGTCCATTGCCAACCTTTTATTGGGAGTGATCCAAGAAAGCGCTAGTTTATCAAGTGAGGGCAGGAGATCACCATGGGCGCAGGCGCCGACTGAACCCGCGTACAGCCACGGTTCAGCCAAGCGCCGTCATCGATATTTGGCAAAAAGCTATGATCCGCTCTGTACAGCGGGTTTCGGGGGTGTGCGATCAGCGGGTTATCGGGAATTTTCAGGCCGCGTTTATCGCGTCAGGTCAGTGGCATGTTGGCGATCCTGATCTCCATTGCCCTGGCCTCGCTGGACACCGCTATCGCCAACACGGCGCTGCCGGCCATCGCCACCAGCCTGCACACCACCCCGGCCGCATCGGTGTGGATCATCAACGCCTACCAGCTGTCGGCGGTGGCGACCATCCTGGCCTTTGCCTCATTCGGCGGCGTGATCGGCCATCGCAAGATCTATCTGTTCGGCCTGGTGTTGTTCACCGTGTCGTCGGCTCTGTGTGCGATGTCGAGCACCCTGATCGAGTTGACCCTGGCCCGGGTCCTCCAGGGCGTGGGGGCGAGCGCGATCATGAGCGTCAACGCGGCGCTGATCTTCAGCCTGTTCCCCCCGGAAAAGCTCGGCAAGGGCATGGGCCTCAATGCCCTGGTGGTGGGCATGTCGTTCGCCGCCGGGCCGACCGTGGCCTCGCTGATCCTGTCCGTGGCCACCTGGCCCTGGCTGTTCGGGGTGAATATTCCGATTGGCCTGATCGCCCTGGCCATGGCCATTCCCTCGTTGCCCCATACACCGCCCAACGGCCAGCGCTTTGCCTGGCGCACGGCCGGCCTGAGTGTCGTGACCTTTGGCTCGCTGATCTATGCACTGGGGGAGGGCGCACAGTTTGCCGGTACGCTGCCGATCTGCCTGGCGCTGCTGGTCTGTGTCTGCGCCGGTAGCCTGATGCTGCGCCGCGAGGCCGGGCATCCGGCGCCGATGTTTCCGATCGATCTGCTCAAGCGCCCGATGTTTGCGCTGTCGGTCCTCACCGCCATTTGCTCTTTCGCCACCCAGGGCCTGGCCTTTGTCTCGCTGCCGTTTTTCTTCGAGACGGTATTGGGCCGTGATCCGGTGCAGACCGGTTATCTGATGACGCCCTGGTCGGTGGTGGTGGCCCTGATTGCACCTTTTGCCGGACGTCTGTCGGATCGTTACCCGCCGGGCTTGCTCGGCGGCATTGGCCTGGGTGTGCTGTCGCTGGGCATGTTGTCCCTGGCGATGTTGCCAGCGGACCCGAGCGCCCTGGAGATCGGCGTGCGCATGGTGATCTGTGGCCTGGGCTTCGGCTTCTTCCAGTCGCCGAACCAGAAGGCACTGATGACCAGCGCCCCCCGTGAGCGCAGCAGCGGCGCCAGTGGGATGATCGCCACCGCGCGCTTGCTCGGCCAGTCCACGGGGGCTGCGCTGGTGGCCCTGAGTTTCGGTTTGTCGAGCCACTCCGGACCGATCCTGGCGCTGTATATCGGTGCCGGTTTTGCCGCCGTGGCTTGCCTGGCGAGCTTCTCCCGGCTGGCGGCGCGCAACCCGGCCTGAGGCAGGCGCAACCGCCCGGCTCAGGCTGGGCGTTGCGGCTTGTCGAGCGGTTATAGACGCGCCTGCCTTGTCCCCCTTCCGCCCTCGAACACGCTGGTGGCCAGTGCCATGATTGCCGCGAGTGTTGTACTGTGCGCGCGACAACGTATGAGGGACTGTGGATGGCTGGCCGCTTGATCTATCTCATCGGGCCTTCGGGCTCGGGCAAGGACAGTTTGCTCGACGCCGCCCGCGAACCCCTGGTCGCGCGTGGCTGCCGGATTGCCCGGCGGGTCATCACCCGCTCGGCCGAGGCGCTGGGCGAGGCGGCGCAGTCGGTCAGTGCTGAGCAATTCGCGACGATGCAGGACCAGGGCGCCTTTGCCATGAGCTGGGAGGCCAACGGCCTGTGCTATGGCATCCCGCGCCTGATCGACGACTGGCTGGCCGCCGGCATGGATGTGCTGGTCAACGGCTCACGGGGCTATCTGCCCCAGGCCCGCGCGCGTTATCCGGATTTGCAGGTGATCCTGCTCACCGTCGACCAGGCGGTCTTGCGTGAGCGGCTGCTGGCGCGAGGGCGGGAGAGCTTGCCGCAGATCGAGGCGCGGCTGGCGCGCAATGCCGAATTCACTGACTCGCTGTTAGCGGCGGACGATCCATCGCTGAGCTTGCTGGATAACTCCGGGCCCCTTCGCCAAAGCCTGGAAATGTTGTTCAGACTGCTCGGAAAATAGTTGGCTTTTTACAACGGCGTGCAGGATATCTAGGACCTTTCTTATTGTTTTCCCCGTTTTTAAATAAACGGCAAATTCAAGTAATACATTGGCCTTTTTTTACCTCGTTGAATGGCGTTCGGGACTGATATTTTAATTGAAAACTCCCCGGATTTTCAAACACGAGAGGTAGGCCGATATGGGTGTGGAACAGGATAACTTTGCCGCCAGCTTGAAAGAACTTTCCCAATACAGTTTCAAGGTGGATAGCTTGATCATGGACACTGCCCTCGCATTGTCCGGGCTCGTCCCCCATGGCGCGGGGGCCACGGTGGCGCCCCTGGTGGGCTCTTACAAAATGGGGCAACCGTCTTCGGCCCTGGTGGATAATCCCTATTTCACGGTGAACGGTGTCGGGCGGCCTTCGCCCAAGACCAAACACTTGTTGCGCCATCGCAAGGTGCGTAATTACGTGCAGTCTTTTACCGGGACGGCGGCATCGCTCGGGAGCATGGCCTTGCCGGTCAACCCTTATGCGCTGATTCGCGACGGTAGTTCCGCCGGTGCTTCAATCGTGCACTTGTATCGTTTTGCCGAGATGGCCAGGAACTGTCGGCAAAGTAAAACCTTGAGCCAGTGGTTTGAACTGTTGAAACTCATGAAAAGCCACAAGTTGTTCAACCGCGGTGTCGGGTTCGGGCTGGCAGCCATTCCTGGCGGGGTATCCTTGGCCGTCAGTGTCCCGATCAAGCTCTGTCTGCTGGCTAAAAATGCCGGTGTGCTGGCCCAGGAGTCGGCGCTGTGCAAGATCATTGCGATGGAGCTGCACTGGCGCGCCTATCAGGAACAGAGCCTGTTGAAAGGCAGTGGCAGCGGACCGGCAACCGCCATCGTCCGCGAACTCATGACCCGACGTGGTGTGATGGGCGGCTTTTCGCACAACTATCAGGCATTGATCCAGGAGCCGGCCGGTTGGAATGCCTTTGCCGCCAAGATCATGGATATCTAGCCCGTCGCCGGCAGGTCGATCCGGAGCGCGTCCTGCACCAGCACTTCCCTGAAGGTCGCCACCAAGGGTCGCAGGTTGATCCGATGCCAGGCCGCCCACAAGGGCGTGGTGTAGATCATCCAGGGTAGTTCCCGCAGCACCACGCCCTGGGGTGCGTTATGTCGCAGGCTTTGCTGGATCATGGTCAAGCCCAGTCCTGCCGCCACCAGTCCCAGCGCCGTCAGCGGTTCATTGGCTTGCAGGCGGACATTGGGATTGAATCCGGCCTTGATACAGGCCTGGACGAAATCGTCCTGTTTGCCGGTGCGCTGGGGGTGCTGCACGGAAATCCATTCCTGCTCCAGAAAGTCCGTTGGATTCAACTCGCTCAATTGCGCCAACGGATGGCGTTCGGGCAGGGCCAGCAGCATGGGGTCGTTGAGCACCCGGGCGCTACTCAGGTCAGGGTCATCCGCCGCCGGAGGCTCGCTGACCAGGGCGATATCGAGACTGCGCTGGCGCAAGCCTTCCAGCTGCTGCGCCGAATTCAGGCTGTAGAGCGCGATATGCACATCCGGCCGATCGACGCGCAAGCTGCGCAGGGCCTGGGGCAACACGCCCGAATGCATGGCGTTCTCGATGTAGCCGATGCACAGGCCGCCTTCTTCGCCACGGCCCAGCCGCCGTCCAAGGGACTCCAGCCGATTGGCATGGGTCAGGAAGGCCCTGGTCTCGGCGAGAAAGGTCTGGCCGTCGGCGGTCAGGCGGATGCGTTGCAGGCTGCGCTCGAACAGGGTCAGGCCCAGGCGTTCCTCCAACTGGGCGATCTGCCGGCTCAGGGGCGATTGGGAAATATGCAGGCGCTCGGCGGCACGCCCGACGTGCTCTTCTTCGGCGACCACCACGAAATAGCGCAGTTGGCGTAAATCAATCATGTCAGACCTTCCGGGACTCAAGTTGTGCAAATTATGTCTTGGACGGTCAAAAGTCTGCAACCTAGTATTGATCCCGACAGCGAGACCCGCGTCACCCCTGTGGGTGAGGTGCACTCGTCATTTTCATTCAAAGGATCATTACGATGAGCATCAGAGACAAACTGCAGGGCACCATGGGTTTCGGTACCGCCCCGTTGGGCAACATGTTCCGCGCCATTCCCGAGGAAGAGGCCATGGCCACCGTCGATGCGGTCTGGGACCAGGGCGTGCGTTACTTCGACACGGCGCCGTTCTACGGCTCGGGGCTTTCGGAAATCCGCCTGGGCGAGGCCCTGGCCAAGCACCCACGGGACCAATACGTGCTCAGCACCAAGGTCGGCCGGCTGGTGCTGGATGAAGTGGAAGACGTCACCGCCCGCGACCTGGGCGAGAAGGCCGGGGTCTTCGAGCATGGCCGTCCGAACAAGATGGTCAACGACTACTCCGCCGACGCCACGCTGCGCTCCATCGAGGGCAGCCTCGAACGCTTGAAGACCGATCGACTGGACATCGTCTGGGTGCACGACATTGCCCAGGACTTCTACGGTGACGAATGGCTGGAGTATTTCAACCAGGCACGCAAAGGCGCGTTCCGGGTACTCAGCCGCCTGCGCGAGGAGGGCGTGATCAAGGCCTGGGGGCTGGGGGTGAACAAGGTCGAGCCGTGCGAACTGACCCTGCAACTGGACGAAGCACAGCCCGACGGCTTCCTGCTGGCCGGGCGCTACACCCTGCTGGACCATGAGCGGGCCCTGCAACGCCTGATGCCCGAGGCGCTGGCCCAGCGAGTCGATATCGTCGTCGGAGGTCCTTACAGTTCCGGTGTACTGGCCGGCGGCACGCATTTCGAATATCAACCGGCATCGTCACAAATTATGGCTAGAGTTGAACGGATAAAGACCATCGCGCAACGCTTCGGGGTGAGTCTCAAGGCGGCGGCCTTGCAGTTTTCCCTGGCCAACCCGGCCGTGGCGGCGGTGATTCCCGGCGCCAGCCGGCCAGAGCGGATCGCCGAAGATGTGGCGGCCTTGCGCGAGCAGATTCCGCCGGCGTTCTGGCAGGTGTTGCGTGACGAAGGGCTGGTAGCGGGCAATGCGCCGTTGCCGCTGGTCTGAAGCGAGAAAGGCCTTAAATGCATCAAACGGTCCGATAACGTCGCTGGCACCCGTGCTTCCAGCGCCGGGATCGGATCGGCTACCCCACCTATCCCTGGAGATTATTCATGGCCGCAACATCCGTAACCCTCGAAATCGGTGCGCCACCGGAGCAGGTCTGGCAACTGATGGGCGGGTTCGACTCCCTGCCTGACTGGCTGCCGTTCATTCGCCAAAGCAGCCTCAGCGAAGGCGGGCGTGTGCGCAGCTTGCACACGGCGGACGGCGTGCTGATCGTTGAGCGCCTGGAAGCGTTCGACAATCGTGCCCGGCGCTACAGCTATTCCTTTATCGAGCAACCGTTCCCGGTGGCCGACTACCTGGCCACGATGCAGGTCCGCGAAGGCAACGATCCGCACACCTCGATCGTCGAGTGGGCGGGGATCTTCACCCCGACGGGCGTCAGCGAAGAGGAGGCGGTGGAGCTGTTTCACAGCATCTATGCCGACGGTCTTGCCGCCTTGAAGGCCAATTTCCCGGGCTGAACCCAAGGCTTGGCCCTGGGCTTCAGCCCACGGTAATCAGGCTGTCCCGGCAATTGAGGATCAAGCGCGCGCCGGCTTGCTCGCGGCTGTCGATGTCGAGGGTGAAGCCGTGCAGGTTGACGATGGCGGCGACAATCGACAGACCAAGGCCGAAGCCGCCATGCTGGGCGCCTTCGTCGCAGCGATAGAAGCGCTGGAACACCGCTTCGCGCTCGGACACCGGGATTCCGGGGCCGGAATCGAGGACTTCGATGCGGGTACTGCCCGCATCGTTGACCGCCATCATCACCACTTCACCGCCCGGTGGCGTGAATTTGATCGAGTTACTCAGCAGGTTGGCCAGGGCTTCGAACAACAAGGCCCGGTCGCCGGTGATCGTCGGCAGTGTCTGGGGTGCATCGAGGCGCAGGTGGATCTCCGCTTCCTCGGCCAACGGCAGGTAGAAGTCATGCAGCTCGTGCAGCAACGGCAAGGGGTCCAGCACCAGGAAACCGGAGCGCCGCTGGTGGTCTTCCAGCTCGGAGATGCGCAACAAGCCACGAAAACGCGCCATCAGGGTATCGGTCTCGGCAATCACCCCATCCAGTTGCAAGGACTCGGGCGAACCGTCGACGGTCTGTTGCTGGATCCGGTACAGCTGGGCGCGCAAACGGGTCAGCGGTGTACGCAGGTCATGGGCGATGTTGTCGCAGACGCCCTTGACCTCGTGCATCAGCTTCTCGATCCGGTCGAGCATGGCATTGACGATCGCCGCCAGCATATCCAGCTCGTCGCGGCGGTTCGACAGTGGAAGGCGATGGCCCAGGTCGCCGGCGATGATCGATTCGGCGCTGGCCTGGATCGCCCGTATCCGTCGGATCGGTCGACGGCGCAACAGGTGCCAGCCGGCAACGCCGGGCAGGATGGTCAGTGATACCGCCCAGAACAGGGCGTGGAGAATGATCCGGGTCACGCCGAACAACGAGCCGTTGTCGCGCACCAGCACCAGCCAGCGCCCGTCGTGGGTCTGGGTGGCTACCGCGTCGCAACTGTCCTGGGGCAGGTTGGGGTCGTCGGAGTCGATGCAGTTGGCCAGCTCATGGATCCGGCCGTCCATGGGCAACTCGGCCGGGATTTCCTGGATCGGCCCGCTCAGGTGCAGTTTCTGCTCGTTGAACAGACCGTAGGCGTCCACCCCGCGCATGTCGAAGGTCATGCTGGTGGTCAGCGCTTCCATCAGGGGTTGGCCCTGGAAGCGCGAAAACAGGTGCTGGCGTTGCATCAACGAGTGACGGGCCAGGGTACTCAGGTAACCGGAAACCTCGTAGTACAGCACCCCCATCAGGCTGCAGCTCCACGCCACGAACAGAAAGCTGTAGAGCGCCAGCAGCCTGCTGGTGGAGGAGCGCCAACCTCTAGAGGGGTTCGGCAATGACATAACCCGAGCCTCGCACGGTACGGATCAGCGGTGCCAGGCCCTGACTGTCGATTTTCTTGCGCAGGCGACCGATATGTACGTCGATCAGGTTGGTGCCGGGGTCGAAGTGATAACCCCAGACTTCCTCGAAAATCATCATTCGCGAGAGGATCTGCCCCGTGTTGCGCATCAGGAATTCCAGCAGCTTGTATTCGGTGGGCAGCAAGCTTAACAGCTGATCGGCCCGGGAGGCTTCGCGGGTCATCAGATTGAGCTCGAGATCGGCCACCCGCAACGAGGTTTCGAATTCCCGTGCCGGGCTCTTGCGTCGCAGCAGCACTTCGACCCGAGCAGCCATTTCGTCCGAGGCGAAGGGCTTGGTCAGGTAATCGTCGCCGCCGGCGCGCAGGCCGCGCACGCGTTCGTCGACATCGGAGAGGGCGCTGATCATCAGGATCGGCGTGGCCACCCCGATGGTCCGCAGCGTGGTGACGATGGCCAGGCCATCGAGCTCCGGCAGCATGCGATCCAGGGTAATCAGGTCATAGTCGCCGCTGACTGCGCGGACCAGGCCTTCGCGGCCATTGTCGACCCAGTCAACTTCGAGCCCGTGGCTGCTCAGTTCAGCCACGATTTCCTTGGCGGTTACAGCATCATCTTCGATGGTCAGGATGCGGGTCATGGGTTGCCTCGACGGACCTTCAAAACAAGTGGGCAAGTGTGCCAAGAAGCGCATGAAAACATTCTGAACAAATCTTCACGCGCCTTGGGCAGCCATTAACAAGGTGCCTCGGGTCTACCAGAGAGGCTGGAAACATATAGCCACACCTTGGCTGAATAAAGGCTGTCAGTAAGTTTTCTGTAGGATATTGCGAACCGTCACGGGTATTTGTTATCTGTTACCTGTAGCCGCATTCGTTCGCAGTCTTGAACGAGCGCCTCTTTTGATTCGGTACCCAGCGGTTCCGGATGTCCGGCAGTTCCCGTACAGGTCTTTTTATGCATCGCCGTAATCTTCTGAAAGCTTCCATGGCCCTGGCGGCCTACACCGGCCTGTCGGCCAGCGGTCTGTTCGCGGCCCGGGCGCTTGCCGCCACCGCGGATGGCGAGATCGAACACTTCGACTTCGAGACATTGCAGGCCCACGCGCAAAAACTCGCCGCGAAGGACTACGTCAGCACCCGCCAGGTGCTGCCGCAGTCCCTGGCAGAGATGACCCCGCAGCAGTTCAACGCCATTCAATACGATGCCCGGCACTCGTTGTGGAATGAGCTCAAGGGCCAGTTGGACATGCAGTTCTTCCATGTCGGCATGGGGTTCAAGCAACCGGTGCGCATGTACAGCGTTGACGCGCAGACGCGCCAGTCCCGCGAGGTGCATTTCCGTCCGGCGTTGTTCAACTATGCCCGCAGCGGCATCGACCCGTCGCGGCTCAAGGGCGACCTGGGGTTTTCCGGCTTCAAGCTGTTCAAGGCCCCGGAAATCGACCGGCACGACATTGTCTCGTTCCTCGGTGCCAGTTACTTCCGCGCAGTGGACAAGACCGGGCAATACGGCCTGTCGGCGCGCGGGCTGGCGATCGATACTTATGCGAAAAAACGCGAGGAGTTTCCCGACTTCACCCATTTCTGGTTCGAAACCCCGGACAAGGACAGCACCCGCTTCGTGGTCTATGCCTTGCTCGATTCGCCGAGTGCCACCGGCGCCTACCGTTTCGACATCGATTGCCAGGCCGAGCAGGTGGTGATGGCGGTCGACGCCCATATCAATGCGCGTACCGCCATCGAGCAGTTGGGCATCGCACCGATGACCAGTATGTTCAGTTGCGGCACCCATGAGCGGCGGATGTGCGACACCCTCCACCCGCAGATCCACGACTCCGACCGCCTGGCCATGTGGCGCGGCAATGGCGAGTGGATCTGCCGGCCGCTGAACAACCCGGCGACCTTGCAGTTCAACGCCTTTGCCGACAAGGACCCGAAAGGGTTCGGCCTGGTGCAGACCGACCATGAGTTCGCCAGCTACCAGGACACCGTGGACTGGTACAGCCGGCGTCCGAGCCTGTGGGTCGAACCGACCACGGCCTGGGGCGAGGGCTCCGTCGACCTGCTGGAAATCCCCACCACGGGCGAGACCCTGGACAATATCGTGGCGTTCTGGACGCCCAAGGAACCGGTGGCGGCGGGCGCTTCGCTGAATTACGGCTACAAGCTCTACTGGAGCGCGATGCCGCCGGTAGGCACCCCGTTGGCTCGGGTGCACGCGACCCGTTCGGGCATGGGTGGGTTTGTCGAAGGTTGGGCACCGGGGGAGCATTACCCCGGGGTCTGGGCCCGGCGCTTTGCCGTGGACTTTACCGGCGGAGGGGTGGAGCGTCTGTCCCTGGAGGCCGAGATCGAGCCGGTGGTGACGACGTCCCGCGGTCAGGTGAAGGATATCGATGTCCTCAAACTGGACGAAATCAATGGCTACCGGGTGACGTTCGACTGGTACCCGAGCGACGATCAGGTCGACCCGGTGGAATTGCGCCTGTTTATTCGCACCCATGACCGGACCTTGAGCGAAACCTGGTTGTACCAGTACTTCCCGCCGGCTGCGGACAAGCGGCGCTATGCCTGAAAACCGATCCCCCTGTCCGACAGGGGGATCTTGCCCGCGGTCAGTTGACGTTCGGCACCAGCACCGGATCCGCCCGGTACAGCTGCGGCTCCATGCGCTTGAGGTTTTCCACCTTCGGCAAATCGTTGACGGCGATATACGGCGCGGTCGGGTGCAGCGTCAGGTAGTTCTGGTGGTAACCCTCGGCCGGATAGAAGACCTTGCCGTCCTCGATCCGGGTGACGATCGCCGCCGGAAACGCCTTGGCGGCATCGAGCTGGGCGATATAGGCCTTGGCGATGGTTTCCTGCTCGGCATTCATCGGGAAAATCGCCGAACGGTACTGCGTGCCACTGTCCGGCCCCTGACGGTTAAGCTCCGTCGGGTTATGGGCCACCGAGAAAAACACCTGCAACAACTGCCCATAACTGACCTTGCTCGGGTCATAGGTCACCTGCACCGACTCGGCATGTCCGGTCGAACCTTCGCCTACCGATTCGTATTGGGCGGTATTTGCCGCGCCGCCGGTATAACCCGACACCGCGTTCTCGACTCCGCGCACATGCTGGAATACCCCCTGGACGCCCCAGAAACAGCCACCGGCGAATACCGCCGTGGCCTTGCCGCTGGCGCCGGCCGCCTGGTCCAGCGCTGGCGGGGCGATCTGTACCGCATCTTCCGCCGACCAGGCCAGGCGCTGGAACATCAGCACCGACAGGGACAGGGTGGCGATCCCGGCGAGTATCAACAGCGGCGACCGGGGTTTTTGTTGCATCACTGGCGTTTTCATCGTGTTCATCCTCTTGGCGATCAACCGAAGGTAAAGGCGTAGGCTTGTACGCCGGGATCGAGAAATTCGATGGAGAAGGTGTGCTCGCCGATGTCCCCGGCCTGGCGGACCAGCTGGTACAGGCGCTGCTCGGTCACCGTGCCTTCGCCGTTGGCGTCGGTATCGGTGCCGTGGTTGGCGCCGGGCATGGCACCGTCAATACGTACCTTGAAGCGCACCGGCTTGCCGTCCGCGCCCGGGCCCAGCACCAGGTGCAGGTCACGGGCATGGAAGCGGTAGACCACCTGGCCCGGGGCCTGGTTGAGGGTCACCTGTTCGGCATGGGCGGTCCATTGGCCGTCCAGGCCCCACTGGTTCAAGGCCGGCTGTTTTGGCGCCGCGTAGTTTTTCGATTTGTCCGCCACCTGGTCGCCCGGCGAGGCGAAATTCTCGGCACGGTCATAACCCAGGTAGGTTTCCGGCGATTTCACTTCAGCTTCGTCGGCGGCCTGCATCACGCCCTGGGCCTGGGTGCTGACCATGCCGCCGGAGACGTTCTGCTGGCCGGCTTCTTTCAGCAACTGCTGGATCACCTGCTCGGAACCTTCGTAGTCGCCTTCACCGAAGTGGTGATAACGCACACGGCCCTGGGCATCGACGAAGTAGTGGGCTGGCCAGTACTGGTTATTGAAGCCGCGCCAGATCGCATAGTTGTTGTCGATGGCCACCGGGTAATGAATGCCCAGCTTGGTCACGGCCTGACGGACGTTGTCGATATCGCGTTCGAAGGCGAACTCCGGCGCATGCACGCCGATCACCACCAGGCCCTGGTCGTGGTACTTCTGCGCCCAGGCATTGACGTAAGGCAGGCTGCGCAGGCAGTTGATGCAGGAGTAGGTCCAGAAGTCGATCAGCACCACCTTGCCCTTGAGATCGGCGGCGCTCAGCGGTGCGGAGTTGAGCCACTGCACGGCGCCCGAGAGATCCGGCAGGGGGCCTTCCACCGGCAGCGCACGTTCCGCGCCAGTGGTCTTGGCCGCCATCGCCATCATGCTGCCGGAGGGTTGGCCGGCGTCACTGTTGACCGCCGCCATCATGGCACCGCCCTGTTCCGGGGCTTTCTTCGGCGTCAGGTTGTCGAGCAGCTTCTGTTCGAGTCCCGAGGTGGCGACCGTGGACACCTGGGTCAGGATGCCGGTGTCCAGGCCCAGGGCGATGGCAACCACGCCGATCAGCATGGCCGCACCCAAACCGCGACGCAGCCATTGGCCGGTGCCGAGGTTGCGCTTCATCGCGCTGAACAGCTTGCCACCGATCAGCAGCGCGCCGGCCAGGGAGGTCGCGGCACCGGCGGCGTAGGCCAGCAGCAACAGCGTGGTGCCGATGTTCGCGCCTTGCAGGGCGGCACCGGTGAGGATCAGACCGAGGATCGGCCCGGCGCAGGGCGCCCACAACAGGCCAGTGGCGACGCCCAGTACAAAGGACGAGCGGGCGCTGGGTGAGCCATCATGGCTTTGCGCCGAGCGCGACAGCCGGTCACCGGCGGCCACCAAGGGTTGGGTCAGGCGCTCGGCCAGATGCGGGAACAGCAGGGTAATGGCAAAAAATGCCATCAGCGCCATGGCCAGCCAACGGCCGTACTGGTTGGCCTGCACCACCCAGCCACCGCCGACCGCCGCCAGGGTGGCCACCAGGGCGAAGGTCAGGGCCATGCCGCAGAGCAAGGGCAGGCCGCTGCGCCGGAACGGCTCGCCGGAACGGGCGAAGACGAACGGCAGCACCGGCAGGATGCAGGGACTGAGGATGGTCAGAAGACCGCCGAGGTAGGCCAGGATAAGCAGGAACATGATGGAATCCTTGTCGAAACGTGGGAATCAGGCCGCGCCGGGGGCGAAGGTCATGGCGACACCGTTCATGCAGTAACGCAGGCCGGTGGGCTGCGGTCCGTCGGGGAACACATGGCCCAGGTGGCCGCCGCAACGGTGGCAATGCACTTCGGTCCGGGAGACGCCGAAGGAGGTGTCGCGGCGGGTGGCCACGGCGCTTTCCAATGGTGCGGTGAAGCTCGGCCAGCCGGTGCGGCTGTCATATTTGGCGGCCGACGAAAACAGCGCCAGGCTGCAACCGGCACAGGCGAACACGCCGTCACGGTGCTCGTCGTTGAGGGGGCTGGTGTAGGGGCGTTCGGTGCCTTCGTGGCGCAGCACTTCGTACTGCTCGTCGCTGAGCATCGATTTCCATTCGGCGTCGGTGTGGCTGACTTCGAAGGTTTCGCCGCTCTCGGCCGAACGGCTGCCGCTGCCGAAGGTGGCGCCGACGGCGCGCCAGTCGAACAGGCCGGCGGCGAGCAGGGTGGCGGCACTGGAAACAAGAAAGCGTCTTCTGGAGGACATGGCGTCGCGTCCACGGTGATTGATCAGGCTTTCATTGTTGGACGGCGAGGGTCGCCAAATCCTCCCGTAAACTTAACTTATTTGTGAACATTGCTAAGTGGCGATCCGGCACAATGATCCAGGCGTCGCTCCCGGCGATTACCAGCACGAAGGCTTCTCATGGATTCACCCAAACGCATTCTGATCGTCGAAGATGACCTGCACCTGGCGGGCTTGCTGAGCCTGCACCTGCGGGACGAGGGTTATGACGTCACCCACTGCGCTGACGGCAACCTGGGCCTGGCGCAATTGAGCAAGGGCTCCTGGGATGCGCTGATCCTCGACCTGATGCTGCCGGGCGTCGATGGCCTGGAGATCTGCCGGCAGGCGCGGGCCATGGCGCGCTACACGCCGATCATCATCACCAGCGCCCGTTCCAGCGAGATGCACCGGGTGCTCGGGCTGGAACTGGGTGCCGACGATTACCTGGCCAAGCCGTTCTCGATGCTGGAACTGGCGGCGCGGGTCAAGGCCTTGCTACGGCGGGTCGATGCCCTGGCCAAGAGCCTGAAAATCGAGGCGGGGACCCTGGAGCAGGGCGGCCTGAGCCTCGATCCGCTGACCCGTGAAGCCCAGGTCGACGGCAAGCTGCTGGACCTGACGCCACGGGAGTTCGACCTGCTGCATTTCTTCATGAAAAACCCCGGTACCGTGTATTCACGCATGGACCTGCTGAACCACGTCTGGGGCTACCAGCACGACGGCTATGAGCACACGGTCAACACCCATATCAATCGCCTGCGGGCCAAGATCGAAGTCGACCCGGCGCAACCCGAGCGGATTCTCACGGTCTGGGGCCGCGGCTATCGTTTCTCGCCGGTGAGTCGCCCGTCATGAACCTGACCCTGTCCCAGCGTCTGTCCCTGGCCTTTTCCATCCTGCTGCTGGCCTGTTGCGGGGCCTCGGTGTGGCTGCAGGTGCGGGCCAGCGACATGCATGAAAAGGAAGTGGTCCAGGGCCTGTCCCGGGATCTGGCCCAGAGCATTGCCCTGGACAACCGGCTGGTGGGCACCGAAGGCCTGACCATGGAGGGCGTCCGTGCGCTGTTCGGCCAGTTGATGAACGTCAACCCGAGCGTGGAAGTCTATCTGCTCTCACCCAGCGGCAAGATCACCGGTGATGCCGCGCCGCAAGGCCACCTGCACCGCGATCACGTCGACCTGGCGCCGATCCGCCGGCTGCTCGATGGCCAGCCGTTGCCGATCCTCGGTGACGACCCGCGCAGCGACGACGGGCGCAAGGTCTTCAGCGCCGCCGCGCTGCGTGGTGGCGGCAAGGAGCTGGGTTATCTGTACGTGGTCCTCCAGGGCGAAGAACATGATCGGCTGGCGGCCCAGGTCTCGGCCAGTTCGGTGCTGCGCACCACCTTGTGGGCCATGAGCCTGGTGGCCCTGCTGGGGCTGATCGCCGGCCTGATCGCCTTTCGCCTGATTACCCGCCCGCTGCGCCGCCTGACCGAGACCATGCGCGATTTCGATACCGACGCCGCGCCGGCGCAGTTGCCGGTGTTGTCGCGGGCCGGGGCCGGGCGTCGCGATGAAATCGAAGTGCTGGAAGCCAGTTTTGCGCAGATGGCCACGCGCATCGGCGAACAGTGGCGCAGCCTGACCCAGCTCGATCAGGACCGCCGCGAACTGGTGGCGAATATTTCCCATGATTTGCGCACCCCCCTGGCGTCGTTGCACGGTTATCTGGAGACGCTGTCCCTCAAGGACGCGGTGCTGGCGCCGGACGAGCGCCGACGTTACCTGGGGATCGCCCTGGCCCAGAGCAGCAAGGTCGGGCAACTGGCCCAGGCGCTGTTCGAACTGGCGCGCCTGGAGCATGGCGCGGTGCGGCTGCAGGTCGAGGATTTCTCCCTCAGCGACCTGATCCAGGACGTGTTCCAGAAGTTCGAACTGATGGCCGAGACGCGCCAGTCGAAGCTGCTGGCGGCCTTGCCCCGTGGGGCGTCGATGGTCAGCGCGGACCTGGGGATGATCGAGCGGGTCCTGACCAACCTGATCGACAATGCCCTGCGCCATACCCCCGAAGGCGGCACCATCGAGGTGGCGCTGGCCCATGGGCGCGGCAAGCTCCAGGTCACGGTCAGCGACACCGGGCCGGGGATTGCCCTGACCTTGCTGGAAAACCTGTTCCGCCGGCCGTTCAACCAGGACGGCGACCGGCGTTCCGGTGGCTTGGGGTTGCTGATTGTGCGGCGCATCCTGCAATTGCACGACAGCCAGATTCGCCTGTTGTCGATTCCCGGCAAGGGCGCGGTGTTCTATTTCGAGCTGACGGCGGTGGGCTGATCTTCAGGCGTCGGCCAACAGGAAGTCCCTGGCCGCCGTCAGGAACTCATCCGATAGCGCCTGGCCCCGGGTCGAGCGGGCCAGGGTCAGGGCGCCGACCAGCAGCGCCTGCTGGACCAGGGCTTTTTGCCGGACCTGCGGATCGTCGGCACCCAGCAGTGAGCCGTAGGTGTCGAGCAGTGTCTCCAGGCCCTTGACGTAGTTGCGATGCAGCGCGCTCTCGGGGTCCTCATGGGCCAGGTCGCCGCAGAACGCCGCCACCGGGCAGCCTTCGCCCGGCGTGTCGCGATGTTCCGTGCTGAGGTAGTGTTCGACGATGGACTTGCGTGCCGCTTCGCCGTGACCCAGGGTCTCGGCCCTCTGCCGCCAGCGCTCGGCCGACTGCTTGAAACTGCGGCTGCAGGCTTCGGCCGCCAGGGCTTCCTTGGACTCGAAATGCCCATAGAAACCGCCATGGGTCAGGCCCGCGGCGCCCATCACCTCGACCAGGCTGAGGCCTTTCAGTCCACGCTCACGGAACAGCCGGGCAGCGGCGTCGGTGATGCTTTCGCGGTTGAGTTCGGCCTGTTTGCGCGAGACGCGGGGCATGATGGGCTCCTGAAGGGATACGGTGATTGGTGTAGCATCCTTCAGGTTATAGATTGTTGTAAACATCTATCTGTTCTTTCCTGCACCTCGGATGACTTCCCCCAGGCGGGCATTCATTGGGTTTCCAGGAGGGCACCTGCTGTTTGTATGGTACGGGTGCGCGGCATGATGATATTCAGTTCTTCCCCAAGAAAGCTTTGCAACGCCTGCACCGCTGCGGCCTGGACCGCCGGTACCCGGCGGACATAGAGGGCGAAGTCGACGATGGGCGGCGCCGGCAGGCCATCGGCCGGGCCCAGCACGCGCATGCTTTCGTTGCGGATATTGCCTTCCAGCAACACCGTGATGCCCAGGCCTGCCTCGACCGCCGACTGCACCGCCGGCAGACTGGTGCTGCTGCAGACCACGCGCCAGGGGATGTTCGCCCGCTTGAGGATTTTCACCACCTGGCCATGCCACAGGCAGCCACCGCCAAAGGTCACCAGGGGCAGGCTCTGGGCGCCCAGGTCGGCGGGTAGGGTCAGGCCGCGGGCGCCGACCCAGAACAGCGACTGGGTCCAGCAGGCCTGGGGTTGGGCATTGATCGCCGAGGCGTCGCCGATGATGACATCCAGGGTGCCGTCCGCGAGCTTGGCGGACATGGCCACGCTACTGTCGATCACGATCTCCAGGGAAATATGCGGATAGGCCGCGGAAAAGCGCCGCAGCGCCCGGGGCAGGCTGCCCACCGCGATGTCCTCGAGCAACCCCAGGCGCACGGTGCCGGCGATCTGGCTGGCGGACAAGGCGCGTCGGGCATCGGTCCCGGCGCCGAGGATGCTGTGGGCGTAAGGCAGCAGCAGGTGGCCGGCTTCGGTCAGGCGCAAGCCCCGTGGCGAGCGGTCGAACAGACGGCGTTCGAGGTCCTCTTCCAGGCGCCGCAATTGCATGCTGACCGCGGCCTGGGTGCGCGCCAGGCGTTGGGCGGCGGTGCCCACCGCACCGGTTTCGGCGACGGTGACGAAGGTTCGCAACAGACTGCTGTCGAGATCGCGCATTATCAATATTCGTGAAGTCAGGATAAGAAATATCAGCTTATTTGAAGTCTGCGTGACTGGCTAGGATGGCTCGACATTCACAGGAGACTTCAGCATGCAGGAAAATGCCACCGGCCTACCGCTCTCCGATACCGGCAGGGCACATCGCAGCACACTGTTGTGGGCGGCCATGCTCTGCGTGCTGTCCATGCTCTTTGTCCAGTTCGGCGCAGCGCTGTCAACGCCGACCATGGAGACTTACGGCACGTTCAGCACCACCTGGCTGCGCTTGTGCTGGGCGGCGGCGATTCTTGCGCTGTTGGTGCGACCACGGTTGCACAGGTTTTCGCTGTCACGCTGGCTGGCCGCCGGGAGTCTTGGCCTGGCGATGGCCGTGATGACCACCTGCTTTTTCGCGGCGATCCAGCGTATTCCACTGGGGCTGGCGATCGCCATCGAGTTTCTCGGTCCATTGCTGGTGGCCAGCCTCGGGGTGCGCAGCTGGCGGGCGTTGATCTGGCCGTTGCTGGCGGTGACCGGGGTGTTGCTGTTGGCGCGCAACGAAGGGGGCTGGATCGGTGAACCGCTGGGGGGGTTGCTGGCGTTTGGTTCGGCGGCGGGCTGGGCCGCTTATATCCTGATGATGAAAAAGGTCGGGCGACTGTTCCAGGGCTTTGAAGGATTGTCGGTATCGTTGTTGGCCGCGGCCCTGATTGCCACGCCCCTGGGACTTTGGCAGAGCGGCGGCCACCCGCCGTTGTTGCAGATCGCCAGTTGCGCGGGATTGGCCTTGTTCGTGCCGCTGCTGCCTTATGGCCTGGAGATGGTTGCCTTGCGGCGGATGCCGGCGTCTTCGTTCGGCATCCTGATGAGCGCCGAACCGGCCGTGGGCGCCCTGGCCGGTTATGTGGTGCTGGCCCAGCCGATGATCCCGATGCAGTTTGTCGGCACTGCCTTGGTGATCAGTGCCAGCCTCGGCGTGCTGGCGTTGCCCTGACTGTCGCGGGTTCAGGAGAGCACGAGGGGCTCCGGCGTTTTCGGGGCCACGGGCAGCAGTGGATACTCCCGGTCGGCCGCTTGCGCCACGGCATAGCCGTGCCGGGCGATCCGTTCGAAGACCTCGGGCTTGAGGCGATTCAGGGTGGTGGGGAAACCAGCGGCAAAGGCCGCATCGCTGCCTTTGACCGGTTCGATCAGGGAACTGGCGATACTCAGGTAGCCGCCACGCCCCGGGGCTTTCTTCAGGTATTCGACAAAGGTCCGGCTGCGCAATGCCCGGGTCTGGTCGGACATGATGTCGGCCAGGCGCTTGAGTCGCCAGGGACTCAGCACCCCGGCGTCAAACCCCGGCTTTAGCGGTGCACCCGCGTCCGAGACAATGATCGGATACTCGTAGCGCTTGGTCTGTCCGGTCGCCGCGTCGAAAAAAGGTTCCAGGCCGAGGTTGTCGTAGACGCCGCCATCGTAGAGCCGCAGCTTCTTGAACGGCAGGCGCGCTTCGACGGCGCTGTTCAGTGGAGCTTCCCACTCGCGCTGCATCCATTTGAAACGGCGGGTCTTGAGGGACAACGGACCGATACCGCCAGGGAATGCCGCCGACACCGCCAGGGCCTGGGCCAGGGGAAAGCCGGTGGTGGCGGCGTAACCGATGGAGTAGTCGCCCATATTGTTGCGTTTGAAGCGAAAGCGCTTGCCGTTTTCCGCCGTGGTGCCGTTGATCGACCAGTCGGGTGTGGCGGCGATCTCCGGCAGCAGGGCGGTCACCCCCCATTCCTTTTGCAGGGCCAGGGCCAGCAGGTTCGCCCGGGACAGCAGGAAGCGCCAGTTCAGCGGGTTGCACAGCTGGCGCAAGGCACTCCAGAGCAGGCTGCGCGAGCACAGCTTGGCTTGCAGGGCGGGATAGGTACGCTGCAGGAAGGTCGCGGAGTCGGGCCATTGGCCGTGGTTTTCGTGGAACATCAGGCCCACCAGCAAGCTGCCGCCGGACACCGTGGAAATCTGCGTGACCCGTTCCAGGGCCTGTTGTTCGGCGAGGTATTTGAGCATGCCGAGGTGAAACGTCATGGCTCGGACGCCGCCGCCGGAGAGCGCAAGGGCAAAATCTGAACGCTGGCCAATCGAGACTGCAGGAGACTCCATGTTTCCTCTCTGGTGGGAATTGTCGTACGCAATGGTTTTTCGATGTTAGTGCGTTCTAGGAGCGCGGCATAGAGCCCCGACGCCATATCAGTCAGGTAAGCAGTGTGGGCTTGTGGAGCTTGGCTGGTCAGCGAATCTTTTAGCGATCTTGAGGGCCTATTCGCGGGCAAGCCCTGCTCCTACAGATATATGTCGTACACAGGATTTGTATTCGACGCTGAACTGTAGGAGCAGGGCTTGTCGGATCGCCGCACCGCGGCGAAGCTTCTAGCGGCTGGCGAATGATCTATGCCTTGTCGGAGTGGGATTGGCAGCAGCTGTGTGCCGGTGCGGTGGCATAACGATCATGGTGCCGGACCCAATCCATGGTCCCGCTTTCGTTGCGGCCCTTGGGCATCAGGTCGAGGAAATGATAGGTGCCCACCAGCATGTCCAGGCCCCTGGCATAGGTGGAGTAGGTGTGGAAGATCTCTCCCTCGGCGTTGCGATAGAACACGCTGAGCCCCGGCAGTTCTTCCGAGGCGCTGTCGAGGGGTTGGTAGTTGTACTCGGCCTTGCCGGCACGTCGCTCCTCGGGCGAGGCGCTGACATGGAAGTCCGCGTTGAAGTCGCTACCCGCCGATGAGAACCAGGGGAAATACCAGCCCATGCGTTGCTTGAACGCCTGGAACTGCGCCCAGGGGGCGTGGGAGACCGCGACGAACGACACGTCATGGTGAGCCAGGTGCAGGTTTGCGCCGTCGAAGTGGTCCGCGAGGAAGGAACAGCCCGGACAGCCTTCCTGCCAGCCGTTACCGAACATGAAGTGATAGACGATCAGCTGGCTGTTGTCGCCGAACAGGTCGGCCAGGTGCTTTTGCCCGTGGGGCCCTTCGAAGCGATAGTCCTTGTCGACCTTGACCCAGGGCAGGGCACGCCGCTCGGCACTGAGCTGGTCGCGTTGCCGGGTGAAGGCCTTTTCGTGAACCAGATGTTGTCGGCGCGCGGCCAGCCACTGCTCGCGCGAAACCACGGGATGTTGTTCAACGTGCTCATTCATGTCGATGACTCCTCCGGGTCAGGGCCGCCGGACGGGTTTGCCGGGGCGCGAAAGATCTACTTCTATGCTTAGGCTTAGTCGAATGAGGGGTGGCGATATCGACCGCCGATCTTCTGCGCGCTCGGAAACGGACCAACGGCGATCAGGGAAAAAGATCTCGCGTGTTGTCGATTTCGCGCTCGCCCGTTCGATTAGTCGACACAGCCGCCTGCCGGCTTGTCGATTTTGTCTACCACCACCCTCAGGAGAAACGACCATGCGATTTATGGTGATCGTCAAAGCCAGCCCGGAATCGGAAGCCGGTGAAATGCCCAGTAACGAATTGCTGGCGGCCATGGGCGCCTATAACGAAGAGCTGGCCAAGGCCGGTGTAATCCTGGCCGCCGAGGGGCTGCATCCGAGTTCCCGGGGTGTCCGCGTGCAGTTCAGCGGCAAACAGCGGACCGTGATCGACGGACCCTTTATGGAGACCAAGGAACTGATCGCCGGTTTCTGGATCTTCAATGTGCAATCGCTGCAAGAAGCCATCGACTGGGTCAAGCGTTGCCCGAACCCGATGGTCAGCGACTCTGAAATCGAAATCCGCCAGGTCTTCGAGGCCGAAGACTTTGGCGAGAACTTCACTCCCGAGTTGCGCGAGCAGGAAGAACACCTGCGCGCGAAGATGTCCGGTCAATCCTGAAAACCTGCCAGAACGGAGTTTTATCATGAGCCTGAAAATCATTCCTTACCTGACCTTCAACGGTAACTGCAAGGAAGCCTTTGCCTTGTACAAGCAGGTGCTCGGTGGCGAGTTGTTCTCCCTGTCGTTCGCCGATGCGCCGGAAGAGGCCTGCGTACCCAAGGATTCACCGAACAAGGACAAGATCCTGCACACCCGCCTGACGGTGGGGGATTTCAGCCTGATGGCGTCCGATTGTCCGCCGCATCAGCCGTTCAGCAAGATGCAGGGCATTTCGGTGTCGCTCAATGTCGACCGCGTTGACGAGGCCAAGCGACTGTTCGCTGGCCTTAGCAATGGCGGCAACATTCATATGGCTCCGGCCAAGACCTTCTGGGCCGAGTACTTCGCGATGTTCGAAGACCGTTTTGGCGTGAGCTGGATGATCAATTGCGAGACGGGCCACTAAGCCCTGAGATAAACCCGCTCCCGCAGCCAGGCGGTCATCTGCGGGAGCGAGCTGGCTCGTGAGGGAAGGGCATTGGCGACATCTGCCGTTCAGGCAATTGTCGTGCAGGAGTGAGACACTGTGCCCGTTCGGTTCATGAGCGTGAAACAGCAATGACGATTTCAGACAGTACCGCGCCGCAAGCGGGAACCTGCGTGGCCTTCGACTTTGACGGAACCATTACCACCACCGACAGCCTGCGGGATTTCGTGCGTTACCAGGTTGGTAATCGGCGCTTCCTGATCGGTGGCCTGCTGGTCTTGCCCTGGCTGGTGGGCATGTATACGGGGCTGTGCAAGCGGGCCGAGGCCAAGGCGCGGTTCCTGGCGCTCACCCTGCGCGGCAGGAGTCAGGTCGAATTGGAAGAGGCGGCGGCGCGCTACGTCGCCGAGCGCCTGCCGATGCTGATCCGTCCGGAAATGCTCGAACGGATCGAAGAGCACAAACGCCTGGGGCACCGCCTGGTGCTGGTCAGCGCATCCCCCACGCTCTACCTCGGACACTGGGCCCAATCAGCCGGTTTTGCGGCAGTACTGGCCACGCAACTGGAGTTTCGCGACGGACGTTTTACCGGACGCCTGGCGTCGCCCAACTGCTGGGGACCGGAAAAGGTCCGGCAGTTGCAGCACTGGCTGGGCGATGCGCGCGGGCGGGTACTGTTTGCCTATGGCGACAGTCGCGGCGACCAGGAAATGCTGGCGTTTGCCGAACACGGCTGGTTGCGCGGACTGGGCGCCTTGCCTTCACTCGATGCCTGGCCGGATGGGTTGCACCACGGCTGAAGGTTGGTCGCGCTCAAGCAGGCGGCGCTCTTGCAAGACATTGATCAGGGCAACACGGGCGGACGGGTCCAACTGATGTTCCCGTTCCTTGAGTTCCAGCAGGATGGGGCTGGACCAACTGCGATAGGCACGTTCTGCAAGACGAACTGCGGTCATTTCTCTCTCCTTGTTCAAAAGCCCGCTGAATAGTCGGGCGACTCCATGAGCCAAAAATCCTAGCCGAGAAACCAGCGGTCCGCTACCGCACCCGCCGTACGGTTGTCTGTTGACTTCGGTCAAGGTGTCGCTGGCGTGGCGCTTTACTGTAGCGGCTCCGGTCGGGCCATGGATTGCTCGTTGCAGCAGGAGCCCGGCGTATTGCTCAAGGAGGAGTTCCGTCATGCGCTCATTGAAAATCATTCTGCTGGCATCGGCATTCAACGGCTTGACCCAGCGCGCCTGGTTGGAGCTGCGCGAAGCAGGGCATGTGCCAAGTGTGGTGCTGTTCAGCGACGAAGACGCGGTCTGCCAACAGATTGAAAACAGCCAGGCCGCCCTGGTGATCTGCCCCTTCCTCAAGGACCGCGTGCCGGCCCGGTTGTGGCAGGACCCGCAGCGCCCGGTGGTGATCATTCATCCGGGGATTGTCGGTGATCGCGGCGCCAGTGCGCTGGACTGGGCGATCACCCGGCAGGTGTCCAACTGGGGCGTGACCGCCTTGCAGGCCGCCGAGGAAATGGACAGCGGGGCGATCTGGGCCACCTGCGAATTCGAGATGCCGGCGGGCATGCGCAAGTCCGAACTCTACAATGGCCCGGTGGCCGACGCGGCCATGACCTGCATCCATGAGGTGGTGGCCCGGCTCGGCAGCGACTTCGTGCCCCAACCCCTGGATTACCGTTTGCCGCAGGTGCGCGGTCGTCTGCAACCGAACATGAAGCAGAGCGATCGCGCCTTCAGTTGGCAGGATGACGCCGAACTGATCCAGCGCCGCATCGACGCCGCCGATGGCCAGCCCGGTGTGCTCGCCGAGCTGCTGGGCGAATCCTACTATCTCCATGACGCCCACCTCGACAGCCGTCGCGGCACGCCGGGCCAACTGCTGGCCGTGCATGACGATGCGGTGCTGGTGGCGACCGGGGATCGCAGCCTGTGGATCGGCTCGTTGCGGCGCAAACCCCGGCCGGGGGAGGAGACTTTCAAGCGCCCGGCGCGGCATGTGCTGGCCGGTCGGCTCGACAAGGTGCCGACCTTGAACTGGTCCGTCGCCAGCCACCCGTATTGCAAGGAGTCCTACCAGCCGATTCGTTACCGTGAACTGGGCGGTGTGGGCGAGCTGACCTTCGAGTTCTACAACGGCGCCATGAGTACCGAGCAATGCCGGCGGCTGGTCAGCGCCCTGCGCTGGGCCAAGGCCCAGGACACCGAGGTGCTGCTGTTCCGCGCTGGGCGCGGGAGTTTTTCCAATGGCGTGCACCTCAACGTGATCCAGGCGGCGGCGGTGCCCGGGCTTGAGGCCTGGGCCAATATTCGCGCGATCAACGATGTCTGCCGTGAGCTGCTGACCGCCCGGCAACTGGTGGTCAGCGGCCTGACCGGCAGTGCCGGGGCCGGTGGGGTGATGCTGGCCCTGGCCGCCGACGGGGTGTTCGCCCGCAGCGGCGTGGTGCTCAATCCTCACTACAAGAGCATGGGCCTCTATGGCTCCGAATACTGGACCTACAGCCTGCCCCGTGCGGTGGGCTACGAGCGCGCGCTACAACTCAGTGAGGACTGCCTGCCGATCAGCGTCGCCCTGGCGCGGGAAATCGGCCTGGTCCAGGATATCGGGCCGCGTTGTCCGCAGGCCTTTGGCGACTGGTTGATGGCCCAGGCGCAGCGCGTGGCCCACGATCCCCTTTATGAGGCGGTGCGCGAGCGCCACCGCTCCCGCGATGTGGAAGACATGGAGCGCTGCCGCGACGAAGAGTTGGCCCAGATGCGCCTGGATATGGTCGAGGACCGCCATGGATTTGCTGACAAGTGCCGGCACTTCGTGTTCAAGCAGCGGACCTGCGGGACACCTCGGCGACTGGTTGCGCCCTGGGCGAACAGCGCCGAGGTGGTCAGCGGCTAGCCGGCGCTTTGCCGTCCCAGCACATGGGCATGGCCCTCGGCCGAAACCCGCACTTCACTGCCGACCCGCGGGGCGTGCATGCCGGAGCTGCGCACCAGCAATGAACGTTTCTGTCCGTCGGCAGCCTGGGCCTTCAGCTCCACGGTCAAGGTGCAGTTGTTGCCGCCGAAGTCGCATTCGGTGACTACGGCCGGGCTGCCGTTGCCGTCGGTTGGTCCCGGCAGGTGGGCCGCGAGTTGCAACTGTTCGGGGCGCAACATGATCTGCGCCGGCCCGTGACGGCCCTCGTCGTTGACGGGCAGCCGACCCAGGTCGCACTGCGCCCAGCCGTTTTCGATCAGGGCCGGCAGGATCACCGCATCGCCGAGGAACAGCGCGGTGTCTTCATCGTCCGGCCGCAGGTACAGGTCCATCGGGTGACCGGCCTGGACCAGTCGGCCCTTGCGCATCACCGCCAACTGATCGGCGAAGGACAGGGCTTCGGACTGGTCATGGGTGACCAGGATAGTGGTCACCCCGGCTTCAGATAGCAGCCGCGCGACCATCTTGCGCATGGACGCCCGCAGGCCGGTGTCGAGGGCCGAGAAGGGCTCGTCCAGCAGCATCAGGCGTGGGCGTTGCGCCAGGGCACGGGCCAGCGCCACCCGCTGTTGCTGGCCACCGGACAGTTCATGGGGCCAGCGTTTGCCCATCTGCGGCTCCAGGGCCACGCTGTCCATCAACTCGGCGACCCGTTGTTGCCGGGTGGCCTTGTCGACAATGCCGAAGGCGATGTTATCGGCCACGGTCATATGCGGAAACAGCGCGCCGTCCTGCGGCACATAACCGATCAGGCGCTGGTGGGCCGGAACCTGGGTGTGGGCATCCACCAGCGGCTGGCCGTCGAGGGTGATACGCCCGGCGTCGGGAAATTCGAAACCGGCGATCATCCGCAGCAGGGTGGTCTTGCCTGAGCCGGAAGGGCCGACGATGGCCGTGCGGCTACCGGTGGCAATCGACAGAGTGATGTCTTCCAGGGCCGCTTGCGAACCGAAGGACTTGTACAGCGCGTTGATTTCAAGAGCGTTCATCGGCCAGCCGTGCGTTTGGATTGATGATAGAGAAGCCCGGTCAGCGGCAGCGACAACAGGATCATGAGCAGCGCGTAGGGCGCGGCGCCGGCATAGTCGATTTCACTGGTCATGGCCCAGAAGCCGGTGGCCAGGGTCCGTGTGCCGTTGGGCGCGAGCAGCAGGGTGGCGGTCAGTTCGTTGGTAATGGCCAGGAACACCAGCGCGGCACCGGCGGCGGCCCCCGGCGCGGCCAGGCGCAGGGTGATCGACCAGAGCGCCCGGACCGGTGAGCGCCCGAGGCTGCGGGCGATGTTTTCCAGTTCCACCGGCGCCTGGGCGATACCCGCGCGCAAGCTGACCAGGGCGCGGGGCATGAACATCAACAGGTAGGCCAGCAGCACGGTGATCGAGGTCTGGTAGATCGGCCGGGCGAAGTTGATGGTGACCGTGACCAGGGCCAGGGCGACGACGATGCCGGGCAGGGAGCTGGTGATGTAGTTGCAGCTTTCCAGCAGACGGTGCAGGCGTCCGGGCGAGCGGATCGACAACCAGGCCACGGGCACCGCCGCGCAGGTGGTCAGCAAGGCGCCGGCGGCACCGAGCAGCAGCGTCTGTTCCAGCGCCGGCAGCAAATCATCCATTGCCCAGACCTCACGGCCTCCGGCGATCAACCAGTTACCCAGGGTGACCAATGGCACACCGAGGGCCAGCACGCTGCTGATGATCGGGATGCTCAGCGCCAGCAGCTTGGTGGTGCGGCTCAGGCGTACCGTGCGTTGCTGCCGCGCGCTGCCGGAGCCGACCCGGGCATAACGGGCCTTGCCCCGGGCGGCCGACTCGACGGTCAGCAGACCCAGGCAGCACAGCGCCAGGATCCCCGCCAGGGTATGGGCCGCCGGGCCGCTGAAGGTCGACTTGAACTGGTCGAAGATCGCGGTGGTGAAGGTGTCGAAGCGGATCATCGCGTAGAGGCCGTATTCGGCCAGCAGATGCAGGCCCACCAGCAGGGCGCCGCCGCAGATCGCCAGGCGCAGTTGCGGCAGGACAATACGGAAAAATACCGCCCGGGGTTTGAGCCCCAGGGACTCGCCGACATCCTCGATGGCCGGGTCGAGGCGCCGCAGGGTCGCGGCAATCGGCAAATAGAGAAACGGGAAATAGGCGATCACCGAGACCAGCACCCCGGCGAACAGCCCGTGGATTGGTGGTATCAGGCTGACCCAGGCGTAGCTGTGGACGAACGCCGGTACGGCCAGCGGCGCGGTAGCCAGCAACGACCAGGCGCGTCGGCCGGGCAGGTCGGTGCGTTCGGTCAGCCAGGCCAATGCCAGCCCCAGTGTCACGCACAGCGGAATGGTGATGACCATCAGCAACAGGGTGTTGACCAGCAGCTCGCCCACCCGAGGGCGCCAGACCAGGGCTTCAAGGGTGGTCCAACCGGTTTGCCAGGAAGAGAGGATCACGAAGGCGATCGGTAGCAACGCCAGCAGAGACACCAGCACTGACAGCCCGATGATCCAGGCATTGCCCTGGCGCCCGAAGAAATGTCTGGATCGCTTACGCGAAAGCGCCGCAGGCGCGTGAGCGACTGCGGCGGGGTCCAGAGGAGAAATGGACTCTGGGATCAATTACAGGATTCCGGCCTGGGTCATCAAATCCACGGCCTTCTTGCTGTCGAGTTTCGAGGCATCGACCTTGGGAGCGTCGAGGTCCTTGAGTGGCACCAGCTTGGCATTGGACTCGGCGCCCACGCCGACGGCGTATTCAAACGAGGTACCGTCCTTGAGCACCGCCTGGCCACCTTTGCCGGTGATCCACTTGAGGAACGCCTGGGCTTCTTCCGGGTGTTTGCTCGACTTCAGTACGCCACCGCCGGAGGTGCTGACAAAGGCGCCCGGGTCCTTGTGCTTGAAGTAGTGCAGGGCGGTGTTGTTGCTGTTCTCGCCGGTCTTGGCCTGGTCGCCGAAGCTGTAGTAGTGGTAGATCACGCCGCCTTCTACTTGCCCGGCATTGACCGCCTTGAGCACCGAGCTGTTGCCGCGATAGACCGAAGCGTTGGTTTTCATTGCCTTGAGCCAGTCCAGGGTCGCGGCTTCGCCCTTGAGTTCCAGCACGGCGGCGACGATGGCCTGGAAGTCGGCACCCGATGGAGAAGCGGCCCAGCGGCCTTTCCACTCAGGCGAGGCGAGGTCGAGCAGCGACTTGGGCAGTTGCGCTTCGGTCAGCTTGCTCTTGTTGTAGACGAACACGGTGGAGCGGGCGGCGATGCCGACCCAGTTGCCGTGGGCCGGACGGTAGGCAGCGCCGACCTGTTCCAGGGTGGTCGGTGCCACCGGGGCGAACAGCTTGGCATTGTCCACCAGGACCATGGCCGGGGAGTTCTCGGTCAGGAACACATCCGCCGGAGACTTGTCGCCTTCCTGGATGATCTGGTTGCCCATCTCGGTATCGTCGCCGTTGCGCAGGGTCACCTTGATCCCGGTTTCCTTGGTGAAGCCATCGATCCAGGCCTTGGTCAGGCTTTCATGCTGGGCGTTGTAGACCACGATGCCGTCGGCGCTTGGCGCGGCGTAAACGTGGCCGGCGCTGAGCATGGCGGTGGCCAACAGGGCGGTTTTCAGAAACGAAGGAAGACGGGGAATCATTGCGTGGGTAGCTCCTGCGGTCTTTTGATAATCGAGGTGGCTGGCGACTTGCGGTGCATCTGCACCCGGTTCGCCGGTCCAGTTAAACAATGGGAATCATTCGCATGTTTTGTCTGGGCGGCAATTTAGTGGGTGAAATGAGAAAAAAACGTCAAAACAGGCATGACTTTCAAACAAATCTTAATCAATGTCGTTCGTATTTTGACTAAGGCAAGGTTGGAGATTGTGTCATGAATGTTTCGTCATTGGGGAGTCTTGTCGAGACTAGGTTTTGATTTGTGCGCAGAGGCGAATTACCAGCCGGGCAAAGAACGCACCGGTGAAGATCACCGCCAGCAGGCGCAAGGTCTGCATGGCCAGGACCAGACCGACATCCGAGTGGGTGTCGACCGCGATGATCGCCATGGTGTCGAGCCCGCCGGGGCTGGTGGCCAGGTAGACCGAGAGGAAGTCCAGGCCGAGCCACTTTGCCAGGACCCAGGCCGAGGCGGCGCACAAGGCGATCAGGCTGATGGAGCCGAGGATCATCGTCGGCAGGCGTTTCCAGACATAGAACACGGTAGGGCGGTCGAACCGCAGGCCGACGTAGCAGCCGATGGCACCGTAGGCGACCGCCAGCAGTCCGGCGGGCAGGGTGATATGCAGCAGCCCGGACAGTTGCAGGACCGCGCCGATCAGCAGCGGCACCAGCAAGGCACCCGCCGGCACCCGCGCGCCCAGGACCACGCCGAACACCACGGTAGCCAGTGTCAGCCCCAGGTTGATCAGGCTGAAGCTGTGCAGCGCCGCATCGGCGACATGGGGGGCGGTGCCGTTGACCGGGGCTTCGAGCACATGGCTGACCAGTGCGCCGATCATGACCACGCAGACGACCCGCACATACTGCATGGTCGCCACGACCCGGCCATCGGCGCCGAAATCATCGGCCATGGCGACCATCGCCGAGGCGGCGCCGGGAGAGGTGCCCCAGGCGGCGGTGCTGGCCTGGATCCCGCCGAAACGGACCATCGCCAGGCCCACCAGGGCGCTCAGGCATACCGTCAGTACCGTGGCGAACAGCATCAGGTGCCAGGAGTCGGCCATCGACGTCAGTACCGCCAGGGTTATGGAGTGGGCGGCGAGCAGGCCGATACAGCCCTGGCCCAGGCGGAACGCCTGGCGGTGAATGCGGATGCTGGCACCGCTGACACCGAAGGCGATCGCCACCAGCATCGGGCCGATAAATTGCCCGGCGGGCAACTCGGCGTATTTGAGCAGTTGGCCGCTGCCGCCGGCCAGTAACACCAGGGCCAGCCATTGCAGAGAGCGCGGCCAGGTGGTGAGGGAAAATCGGGAGGATGCGGACGATAATGTGGACAAGAACACTCTCCAAAGCGCTGGACGCTCCTGTTGCAGGGCGTTGAAAGCGGCGCAGTGGGTAAATTATTGATAGCGCAATCGATCAAGTCCAGTTTCTAATTGTGATGAAACGATAACTTTGGTTGATTGATATGGACCTGCGAGATCTCACCTATTTTGAAACCATTGCCGAGCTGGGCCATCTGGGTCGCGCGGCGCAGAAGCTCAATCGCAGCCAACCGGCGCTGACCAAGAGCATTCAGCGCCTGGAAGAGTCATTCGGTACCAAGCTGTTCGAGCGCGAGGGTCGGCGGATCAAGCTGACGCCGGTGGGCGAGCTGTTGCAGCAGCGTGGTCGACAATTGCAGCAGAGTATTGCCGAGACCCACCGTGAAATCCGCGACTTCGCCAGCGGCGTGCTGGGCAATATCCGCCTGGGCTGTGCGGCGAGCATGGCTGAATACCTGCTGCCGCAACTGACTGCGGCCTTGCTCGAGCGGGCGCCGGAGATCACCTTGAGCCTGGCGATCGGCCAGGACGATATGTTGCGCGAGTCCCTGCGCTCCGGGCGTCTGGACATGGTGATCTGCCCGCTGTTCGACGATGACCCGCAATTGTTGTCGCATCCGTTGTTCGATGACGAAGCGGTGGTGGTCGCCAGTCGCAATCACCCGATCTTCGACGCGCCGATTCGCCTGAGCGAACTGGGGCGTTATCGCTGGGTGCTGCCGGCAACCGGGGTGTCGTCGCGGCGCTGGATCGACAATGTGTTCCTGGCCCATGACCTGCCGTTGCCCTCGGTGCAGATCGAGACCAACACCATTTCGCTGTTGCCGCGGCTGATCGGCCAGACCCGCTTGTTGAGCTTCCTGGCGCGGGAAACCCTGGAGGATGTGAAAGGCGCGACGCACCTGCGCGAAGTGCGGCTGAAGGAAACCACCATGAAGCGCACCCTGGTGGTCTCCGTGCGGGCCGGCGCCTACCTGTCCCCGGCGGCCCAGACCATGCTCGACCTGCTCAAGCGCCACGGCCGGGCGTTTTTCAGCGCGCGTTGAGTCTGGAACGGGGCTGTGGCCGTTACCGATGCTCGACCCGATTGAGAAAACGCCGGGTGCGCTCGTTGTCCGGCTCCACCAGGATCTGCCGGGGCGTGCCGTCGGCGACAATGCGCCCGGCTTCCATGAACAGCACCCGGTCGGCGATGTCCTGGGCGAACTTCATTTCGTGGGTCACCAGCAACATGGTCACCTGTTGCTCATGGGCAATCGTGCGAATCACCTCCAGCACTTCGCCGACCAGTTCCGGGTCGAGGGCCGAGGTCACTTCATCGAACAGCATCACCTTCGGACGCATCGCCAGGGCCCGGGCGATGGCCACCCGCTGCTGCTGGCCGCCGGACAACTGGGCGGGGTAGGCATCGGCCTTGTGGCTCAGGCCGACCATCGCCAGGTAGGCATGGGCGCGGTCCAGGGCTTCTTCGTGACTGACCTTGAGCACCTGCAACGGCGCCTCGGTGATATTTTCCTGCACGGTCAGGTGCGGGAACAGGTTGAACTGCTGGAAGACCATGCCGACCCGATGTTCCACCGGGGCTTTTTTCGAACCGGGCCAGCGCCAGCCGCTGCTCTTGGCGGTGACCGCCACGCCGTCGACTTCAATGCGGCCCTGCTCGTAGCTTTCCAGGCCCTTGATCAGGCGCAACACGGTGGATTTCCCTGAACCGCTGGGGCCGATCAGCGCGACCTTCTGCCCTTGGGGAATGCTCAGGTCGAGGTGGTCGATGACCCGGGTCGCGCCGAAGTGCTTGACCACCTGGGTGAGGCGGATCTGTGTCGGCGCCGTGGCCGCGAGGTATGCAACGTCAGACATGGCTGCGCCTTTCCAGGTACTTGAACAACAGGGAGGTCGGCACGCTGATGATCAGGAACAGCACGGCCATCAGCGTATAGGGTTCGGTATAGCGATAGCTCATGCCCGCCACCTGCTTGGCGGCCTGGAACAGCTCCGGAATGGTGATCACCGCCAGCAGCGGGGTTTCCTTGAACATGCCGATCAGGTAGTTGCCGAGCACCGGCAGCATCGGTTTCAGGGCCTGGGGCAGGATGATCCGGCGCCAGGTGGTGGCCGTGTCGAAGTCCAGCGCCCGGGCGGCTTGCCACTGGCCCGCCGGTACACCGTCGATGGCTCCGCGATAGGCTTCGGCAATATAGGCGCTGTAGTAGAGCCCGAGGCCGATCACTCCCGTGGAGATCGCCGGCAGGGTGATCCCGGCCGAGGGCAGGGCAAAGAACAGCACATAGAGCTGGACCATCAGTGGCGTGTTGCGAAAGAAGCTCAGGTAGCCCTGGCAGCCGCGCCGTATTGCGCTGATCGATGAGCGTTGGGCAATCGCCAGGACCAGCCCGAGCAGCACCGCCAGCAGGAAGCCGAGCACCACCACCTGCACGGTGACCAGCAGGCCACGCAGCAGGTCGGGCAGGATCGACCAGGCAAACTCGAAGTCGAATTCCATGGTTACTCCCGGCGCCAGGCCGAACTGTGGTGTTCATAACGCCGCACCAGCCAGGTCAGCGGCCAGGCCATGACGAAATAGCAGACCAGAACGATGCTCCAGATCAGCGTCTGTTGCCCCAACGTGGTCACCAGCTGATTGCCGGCGAAGGTCAGGTCGCTCAAGGTGATCAGCGACACCAGCGAAGTGGTCTTCATCAACTCGACCAACTGGTTGCCCAGCGGCGGCAGCATAAACGGCAGGGCCTGGGGCAGGATGATCCGCCGAAAGGCCGCCAGCGGCCCGAAGTCCAGGGCGCGCAAGGCGTCACGTTGCCCGGCGCTGACATTCACCAGCGCCGCACGGACGATCTCCGAGCCGTAGGCCGAGAAGGTCAGGCCCAGGCCGATCACCCCGGTGGCCATCGGCGACAGGCTGATGCCGAACAGCGGCAGGATAAAGAACAGATAGAACAGCAGCACCAGGGCCGAAATGCCGCGCAGCAGCTCGACATAGGCGGTGGCGAACCAGCGCAGCGCGCGCCAGGGCGACAGACGCATCAGCGCGATCACCAGCGACAGCACCAGTACCAGCAGTTCCGCGAGGAAAGTGATTTGCACCGTCACCCACGCGCCATGGGCCAACTGGCGCGCGATGAACAGGGCCGTTTCCACGGCCGGGGTATCGAGGGACATGGCCTGTACTCGTGTGGGTTTGAGGCCGTTTCAGCGTGTGGTTACTGGCTGCAACGTTGGGCGGCGGTGACGTCCAGGTCGGGCAGCTCGTTTTCGGTGTAGTCGTATTTCTGCAGGATCTTCAGCAACTCGCCGGACGCCCGCAGCTTGGCCAACTGTTCGTTGAAGGCCTGGGTGAAGGCCGGGTCGTTTTTCGGCAGGCCATAGGACTGGTAGTTCCAGCTCGGCTTGCCCTGGGCGTCAGGGATCTGCTCGAAAGGCAGGGCCCGTTCGATAGCCGGGTTGGCGGCTTTCTTGAGCAGGCCGATGATTTCCGCGTCGGGGAAATACACCACGTCGATGCGCCCGGCCTCAAGGGCGGAGAGGGCTTCGGTGTCCTTGTCGAACAGCACCAGGTTGGCCGCTGGAACGCCGCTGTCACGGGCTTCCTGGACCTGATTGGTCCCGGCCTGGGTGGCCAGGCGTGCCTTGCCGTTGCTGGCAACGTCCTTGAGGCTGTGCAGGTTCAGCGGGTTGCCGGCCTTGACGATAAAGGCGCCGCCGGAGCGGGTGATCGGGTTGGAGAAACCGATGACCTTGCAGCGGTTGGCGTTGATGAACAGGCCTTCGCCGATCAGATCGAAACGCTTGGCGGTGACGCCGGGGACCAGGGAGCCGAAGTCGGTGATCGGGGTCTCCAGCTTGTGGATGCCCAGCGGGCCGAGGATGGCCTTGAGCACATCGACATAGGCACCGGTGACCTTGCCGTCGGTGCCGATGTAGGCGTACGGCTGTTCATTGGCGATACCGGCGCTGAGGCCTTCGCTACGACCCTTTTCCAGCAGGCCCGCGGCCACGGCCGAGGACGGGGCAAGGTTCAACAGCACGCTGGTACACAGCGCGGCCGACAACGACAGGGACTTGATAGCGTTCATGGAGGACCTGGAGAGAATGGAAAGGGTGCCAGACAGTTAAGCCGAATACATTGCCTGTAGGCGCCGGCTTGCTGGCGATAGCGGTGCTGAATGTGATATCGCCATCGCCAGCAAGCCGGCTCCTACAGGTTTTGTGGGCGTTCTTGAGATCCCATTTCCTTAACTGACCGGCATCGGCGACAAGTCCGCTTGTCGCTTGTCCAGTCTGGCCCGAGGGGGTGTTCAGCCTCGACTGACAGAATCTGAAAATGATTTTATCGATATAAGCGAAAAGTTTTAAATATCGTTAAGTGATAAGCATATGTTGTTTGCCGGGGGTAAAGGCGATCGGCGTTTTTACCCCCGATCGGCTTCGCAAGGGTGGTGCTATGATTTTTTCGAAAGGCACGACAAAACATGGTGCATGTCGAGAAGTACAACAGGCGTGGAAAACATCTCGGAGAGTTCAATTCGGAAACAGGTGAGCAGACAAAGCCAGCCGACAAAACACGTGAGGTAGAACCTTGAGATACATAATCGAAGCATTCGATAAAAAAACCGAATTGCTAGTTTTTGAAATTGAGCTTCCTGACGACTGCGAGGAGAAATTATCAGCAGTCATGGCTTGGTCCGCTCCTCAACGTGGTGATGAAGGCTACGATCTTAGCGCCTCACAGTTGGATGCTGTTGAAGCATTGGCTGGTAGACGGTTTTACGACCAACGCTATATTTTCCAATTGACCTGCAATGCCTATTGACCTCTCCTTCAAATCGCTCAGCCCCTGCCCTCGGTACGCCCACTACTGACTTCCGCCGGTACATCATCCCCAGCCATGCGCTTGCGAAACAACCCTGTGCGGGCCAGCAGCAGGGTGGTCACCGGTACGGTGATCGACAGCAGGATCGGGATCAGCCAGGCATGGATCACCGGCTCTGACTTGAGTGCCGAAAAGTACAGGATCGAGGCCAGCGCCACGCACCAGGCGCCGAGGGTCGAGGCCAGTGCCGGCGGGTGCATGCGTTGGAAGAAGTCCTTCATGCGCAACAGACCGATGGCACCACACAAGGCGAGCAGGCTGGCGGCCACCAACAGAAAAGCCACCGGAATTTCGATCCAGAGGGATAATGCGTTCATTCGATCACCTCGCCGCGCAGAAGGAATTTGGCCAGGGCAAACGAGCCGACAAAGCCGAACAGCGCAATCAGCAGCGCCGCTTCGAAGTAAGTGTCACTGGCGTAGCGGATACCCAGCACCAGCATCATCAGCATGGCAATCAGGTACAGGTAGTCCAGGGCCAGGACCCGGTCTTGCGCCGACGGGCCCTTGAACAGCCGGACCACGGTCAGCACCAGCGCCACGCTGAAGATGAACAGGCTCAGCAGGATCGCATTGGCGAGCAGTGCGCTCATTCGAAGATCTCCATCAGAGGACGTTCGTAGGTCGTCTTGAAGTGCTGGATAAAGCCGCTTTCGTCGTCCAGGTCGAAGACGTGCAGCAACAGGATGCTGCGGTCCAGGGCCAGTTCCGACCAGACTGTGCCGGGAACCACCGTACAGATCATCGACAGCACCGCCAGGCCATTGGCATCGCGCAGGTCCAGGGGCACCTTGACGAAGGCCGAGCGCGGCGCACGGCGTACGGCGTTGAGCACGCCCCAGGCGACGGCGAGGTTGGACAGCACCACGTCGGCACCGACCCGGAAAAACAGGCGCAGCATCACCCCGGGACGGCGGATACGGATCGGCCGTGGGCGCAGCGGCGCCATCATCACCGGGGCGAAGATCGCGAGGGCCGCCCCCAGCAGCAGGTTGCCGGGGCTGACCGAGAGGTTGAGCACCAGCCACAACAGCCACAGCGCCAGGGACAGCCAGGGTGCGGGGAACAGGCGCTTCATGGCTGCACCTCCACGGCGGCGGACGGGTTCGCTACCGGACGGGTGGCCTGCACGGCGCTGATGTACCGCCCGGGGGTGTCGAGGGATTCAGCCGCCGCCTGGGTGTAACGCAACAGTGGCTCGGCCTTGACGGTCAGCAGGATGCACAGCCCCAGCAGGGCGACGATGGGCAGGCATTCGAAACGCCGTAGCGCCGGTGAAGGACGCTCCTGGGGCGTCCAGAAACGCGAGATGCCCATCCGCGAGAAGGCCAGCAACGAAGCCAGCCCGGACAGCACCAGCAGCGCCAACAGGGCCCAGGCCGCCGGGGAGATCGGCGCGTCGATGCCCAGACCTTTCGGATTGAGCAGGGCGCTGAGCAAGGTCAGCTTGCCGATAAAGCCGGACAGCGGCGGCATGCCGATGATCAGCAGGGCGCAAGCGATAAAGCTCAAACCGAGAAAGGCCATGGTCCAGGGAATCACCTGGCCGACCACGGCTTTCTGTTCATCGTCGAGGTTGGTGCCGGGCCGTGGGTGCAAGGACTCCAGCGGCCGTGGCAGCGGGTCGATGTCCTCGTCCAGCGGCAGTTCGTTGGCCGAGCGCGAGCGTTCGATCAGTTCGGCCAACAGGAACAGCGCGCTCAGGGCCAGGGTCGAGCTGACCAGGTAGAACAGCGCGCCGGCCGTGAGGTTTGGCTGGGCAAAGCCGATGGCCGAGAGCAGGATGCCCGCCGACACCAGGATGCTCAGGCTGGCCATGCGTTCCAGGCGCTGGGCGGCGAGGATCGCCACGGCGGCGCAGGCAATGGTCGCCATGCCGCCGTAGATCAGCCAGTCACCGCCGAAATGCGCCGAAGCGCCGGCCTCGTCGGAAAACAGCAAGGTCCACAGCCGCAGCAGCGTGTAGATCCCGACCTTGGTCATGATCGCGAACATCGCCGCCACCGGGGCGCTGGCCGAGGAGTAGGCGGGCACCAGCCAGAAGTTCAGCGGCCACATCCCGGCCTTGGCCAGGAAGGCCACGGCGAGAATCGCCGCGCCGGCATGCAGCAGGCCGCGATCGGCTTCCGGCACCAGCGGGATCTTCAGGGCCAGGTCGGCCATGTTCAGGGTCCCGGTGACGCCATAGATCAGCGCCGCGCCGATCAGGAACAGCGACGAGGCCAGCAGGTTGATCGCGATGTAATGCAAGCCCGCCGACACCCGCGAGCGTCCCGAGCCGTGCAGGACCAACCCATAGGAAGCGGCCAGCAGCACCTCGAAGAACACGAACAGGTTGAACAGGTCGGCGGTCAGGAAAGCGCCGTACAACCCCATCAACTGGATCTGGAACAGCGCGTGGAAGCTGGCGCCGGCACGGTCCCAGCGGGCCATGGCGAACAGCAGGGCGCTGACGCCGATGATCCCGGTCAGCACCAGCATCAGCGCCGAGAGTCGATCAACCACCAGCACGATGCCGAACGGCACCTGCCAGTTGCTCGGCAGATAGACGCCGATGGAGCCGGTTTCGCCGGCCTGGGTGCCGATCAGCAAGAGTACCGAGATGCCCAGGCCGATCAGGCTCGAGCCCAGATTGAGGCGGGCCTTGAGCGGCCGGTGTTTCTCGCCGAGCATCAGCATCAGCGCCGCCGTGAGCAGCGGCAGCAGGATCGGGGCGATGATCAGGTGCGACATCGGGTTCATTCCTTGGGCTCCCGGCCATCGACATGGTCAGTACCGGTCAGGCCGCGCGAGGCCAGCAGCACCACCAGGAACAGCGCGGTCATGGCAAAGCTGATGACAATGGCGGTAAGCACCAGGGCCTGGGGCAGCGGGTCGGTGTAGTTGAGCAGGTCCTGGGGCACGCCGTCCTTGATCATCGGCTCCTTGCCGATAAACAGGCTGCCCATGCTGAAGATAAACAGATTGACCCCGTAGGACAGCAGGCAGAGGCCCATCACCACCTGGAAGGTCCGCGGGCGCAGCACCAGCCAGACGCCGGAGGCCGCGAGGACGCCGATGGCAATTGCAATGACTTCTTCCATCAGGCGGCTCCTGGCTTGGGTTGGGCTGCGAGTTGCTGGCTCGGCCGATGGGCGCGGACCGACTGGTGCGCCAGGGCGGTGAGGATCAGCAGGGTCGAACCGACCACCACCGCATACACGCCGATATCGAAGAACAGCGCGCTGGCGACATGGATATCCCCCAGCAGCGGCAGGTGCAGGTGCGCGGTGTGGGTGGTCAGGAACGGATAACCGAAAGCCATCGCCCCCAGGCCCGTGACCGTGGCGAACAGCAGCCCGGTGCCCATCCAGCGCAACGGCCGCAGGCTCATCTGCGCCTCGACCCACTGGGTGCCGGCGACCATGTATTGCAGGATAAAGGCCACAGACATCACCAGGCCGGCGACAAAACCACCGCCCGGTTGGTTATGGCCGCGCATGAACAGGTACATCGAGACCACGAAGGCGATCGGCAGCAGCAGGCGCACCAGCACCGCCGGCACCATCATGAAGCCCAGGGCGGTATCGCTGGCGCTGCGCGGGTTGACCAGATCGGTGACCACGTCCGGGGCCAGTTGGCGCTGCTGGTTGGGCAGCTCCAGGCTTTCCTTCGGCGGACGGAAGCGTCGCAGCAGGGCGAACACGGTCAGGGCGGTGGCCATCAGCACGGTGATTTCACCGAGGGTGTCGAAGCCGCGGAAGTCCACCAGCATCACGTTCACCACATTGCTGCCGCCGCCATCGGGCAGGGCGCGACTGAGGTAGAACGAGGAGATATCGTTGGGCGTCTGGCGGGTCAGCATGGCGTAGGACAGCAGTGCCATGCCGCCACCGACCCCGACCGACAGCAACAGGTCGCGCAGGCGGCGAATCCGCGCCTTGCGCAGGCTGCTCGGCAATGGCGAGACTTCTTCGATACGCCGAGGCAGCCAGCGCAGCCCCAGCAGGATCAGCACCGTGGTCACCACCTCGACCACCAGTTGGGTCAAGGCCAGGTCCGGCGCGGAGAACCAGACAAAGGTGATGCAGGTCATCAGGCCGCAGACACTGACCATGATCATGGCCGCCAGCCGGTGGTACTTGGCTTGCCAGGCGGCGCCCAGGGCGCAGGCGATGGCCAGCAACCAGAGGGTGACGAAGACGATGGAGCCTGGGATCTTCGGCCGGTCGCCCCAGGACAGGCTGCTGTGCAGCATCGGGATCAGGCCGGCGACCACTGCCGCCAGCACCAGCAGGAACAACTGGGTTTGCAGGCGCTGGGTGCTGACCCGGCGTTCGATACGCCGGGCGTAGCGCATGATGATCACCAGGCAGCGCTCGAACAGGCGCTTGCCATTGAGGCGACCGATCAGCGGCGGACGACTGAAACGGCCACGCTTGAGTTGTTTGCGTAGCAACAGGTAGAGCAGCACGCCGCCGGACATGGCGATCAGACTCATGATCATCGGTGCGTTCAGGCCGTGCCAGATCGCCAGGCTGTACTCGGGCAAGACCCCGCCGACCACCGGCAGGGCCGCGGTGGCGAGGATCGAGCCGACCACCTGGGCCGGGAAAATCCCCACCAGCAGGCAGGTGAACACCAGCAGCTCCACCGGCGCGCGCATCCAGCGTGGTGGCTCGTGGGGCGTGTGGGGCAGGTCGGTGGCCTTGGGGCCGAAGAACACATCGACGGTAAAACGCAGCGAGTAAGCGACGCTGAAGGTGCCGGCGACGGTGGCGATGACCGGCAGGGCCGTTTCGACCCAGGCCGTGGAATTGATGAACACCGTTTCGGCGAAGAACATTTCCTTGGAGAGGAAGCCGTTGAGCAGCGGCACCCCGGCCATGGAGGCACTGGCGACCATCGCCAGGGTCGCAGTGAACGGAATCAGCTTGATCAGACCGCTGAGCTTGCGGATATCGCGGGTGCCGCTTTCATGGTCGATGATACCGGCGGCCATGAACAGCGAGGCCTTGAAGGTCGCATGGTTGAGAATGTGGAACACCGCGGCCACGGCGGCCAGCGGGCTGTTCAGGCCCAGCAGCAGGGTGATCAGGCCCAGGTGGCTGATGGTCGAGTAGGCCAGCAGGCCCTTGAGGTCGTTCTGGAACATGGCGCAATAGGCGCCGAGCATCAGGGTTGCGGCGCCCGCGCCACCGACGATCCAGAACCATTCATCGCTGCCGGAGAGCGACGGCCACAGTCGGGCGAGGAGAAACACCCCGGCCTTGACCATGGTCGCCGAGTGCAGATAGGCCGAGACCGGGGTCGGCGCGGCCATGGCGTGGGGCAGCCAGAAGTGGAAGGGGAACTGCGCGCTCTTGCTCAGGGCGCCGATCAGGATCAGCGGCAGCAGGACCGGGTAGAGGACGTGGGCGCGGATTTTATCGCCGGCCGCCAGCACGGTGTCCAGGTCATAGCTGCCGACCACATGGCCGAGAATCAAGACTCCCGCCAGTAGGCACAGGCCGCCGGCGCCGGTGACCGTCAGAGCCATATAGGCACCGCGACGGGCGTCGCTGCGGTGGTGCCAGTAGCCGATCAGCAGGAACGAGAACAGGCTGGTCAGTTCCCAGAAGAACACGATCTGGATCAGGTTGCCGGACAGCACCAGGCCGAGCATGGCGCCCATAAAGGCCAGGAAAAATGCGAAAAAGCGTGGCACCGGGTCTTCCGGCGACATGTAATAGCGGGCGTACAGCGACACCAGGGTGCCGATACCCAGCACCAGCATGGAGAACAGCCAGGCGAAGCCGTCCAGGCGCAGGACGAAGTTCAGCCCCAGGCTGGGCAGCCAGTTGATGGTCTCGTGAATCACGCCGCCATGGGCGATCTGCGGGTACAGCAGCGCCATCTGCAGGGTGCCGGCCAGGGCGATGACACCGGCCAGGATGGATTCGCTATTACGTGCATTATGCGGCAGCAAGGCCGCCAGACAGCTGCCGATAAAAGGCAGAAGCAGTAGAACTATCAGGGACATAGGCTTCTAATCTGCAGGAGTTTGCGAAGGATCATACGTGGCGCGCTGGAGATCACCAACTAGGAACCTGTGGCAGAATCCTACAAGGTAGGTGGTAAATACCTGATGTGCCCTGTTTATTTGTTCGGATCCAGCCCTTCGGCTTCCGTGGTTTCTTCGACCGCCTCGGCGCGCTGTTTGCCCTTGGTCTTCAACTCACTGACGATCACTGCCGCGACAATCAACGCCGCTCCCAGCAACGCAATCCCCGGCAATCGCTCACCCGCCAGACGCCCGGCAATCCCCGCCCAGACCGGCTCCCCGGCATAGATCAAGGTGGCGCGCGTCGGCGAAACACTTTTCTGCGCCCAGTTCATCGCTACCTGGATCGCCGCGCTGGCGGCCCCGAGGCCGACGGCGCTGGCCAGCAGCAGCCAGGAAAACTCCGGCAATGCCTCCTGGGTCGGGACGATCATCAGAAACGCCAGGATCGACGCCGTGCCCAATTGAACCACGGTCACCCGCCGCACATCGACCCTGCCGGCATAGTTGCTGATCAGGATGATTTCTGCGGCAATCGCGATGGCGCTGATCACCGTGGCGATTTCCCCGGAACTGAAATTCAGCTTCGCGCCGTTGGGCCCGGACAACAGCATCAAGCCGGTAAAGGCCAGCATGATCCCGATACTCGGCATCAGCCCCGGACGCTTGCCCAGCACCAGCCATTGCAGCAGTGGCACAAAGGGCACGTACAACGCGGTAATAAACGCCGACTGGCTGCTGGGAATGCTTTGCAGGCCCACGGTCTGCAGCCCGTAGCCGAGCATGATCGCGGTGCCGATAAAGAACCCCGCTTTCAGTTCGAAAGCCGTGATGCCCCGCAGGCTGCGGGCTGAGAACAAGGCAACGATGCACGCCGCCGCGGCAAAACGCAGGCCGACGAAAAACATCGGGCCGCTGACGGTCATGGCGTTCTGCACCAGCAGGAAGGTGCCGCCCCAGACCATGGTGATCAGGATCAGCACGCACTCGGCCTTGCTGAACCGCAGGGTCGAGGCAAACGAGGTGTTGGAGTTCGCCGCAGTCATGGCCTTGCACACTATCCGGGTGAGACGCACAATGCGCCGAAGCTGGGCAGTATACTGCGCAAACCAACCAAGTGAGCAATATAGTGCACAAAGAAACTTCGCAACGGGCTTCGGTGCTGCAACACGTCAGCTTGAACGTGCGTCGCCTGCGTCATGAGGCTCAGTTGAGTCAGACCGCGTTATCGGAAAAGTCCGGGGTCAGCCGCCGTATGCTGGTGGCGATCGAGGCGGGGGAAAAGAATGTCAGCCTGACCACGTTGGATCGGGTGGCCGAGGCCTTGGGTGTGGCCTTCAGCGACCTGATCCAGGCACCGGATGCCCGCGACCCGAGTCGGATCAACGAGGTGGCCTGGGCCGGGGTGATTCCGGGGAGCAAGGCGGTGCTGCTGGCCAAGGCCATGGCGAGTCGTGAAGTCGAACTCTGGGAGTGGCGCCTGGAACCGGGCGAACGGTATGACTCGGAGCCGGACTACGATGGTTGGAGCGAGCAGATCTACGTCTTCGAAGGTTGCCTGACGGTGATGCTCGGGGAACTGCCGCGGGTGGTAGCGGCGGGGGAGTTCTTCATGTTTCCCAGCAACCAGCCCCATGGCTATCGCAACGATGGCGAAGTGGCCGTGCGGTTTATCCGCAATGTGGTGTTGTAGGCAGGGCCGCACGGACCTGTAGGAGCAGGGCTTGCCCGCGAAGCTTTTGGCGACCTCAAGGGCCTCTTCGCTGGCAAGCCAAGCTCCTACAGGTTTGCGGTGTTCCCAGGTTTTCATTTCAATCTCTGGCTGGCATGGTAAACCCCGTACCGACTGTTGCCAGGGCAACAGTGTCTGGACAGTTTGCTGTTTTACAGCTGTGATAAATTCTAGGTTTTTGTCTTAACTACCTGAAAATAATGGTTTTTATTTTTAGGCACGACTCCTGCTATGTCCTTGATATGCGTTTTGCATTTTCAAGGACTCTGGAGTCGGTCTATGACAACTGTCGCCAAACCTGCTTACACCGCCCATATCATCCGCTCGGATGAAGAGGCCATTGCCGCGGCCAGAACCCTCGCTGCACGTTTTGCCGTCGAAGCCGGCGTCCGTGACCGCGAGCGCCGCCTGCCCGCCGCCGAGCTCAATGAATTCGCCGCCAGTGGCCTGTGGGGCATCACGGTTCCCAAAGCCTACGGCGGTGCCGGCGTTTCCTATGTGACGGTGGCGGAAGTCATCAAGATCATTTCCGCTGCCGATTCATCCCTCGGCCAGATCCCGCAGAACCATCTCGGTGTGCTGGATATCCTCCTGCAAACCGCCAGCGAGGAACAAAAGCACTACTACTTCACCAAGGTGCTGCAAGGCTATCGCTTCGGCAATGCCTTCTCCGAAGCCAAGAGCAAGAACGCCGGCACCTTCGACACCCGTATCCGTTTCGACGGTGACAGCGCACATATCGACGGTGAAAAGTTCTACTGCACCGGCGCCTTGTTCGCCCATATCGTCCCGGTGGTCGGCCTCGATGAGGCCGGCAATGCGCAGATCGCCTTTGTCGAGCAGGGCTCCCCGGGCCTGACCATCGTCGACAATTGGGATGGCTTCGGCCAGCGCACCACCGCCAGCGGCAATGCCTTGTTCAACGACGTGAAGGTGCCGCGCAGCAGCGTGATTCCGGCGCACAAGGCCTTTGACCTGCCCACCGCCAACGGCCCGATTTCCCAGATCATCCAGGCGGCGGTCGACACCGGCATTGCCGTCGGTGCCCTCGAAGAAGCCAAGCGTCATGCCCGCCAGGCCCGGCCGTGGATCGACAGCCAGCAGGAACACGGCTGGCAGGACCCGTTCACCCAGGCCGCGATCGGCGATCTGGAATGGCGGGTGCACGGCACCGAAGCCATCCTGGAAAAGGCCGGACTGGCGGTCGACCACGCCCTGGCGCAACCCAGCGAAGACAGCGTTGCCCTGGCCTCCGTGGTGGTGGCCCAGGCCAAGGTGCTGTCCGCCGAAATCGCGTTGCTGGCCAGCAGCAAGATTTTCGAGCTGGCCGGTACCCGTTCGGTACTGGCCAGGCACAACCTCGATCGCCATTGGCGCAACGCCCGCACCCACACCCTGCATGACCCGGCGCGCTGGAAATACCACCTGATCGGCAACTACCTGCTCAACGGCGTCAAGCCGGCCCGGCACGCCTGGAACTAGGAGCTCACGATGAACGCATTGACTCATCCCGCCAGCCACCAGCCCGCCCTGGCACGGGTGGCGAGCGACCTGCACAACGCCCGCCAATCCCTGGAACGGACCCTCGGCGTCGTGCGCGCCCATGCCCAACTGGCCGCCGATCACCAGGTCATCGGCAAGTTCGGCGACCTGCAGATTCGCATCGACGTGGCGGCGGCCCTGCTGGAGCGCGCCGAACGCATTGCCGCTGGCACCCAGGACGAGGCTGAAAAGACCATCGCCGTCGCTGAAGCCAGCATCGCCATCGCCGAAGCCCTGGCGCAGGTCGGCCAGGTCGAACTGGAACTGACCGGCCAACGCCCCGACTGGTCGCCCAGCCATGATCCGCTCCAGGATCCGTTGCATCTCAAATACCGATTGATCGGTGACTTGCGCCTCAATGGCGTGGTTCCACCGAGTGCCAGGAGTGCTGTCGATGTCCCGTGAAATCCGCCTCAATGCCTTCGACATGAACTGCGTCGGCCATCAGTCGCCCGGCCTGTGGGCTCACCCACGTGACCGCTCCTGGCAGTACAAGGACCTGGAATACTGGACCGACCTGGCGAAGATCCTTGAGCGTGGCAAGTTTGACGGCCTGTTTATCGCCGATGTGCTGGGCATCTATGACGTCTACAACGGCAATGGCGACGCGGCGATTCGCCAGGCGGCCCAGGTGCCGGTGAACGATCCCTTGCAGTTGATCCCACCCATGGCGCTGGTGACCGAGCACCTGGGCTTCGGTCTCACCGCTTCGCTGTCCTTCGAGCACCCGTATCCCTTTGCCCGACGTCTTTCCACCCTCGATCACCTGACCAAGGGCCGCGCCGGCTGGAACATCGTCACTTCGTACCTGGAAAGCGGTGCGAAGAACCTCGGCCAACGCGCCCAGACCGAACACGATGCCCGATACGACTATGCCGAGGAGTATCTGGAGGTCTGCTACAAACTCTGGGAAGGCAGCTGGGAAGACGGCGCGATCCTGCGCGACCGGGCGCGCAAGGTGTTCAGCGACCCGAGCAAGATCCACGAGATCCAGCATGTCGGCAAACACTTCCAGGTGCCGGGTATCCACCTGTGTGAACCGTCGCCGCAACGCACGCCGGTTCTGTATCAGGCCGGCGCGTCCAGCCGGGGCAAGCAGTTCGCCGCCGAGCATGCCGAGTGCGTGTTTGTCGCCGCACCGTCCAAGGTGCTGCTGAAAAAAGTCGTGGCCGATATCCGTCGGCGTGCGGCCGAGGCGGGTCGGGACCCGAAAAGCATCCTGATCTTCAACCTGCAGACGGTGATCCTTGGCGAGACCGATGCCAAGGCCAAGGCCAAGTTCGAGGAATACAAATCCTATGTCAGCTACGAGGGCGCCATGGCGCTGATCTCGGGCTGGACCGGGATCGACTTCAGCCAGTTCAAGCCTGATGAACCGCTGCGGCATGTGCACACCAATGCCATCCAGTCGGCGGTGGAGACCTTTTCCACGGCAGACCCGAATCGGATCTGGACGCCCAATGAGTTGGCTGACTGGGTCGGGATCGGTGGGTTTGGGCCGCTGTTTGTCGGCAGCCCGGAAACCGTGGCGGACCTGTTGCAGGAGTGGGTTGAAGAGACCGATGTCGACGGTTTCAACCTGGCTTATGCGCTGACCCACGAGACCTTTGTCGACGCGGTGGACTTGCTGGTGCCGGAGTTGCAGAAGCGTGGTGTGTACAAGACCGAATACGCACCGGGGACCTTGCGCGAGAAGCTGTTCGGCGCGGGACCGAAGCTGGCGGATATCCATCCGGGGGCGGGGTATCGGGATCTGGCGGCGTTGCGGGAGAAGAGCCTGCGTTCGGCCTGATTCCCGGCCGACAAACCTGTATTTCACAACCGCCAGCGGACCACCGCACGCCAAACGACTGAACGAGGTTCCGCCATGAGCGTGCATGAACTGAAACGTCCGCCCGTCATCCATCCGCCGCACCCTGAAACGGTTTCGATCTTTACGGGTGCCCTTGAGCAACTGCGCCACTGGGCCCAGGTCAGCCCATTGCAGAGCGCCTTGCGCCACAAGCGCCACGGGCATTGGCACAGCTGGCGCTGGATCGATGCCTTGCGCGAAGTCGAGCGCCTGGCCGACGGCCTGCGCCAGCACGGCTTGACTGCCGACTCGCGCCTGGTCGTCAGCGGCGCCCTGGAGCCGAACCTGTTGCTGCTGGCGCTGGCGGCCCACTCCATCGGCGGTCAGGTCTTCAGCCTGGCCCCGGACCTGAGCGCCGAAGCCCTCGGTCAGGCTTTCTGGCGCCTGCACCCCAGCCACGGCTTTGTCGACAGCCGCCAGCAACTGCTCGAATGGCTCGCGGCCGGTGATTCAAGCGCTGCCCCCGCGGTGCTGGTCGCCAATCAGTTGCCGGGACGCCAGCCGGGTTCTCCGAGGCAAAGCGTACTCGCCTTCGCCAGCCTCAGTGGCGACAACCAGGAGCCGCGCCCGCTGGTGCTGTGGCGTGCAACAAGCGCTCAACCTCAGCTGTGGAGTGAAGAAGATAGCCAATGGCAGGGCGGCTTGAGTGTGGTGCTGGAGCAATGGCTGAACACCGGCCACAGCCTGGCCTTCCCGGAAAGCCGCGACAGCGCCAGCCGTGATCGACGTGAACTCGCGCCGTCCGGCCTGTTGCTGTCAGCGGAGCGCCTGCAAGTGCTGGCCGACGAAATCGAACAACGCCTGGCGCCTGCAGGCAGTTGGCGCCGGCGCCTGTGCGAATGGGCCCTGGCCCATCCCGAACGACTCGTGGCCCGCCTGCTCAAGCAACGTGTGCGGCGCCTGCTGGGCTTTCAGCGCCTGCAATACATCTGGCAACCGGCGACGCCCTCGAACGTCCCGGCGGCCTTCAATCAATGGCGGGTCGATGCCCCTGGACGGAAAAGCGCATGAGTACGCTCGAACCGATTTTGCAAGTGCGTGACGTGTCGCTGTCGTTCAAGGGCGTGAAGGCTATCAACGAACTGTCATTCGAAGTGCGGCGCGGTGAGATCTGCGCCCTGATCGGGCCCAACGGCGCGGGCAAGAGTTCGTTGCTCAACCTGTTGAATGGGGTCTACCGCTTCGACAGCGGCGAGATCGTCTTCGAGCAGCAGCGCTTTCGTCGCATCGATCCCCTGGACGCGGCCCGTCGCGGTATTGGCCGGACCTTCCAGAACAATGCGCTGTTCAAGAAGATGAGTGTGATCGACAACCTCCTGACCGGGCTGTCGCGGCATATGCGCAGCCACTTTCTCGAGCAGGCCCTGGGCCTGCCCCGGGCGCGGCGGGAAGCCGAGGCCTTTCGCCTCAAGGCCCAACACATTCTCCAGTTGCTTGAACTGCAGGCCGTGCGCGATGTGCCGGTGGGCACCTTGTCCTATGGCCGGCAAAAACGCGTGGAGTTGGGCAGGGCATTGATCGCCGGCCCCACGCTGTTGCTGCTGGACGAGCCCATGGCCGGCATGAACGCCGAAGAAAAGCAGGAAATGGCGCGGTTTATCGCCGACGTCAATCGCGACCTCGGTACCACCGTGGTGCTGATCGAACATGACATGGGGGTGGTGATGGGCTTGTCCGATCATGTGGTAGTGCTCGACTACGGGCGCAAGGTCGGCGACGGTACGCCGGCCGAAGTGCAAGGCAATCCCGAGGTGATCGCGGCCTACCTGGGAGCGGTGCACTGATGACGTTTTTCCTTGAAACCCTGATCGGCGGGTTACTCGCCGGTACCCTTTATTCGCTGGTCGCCATCGGTTTCGTGCTGATCTACAAGGCCAGTGGCGTGTTCAATTTTGCCCAGGGCTCGATGCTGTTGTTTGCCGCGCTGACCTTTGTCAGTCTTCACGACCAAGGCGTGCCGTTCGCCCTGGCGTTGCTGCTGACGGTCGGAGTGATGGTGATCGGCGCGCTGCTGATCGAGCGCCTGGTATTGCGGCCTTTGGTCAACCGTTCGCAGATCACCCTGTTCATGGCGACCCTGGGCCTGTCGTTCATTATCGAAGGCCTGGCCCAAGGGCTGATGGGCTCCCAGGTCCGCGCGCTGGACCTGGGCATCGACGACGTGCCGCTGTTTGTCCACGGGGTGATGCTCAGCCAGTTCGACCTGATTGCCGCCGCTGCCGCGGTGGTCCTGGTGGTGGTCCTGGCGCTGCTGTTCAACAAGACCCGGATCGGCGTATCGCTGCGGGCGGTGGCCGACGACACCACGGCGGCGCTGTCCATCGGCATCAACCTCAATCGCATCTGGCAGATCGTCTGGGCGGTGGCCGGCTGTGTCGGCCTGGTGGCGGGCCTGCTCTGGGGCGCACGCCAGGGGGTGCAGTTTTCCCTGTCGCTGGTGGTGCTCAAGGCCTTGCCGGTGTTGATCGTCGGCGGCTTCACCTCGATCGGCGGGGCGATTGTCGGCGGGTTGATCGTCGGCGCCTCCGAGAACCTCGCCGAAGTCTATATCGGGCCGCTGATCGGCGGCGGCATCACGCCCTGGTTCGCCTATGTCCTGGCGTTGGCCTTCCTGTATATCCGCCCGGCCGGCCTGTTCGGCGAGCGGGCCATCGAGCGAGTGTGAAGCATGTCCGTTCCCGTAATGAGTGAAACCGCACCCTGGGTGCTGATTGAGCGGCGCCTGCCATGGTCATTGCTCGGCCTGCTGGTGCTGGCGTTCGGCGTCGTGCCGCTGGTGGGCAACGACTATTGGCTGAGTGCGATCCTGATCCCGTTCCTGGTGCTGTCCCTGGCAGGACTGGGGCTCAACCTGCTGACCGGCTACACCGGGCAGACCTCGGTCGGCGCGGCGGGTTTCATGGCGGTGGGGGCCTTTGCCACCTATGGCTTTCTGTTGCGCCTGCCGGAACTGGGCCTGCCCGTGGCGCTGCTGGGCGGCGGCATTATCAGCGGCCTGGTGGGCTTGCTGTTCGGCCTGCCCAGTTCGCGGATCAAGGGTTTCTACCTGATGGTCACCACCCTGGCCGCGCAGTTTTTCCTCGAGTGGTTGTTCGTCAAGTTTCCCTGGTTCTACAACTACGGCTCGTCCGGGACCATTTCCGCGCCGAGCCTGTCGTTGCTCGGACATGACCTGAATACCCCGGTAGGCCGCTACCTGCTGACCCTGGTCACGGTACTGCTGCTGACCTGGGTGGCGCGCAATCTGGTGAACAGCCAGACCGGGCGCAACTGGATGGCGATCCGCGATATGGATACGGCCGCGGCGGTGATCGGCATTCCGGTGGCGCGCTACAAGCGCCTGGCCTTTGCCGTTAGTTCGTTCTACCTGGGCATTGCCGGTGCGCTGTGGGCGTTCGCCTACCTGGGCACCGCGAGCGCCGGCAGTTTCGATATCAATCGGTCGTTCCAGATCCTCTTCATCATCATTATCGGCGGCATGGGCAGCATCGCCGGCAACTTTGTCGGCGCGGCCTTTATCTGCCTGCTGCCGATCCTCCTCAGCCACCTCGGCCAGGCCTTGCTCGGCGGTGCGGTGGATGCCGGGCAGTTGCAGAACCTGCAAAAAATCATCTTTGGCGTGCTGATCATCCTGTTCCTGATCAAGGAGCCGGACGGGCTGATCCGCCTGCTGAGCAACACCCGCGAACGGCTCCTGCACTGGCCGTTGCGCTTCTGACTTCCCGACTTCCCATCCCTGGAGAACGATTCCACCATGCGTGCACTTTTTAAACGTTCACTGACGGCTGCGGCCCTGGCCCTGACGGTTCTCGGCACTGCGGCGCCGATGGCCCAGGCCTCGCCCGACCAGCAATTCTTTCCCCTGGCCACCTACCGGGTTGGCGCCTATGCCTCCAGCGGCGTGCAGGTCTGGGCCGGGATGATCGACTACCTCAACTACATCAACGAGGTGGAAGGCGGGATCAACGGCGTCAAGCTGGTCTGGCAGGAGTGTGAAACCGAATGGACGGCGGAGAAGGGCATCGAGTGCTACGAGCGCTTCAAAAATGGATTGGATGGTGCGCCGGTGGCGGTCTATCAGCCTAACGGCGCACCCGCGGCCTACGCCTTGAGCGAGCGCGCGGAAGTCGACAAGATCCCGCTGATCACCCTCGGTTACGGCCGCACCGAGGCCACCGACGGCAAGGTCTTTCCCTATAACTTCCCGGTGATGCTGACCTTCTACAGCGAAGCCTCGACCCTGGTGAACTACATCGCCCAGCGCGAAGGCGGTTTCGACAAGCTCAAGGGCAAGAAGATCGCCACCGTCTACCACGACTCGGCCTATGGCCGCGAAACCCTCGGGCCGCTGAAACTGCTGGCGGAAAAATACGGTTTCGAGAATATCCAGATTCCGGTTGCCGATCCGGGCAACGAACAGTCGGCGCAATGGCGGCAGATTCGCCAGCTCAATCCGGACTGGGTGTTCCTGCGGACCTGGGGTGTATCGACGCCGGTGGCCGTGAAGACCGCTGCGCGCTTTGGCTTCCCGGTGGACCATATCGTCGGTGATATCTGGGCCAGCTCCAGCGAAGATGTGTTGCCGGCAGGTGCGGCGGCCAAGGGTTACCTGGCGTTGACGCCTTACCCGGCGGGCGCGGACTTCGAGATCCACAAGCGGATCAAGCAATACATCCTCGACAAGGGCAAGAGTGACCTCAAGGACAAGAGCAACTTCGGCAGCGTCTACTACAACTCCGGGTTGGTGAACGCGGCGATTGCGGTGGAAGCCATTCGCACCGGGCAGGCCAAGTTCGGCAAGCGGCCGCTGCATGGCGAAGAAGGCCGCTGGGGCCTGGAACACCTGGATATCGACGATGCGCGACTCAAGGCCATGGGCTTCTACGGCCTGATGCAGAACCTGAAACTGTCCTGCAGCGACCATGAAGGCGGCGGTTCGGCGCGGGTCCAGCAATGGGACGGCAGCCACTGGAGCCTGGTCAGCGACTGGATCGCGGCGGATCGGGCGTTGTTGCGGCCTTTGATCGACGAGAAATCGGCAGCCTTCGCGGCAGAAAAACACCTGACCCCGCGCACCTGCGCGGCGGGCGAATAAACCATGGGCCAGCCCGCGCTTGAAGCAAGTGGTGCGCCGCTGTTGCAGGTTTCGGACATCGAGGTGATCTATGACCGGACGATCCTGGCAGTGTCCGGGGTTTCCCTGAATGTGCCCAAAGGCGGCATCGTCGCCTTGCTCGGGGCCAACGGTGCGGGCAAAAGCACCACCCTCAAGGCGATCTCCGGGCTGGTGCGGGCTGAGCGGGCGCAGGTCACGCGCGGCAGCATCCACTTCCAGGGGCGTGACAGCCTGGCGGTCGACCCTAGCCAGCGCGTGCGTGACGGCCTGGTGCATGTGCTGGAGGGGCGGCATGTATTTGGGCAACTGACGGTGGAGGACAACCTGCGCAGTGGCGGGTTTGTCCGCGGGCTGAGTCGACGGCAGATGCTGGAAGACCTGGAGCGGATCTATGCCTGGTTCCCGCGCCTGAAAACCAAGCGCAAGACCCAGGCCGGGCTGACTTCCGGGGGCGAGCAACAGATGGTCGCCATTGGTCGGGCCTTGATGACGCGACCCACTTTAGTCTTGCTCGACGAGCCATCCATGGGACTGGCGCCTATTATCGTTCAGGAAATCTACGAGATCGTGGCTCAGCTCAATCGTGAGCAGCAGGTCAGCTTTCTGATTGCCGAGCAAAACATTAATGTAGCGCTCAAATACGCGACCCAGGCCCATGTGCTGGACACCGGTCGGGTAGTGCTCAGCGGTACGGCGGATGAATTGCTGGCCAGGGGCGACCTGCACGACTTCTACCTGGGCAAGCACTGACAAGAGAGTGAAGAATGAGTGAAACCCTGAGCGGACAGGCGACAGACGCCATCCCGGCTGCCGATGTGTTGATCATCGGCGGGGGCCTGAGTGGCGCGATGCTGGCGGTGCAGTTGCTGCGCCTGGAAGGCCGGCGACGGATCCTGATCGTCGAGCCGCGTGCCGAATTGGGACGGGGTGAGGCCTACAGCGCCACGGAGCTGGGGCATACGTTGAACGGCAATGCGGCAAGGATGAGCGTCGACCCGGACAATGCCGATGACCTGACGCAATGGTTGCAGGCTTATATAGCGGACGGTGGTTGGCCTGAGTCGGATCAGCAGCATGTGCCGGTCAGCGAGCTGTTCATGCCCCGGGGGATCTTTGGTCTTTACGTCCAGCAGCGCCTGGCCGAAGCCCGGGAGCGGGGTGCGACCTGGGGATCGACAGCCGAGCATGTGCGGGGCGAAGTGGTCGATCTGCAAACCGGCAGTAGCGCAGTGGTGCTGACGCTGGCCGATGGCCGGCAACTGCAAGGTGCCAGCGCGGTGTTGGCAACCGGCATGTTCCCGGCGGCGCGTACGCGGCAGAAGCAATCCAGCGGTTTGAATGCGGCGGCGGTGGACCCTTGGGATGTGGCGACCATGTCACGACTCGATCCACAAGGGACGGTGCTGATCATCGGTTCCGGCCTGACCATGGTCGATGCCGTGGTTTCCCTGGAGCAGGCTGGGCATCGTGGGCCGATCCGGGTTATTTCCCGGCATGGGCTGTTGCCCCATGTGCGACGTCAGCCGCCGAGCTGGGTGGATTTCCTGGCGGCCGATCACAGTATTCGCAGCCCACTGCAGTTGCTGCGTGAGGTCCGTCGCCAATGCACCTTCGCGTTGGAGACCGGGATTGACTGGCAGGCGCCGCTGGACACGGTGCGGGCGCATATCGGTCGGCTCTGGAGCCAGGCCAGCGATGTTCAGCGTCGGCAGTTCGTGCGGCATGTGCGGCCGTGGTGGGAGAGCCATCATCACCGTTCGCCACCCTTGAGTGCCGAGTTGGTGGAGCGTCTTTATAAGGAAGGGCGGTTGACCATCGAGGCGGCGTCGCTCAAGGGGCTGGATGAGCCACGGGAGGGGCAGGTGAGTATTTCCATCCGGCCACGGGGAGAGGCGCAGACACGTACGGTTACGGGCGCAGCCTTGATCAACTCCACCGGCATTGAATATGACTGGCGCCGGGTAGACCGCCCATTGCCCCAGCAATTGCTGGCGCGGCGACTGATTCGGCCAGGGCCGCTGGCGTTGGGGATTGCGGCGGATGTCGGTGGCGCGGTGGTGGATGCCGAGGGCGATATCTCCACCCGCTTGTTCGCCATGGGCCCGCCGTTACGGGGCATGTGGTGGGAGAGCACGGCGGTGACGGATGTGGCCAGCCAAGCGAAGGCACTGGCGGCGCGTCTGGTGCAATTGAGCGCCGCGCAGAAATACCGAGGCTGACCTAAAAATTATTAGAATTCAGGGGGTTGCCAGTGTCATTCAACTAGGACATAATGCGCGCCATCAGCACGGACGGCAACGTATCGAACGCTGAAGAATCAAGGAGTTGCGGCAAGCCAGTCTTGCAAGGGCGCTCGATTCGACCTGAGGCCGAGTAGCAAAATGGTTATGCAGTGGATTGCAAATCCATCTACGCCGGTTCGATTCCGACCTCGGCCTCCACTATTCAAAGCCCCGTAAATCAACGATTTATGGGGCTTTTTTAATGCCAGAAAAATGAAAAGAGTTCCGCAACTATTGGTAGGAGTTCCGCAACTCGACGTCATTTTGTCGGATTGACGATCTCGCCAACCCTACGGTAGACCTTTTTCGTCATCTCTTCGGTCGAGTGTCCAAGCAACCTGCTGGCATGGTCGATTTCGCTGGCGGCTTTTGGACGGATATCCCGGAACTGAAACTGGCGGATGGTCGCCGCCAGGGCCGTATCACCTTCTGCTGTTGCTTTTTCCGCCGCGTTCTCACGGGCCTCATCCCACCTGTTGAGCAGCATGGCGTAGCTTATTCGCAGGCCGGATTGGTTGGTGATCAGGACTGAGTTCTTGATGCCGGCGGCATTCTTTCTTTCAAGAAGCGCATCGATGAATAGGCTGAGCTCGGAGGCAGACTCGCCATCATGCAGGCGAATCCGTAGACGTTTCTCGGTCTTCCCCCAAGCAACCGGGCTATGGGGCGCTACATTCCTTTCGTTCTGAATGCTCCATCCTAGCCCTGTTACCTATTAGCGAAAACCTTGCTCGCGCTTTCTGGCGCCTTTCGTCAAGGAGGCTACACTTGAGGGTAGGTATTATGTGTCAGCCAGTCGTTGGCAAGCCCCCTTAGTTCTTCGCCATTGCTGTCTTCATTGCTGTTACCTCAATCAGCAAGAATCAGTAAGCCAAGGAGAACTGTCATGAACAAAAGTACCGACACCCCTAAACCTGCAACTACAGATCAAACACTTAAAACTATATCAAGCCGGGCGGAAATAAAAGCGGAGATAATAGTAAAAATAGTCTCCATGGTGGATACGCAGTTTTATATGTATACTTACGCTCCAACCGGTGACCAGATTTTTATGACTCATGATAGCAGTCCTCCTCCTCGCTCATTGTGGACGCTTCATCCCCAGAAGGAGGGGGGGAGCGAGTTTTATCACATTCGGTCTTCCCCAGATAGTCACCTATACATGACTTATGTAGCAAGCCAAGAAAAAGTATTCCTTAGAACTTACAGCGGAAGCGATGATCAAAAGTGGCTTTTTTCGGACGTAGATCCCTCTAGTAGCGGGATTTATTATATATGCAATATAGTACAAGGCAGAAGCTATCTACGCGTTCGCCTTCCTCTAACGGACGGGACACCAATCCTTACTACACCTAATTTTGGTGATTTTACTCAACATTTTGCTCTGCAGCTCATGGGGGTTACTCCTTAATAAGCAGAGGATACTCCTGTTCATATTCAGTATTACTAGGGAGAGGATCATAAGGCATTCAAGATAGAAGCGATTTAAGCGGGTCTCTACAATAAAGGGGGGCGTAAAGCCTCTCTTTTTAAACGGGGAGCCCACTGGACTAGCCTCTACAAAACCGGGCACCAGCCCCCCGTTAACTTGATGCCATTTTTAAGCGTCTGAACTCTCTAGGAGATCGGTACTTGAGGGCGCTGCGTGGTTGCTGCTCGTTGTAGTGCTCGAAGGCAATCGCGAGATTGCGTAATGCGGTCTCACGGGTTGGCCGCGGCATATGGGCCACGTAATCACGCTTGATAGTCTTCACGAAGCTCTTGGCCATGCCGTTGCTTTGCGGGCTGTGTACCGGCGTTGTGTCCTGGGCATTTTGCCGGCGCTGATGGATTTGCAGTTTTGAACATTGTCGTGCTTGTCGCTTTGGCTGCGGATAACCTCTGCATGAAAAGGGGACAGATTTGAATG
>NZ_PHSU01000030.1 GCF_002814235.1 Pseudomonas sp. QS1027 | reverse complement strand
TAAGTAAGTGCCATTCAAATCAGTCCCCATTTTCCGCATTTCCTGGGCCATGGTAAGGTGAAAGCTATTTTCAATACCGCCCTGTGAGCATCTGGTTTCGATGATTTTCGGTCCTGATCCGTCCGTCATTCTGTTGATTGTCCTGCTGGTATTGCTGGCAGCGATGAGCGGTATCGGGTTGCTGTGGGTCCTGGTTGCCTTGCTGTTCGCGCCGCTGCGCCGTCATTTGCGGCGTAATCCTCGGCGTTATATGTGCTTGGTCGTGGTGGCCCTGGTGTTTGTCGGGCTGGGTGGAGTGATGTGGCGGGACTTCCAGCGTATCGACGATGACGAGCAGGCCCGGCAACAGGCGCTGAACCCTCGATTGCTGGTTGATCTGCGCCTGGGAGAACTGCATTTTCCAGCGGGCAGCCAGGCCCATCTCGGTACCTTGGAGCCTTTGGATTGGGACGGAAAGCCCCAGGCTCACGGCCTTGAAAGCTTGAAGTCCATTGAGTTGCCCGCATCCCTCGAGGTCCTGGGGTTGCCGGTGGTGGCGATTGATTTTTCGCCGGGCTATGACAGCTCCCGCGTCCACCTGGAGCATGACCATTTCGTGCAAGACTGGCACTGTGTCGCTGGCAGCTGGGCGACCTTCAGGCGAGAAATGGAGGACACGTACCGGCCAAGCCGCTGGCATTTTTCCGAGTGTGGCCTTGTCCCTGGCGTGAGTATTGCCGGTGTGAACTGGCCGGCTGGTACGGTGGTGCATGGCGCCGGTTCGGGCTGGATTCTGAGGGCTGAGGACACGGACAACCTGGACATTGCCCTCGACGGACTTCAATTGGCCGCGTTGCGCATGACCCTGGATCCACAGCGTGAGCCTGAGAGTTGGGAAGGGCAGTTGGCGCAGCCTGCCACGCTGGGGGACTGGCGTTACCCGACGGGTACGCGAGTTAGGGGAAATGCCCGTGGTGCTTGGCTGTTCAGCCCTTCTGGTGAACAGGACGCGGTCAATCTGCGCACGGGTGAAAAGGTCGCCCAGGGCCGCTCCATCCTCCAGCAGAGTGGCGCTGAAGCTTCGGTGACCATCAAGGCCAACAGTGAGGTCGGGGTGATCGACTAGTTTGTGATTACCCCGCAATGACCCTGCCGGGCACCGATGCGGATCAAGCGGTCGCGATACTGCAGCCTGCGCCAACCCAGTTAAAACTTCCGACACCAATGAAACATTTGTTAGTTGTCCCTCGCCGCTATGGCACGGACCATGTCCGTAGTAAACGCCAATCACGCTACTTCAGCACGAGGAAAACGGGTTCATGCATCAGAAGAAACGCTCGCCGCAGCACACGGTCATCCACCGCCTGGGCAGTCTGAGCCTGCGTACAGCGGGTGCGATCACAATTACCCTAGCTACCCTTGGTGGCGCACAAGCAGCCACATCCCCCGCTGATACCATCAAGGCATTCAAACTCTGCACTGGCGCGGATAACAACTCGCATGTACTCGAAGGGACCATCGACCAGACCATGCGCAACGACGTGACCGCCATTCACTTCAAGCAAACCCCGGCGCATGCCTCCTTTGATTGGCATAAGGACCCGGAGCCTCAGTACGTCATGACGCTGTCCGGCACCCTGGCGTTCGTGACCAAAACCGGTGAGAAATTCACCCTGCATCCGGGTGAAGTGCTGGTCGCGGAAGACAATACCGGCTCGGGGCATCGCTGGAATCTGGTCGACGATCAGCCCTGGCGGCGTGGGTATGTGGTCCTGAAGCCTGGCGCGCCGGACTCGTTCATCCCGAACGATCCGGTTGCTGCGAAGGTATGTAAAGCGTCTTAGGAATGCTTTACACCGCACCGCTGTAGCGCGCCACTGGCCCGGCAATCAACTGCCGGGCCAGCTCATCATTGGTCATGAGGTCAAGACCGCACATTCAGCCTGGTGCTACCCGGCCATGGCTGTACTGATCTCAGCTGTAGTCCTTGAACGTTTTGTCCTGCCATTCGCCAGAGTTGGGATTGAACACTTTGTCCGGTTTCTGTACCGGCCCTGAGGCCCCAGACCCGGTGTAACCTCTTTGAATAGAGGTGATTCCGCTGATAGGGACTTCATTGATCTGACCGCTGTAGGTGGTCGATTCAAGAAAGGCTTTTCCTGCCTGAGTGTCTACATTTCTCAGTTTGCCTTGTATGCACTGAGGCGACATGGCTCCGGGAAATTGCCCCCAGATGCGAAGGTATTCGCCAACAGGAATATTGTTAAGGTCTTCAGCAAAGTTGCTCATTCTGGTTCCCTCAGAAGGTGATAAAAATTAGCCGTTGCCTGGAAAATATAATCGCTCAGCTGGCAGGTATTAGAATGTTTGATATTTTTGCATATAGCATTTTGTTTTAGGGTGGGGCTGACCGTGTGCTATGAACACACCTTTATGTTGATGGTCAGCTCGCCCGTATATGGCCTGGTCTGTGTTTGTCGGTATTGTCGAAAAAAGGAGCCCATCGCTCAGTCCCCCGTTTTCCTATATCGGGCTTGGCAATCTCTTCAGGCAGGTGACTTGCCCAAGCGATACTCCTTGTAGACGGTGCTGTCATACTTTAACCTTCAAACCCACAGAAATAGCGAGCATCGAGCATGGCTTTTTTATCCAATGGCATCGAAATAGACCCGCAGTTGCCGTTGGGCGCCGAATGTCGCATCGACGCGGGTGGCAAGCTTCTTGGGTGGCTGTGTATCATGCTCTTCTTACCGATGGCCTGCTTTATGGTTTATGCGTTTACAGAAGAGCTCAGAAGTCGCTATCTTATTCACGATCTGCATTTCAATTTTTCAATGGTCTTTGGGGCGCTGTGCTGCATAATGTTTGTCTTGCTAGCTGGTTCAAATATCCAGCGAGTGCGCGCCGCGCACTTGCCGGTGGTGCTATTACGTCCGGGGGAGTTAAGGCTGTGCAACAGCCTGGCACCGATCACGCTGACGGATATACAGGCCATTGAATACTCGTTCTATCGCAATTCGGCGATCGTCATTCTGGTCATCAAACAGCAGGCTGCTCTACCGTTACTGGCTCCTCATCGGTTCGGCATGCCTGATGGCCGGCGCGTGTGGCGCAAGCACCGAGTTATCTTCCCGCTGCTTCAGCCAATGTACGCCGGCCAATTGGTAACGAACAGTTCAGTCATCCAGCGAATAGAACAGTATTGGGCTGCGGCTAACGCCAGATTAAACGTGAGTCACGGACAGTTGGCTGATAATGCAAATTGAGCCGTCGGTTGGCGGTGTGGCATCCGTATAGTCAATTTGATTGTAAATCCCTCCATGGAAATCGAAAGACTTGGACAGCCAGGAGCTTCCCAATTGAAGCGTTGGAGAGGAGGCGGACTGACCGCCGGTGCTGGCACTCACGATAATCGCGCCCCTAGAGTTGCTATGGATGCTCACCTTGAACTTCGCACCTAGCGCAACGTTACCCAGCAGAAATGCAGGCGTTGGATCGGCACCGTTGAATTCCTGTCGAAATGCATAAGTGAGTGAGTTCTTCTCCCAAAACACCTTGATTGCCGGATCTACATCGTCCTGAACGTGCATCTGTGAAACCACTACCTTCTGAGCAGAGTTTACCTTCACCAGGGTCATCTCTTGCCGGTTCCAATGATTGGCGGCGCCAAGCAGAGTCCAGTAAATCGACTCTTTCCATTCGCAGCGCGTTCGATGTGTGCTCTTGCTGGATGCGCCCTTGGTGGGGGCTGTGAGCTGAATAGATCCATCTGCCAGCCGGATGATTACGGTAGGGCATTCTGCGAGAGCCGTAGTGCCGTTCAGCTCCAGCGCTACCGGGTTAGTCGCTGACGTTGGCAACGGGGTCGCAATGTCGAAGCTACTGATATCTACGGTCATGATTATCATCCTTGTCATGAGGGAAGTGCTTGATATGGATGGGCGATTATAGACCACGGTTTTGTCCGCATTGGATTCGATTGAGCGCGGGTATCGAGCCTCGCGACCTCCTTGATCCATGCCGTGCCCAAACCGCCCACTTTGGGGTCAGCTTGATGGTTTTGAAAAGACGTTTACCAGGCTTCCATCTGGATCACGGAGCAGCAGGGAGGTATTGCCCCAGGGCATTATCGTTATTGGCATCACCACTTCCGCACCGCGTACCCGAAGTAGCACGGCCTCGACATCATCCACTTGAAACTCCAGGATTGCCGAGCGGTTGCTGGCGGCGACCGCCAATCCGTTGTTATGAAGACGGATCAGACGTTCATCGCTTATCGCCAGGACGACTCCGTCGAAGTGAATTTCGGCGAACCCGTCAGCAAGATGCCGGGGCTCAATGGTCGAGAGATTTTGATAGAACCGGACGAGGTGTTCAAACTTATTGGTAACGAGGCGGACAGACGAGAATTTCATGATTTGACCTGGCAGAAATGAGAGGCATCAATCTACTTCAGGCCTCTGTCAGTTTCTGACAGTATCGTTTTACAAAACCCGAGAAAAGGAGCAAGAAGTGGGATGTCAACCCTCAAATATTGCCCGCTCAATTTTATAAAAATAGTTTTCCTGCTGGCCCACAGTTAGCTGCTTTATTGATTTATGGGAGAGCTTTCCACCTATTTTCTCCATTGCCCGCTGCGAGCGAATATTTTGGCTGGCAACGTGGAACCAGACGGTGTCGACCCACAGAAACGCATGCTTGAGCATCAGGCGTTTCAGTTCTCCATTTGCGCCGCCACCCCATTTTTCGCGAGATAGGAAGGTGTATCCGATAGCAACCTCACGCTTTTCCTCGCTGAACTCATAGTAACGAGAACTGCCCACTACGTTGCTGCTGCCTCGGTCGATAACGACCAGCGCGCTCTGCGAGGTAAGGGCTTCGTTAAACCATTCGCGAAAGACCGGTTCCTGGTAGCGCGTCGGGCTCGGATGCTGAACCCAGATCAACGGGTCGGATGCGACGCTGTAAAGTGATTCGAAATCCCCGGCTTCCAGCGGGCGCAGCTCAAGTGACTCACCCAGAATTGACGGAGAGATGGGTAGGGCTTGCATCATTTTTCTCCTGAGGTTCGGATGACTTGTTCGGCAACCGCTCGAGTCCAACCGGCACATCAAAGCCTCCATTGCCCCGATGTGCAAACTCTCATGAGCAACGCCCAGCCGTTTGATCAGCCTTTGACGGTGACCGGGCCATGATTGTCGCAGTGGGTACCATGCGGATGGTGCAGATGCCCCTCCACCAGGTAGTCCACATGATCCCCGTGTGTGACTGCTTCATGCCCACAGCCAGGGCGATGTTGATGGGTGTGATCGGGATGCTTGTCGCACGTGCTCCTTTCTCTTTATCACCGCGGTGGCGCACCACTTGCATGTGACTGGTCTCATCTTTGGCGATTCCCTCCGGATCAAGGATTTTCCCTTTGGCACTGCACCTTTGGTTTACTTTCGCCCTGGCCTACCTGGCGACGACTTTGTCTCCAGGTCCAAACGTACTATTGGTCGTGCGCAACGCTCTACGCTACGGCCCTCCAGCCATGGCGGTGACACTGCTTGGCAACCTTGTCGCTCAATTGCTGGTGACCAGCGGCGTGGCACTGGGCGTGGGTGCCATCCTCATCGCCGTGCCTACGGCATTTCTGGCGTTAAAGGTCATTGGCGCCGGCTATCTGATCTACCTCGGGTTGCGCCAGTTGTTGGCCCGCACGCCTGTGACCCGGCCAGAAGGTGAGCCGCAAACCAGCCCGCCGTCATCGAAATGGAAAATTGGCATGGAGGCGTTTCTGGTTTCCGCGAGCAACCCCAAAACGCTGATTTTTCTCTGCGCTTTTTTACCGCAGTTTCTTGATCATGAGCGCCCCATTCCCGGGCAGTTCCTGATGATGTACCTGACCATTGCAGCTATCGTAGTGATGGTCCATTCGGTTTACTGCTACACCGCTTACCGATTCAGTAAACGCCTCAGCGCCGCACATTGGGTTGTGGCCTTGAAGCGCACCACTGGGGCGATATTCATCGGTCTGGGCGTACGCTTGCTGAACACCAGGGCGCTGTGAGCCGAAATCCGGTAAATCCAATTTATCAGTATGGAAGTTACCCATTCCTTTCTTGAGGAACATTCCATGAAAAGCACACGAGCATATGGCTCTTTTGAAATCAAACTAAACCCCGAAGCCCTTAGCGATCTTGCTGGCGGAACAGGTCTTGGACGCATGTCCTTCAACAAGGCATTTCACGGCGACCTCGTGGCGACCAGCCAAGGTGAAATGCTTTCTTTCCGTAGCAGTGTGCTGGGTTCCGCGGGCTACGTGGCGATGGAGACAGTGACCGGCACACTTCAGGGGCGCAATGGCAGCTTTGTATTGCAGCACAGCTCCACCATGACCCGCGGCGTAGCCGAGCAGTCCATTGATGTTGTGCCGGATTCCGGTACTGGGGGGCTGGCGGGGCTCGTAGGTCGCCTGGTGATCACTATTGCGGAAGGTCAGCATTCCTACCAGTTTGACTATTCACTGACCTGAGATAAGCAGGGAGAGGCGAGGGGGCTCACGCCTCTCCCTGGCACTTCACGGGTAACTGACCGCTTGCACCCAATTGGCGCCTTTACCAGACGGTGCGCTGGAGCTACGAGTGAGCGTGCCGTGCAGCGGATCGATGGCATAAACACCCACTTCAGGGCTTTTCTCTCCAGTAACCAACAGCCATTTCCCCGATGGGTCGACGGTGATCCCCCGTGGTTGCTGTTCGACCTTGATGTTCTGCAGGAAGCTCAGCTTGCCGCTTTTGCCGTCTACCGAAAAGGCACTGACCGTGCTGCCGGTGCGTTCAGAGGTGTAGAGGAAGCGCCCGTTGGGGGTGAGCTGGATATCGGCAGCCCAGATCAGATTGGCTGCCAGCGGTGGCGGGGTCGGTTGGCCAGGCTTGATCATCGGCCGGGCGATACCGCGTACCAGGCCGGAGTCAGCGGGGATGGCATTGACTTCGGACAGCTCGCTCAGGCGTCCGCTCTTCGGGTCGATGGCAAACGTGGTCACGGTGCCGGCCATCTCGCTGAGCAGGTAGAGGAAGCGGTTATCGGATGAGATCACCGGATGGCGGGGACCACTGCCCTTGGGCATGTCGATATGGCCCAACGGTGTGAGCTTGCCGCTGGCGGCGTCGAATTTGAACTCCAGGTATTGATCGGAACCCAGGTTGGCGGCGTACACGAAACGATTGGTCTTATCGACAATGATCGAGTGGGCGTTCGGGCCGGTCTTGATGACTTGTCGTACATCATCGCTCACCACGCCCTTGGCATCGATGGCATTGACGCTGATCAGGTCCTCGCCGTACGACGCGCCGAACAGATAGTGACCGGCCTTGTCCGTCGAGATGTAGGCCAGGCTGTCGGCAACCTTGGCGTTCTTCAGGTGCTTGAGGGCACCGTTGGCCGGGTTGATGGCGTAGGTCGCTACCGAATAGGGTTTGCCGCGTATGGAAGCGTAGAGCTTGCTGTGGTCTGGGCTCAGCGCCAGAGGCATGACGCCAGCCCCGACGTCGGTAGTGGCCAGCGGTTGCAATTGCCCCTTTGTCGACAGTTCATAGCTGCTGAGCGTACCGTCATTGGCGTTGGAAACGTAGACGTAGGTGTTGGCCCAGGTCAGTGGGGTGATCATCAACAGCGCGGCACTGGCGAAACCTTGCAGGGTTTTGGTTCGACTCATTTGAGGGGCTCTTTATTGTTGTTTTAATTGTCTGTCATCGTATGACTTGGCCTGATTGTTAGGCGGCCATACCTCCCTTGTCAATCCTGAGGTGGCTCAGGGCGGCACGGCTTGCCAGTGTCGTTCGATCAGCAGCGGTGCCGATAAGCTTTCTGCCTGCTGACACAACGCCATGGACCTGGCGATTGTTTCCAGGCCGGTACACGCCTCAATGCCCTGGCTCAAGTATCGAAACAGTGCTACACCGGTTCCCGTTGCGGCATCCATCTGGATGAGGGGTTGCTCCATGGTTCGGACTCCGTGACGTCTTCACCAACGGAGCACACTGCCGACCCGATGACTTGGGGAAATTCAGACTTTTTTGAATGACAAGGCATATAGGCTAGACCTCGCCCGACAGCGCGCAAGTGTGCACGGGCATTTCTCCACTCCGCTCGTCACTTGCTTAACTGACAAGAGTTTCACGATCGGCGTACTGAGCCAGAAAGCTCAGGTTCAGGTTGCCGGGCGCAACCTCGATAGCAGACTAATCTTCAGTGTCATGGCCAGTGGCCGTTGCCCGTACAGAAGCAAGCCCCAGGGGAGAGATGAGTGAAGCGCAGCAAAGGAACAGTAATTGTGCTGGTGGTCGTGGTGCTGGGGCTTCTTGTCGGGGGCTGGGTGCTTTATCACAGCTTGAACAAGCCCAAGGGCAAACCGCCTTCGATGGGCGATCCGGTGACGGCCGTCGCCGTCAAATTGATGGATGTGCCGGTGTACATCGATGCCCTGGGCACGGTGACGCCGACCCGCAGCGTGACCGTGGTCAGCCAGGTCTCCGGCATCCTGTCCTCGGTGGACTTCAAGGAAGGCCAGCGGGTCAGCAAGGGCCAGGTGGTGGCGCGCATCGATGACCGCGCGCTCAAGGCCCAGCTGGCCCAGGCCAAGGGCCTGCTGGCCCACGACCAGGCAGTGCTGGTCAATGCCCAGCGCGACCTGGCGCGCTTTCGCGAATTGATCAAGGTCGGCTCGGTCAGCCAGCAAACCCTCGATACCCAGGTCGCCACGGTGCAAGAGCAAGTGGGGACAGTGGCGGCGGACGACGGTGCGGTGCAGAACCTGCAAGTGCAGGTGAGTTACTGCACCATCACCTCGCCGGTGGATGGCATCGTCGGCCTGCGCCTGGTGGACCCCGGCAACTTCGTGTCCGCGGGCAGTACCACGGGGATCGCGGTGATCACCCAGATGAACCCGGCCACGGTGATCTTCGCGGTGCCTGAGGATGATCTGGGCGCCATCGACCAGGCCATGACCAAGGGCAAGGTCGATGTCCTGGCCTATGACCGCAACAAACATAACCTGCTGGCCAGCGGGACCTTGCTGGCCCTGGACAACCAGGTCGACACCACTACCGGCACGGTGCGGGTCAAGGCGCAATTCAACGACACCGGCAATGCGTTGTTCCCCAATCAGTTCGTCAACGCCCGGCTCAAGGCCGACGTCTTGCAGCAGGTCGCGGTGGTGCCGACCCTGGCGATCCAGCACGGTAGCAAGGGCGATTTCGTCTTCGTGGTGCAAGGCAACAAGGCCAGCTTGCGCAATATCAAGAGCGGGCCGGTCAGTGGCGACCTGACGGCGGTGCTGGAGAATGGCGTGAAAGTCGGCGAGCAGGTGATTACCGAAGGGGCCGACAAACTGGACAACGGCTCACCCGTCAAGGTGGTCAGCCAGTGAGTTCAGCAATGTCTCAGACACTCAGTTTGTGCCTCCCAGGTAGTCATTGCTCATGAACGTCTCCAGACCCTTTATCGAGCGCCCCATCGCAACCACGCTGTTGATGGTCGCCATCTTCCTGCTGGGGTTGCTCGGCTATCACTTTCTATCGGTTTCCGCCCTGCCCGAAGTCGATTACCCGACCATCCAGGTCTTCACCCAGTACCCCGGGGCCAGCCCGGATGTGATCAGTTCCTCGATCACCGCACCGCTGGAACGCCAGTTCGGTGAAATGCCCGGCCTCAAGTCGATGGGCTCCACCAGTTCCAATGGCGCTTCCGTTATCACCCTGCAATTCGACCTGTCGCTGTCGCTGGATATCGCCGAACAGGAAGTACAGGCTTCGATCAATGCCGCCGGCACCTTCCTGCCGGCCAACCTGCCGTACCCACCGGTCTACAGCAAGGTCAACCCGGCCGATGCACCGGTCCTGACGCTGTCGCTGACCTCCGATGTATTGCCGCTGACCAAGGTCGAGGACCTGGCCGACACCCGCCTGGCGCAGAAGATCTCGCAGATTTCCGGGGTCGGGCTGGTCACCATCAGCGGCGGCCAGCGCCCGGCGGTACGGATCGAGGCCAACACCTCGGCGCTCAACAGCATGGGCCTGTCCCTGGAGGATGTGCGCACTGCCCTGGGCGCGGCCAACGTCAACCAGGCCAAGGGCAATATCGACGGCAAGTTCCAGGCGTTCTCCATCGGTGCCAACGATCAACTGCAATCGGCCGAGGAATACCGCGACCTGGTGATCGCCTACAAGAACGGTGCTCCGATCCGCCTCGCGCAGATCGCCACCTCGATCCAGGGTGCGGAAAACCCACGGCAGGCGGCCTGGACCAACGACACACCGTCGATCGTGCTGAATATCCAGCGCCAGCCGGGCGCGAACGTGATCCAGGTGGTCGACCGGGTCCAGCAACTGCTGCCCAAACTGCGCGCCAGCCTGCCGGGGACGCTGAAAGTCAGCGTGCTGACCGACCGCACCCAGACCATTCGTGCCTCGGTCACCGACGTCCAGTATGAACTGGGCGTCGCGATACTGCTGGTGGTGCTGGTGATCTTCCTGTTCCTGCGCAATGTGCCGGCCACGATCATTCCGGCCGTCACCGTGCCGCTGACCCTGATCGGCACCCTGGCGGTGGCCTACGCCCTGGGCTTTTCCCTGAACAACCTGACCTTGATGGCGCTGACCATTGCCATCGGTTTTGTGGTCGATGACGCCATCGTCATGATTGAAAACATCACCCGATACCTGGAGGAGGGCGATACACCTTTGCAGGCCGCGCTCAAGGGCTCGGCACAGATCGGCTTCACCATCATTTCGCTGTCGGTGGCACTGATCGCGGTGATGATCCCGCTGCTGTTCATGGGCGATGTGGTCGGGCGGCTGTTTCGCGAGTTCGCCATGACGGTGGCGGTGACCATCGTGATTTCCGCGATCATCTCCCTGACCCTGACCCCGATGATGTGTTCGCGCATGCTGCGCAATCACAGCGGGGAGCGGCGTCCGGACTTTTTCGACAAGATCAACGGCTACTACGTCCGCGGCCTTGACTGGGTGTTGCTGCACCGCACCTTGACGCTGATTTCCATCGTTTGCACCGCCTTGCTGACCCTGTTCATCATTGTGATCATGCCCAAGGGCTTTTTCCCCGAACAGGACACCGGGCTGATCCAGGGCATTTCCCAGGGTTCACCCACCGTGTCGTTCCAGCAGATGGAGTTGCAACAGCAGAAACTTGCCGCACGGATTCTCAAGGACCCGGCGGTGGCCAGCCTGTCGTCCTTTGTCGGTATCGACCAGACCAACCCGACCATCAACCAGGGCAACCTGCTGATCAACCTCAAGGATCGCGGCGATCGCGACAGCGCGGCGGTGGTGATTCGTCGGTTGTCGGATGCCAATGCCGATGATTCCGGGGTGCGCCTGTACCTGCACAGCGTGCAGGACCTGACCCTCGACGCGACGATCTCGACCACCAGCTACCGCCTCGGCTTGCAGGCCACCGACCCGCAGGTCCTGGAGGAATGGACGACCAAACTGCTGGCGGCCATCGGCAAGGACCCGATGTTCAGCGATGTGCAAAGCCAGGCGATGCAGTTCGGCAACCAGATCCAGATCAATATCGACCGCGCCACGGCTTCCCGCCTGGGCGTCACGCCCCAGGCCATCGATAACGTGCTGTACGACGCCTTCGGCCAGCGCCAGGTGTCGACCATCTACACCCAGCTCAACCAGTATCACGTGGTCATGGCCACCGACCGGCCACCGCGCAATATCGCCGACCTGCTGACAGGACTTTATGTCACCACCAGCAGCGGTGCCGTGGCGCCCCTGGCGAGCATGGCCACCCAGCAGGTGATTCGCACGCCCATCACCATCAACCGGCTGGGCCAGTTCCCCTATGCCGACATCTCCTTCAACCTGGCTCCCGGCCAGACCCTGGGCGCGGCCGTGACGCGCCTGGATCAGATTGAAAAAGACGTCGACCTGCCCCTGACCGTACAGGCCAACCTGGAGGGCGCCGCCGCGACCTTCCAGTCCTCGCTGTCGAACCAGATCTTCCTGGTGGCGGCGGCGATTATCGTGGTCTACCTGATGCTCGGTGTGCTCTACGAGAGCTTCGTGCACCCGGTGACCATTCTCTCGACCTTGCTCTCGGCGGCCCTCGGCGCCTTGCTGGCGTTGCTGGTCACCGGTACCCAGTTCGACATCATCGGTCTGATCGGGATTGTGCTGTTGATCGGGATCGTCATGAAGAACGGCATCATGATGGTCGACTTCGCCCTGGAGTTGCAGCGCAAGGACGGACTCGACCCGGTGGCGGCGATTCGCAAGGCGGCGGAACTGCGTTTCCGGCCGATCCTGATGACCTCCATGGCCTCGCTGTTCGGTGCGGTGCCGTTGGCCTTGGGCACAGGCATCGGCTCGGAGCTGCGTCATCCGCTGGGCATCGCGATCATCGGCGGGCTGTTGCTCAGCCAGTTGCTGACGCTGTTTTCCACGCCGGTGATTTTCCTGGCGATGAACCAGCTGGAACGTCGCTTCAGCAAGCGTCAAGCCGAGACTGAGGGCTGATGCCGATGAACATCAGCGCGCCGTTTATCCAACGCCCGATTGCAACCATCCTGCTGGCGGTCGGCCTGGCCCTGTTTGGCTGGCTGGCGTTCCTGTTGTTGCCGGTGGCACCGTTGCCGCAAGTCGACTTTCCGACCATCAGTGTCCGTGCCTCGCTGCCGGGCGCCGATCCGGAAACCGTCGCCACGTCGGTGGCTACGCCACTGGAACGGCAGTTCGGGCAAATCGCCGGGGTGACCCAGATGACCTCGTCGAGCAGCCTGGGTTCGACCCGCATCAACCTGCAATTCGACCTGAACCGCAATATCGACGGCGCCGCCCGCGACGTCCAGGCGGCCATCAACGCCGCCCGCAGCAACCTGCCCAGCGATTTGTCGGGTAATCCGACCTACCGCAAGGTCAACCCGGCCGACTCGCCGATCATGATCATCAGCCTGACCTCCGACAGTGCCACGCCGGGCCAGATGTATGACGTGGCCTCGACCTTGCTCGAGCAGAAACTGCTGCAGACCAGCGGTGTCGGCGACGTCAACGTCGGTGGCGGGGCGCTGCCGGCGGTGCGTATCGAACTCAACCCGGACCGGCTCAACCATTACGGTGTCAGCCTGGAGCAGGTCCGCGCGGCGATCACCGCCTCGAACGCCAACCTGCCCAAGGGCGCGCTGTCCATCGACGATCTCTCCTACGGGATCGGCGCCAACGACATGCTGTTCAAACCCGAGGATTACGCGCCGCTGATAGTCAAGCAGAGCAACGGTGACGTGGTGCATATCGCCGACCTGGGTTATGTCCGCGAGGATGTCGAGGACCTGCGCAACTTCGGCCTGTCCAACGGCCGGCCGGCGGTGTTGCTGGTGGTGTTCAAGCAGCCGGGGGCCAACGTCATCGAGACGGTGGATGCGGTCAAGGCATCGCTGCCGTTCCTGCAAAGCTCGATCCCGGCCTCGATCAAGCTCAATATCCTGCTGGACCGCACCACCACCATCCGGGCGTCACTGCACGATGTGGAAGTCACCCTGCTGGCGTCGATTTTCCTGGTGACCCTGGTGACCTTCGGTTTCTTCCGCGACTGGCGCAGCACCCTGGTGCCGGCCATCGTGGTGCCGCTGTCGTTGCTCGGCACCTTTGGCGCCATGTATTTCCTCGGTTACAGCCTGAACAACCTGTCGCTGATGGCGCTGACCATTTCCACCGGCTTCGTGGTGGACGATGCGATCGTCATCGTGGAAAACATCATGCGCCACCTGGAGCGCGGCGAAAGCCGGGTGAAAGCGGCATTGGCCGGGGCACAGGAGGTCGGCTTCACGGTGTTGAGCATCAGTGTGTCGCTGATCGCGGTGTTTATTCCCCTGCTGATGATGGGCGGTATCGTCGGGCGGCTGTTCCGCGAGTTTTCCATCACGCTGTCGGTGGCGATCCTGATTTCGATGCTGATCTCCCTGACCGTGACGCCGATGCTCTCGAGCATCCTGCTGCGCCCGAGCCAGGAGACGGGGTCGGATCACGAGTACCCGGACTCGCGCTTCCATCGCTTCTATGACCGGACCCTGGGCTGGGTCGTCGAGCATTCGGCGCTGATGGGGCTGTTGACCGTGCTGGTCATCGTGCTCGCCGGCGTGCTCTATGTGCTGGTGCCCAAGGGCTTCTTTCCCCAGGAAGACACCGGGCGGCTGCAGGGCAGCATCATCGCCCCGCAGAGTATTTCCTATGCGGCGATGCAAGAGGCGTTCAGCAAGATCAACCAGACCGTGTCGAAGAACCCGAATGTCGATACCGTCGGTGGTTTTATCGGTGGCGGCGGTGCGATCAACAGTGGTCAACTGTTCATTGCGCTCAAACCGGTGGGGGATCGCAAGGACAGCGCCGACCAGGTGATCGCCCAGGTGCGCAAAGCCCTCGGTGAACTGCCAGGAACCCGGTTGTACCTGCAATCGGCCCAGGACATCACCGTCGGTGGCCGGCAGAGCGGGGCGCAATACCAGTACACCATGACCGCCGATGACCAGGACACCCTGGACGAATGGGTGCCCAAGGTCGTGGCGGTGTTGCATACCCTGCCACAACTGACCGACATCAACACCGACCAGCAGGACAACAGCCTGCTGGCCAACATCAGCATCAACCGCGACACCGCCGCCCGCCTGGGGGTCAATATCGGCAATATCGACCAGACCCTCTACGACGCCTTCGGCCAGCGCCAGGTCTCGACCATCTACAAGTCGGCCAACCAGTACCACGTAGTGATGGAAGTGGCGCCGCCGTACTGGACCGACCCGGAGGCACTCAAGTCGATCTATGTCCCGACCGGGCCCGAGGCGTCCACCCAGGCGGGCGGCACCACGACGCTGCCATCGACCGCGCCGACCATGGTGCCGCTGTCGGCACTGTCGGATACCGGCATCCAGCGCACGGCGATCTCCATTGCCCACCAGGGCACGTTCCCGGCGGTAACGGCGTCGTTCAACCTGGCGCCGGGCACCTCCATCGGCCAGGCCACCGTCCTGGTGGAAAATGCCGTGGCCCAGTTGCGCATGCCGGCCAGTGTGGTCGGGCAGTTCGCCGGTACGGCCCAGGTGTTCCAGTCGTCGGTGGCCAGCGAGCCGCTGCTGATCGTCGCGGCGCTGTTGTCGGTGTATATCGTGCTGGGGATGCTCTACGAGAACCTGATGCACCCGCTGACCATCCTCTCGACCTTGCCCTCGGCCGGTGTCGGTGCGCTGATCGCCTTGCTGCTGACCGGCACCGAGCTGTCGATCATCGCCCTGGTGGGGGTGATCCTGCTGATCGGGATCGTCAAGAAGAACGCCATCATGATGATCGATTTCGCCATTACCGAGCGGGTCCAGCACGGGCGCAGTGCCCGCGAGGCGATTCACCGGGCCTGCCTGATCCGCTTCCGGCCGATCATGATGACCACCATGGCGGCCATTCTCGGGGCCTTGCCGCTGGTCCTGGGCACTGGCTACGGTTCGGAGTTGCGCCGTCCGTTGGGGATTTCCATTATCGGCGGGTTGCTGCTCAGTCAATTGCTGACGCTCTACACCACCCCGGTTATCTATTTGTGGCTGGACAGCGCTTCCGAGCGGCTGCGCCGGCGCGGCAAGGAGTCTTGAAAATGATGATGGGTCGACGCGCCCCTTACCTGGTCCTGTTGCTCAGCCTGAGCATCAGCGGCTGCATGGTCGGGCCGGATTACCAGAAACCGCCGATCGAACTGCCGCAGACCTTCAAGGAAGGCGCGCAGTGGCAACGGGCGGCCGCCAATCCCCAGGGTGCGCTGGACAGCCAGTGGTGGCTGGATTACCACGATCCGATCCTCAACGACCTGATGGTTCGCGCCGCCAAGGCCAACCAGTCGATTGTCGCCGCCGAGGCGGCTTATCGCCTGGCCCAGGCGCAGGTCGCTTCCAGCCGGGCCGGGCTCTGGCCGACGGTGACCGCCGGACTGTCCGGTTCCCGTGGGGTGGGCAGGAGCGGTAGCAGCGGCAGTAGCGGTACGACATCGAGCACTTCGGGTGGCTCCGTCGAACAGAGTGTCAGCGCCACCCTCGGCGCCAGTTGGGAGCCGGACCTGTGGGGCCTGGTACGCCGTGGCATCGAATCGAGCCAGGCCTCGGCCCAGTCCTCCGATGCCTTGTTGGCCGGGGTGCGCCTGTCCATCGGCGGCAGTGTCGCCAGCAACTATTTCGGCATCCGCCAGCTGGATATCGATATCCGCTTGCTGAACGAACAACAGCGGATCAACCAGCAACTGCTGGACATCACCCAGACCGCATACACCCAGGGCACCGCGTCCAACGACCAGTTGCTGGTGGCCCAGGACCAATTGACCACGGTGGTGGCCGCCTTGCAGACCTCGCAGCGCTCGCGCGAGCAGTTCGAGCATGCCCTGGCGGTGCTGGTGGGCGTGGCGCCGGCGCAGTTCAGCCTGGCGCCGGTCGACAGCTTTGCCTTCAACCTGCCGGCAACCCCCTTGAGCCTGCCATCGGGGCTGTTGCAACGGCGTCCGGACGTGGTCGCCGCCGAGCGTTCGGTGGCTGCGGCCAATGCGAAAATCGGTGTCGCCGAGGCGGCGTTCTATCCCAATCTCGACCTGACGGCCCAGGTCGGCTACACGGGCAGCGCCCTGGGCGGCCTGTTCTCCTTGCCGAACCGGATCTGGAGCGTCGGCCCGGCGCTGGCCGAAACCCTGTTCGACGGCGGTGCGCGTTCGGCGGCGGTCAAGGAGGCCGAAGCCACCTATGACGAGGAAGTCGCCAACTATCGCGGCACGGTGCTCAGCGCCTTGCAGAACGTCGAAGACAACCTCTCGACGCTCAATCACCTGCAGACCCAGACCCAGGCCTACCAGCAGATCTACCAGCGCAACCAGCAACTGTTCGGCAGCCAGCAGGCCCAGCAGAAGGCCGGTACGGTCAGCCTGCAAGATGTGTTGACCCAGCAACTGATTCTCTTGCAGACCGAGCAGAGCCTGCGTGACACCCAGGGCCAATTGACCCAGGGCAGCGTCAGCTTGATCCAGAGCCTTGGCGGTGGTTGGCAAGGGGGCGACTTGACCGGTAAGTGAGGCGTCGTAGCCTGTCGGTTTGCCCAGGGGGAGGCCACTCCGACGACGGTGTCGGTGAATATTTTTTGCGGTGGGCGCTGGCTCGTTATAACAATCTGTTGCAAGGCGGTATCTTGTCGGTGTTTTCCAGCCGTTAAGATGCACGCGCCCCAAGCGATTTCTTTTATTCAACGAGCCTGACCATGCCCTTTACCCAAGCAACCGGAGCATTGGCACCGCAGAGCGCCCTCGGTTATCAGGAGGCGATTTTTCCTCAGGTGTCTCGTTCTTTTGCCCTCACCATCCCGCAATTGCCGCCGCCGTTGAACACGGCCATGACCACCGCCTACCTGCTCTGTCGGATCGCCGACACCATCGAGGACGAGCCGACGCTGTCGATTACCGACAAGCAGCATTATGAAGCGGCGTACATTCGGGCAGTTCTCGGTGAGATCGATGCCCAGCCGTTCTGTGATGAGCTGGCCCCTTTGCTTTCCGAGGCCAGTTCGCCGGCGGAAAGAGCACTGTTGAGTCAGTTGCCACGGGTACTGGAAGTGCTGCAGACCCTTGACGAACCCCAGCAGGCGGCCATTGTGCAGTGCCTGCGGGTGATGTGCCCCGGCATGGGGGATTTCCAGCGGGTCGTTGGTTTGCAGGGGCTGGAGACCTTGTCCGAGCTCAAACGCTACTGTTACTGCGTTGCGGGCGTGGTGGGCGAAATGTTCACCGAATTGTTCGTCGACTTTGCGCCGGAACTGGTGGTTCATCAGGAGCGGATGGCCTCACTGGCCGTGTCGTTTGGCGAGGGGTTGCAACTGACCAATATCCTCAAGGACCAATGGGAAGACCGGCAGCGTGGCGTTTGTTGGCTGCCACGGGACCTGTTTGCGCGACATGGCGTGTGCTTGTTGTCGTTGCACACGAGTACGCAACCTGGCTATGGGCCGGCGCTGACAGAACTGATCGGCATTGCCCACGCTCATCTGCGCCGAGCCTTGGACTACACGCTGCTGATTGCACCCGAGCGCGCCAGCTTGAGGTTCTTCTGCCTGCACTCCATTGGCCTGGCGATACTGACGTTGCGTAACCTGCATCGACGTGCCGATTTTCATTCCGGGTCGCAGGTGAAAGTGCCCCGCGGCCTGGCAATGACAACCATCAGCACTCTGCGCTCGCTGGGTGGAGACAACGCTGGCTTGCGGGCGCTGTTCGATCGGGCGACGCGTTCGTTGCCGTTGACCAGTCTCTGAAGTGCCGCGCTGTTGAGGTAAGATGCCGGCAAAACAGGCCCGCCGTGTTCGATAAGGGTTCGTATGTCCTTGATTTTTTCTGCCCGCAGGCTGGTGCCCCTCGGCCTGCTCTTGCTGTTCAGCGGCTGCCAGCCCGCCCCGACAACGCCCCTCGACCAACAACTCTATATCTGGCAACGCCAATGGCGCCCGGGCCATGAGCAGGCCCTGGCCCAGAGCCGAGCGGACTTCTCGACCTTGCGGGTGCTGGCCCTGCAGGCCCAGCCCAAGGCCGGGTGGAGCAGGGCGCGGGTGGATCTGGCGCAACTCAAGGCCGATGGCCGGCCGGTGATCGCGGTGATTCGCCTCGATGGCCAGCTTCCGGCCCTGGATCTGGAGTTGGCGAACACGCAGATCTCGACGCTGCTGGCTGATTGGCAAGCGGGCGGTGTAACGCCCGCCGGGCTGGAAATCGACCATGACAGCGGCAGTGCACGCCTGCCCGGGTATACCGATTTCCTGGTCAAACTGCGCGGCCTGCTGCCGCCTTCATTGAAACTGAGCATCACGGCCTTGCCCGCCTGGCTCGATAGCCCGCAACTGCCGGCCTTGTTGCAGGCGGTCGACAGCAGCGTGTTGCAGGTGCACGCCGTGAGCAACCCGAGGCTCGGGCTGTTCAATCCCGGGCAAGCCAGGGACTGGGCCGAGCGTTGGGGACGGGTCAGTGACAAGCCGTTTTACCTGGCACTGCCGGCTTATGGCGTGGCGTTGTTGCCGGACGATCAGGGCGGGCCTGTGGTCGAAGCCGAAGTCGCGTTGAGCCGTGGCGGCGAGCGCCGTGAGCTGTTGGCCGATCCGCAGCAACTGGCGACCCTGGCCCAACAACTGCGGGCCAAGCCGCCGGCGCATCTGGCCGGGTTGATCTGGTTCCGCCTGCCGCTGCCCGGTGACCGTCGCGCCTGGAGCCTGACCACCTTGCGCGCGGTGGCCCGTGGCGAGGCCCTCGCGAGCCAATGGCGAGTTGAACTGTCGGCCCGTGACGGCCTCTACGACATACGCCTGGCCAATGTCGGCAATCTCGACCGGCCGCTACCCGAGCGGGTGGTACTCGACGCCGAGCAATGTGATGGCGTCGACGGCATCAATGGCTATACCTTGCAGCAAACCTCGAAGCAGCTCATTTTTACCCGCCAGTCCAGCGCGCGCATTGCCGCTGGTGGCCAACGTGCGCTCGGCTGGGCGCGCTGTACCCGAATCGATCAAGGAGCCTGGAATGTCTACCCGTAACTGGCCTCGGCACCTGCTGTGCCTGTCCCTCAGTCTGCCGTTATCGGCATTGGCCTGCGGTCCGGACTTTCCCTTGCGTCTGCTGAACGATCGCGCCCAGTCCCTGGCCGATCTGCCGGAAACCAATTTTGCCTTCGAGGTCAATCGTCTCGGCGAAGCCGTGGCCGGCCTGAAACCGGCGACCGAGGCGACGCTGACGCCGTACTGGGACAGCGACGACAACAGCAAGCCCTATCGCGAGCAACGTGACAAAGTGGAGGCCAGCGAGCTGCCGGAAAACCTTCGGGCCGAGGTCACGCGTCTGCGCGCGCTGCAAGATCCGCAGCAGGTCGAAACCCAGGGCGCCAGCCTGCCAGCCGAGCTGCGGCTGTATATCGCCGGTGCCGTGGCCTTTCAGGCTGGTGATGCGCAGCGGGCGGCGGAGTACTTCCGCCAGGTCCTGGCCTTGCCGGCCGACCAGCGCAAGTTGCGCAGCACCTGGGCCGCGTATTCCCTCGGTCGGGCCTTGGTCGCCCTGAGTGTCCAGGCCGAGGCGGGTGTCGATACCCCGACGGATAATGCCAAAGCCCCAGCGGCCACCAGCATTGATCTGCAAGCCCAGGCCCGACTCGCGTTCCAGCAGACCCGGGACCTGAGCGCCGGGGATTTCAGCGATCCGCTGGAACTGGGGATTGCCAGTCTGGGTGAGGAGGCCCGGCTGGTCAGGCTCGACAATGACTGGAACCGCGCCATTGCGCTATACGCCAGCCAGAGCCGGTTGGGCTCCAACAGTGGCTACACCTCGCTCAAGCAGATCTCCGGCGAGCTGGCGGGATTGCCGGATGACGAGCTGCGTACCCTGCTCAAGGAGAAAAACGTCCAGGAACTATTGACCGCCTACGTATTGAGCCGGGTTGGCGGTTCCTTCGATGAGCAGTCGGAGCAGGAGCAGCGACTGTCCAAGTTGCTGCTGGCCAGTGCCGCCGGCAGCCTGGATAACGCTGATCGCCTGGCCGCCCTGAGTTACCAGAAGGGCGACTACACGGGAGCCAAGACTTTTCTCGAACACGCCGGTGACGGCGGCCTGGCGTGGTGGGTGCGGGCGAAGCTGGCGTTGCGCGATGGCGACAAGGTTCAAGCCGCGGCCGCCTATGCCAAGGCGGCCAAGGCGTTTCCCAAGGACGAAGCCTGGGGCACACGGCGGGCACCGGACTGGAGCTTCGAAACCGTCCAGCCTGGCTGCCGGGTCGAGGGCGAAAGCGCGATCCTGGCACTGGACCGTGGCGACTACCTGCAAGCGTTCGACCAGCTTTACCGCAGCCAGGATATCTATTGGCAGGATGCCGCGACCGTGGCCGAACGGGTGCTGACGACCGACGAGCTGAAAACCTATGTCGATGCTCATGTGCCCGCAGCGCCGGCGGCCAAGCCCGAGGACAAGGAGAATTACGTGCGCCGTCCGGTGGCCGCGCAGTTGCGTGAGCTGCTGGCCCGGCGCCTGCTGCGCGAGGGGCGCTACGATGAGGCGCCGAAGTACTTCGACAGCCCCGAATTGCAGGCTACGGCGCAGGAGTATGGCCGCGATCGCCAGCAGGCAGTGTCGCGCTGGACCGCCACCGGGCGTGCCGAGTCGCTGTTTGCCGCTGCCACGTTGGCGCGCAAGTCGGGCATGGAAATCCTCGGCTACGAGATGGCGCCGGATTATCGCACCCTGGACGGTTACTACGCCCTGGACACGCCTGCGTTGCAACCGGCACCGTTTCTCGAAACCGCGGAAATCCAGCGGCAACAGGCTACCGTGGCCAAGCCCGACCGGCGTTATCACTATCGTTGGATCGCGGCGGACCTGGCCAGCCAGGCCGCCGACCAGTTGCCCCATAGCAGCCAGGCATTCGCCGCCGTGTTGTGCAAGGCGGCGAGCTGGGTTGCCGGGAGTGACGAGGAAATCCAGTTATACCAGCGTTATGTCGAGCAGGGCCCGTACGTAAGCTGGGCGACGAATTTCGGCCAGCAATGCCAGGAACCGAACTTCGACCAGGCCAACAAGCGTTACCTGACCCAGCCTTTGAACGCCGTGCGTTCGGCCTTACGGCCTTACAAGGTGGTGCTGATCGTGGCGGTTCTGGCGGTATTGGGTGGGTTGGCGGCATTGTGGGTGCGTCGGCGCAAAGCGAAGCTTTGAAGCAAGGTGGGCCAGGGCGTGCTATTGCTTAGGGATACATCCCCTTGAACCTTTCATGAAGTTGGCGGCTCTGGTGCTTCATGTATTGCCCACAGACCCAAGAGGTGACGATATGCCGGTCAAGCACGATTTGCTCGCGGACCTGAAGTTGAACAAGGAGGCGCTTGCGCAGCACAGGAGCAAGGACCCCAGGCTCAACCAACTGCTTGATCAGTACGACGATATCGACAAGGAAGTGCTGGCGGCCGAGTCGGCCCAGGCGGCGGATGATCCGTTGCGCACGCTGAAGGAGCGGCGACTGAAAGTGAAGAACCAGATCGTCGAGCGTCTCCAGGCGATTTGATCCTTGTAGGCGCTGGCTTGTCATTGGGCCCATGAGCCTTGTGGCGCCTATCCGGGCGCCATCGCCAGCAAGCCGGCTCCTACAAGTCCGTGTATCACTACGACCCCCCGTCAAGCCCGGAACCTGTAGGAGCCGGCTTGCTGGCGATCGCGATCTCACCTTTGTCCCCGAAACACCTGACCCAATCGACAGTTTCGATATTCTATTTCCATATATTTCAATATTTTGTAGGAGCTTTATAAAGCTTATGTAAGGCTATGGGTGAGGCCAGGGAGTGCCGCACCATCGGAGGAAGGTACGCCTGGCCATTTCCACCGAGCACTATAAAAACAGGGAGTTTCAATGTCTGTCTTGTTCCAGCCGCTGTTCCGGCACGCCGTGCCATCCCCGCGTTTTAGCCGTCTTGCGTTATCCCTGCTGTGCGCCAGCCTGGCGCTGCTGACCCATAGCGAAACCCAGGCCCAACCGGCTCCGGTCGATGAGTCCGCCCAGGGCGAAGCACTGAGCCCCGATGCCGGCCCGCCGGCGAAGAAGGGTGTCTACCTGTCCGACTGGTTCAACCAGGACCTGACGGTGATCGGCAGCAAGGACATCAGCTTCGGGCCACGCCCGGCCGACGATGTCTATCTGGAATACGAATACTTCGGTCGCAAAGGCCCGTTCGAACTCTACGGCTACGTCGATATCCCCAAGGTCTTCGGCATCGGCAACAGCCATGACCAGGGCGCCTGGGACCACGGCTCGCCGGTCTTCATGGAGCACGAACCGCGCATCTCCATCGACTCCCTGAGCGGACGCAGCCTGGCGATCGGACCGTTCAAGGAATGGTATGTGGCCTTCGACTGGATCTATGACCACGGCAGTCGCACCGCCAACCGCGCCAATACCCTCTACAGCGGCCTCGGCGCCGATATCGACACCCATTCGCGGGTCAATCTGTCGGCCAACTTCTACGGGCGCTACCAGTGGGAGAACTATGGGGCGAGCAACGAGTATTCGTGGGACGGCTACCGTGCCCAGCTCAAGTACATCGTGCCCATCGACCACTTCGGCAATGGCGCGTCGCTGACCTACATCGGCTTCACCAACTTCGATTTCGGCTCCGACCTGCACAAGACCGATCCGGCGCGTACCGCCAACGCCACGGTGGCGACCAACGTGCTGCTGTATTCCTTTACACATTTGCGCTTTACGCTGGTGGGACGCTACTTCCACAACGGCGGCAACTGGCGCGATGGCAGTCAGCTGAATTTTGGCGACGACGACTTCCGCGCCCGCTCCAACGGCTGGGGTTATTACGCCGGCGTCGGCTACCAATTCTGAAACCCTCGTTAATAGGAGCGTCCATGCGCACTGTGATTCGTCACTCCCTTATCGCCGGCGTGCTGCTCGGCAGCCTGGCCGGACAGCCAACCTGGGCCGCACCGGCCTCGCCGATCAAGCCCAAGGTCATGCTGATCACCATGTTCGCGCCGGAAGCGCAGGCCTGGATCGAGCGTCTGGCCCTCAAGCATGAAATCCCGGTACCAGGCCTCAGCGCCGAGTACCCGAACATTCATTGCAATGACCAGGACACCTGCCTGCTGGTGACCGGCATGGGCCAGACCAACGCCGCCGCCTCGACCCTGGCCCTGGCGTTGTCACCGCAGTTCGACCTGCGCCAGTCATATTTCCTGATTGCCGGGATTGCCGGGATCAACCCCCATCAAGGCACCATCGGCACGGCGGCCTGGGCCCACTACCTGGTGGAGTTCGGCACCCAGTGGGAGCTGGACTCGCGGGACGCGCCGAAAGACTGGCCCACCGGCTACATTGGCATCAACACCCGAGGCCCGAACGAGAAACCGCCGCTGGACTACAAGACCGAAGTCTTCGAGCTCAACCCCAGGCTGCAGGCCAAGGCGTTTGCCCTGTCGCATCAAGTGACCTTGAGCGAGAGCAAGGAATCCGCGGCCTGGCGGGTCAAATACCCTTATGCGCCGGCCAACCAGCCGCCGGTCGTGACCCGCTGCGACACCCTGGCGGGTAACACCTGGTTTTCCGGGACACGCCTGAGCGAGCGGGCCGAGGTCTGGACCCGCTTGCTGACGGACAACAAGGGCGTCTACTGCACCACCCAGCAGGAAGACAACTCCACCTACGAGGCCCTGCTGCGGGCGAGCAAGGCCGGGCGGGTGGACATCAATCGCCTGGCCGTGGTGCGTGCCGGCTCGGATTTCGACCGGCCGTATCCGGGCTATAGCGAAGTCGACAACCTGCTCAAGTACGCCGACCAGGGTGGTTTTGTCCCGGCCCTGGAAAACCTCTACCGCGCGGGCAACCCGTTGGTGCAGGCGATCCTCGGCAACTGGAAAGCCTGGGAGCAGGGCGTTCCCGAGAACTGAGTGGTTCGGTGGGGCGCGGCGCCAGTGCTAAGCTGGGCGTCCCACCGATCGCCCGGAGACCCCCGACCATGCTCAAACCCCTGGCCCTGGCCTTGTTGCTGGCCTGCACCGCATCGGCGGCACAGGCCGAACTGCTCGCCGATATGCCGTTGACCTACCAGGCCCAGGCCAATGCCGATACCCACGACCAGCCGCTGGTGATCTTCCTGCATGGTTACGGCAGCAACGAAGACGATCTGTTCGGTATCAAGGACGACCTGCCGGCCAACTACACCGTGCTTTCGGTGCGCGGCCGCCTGGAGCTGGACCTGGGGGCCTACCAGTGGTTCCACAAGAAGGTCGGGGCGGCGCAGTACGACGGCGACAGCGACGATCTGCTGCAGAGCGCCGCGGCCATCACCGACTTTGTTACCCGGGTCACCCAGAAGTATCACACCCAGCCCGACAAGGTGTTCCTGGTGGGTTTCAGCCAGGGCGCGATGATGACCTATGAGGTTGCGCTGCGGCATCCCGAGGTCCTGCGCGGTATCGCTTCCCTCAGCGGTCGGGTGCTGCCGGCGTTGCGCGCGGAGCTCAAGGGCGGGACGAAGTACGCCGGCTTGAAGGTCTTTATCGGTCACGGCACCGCCGATCCGCAGGTGCCTTACGCAGGGGCGACCGAGGCCCTGGGCGTGCTGAAGGGCCTGTCCATCGAACCGGAGTTTCATTCCTATCCCGGCGTCGGCCACACCATCAGCGCCAGCGAAGTCGAGGATCTGAAAAACTGGATCAGTGCTTCATTGCAACACTGACCGGCCGGAAATTTTTTCCGACTGCACTTGCGCGGGCTGCCGGGGTCAGAGAATTGACCCCGCCGAACGAGCACCGCAAACCCTGTGGGAGCCGGCATCGACCGCCAAACCCCTTGGGAGAAACAATGAGCCAGGATGTCCTAGCAACCGAAACCAATCGCCGTCAATTGCAGCAGATCATCGCCGGTCTGTCCGAGGGCGTGATCCTGATCGAGGTCGATCAGAGCATTCTCTGGGCCAACGATGCCGCACTGGCGATGCATGGCGTCAGCCAGCTCAGCGAACTGGGCGCCAATGCCGAGCAGTATCAGGAACGTTTCCACCTGCGGTATCGCAACAACCATCCGCTGAGCGCCGACCAATACCCCATCGCCCGGGTCGCCAATGGCGAGACCTTTAACGATGTGGTGGTCGAGATGAGCATCCAGGCCGATGAGGAGACGCCCCTGTGCGTGCTGCGTATCAGCAGCATGATCCTGACTGACCGGGCCGGCACTCCCGAGTCCCTGGTGCTGATCATCAGCAACGCCACCGACTGGGCCAGTGCCGAACAGCGCTTCGAGAAAGCCTTCAGTGCCAACCCGGCACCGGCGGTGATCTGTCGGCTCAGTGACCTGCGCTACGTCAAGGTCAACCAGGGCTTCCTGGAAATGACCGGCTATACCCGCGAACAGGTCATCGGCCGCTCGGTCTACGAACTGGACGTGCTCGAAGACGCCGAGCGCCGGGACCTGGCCATCCAGCGCCTGGGGGAGGGTGCAACCATTCCGCAAATGCAGGCCGAGATAAGGCTGGCGGACGGTGGCAGCAAGCTGGTGATCGTCGCTGGCCAGCCCCTGGATATCCACGAGGACAATTGCATGTTGTTTTCCTTCATGGACCTGGAGCCGCGGCGCAAGATCGAAATCGCCTTGCGCCAGAGCGAGGAGCGTTTTGCCAAGGCTTTTCGCCTGACGCCGGTACCGACCCTGATCTGCAGTGCGGACAACCAGCAGTTGATGGACGCCAACGAAGCCTTCCTCAACATCACCGGTTATCCCGCCGAGGAATTGCTCGGGCACAGTATCCAGGCCGTAGGATTTATCGAGGACGGGGTGGTCTGCGAACGGCTGTTCGCGGCCCTGGGAAAGGCCGGCAGCCTGGAGGGCCTGGACCTCAGGATCCGCCAGAAAAACGGTGAGCCCATCGACTGCGTGCTGTCGGCCGACACCGTGGTGATCCAGGACGCGCCTTGCTACCTGCTGGTGCTGACCAATATCACCGAGCGCAAGCGTTCGGAGCTGGAGCTGGTGGCGGCCATCGAGGCGGTGATGCAGGACGCGTCCTGGTTCAGCCAGAAGCTGATCGAAAAGCTCGCCACGGTGAAAAGTGTCAGCGCACCCAACCTGGCGAGCTTTTCCTTCGGTGACCTGACCCCGCGCGAGCGCGATGTGCTGGGCCTGATCTGCGAGGGCCTGGCGGACAAGGAAATTGCCGCACGACTCGAACTGGCCCTCAATACCGTGCGCAATCACGTTGCCACGGTGTACTCCAAGCTCGACGTGCATAGCCGTAGCGAGGCGATTGTCTGGGCGCGCGAACGTGGCCTGTTTGTCACCCGGGACAAACGCTGACAGTGCAAATGCACCAGTGCCACTAGTGCATATACAAGTGTATGAACCCCGTGATTTTTCTTAGCATGGTTGCCTGACGCGCGGGCGGGCCGCCTGTGTAACGAATAACCAGGTACGGGACTCACCGGTGTGCTCTCTCTAACGGAATTACGTAGCTTGCTCGAAAAGGGCTTTGCGCCCCTGGCCTGTGAGTGTGTGCTGGGCGAGGCTTCGCTGAGTGTCAGGGTCTATGACCCCGAGACCGGGCGGGTCGACCTGATGGTCACGGGCATTTCCCTGAGCGTGTTGCACCAGCGCGAAGGGGCACTGCGACTGCTTGAAGAACTGCTTGAGGACCTTGAGTCCAATATGCTCAAGGCCGAGCGCGGTTCCGTCGCCCGCTAGCCGATGTGTTACCGGATACTTTGCTTCACTCCTTTGGCGCGTCGCTGCGCGCTTTTGTAGCACTCCGCCGCCACGGCGCCTCCTCCCGAAAACCCAGGCTTCTGACAAAAGCCTATTCCCATCAAACCGTTGAATGCGCTTGCGGGAAGCTGGCATGACTTATGCTTTTTTTGTATTCGTGGATAATTGGATACAAAAAGACAAAGGTGCTTCCCCATGCAGTTCACCCCCACTTACGTTGAGCGTCAGCCCCAAACCGCCGAAGAGGAGGCTTATACCTTTCTGCTGGAGGCGATCTGTTGCGGTCGCTACCGCAAGGGCGACCGGCTGATCGCCGAGGACATCGCCGGCGAGATCGGCATGAGCCGCATGCCGGTGCGCGAAGCCTTTCGCCGCCTGGACGCCCAGGGCCTGGTGACCTTGCGGCCCAATCGCGGGGCGATTGTCAGCGGCCTGGAGTTCGACGAACTGCAGGAAGTCTTCGATATGCGCAGTGCCCTCGAAGGCCTGGCGATCCGCGTGGCTGTGCCGAAGATCGGCGAACGCCAGTTGGCGGCCCTGGAACGGATGCTCGACGAGATGGACGACTACCGCGACGAAAGCGCCGAGTGGGTCAGCCGGCATCGGGCCTTCCACGAATACCTTTGCAGCCTCAGCGGCCGGCCACGGCTGATGAAGCAGATATCGGCCCTCTATTCGCTGATCGAGGCGCCGATGCGCCTGTGGCTGCAACACAGCGAAAAACCCTTGAGCGCCCGCCAGGAGCACGTGGTGATCCTCGACGCGATTCGCGCGGGCGATGCAGCACGCGCCGAGGCCGTGGTGCGCCTGCACATCGAGGGCACGGTGCCGGCGTTGATCGATTTTCTGCAAACGAAAAAATAGAACCGGGCTCAAGCCCGGCCGTGTTTTGACTTCGAGTACTGCCCCCGTTATCAACGAACAGGAGTGTCTGGTCATGCATAAACCCCGCGTGTTGTTTGCCGCTGTATCCCTGGTGCTGCTGGTGCAGGGGGCGGTTGCCGCGCCCCAGGTGCCGGAGCGTTTGCAGAAGGTCGCCAAACTGACCTATTGCTCGGGCATGGACTCACCCCCGCTGGTGTCGTTCGACGAGGCCCAGAAGCCCAAGGGCCTGACCATCGACCTGGGCCTGGAAATCGCCAAACGGCTGGACAACAAAACCGTGCAATGGCGGGTGATTCCCTTCTCCGGGCTGCTGCCGGCTCTGTTGGCGCAACAATGCGACATGATCGTCGACCAACTGTTCGACAAACCCGAACGGCGAGAAGTGATCGACATCGTCAACTACATGTATTCCAGCCAGTCGGTGGTGGTGCCCAAGGGCAATCCCAAGCACATCAAGGCCCTCGACGATCTCTCCGGGCACAAGGTGGCGGTGCTCAATGGCTCGACCATCAAGACCCTGCTCGACGCCGAGAACGATACCCTGGCCAAGGCCGGCAAGGCGCCGATGAAGCTGGTGGTCTACAACACCGACACCGATGCCTTCCAGGCCCTGCGTATCAGCCAGGTCGACGCCTATGGCACCACCGTGGAAACCGCCGGCTACTACGCCGCCATGGCCCCCGATCTGTTCGAAGAAGGCGTGCCGGCCTTCAGTCGGATTCTCACTGGCCTTGGGATTCGCAAGGACGATCCGCAACTGAGCAAGGCCGTGCAGCAGATCGTCAGCGATATGCGCAGTGACGGCAGCTACGCCCAACTGCTGGACAAATGGCATGTGACCAGCGACACACTCGACTGAGGCGGGCGCCCGATGAATTTCAATTGGCAAGTGTTCTGGCAATACCTGTTGCAGCCCAGCGGCGTTTACCTCACCGGGCTCTGGCTGACCTGCCTGATCAGTGTGCTGGCGATGTCGCTGGGCTGTGTGCTGGGGCTGGCGGCTGCGTTGCTGCGGCTGTCGCGCAATCCCTTGCTGCACCTGCCGGTACGCTTCTACGTCTGGCTGATGCGCGGCACCCCGCTGCTGGTACAGATCGTCTTTCTCTACACCGCGCTGGCGGCCGGCGGGATCTTCCGTTTCGAGGACCTGGAGCTGTTCGGCCTGGTGATCCCGGGCAATATCCAGGCGGCGATCATCGCCCTGGGCCTCAACGAAGGCGCCTATATGGCCGAGATCATCCGCGCCGGGATTGGCGCGGTGGACAAGGGCCAGTACGAGGCCGGGCGTTCGCTGGGCATGACCTTCGGCAAACTGATGCGGCGCATCGTCCTGCCCCAGGCCTTTCGGGTGATCGTGCCGCCGTTGGGCAACGAGTTCAACGTGATGCTCAAGAACACCACGCTGGTCAGTGTGATCGGCGTGCAGGAATTGTTGCTGAGTACGCAGATGGTGACCTCGGCGACGTTCCGGGTGTTCGAGCTGTACCTGGTGGTGGCGATCTATTTCCTGCTGTTGACCACACTCTGGGGCTTTTTCCAGCGCTGGCTTGAGACACGCTTCGGCCAGTCCGAGCGGCCCGCGCCGCCCACCGCCGGCAGCCGCCTGTTCGGTCGCGGCGCCCTGAAAATGCTGAGGGGACGTTAAGCATGGCGCACAAGAGCGAAGAACTGATCATCGAGGCCCTGGACGTTTACAAGTCCTTCGGCGACTTGCCGATACTCAAGGGCATTTCCTTGCAGGTCCGCCGTGGTGAAGTGGTGGTGCTGATTGGCGCCTCGGGGTCGGGCAAGACCACCTTCATCCGTTGCATCAACCTGCTGGAAGATATCCAGGGCGGGCGCATTCGCGTCAACGGCAGGGCCATGGGTTACCGGGAGCGCGCCGACGGCAGCCTGGTGCGTGACTCCGAACGCAATATCGCCCGTCAGCGCCGGGACATCGGCATGGTCTTCCAGCGTTTCAACCTGTTCCCGCATATGACCGCCCTGGAAAATATCATCGAGGCGCCGATCCAGGTGCTCGGCGTGCCGAAGGCCGAAGCCCTGGAGCAGGCGCGGGCCTTGCTCGCACGGGTCGGCCTGGCGGACAAGGCCGGGCATTACCCGTCGATGCTTTCCGGCGGCCAGCAGCAGCGGGTGGCCATAGCCCGGGCCCTGGCGATGAAGCCTCAAGCCATGCTGTTTGACGAGCCCACCAGCGCCCTCGACCCGGAAACCGTCGGCGAGGTGTTGCAGGTGATGAAGCAGTTGGCCGAGGAGGGCATGACCATGGTGGTGGTCACCCACGAGATGGGCTTTGCCCGGGAAGTCGCCGACCGCGTGGTGGTCCTCGACCAGGGCGAGCTGATCGAGCAGGGGCCGCCGGAGCAGATTTTCAGTCGGCCGGCGCACCCGCGAACCCAGGCTTTTCTCAGCCGTGTGTTGTGAAACCAACCCTTGTTTGGAAGAACTTTTGCCATGTTGAAATTTTCTGCCCACGAGTACCCTTATCCGTCGCAACGCCAGAGCGTATTTGCCCGTCGCGGCATGGTCGCGGCTTCACAACCCCTGGCCGCTGAAGCCGGCATCGAGATCATGCGCAAGGGCGGCAATGCCATTGACGCCGCCATCGCCACGGCGGCGGCGCTGACGGTGGTCGAACCCACCGGCTGCGGCCTCGGTGGCGATGCCTTCGCGCTGGTCTGGTGCAAGGGAAAACTGCACGGCCTCAACGGCAACGGCCAGGCCCCGGCGGCCCTGAGCATCGATGCGGTCAAGGCGGCCGGGCATACACAGATGCCGCTCCATGGCTGGACGCCGGTGACCGTGCCGGGCTGCCCCTCGGCCTGGGCCGAATTGTCGAAACGCTTTGGCAAGTTGCCCTTTGCCGAGCTGTTGCAGCCGGCCATCAGCCTGGCCCGTGAGGGCTTTCCCGTGTCGCCGGTCATCGCCTACAAATGGCAGCAGGCACAGCTGGAATTCAGCCCGCATCGCGACGCCGTGCTCGAGCCCTGGTTCGAGACTTTCCTGATCGAGGGCCGCGCGCCCCGGGCCGGCGAGCTGTTCCACAACCCGGCCCAGGCCCGGACCCTTGAAGAACTGGCCGCCACGGCTTGCGAAAGCCTGTATCGCGGTGAACTGGCCGCGCGCCTGGATGCCCATTCCCGTGCCAGCGGCGGCTACCTGCGCAGCAGCGACCTGCAGGGTTATCGCGCGCAGTGGGTCGAGCCGATCCATATCAACTACCGGGGTTATGACGTCTGGGAAATCCCCCCGAGCGGCCAGGGCCTGGTGGCGCTGATGGCGCTGAAAATCCTCGAAGGTTTCCGCTTCGATCATCGCGACAGCCAGCAGACCTGGCATCGCCAGCTGGAAGCCATGAAGCTGGCCTACAGCGACGGCCTGCACTACATCACCGACCCCTTGCACATGCGGGTGGCGGTGGCGGACTTGCTCAGCGACGACTACAGTGCCCGGCGTCGTGGACAGATCGGCGAGCAGGCGCTGCCGCCCAAGCCCGGCGATCCCCATGCCAGCGGCACGGTGTACCTGGCCAGTGCCGATGCCGAAGGCAACATGGTCTCGTTTATCCAGAGCAACTACCACGGCTTCGGCTCCGGCGTGGTGCTGCCTGACAGCGGTATCGCCTTGCAGAACCGCGGCCAGGAGTTCAGCCTCGACCCGAGCCATGCCAACTGCCTGGCGCCCGGCAAGAAGACCTTTCACACCATCATTCCCGGATTCATCAGCCAGGGCGCGGAACCTCTCGGCCCGTTTGGCGTGATGGGCGGCTATATGCAGCCCCAGGGCCATGTGCAGATGGTGATGAACCTGGTGGACTTCGGTCTCAACCCCCAGGCCGCCCTGGATGCGCCGCGCTGGCAGTGGCAGGGGGAGATGAAGGTCGGTATCGAGCAGGGAGCTTCGCGGGACCTGGCGATGGGACTGGCGCGGCGCGGTCATCAGGTGCAAGTCGCCTGTGACCTGACCGAATATGGCCGTGGCCAGATCATCCTGCGCGACCCGGTCAGCGGTGTGCTGTGCGGCGGTACTGAACCGCGTACCGATTCTCATATCGCCGTGTGGTAACCGGTGGTTAAATCCGCAGGGCGCTATGCACTGGCGCCTCAATCTGGGTGGGGAGAAACAGGATGGACCGGCTGTCGGCGATGGAAACCTTTGTCTGTGTGGTCGAGACGGGCTCGTTCTCGGCGGCTGCCAGGCGGCTCGAGGTCGGCCAGCCGGCGGTGTCCAAGACCATCGCGCAGCTGGAGACACACCTGGGGGTACGACTGCTGTTGCGTTCCACCCGTGGGCTGACGTCAACCGAAGCCGGTGCGGCGTTTTTCGAACGGGCCAAACGCGCCATTGACGAAACCCATGAAGCGGAGCTGGCAGCCCGGGGGGCCGGTAGCGGCCTTGCCGGCACGCTGCGGGTGTGTGCCGCCGTGACCTTTGCGCGGCTGCATATCCTGCCTCATCTGGAGGGCTTTCTGGCCTTGCACCCGGGATTGGATATCGACGTGGTACTGGATGACCGCAACGTCAACCTCGTGGAAGAAGGGATCGACGTGGCCTTGCGCATGGGCGAGTTGAGCGACTCCGGGCTGACGGCGCGCAAGATCGGCCAGTGCCAGCGCATGGTGCTGGGCACTCCCGCGTATTTCGAGCGGCATGGCGAGCCGACGTCGCCGGCGCAGCTGGTGGACCATCAGGCGGTGATTTATACGCAGAACGGTGGTGGCACCCACTGGTTGTTCAAACGCGGCGCCAGTGAACAGGCGGTCAGCGTGTCGGGGCGGGTGCGGGTTTCGGCCGCGGAAGGGGTGCGAACGACGGTGCTCGCGCACCTGGGGCTGGCCTTGTCTTCGCAGTGGATGTTCGCCCCGGAGCTGGCCAGTGGCGAGGTGCGGCAGGTGCTTCAGGACTGGCATCTGCCTGGCCTGGATTTATGGGCGGTGTTTCCCAGCGGGCGCATGGCCAGCGCCAAGGCCCGGGCCTTTGTCACCTATGTCGAGCAGTTGCTGGCGAACAGCTGAAGCCGCCACCGAAGTGGCGGCCGTGGCTTAACCGCGTAGCGCCGGCAGCAGCTCGGACGGATCCGGACGCAGCGTGTAGTCCGGATTCACCTCGGCGTAGAGCAGGATACCGTCCTGGCCGATCACGAAGCGCCCCGGCATCGGCAGGCTCCAGCTCGGGTCATCGTTGACGGTCGGCAGGTCGTTGCCGAAGCCTTTGTACAGCTCGACCAGGTAGTCCGGCAGTTCGAAGCGCAGACCGAAGGCTGCGGCGACCGCACCGCGGGTATCGCTGAGGATCGGAAAGCTCAGGTTGTTCTGGCGCACCGATTTGCGGCTGTTGGCCTTGATCTGCGGAGAGATCGCCACCAGGCTGGCGCCGAGTTCGCGGAAGGCGGGCAGGGCTTCTTCCAGGGCCTGCAGCTCCATATTGCAGTAAGGGCACCATACGCCACGGTAGAAACTCACCACCAGCGGCCCCCTGGACAAGAGTTCCGTGGAGGAAACCGGATGACCGTCGGGATCGTCGAGGGTAAAGACCGGGGCCTTGTCGCCGACCTTCAGGGCGCGCTCGGCCAGGCCGCTGGCGATCAGTTCGTCGGTGGCGCGTTTCATCACCGCATGGACCTGTGGCGGTGCGTTGTAAGGTGGCTTGCCGCTGACGAAGTCGGCTTTGAAGGCATCGAGTTTGGCTTGCAGTGTCATGGTCGTTTCCTGATGAGTACCAGTGAGGGATCGTTCAATCACCCGGTCATGCTCACAGGCCGGCCCCGGGCTCGGTAGAGAGAGGCGCGGCATAGCTCCTATTCTTGCCGGGAATACCGGATAATCACTTCCGGCGTGCGGCCACCCGGTCGTTGTGCACCTGACCTCGCGGAGTCTTGAATGGCCTTGCCGGAACCGTCGCTACACACTGAAATCAAGGTTCGTTCCAGAGCCCACGGATTATTCGTTCTTTGCCTTGTAGTGATCCTTACCGGTATTGGCGCCGGCCTCGGCGGTACGCTGCTGGCGATGTTGTTGCACGCTATCCAGCACCTGGCCTATGGCTATGGCCAGGACAGCCTTACCAGCCATGAAAGTTTCCTGCTCGGCGTGAGCAGCGCCTCGACTTCGCGACGGGTCCTGGCCCTGGTGTTGTGCGGTCTGGTGGCGGGCCTGGGCTGGTGGGCGGTCTATCGATTCGGCAGTCCACTGGTGGGTATCAAGAAAGCCGTAGCGCCCGATGGGCCGGCGATGCCGCCCAAGACCACGGTGTGCCATGCGCTCTTGCAGATCATCACCGTGGCCCTGGGCTCACCACTGGGCCGTGAAGTCGCCCCCCGGGAGATCGGCGCCCTCGTTGGGGCCTGGTTATCGCGCAAGGCGCAGTTGCCCCCCCAGGCCCATCGGCTGTTGATTGCCTGCGGGGCAGGGGCCGGGTTGGCGGCGGTCTACAACGTGCCGTTGGGGGGCGCGGTGTTTGTCCTGGAAGGGTTGCTGGCGGTTTTCAGTTGGCCGGCGGCAATCATCGCCCTGGCGACGTCGGCGATTGGTGCCGCCGTGGCCTGGGTCGGGCTGGGCGCACAGGTGCAATACGTGGTGCCGAGCCTGGCACTGACACCCGGGCTGCTTGCCTGGTCAATGCTGGCCGGGCCGCTGTTCGGGCTCGCCGCCTATGGTTTCGTGCAACTGACCGGTCGTGCCCGGATCCATGCCGCCCGCGGCTGGCGCTTGCCGGTGTTGTCCCTGATCAATTTCACCCTGATCGGCTGCGTGGCGGTCTATCTGCCCCAGGTGTTGGGCAACGGCAAGGGACCGGCGCAGTTGGGTTTCGACAGTGAGTTGACGTTGGGGCTGGCGGCCGCGCTGTTGGTGGCCAAGGTGCTGGTGACCAGCGCCAGCTTGCGGGCCGGGGCCGAGGGCGGACTGCTGACGCCCGCCCTGGCGATTGGCGCGCTGATGGCGATTCTCCTGGGGGGATTGTGGAGCCTGGCCTGGCCAGGGATTGCCCTGGGGGCCTTTGCCATCGTCGGTGCGGCGGCATTCCTGGCGGCGTCCATGAGCATGCCGATCACTGCCATTGTGCTGGTGGCGGAGTTCACCCGGATCGATCACGATTTCCTGGTGCCGATCATTCTCGCGGTGGTGGGTTCGGTGTGCATGAGTCGCTTGTGCGAAGTGATCGGTCGTCCGACACGCTGAGGCTTGCCACCGGGCGCAAGCCACTGGCGAGGATCCTGCTGGCCCTCTTGGCCTTGGCCAGACCATCGGGGTCGCCATTCAGCAAGCCTTGCAGCGCACCGGCACACAGCCGCGACTGGAAGTCATCGCGCCCGGCGAATTGCTGGTGCAGCAACTCGACCCCTTGCAGCGCCATGGCCAGGATCGCCTCGATACCGCCCGGCCCCTGGATCGAACTGATCATCACATGCCGCAGGGCCTTGCGGTACTGGCTCTGGGTGTGGATCGCGGTGATATCGACGCCGCTCCCGGCAAAGACCTTCTCCAGCAGCCCTCGCACGGCGTCGTCCTGGAGAAAGGGTTCGCCGCAGTCATCCTCGAACACCAGGCCCTTGGCGGTGAGTGTGACCCCCGTGCTGTGCTCGGTCATTCTGCTTCCTTTGTAGATCACGGCAGATTTGCAGTTTGCAACCAACCGCGGGATCAGACAAATGAAAAGCGCTCGGAAAAGTGCTACTCGTCATGACCGGTCAACAATTGCAGGCAGCGCTGCAACACCTCCGAGACGTCGCCCGCCCGGTAACTGAGCACGATCGGCGAGGTGATGCTGCTGTCCTGCAACGACGTGTAACCAATGTCATCCCGATGCAAGCGCTGAACCGACGCCGGCACCAGGGCAATGCCGACCCCGGCGGCCACCAGGCCAATGGTGGTCTGCAGTTCGTTGGCCATCTGCGCCACGTGGATACTCAGGCCATGCCCGGCGAACACTCCGAGCACGTGGTCGGCATAGCTGGGGCGCGGGCTGGCGGGGTAGAGGATAAACGGCTGCGCGGCCAGCTCCTTGAGGCTGACCGGCCGCCCGAGCAGCGGATGCCCGGCCGGCAAGGCCGCGACCAGGGGATCCTGGCGCAGGACTTTCTGGACGATGGCCGGGTCATCGAACAGCATCCGGCCGAAGCCGATGTCGATCCGCCCGCTTTTCAGCGCCTCCAGTTGTTGCAGGGTGATCAGCTCCGACAGGCCCAGTTCGATATCGCCAAAACTGCGCAGGCGGCGGATCAGGTCGGGCAGGGCGCCATAGAGGGTCGATGGGGCAAAGCCGATGCCCAGCCAGCGCTTGCGGCCGGCGGCCACCCGCCGGGTATCGTCACAGACCCGCTCAAGCTGTTCGAGCAACTGGCTGGAATGCTCCTGGAAAAATCGCCCGGCCTCGGTCAGGCGCAAGGGCCTCGAACGCTCCAGCAGCGCCACCCCCAATTCATCTTCCAGTTGCTGGATCTGCCGGCTCAGGGGCGGCTGGGCGATGTTCAACAGCTCGGCCGCACGGGTGAAGTTCAAGGTCTGGGCGAGCACCTTGAAATAACGCAAATGACGAAGCTCCACGATACCTCCTGGGTATGAAGCGAGACTTATTCAATATTGGACCGGCGCTGCCTTGAGCGTCAATCATGGCTGAAAGACCAATACCTCGTAGATGGATACGCCATGAGCGCTGTAACGATCGAACACTTCGATACCCAGATTGTCGACTTGCCCACCATACGTCCGCACAAACTGGCGATGCACACCATGCATGGCCAGACGCTGGTGATCCTGCGTATCCGTTGCAGCGACGGCATTGTCGGTATCGGCGAGGCCACCACCATTGGGGGCCTGGCGTACGCGGGGGAAAGCCCGGAAAGCATCAAGGTCAACCTCGATACCTGGTTCGCGCCGCTGCTGATCGGCCAGGACGCCAGCAACGTCAACGCCGCCATGCAACGGGTCGACCGGGCCATTCGCGGCAACACTTTCGCCCGCTCGGCGGTGGAGACCGCCTTGCTCGATGCCCAGGGCAAACGCCTCGGGCTGCCGCTGGCCGAACTGCTCGGTGGCCGCCTGCGCGAGGGTGTGGAGGTGGCCTGGACCCTGGCCAGCGGCGATACCGCCAAGGACATCGACGAAGCCGAACGCATGCTCGATCTGCGCCTCCATCGTCATTTCAAACTCAAGATCGGTGCCGGCGAACCGGCGCGGGACATCGCCCATGTCGCGGCGATCAAGCGTGCCCTGGGCGACCGCGCCAGTGTGCGGGTGGATATCAACCAGGCCTGGAGCGAGGCCGTGGCGGTGCGTGCCTGTCGCCAACTGGCCGATGCCGGGGTCGAACTGATCGAGCAGCCGCTGTCCCGCCATGATCGTGCCGGCATGGTCCGTTTGAGTGCCCACAGCCCGATCCCGCTGATGGCCGATGAAGCCATCGAGTCGGTGCAGGACAGCTTTGCCCTGGCGCAAATGGGCGCCGCGAGTATTTTTGCCTTGAAGATCGCCAAGACCGGCGGCCCACGTGCCGTGCTGCGTACTGCCGCAATTGCCGAAGCGGCCGGCATCGGCCTGTACGGTGGCACCATGCTCGAAGGCAGCATCGGCACCCTGGCAGCGGCGCACGCTTTCGCCACCCTCGACAAGCTGGAGTGGCACACCGAACTGTTCGGCCCGTTGCTGCTGACCGAGGACATTCTGATCGAGCCGCCGACCTATCGTGATTTCCAGCTGCTGATCCCGAAAACTCCCGGGCTCGGCCTGACCATCGATGAAGAGCGCCTGGCGCGTTTTGCCCGCCACTGACTTCCTGAACCAAGAGGACACACCATGCTTTTTCACGTACGCATGACCGTCAAACTGCCCACCGACATGCCCGCCGAACAGGCCGCACGACTCAAGGCCGACGAACGCGAACTGGCCCAGCGCCTGCAACGGGAAGGCACCTGGCGCCACCTTTGGCGCATCGCCGGCTTGTATGCCAATGTCAGCGTCTTCGATGTGCCGGATGCCCAGGCGCTGCACGATACCCTGATGCAACTGCCGCTTTATCCCTATATGGAGATCGAGGTCATGGCGCTGTGCAGGCATCCCTCTTCGGTCCATGCCGACGACCGCTGAGCCCGGGTTTTCCAAGGTTTGCATCCACAAGAACAATGATGAGGAACAGCAGCATGACCGTTCGTATTTCCCAAACCGCCGAAGTCCAGAGCTTCTTCGAAGGTGCCGCCGGCCTTGACCAGGCTGCCGGCAATCCACGGGTGAAGCAGATTGTCCACCGGGTGCTGAGCGACAGCATCCGCCTGATCGAAGACCTGCGGATCTCGCCCGAAGAGTTCTGGAAGGCCGTGAACTACCTCAACGAACTGGGCAGCCGCCAGGAGGCCGGTCTGCTGGTCGCCGGGTTGGGCCTGGAACATTATCTCGACCTGCTGCTGGATGCCGAAGACGAGCAGGCCGGCCATGTCGGCGGCACGCCACGGACCATCGAAGGGCCGCTGTATGTGGCCGGTGCGCCACTCTGCGAAGAGGAGGCCCGGCTGGATGATGGCCTTGACCCGGGCACCGTGCTGTTCATGCGCGGCCAGGTCCGCGACCTCGAAGGCAAGCCGCTGGCCCATGCGCTTGTCGATGTCTGGCATGCCAACACCGGTGGTACTTATTCGTACTTCGACCCTTCGCAATCGGAGTTCAACCTGCGCCGGCGGATCCGCACCGACGCCGAAGGCCGCTACCGCTTCCAGAGCATCGTGCCTTCCGGTTATGGCTGCCCGCCGGACGGCCCGACCCAGCAGTTGCTCGATCAACTGGGCCGGCACGGCCAGCGCCCGGCGCATATCCACTTCTTCATTTCCGCCCCGGGTCATCGTCACCTGACCACGCAGATCAACCTGGCCGGTGACCCTTACCTGCACGACGACTTTGCCTACGCCACCCGCGACGAGCTGATTGCCGAAATCGTCTTCAAGGAAGACGCGAACGGGCGGCATGCCGAGATCGACTTCGATTTTGCCTTGCAGTCGACCGATGCCGCCAAGGAGCAGGACAAGGGCGAGCGGGTGAGGGCACTCGAAGCCTGACCCTCGCCGCATTCCGGCGTCAAAGGTCCCGCGCGCGCCTGCCCGCGGGACTTTTGTCGTCGTACCAGCCTTGATCGAAAAACAACAGAGGCTTATCCCATGACCACCTTGTTGAGTGAGCGCAGCCGGATCTTCGAACAGGCCGATGCCTACGCGGTCTCCGAGTACGTCAACCAGCATGTCGGTAGCCATTGCATTCGTCTGCCGCCCAAAGGCCGCCCACAGGCGAGCATCAAGCACCGGACCTTTTCCAGTCTCGACCTCTGCCGCATCAGCTACGGCGCCCGGGTCCAGGTAACGTCGCCGGCCCTGGAAACCATCTATCACCTGCAGATCCTCCTGAGCGGGCATTGCCGTTCGAGTTCCCAGGGCGAGGAGCGGATCTATACGCCCGGCGAGATCCTGCTGATCAACCCGGACGATCCGGTGGACCTGACGTATTCGGCCGATTGCGAGAAATTTATCGTCAAGCTGCCGGTGCGCTTGCTGGAAAATGCCTGCCTGGACCAGCACTGGCTGCTGCCGCGCCAGGGCATCCGCTTCGATAGCGCGCGCCGCGACCTGGCCGGGCTGGATGGATTCGTGCCGTTGCTGGCACTGATCTGTCACGAAGCCGAGAGCTGCGCCGGGCCCGAAGTGCAGGCGCTGTACGAGCGTATCGTTGCCAGCAAGCTGCTGGGATTGCTGGCGAGCAATGTGCAGCGGGTCAGCCCCGAGATCGAGAGCAGCGGTGGCTTCGAAGCGGTCCGCCAGTTTATCGAGGCACACCTGTGCGACGAGATCGGCATGGAGCAATTGCGCGAAGTGGCACGGGTCAGCGAGCGCTCCCTGTACTTGCTGTTCGAGCGGCAGGTCGGTATTTCGCCCCGCGACTATGTGCGCCAGCGCAAGCTGGAGCGGGTCCATGCGCTATTGCAACTGCCGGGTGCGCGCAGTGTCACCGAAGTGGCGCTGGACCACGGTTTTGTCCATCTGGGGCGCTTCTCCGAAACCTATCGCAAGCGCTTTGGCGAGTTGCCCTCGCACACCTGGCGTCGTCGCCGGGAAGCGGTTGCGCTGAACGGATAACGATTTGCAGGGGGTGGATATTGTGGCGGTCAGGGCAGGCATAAGGTGAGGGCGCCTGAGACAAGAACAATGGAGGGCCCAGCCCATGACCGACACACTCGACAGACTCGCCTGCCAGATCCGCGAGTCGGTTCAGGAAGACCCCGCTCGTGGAGTTTTCCGCTGCCGCCGCGACATCTTTACCGACACCGAATTGTTCGCGCTGGAGATGAAACACCTCTTTGAAGGCGGTTGGATCTACCTGGCCCATGAAAGCCAGGTTCCGCAGATCAACGACTACTTCACCACCGTCATTGGCCGCCAGCCGGTGGTGATCACCCGTGACAAGCAGGGCGTGCTGCATGGCCTGATCAACGCCTGTGCCCACCGTGGCGCCATGCTCTGCCGCCACAAACAAGGCAACAAAGGCTCGTTCACCTGTCCGTTCCACGGCTGGACCTTCAGCAACGCCGGCAAGCTGCTCAAGGTCAAGGATGGCAAGACCGGTGCCTACCCCGACAGTTTCGACTGCGACGGCTCCCATGATCTGCGGCGCCTGGCGCGTTTCGAAAACTATCGCGGGTTCCTGTTCGGCAGCCTGTCGGAGCAGGTTCCGACGCTGAACGATTACCTGGGGGAAACCCGGATCATCATCGACCAGATGGTCGACCAGGCCCCCGAAGGCCTGGAGGTGCTGCGCGGCAGTTCGTCCTATGTCTACGACGGCAACTGGAAGCTGCAAATCGAGAACGGCGCCGACGGCTACCACGTCAGCTCGGTGCACTGGAACTACTCGGCGACCATGCAGCGGCGCAACTATGAGTCCGAGGGTACGCGCACCGTGGACGCCAACGGCTGGTCGAAAAGCCTGGGCGGCGTCTACGCCTTCGAGCATGGCCATATCCTGCTCTGGACCCGTCTGCTCAATCCGGAGGTCCGTCCGGTGCATGCCCATCGCCAGGCCCTGGCTGAACGACTGGGCCAGGAACGTGCGGACTTTATCGTCGATCAGACCCGCAACCTGTGCCTGTACCCCAACGTTTACCTGATGGATCAGTTCTCGACGCAGATCCGCGTCGTGCGGCCGCTCGCGGTGGACAAGACCGAGGTGACCATCTATTGCATGGCGCCCAAGGGCGAAAGCGCCGAGGAGCGGGCGACCCGCATCCGCCAATACGAGGACTTCTTCAACGTCAGCGGCATGGGTACGCCCGACGACCTGGAGGAGTTCCGCTCCTGCCAGACCGGCTACCAGGGTTCGATCCCATTGTGGAACGACCTGAGCCGTGGCGCTAAACAATGGCGGGAGGGGGCCGACGAGAACGCCCGGGCGATGGGCATGAATCCGCAGCTCAGCGGCATCAAGACCGAGGACGAAGGCCTGTTCGTACGCCAGCATGCGCACTGGGCCGCGAGCCTGCTCACGGCGCTGGAACGTGAGCGCAACGACCTGATCGCCACGGACAAGGAGGGCCAGGTATGAGCCTGTCACGTGATCGCTTGCTGGACTTCCTCTACCGCGAGGCCCGGCTGCTCGACGACCGCCAATGGGACGAATGGCTGCAATGCTACAGCCCGAAAGCGGAGTTCTGGATGCCGGCCTGGGATGACCACGACAGCCTGACCGAAGACCCGCAGCGCGAGATTTCACTGATCTATTACCCCAACCGTGACGGCCTGGAAGACCGCGTGTTCCGGATCAAGACCGAACGCTCCAGCGCCAGCACCCCGCAGCCACGCACCGCGCACCTGATCGCCAACCTGGAGGTGCTGGGTGGCGATGGGCGAGAAGTCGAACTGCGTTTCAACTGGCACACCCTCAGCCATCGCTACAAGACCACGGATTCCTACTTCGGAACCTCGTTCTATCACCTGGATGTCAGCGGCGAACAACCGCTGATCACCCGCAAGAAGGTGATACTCAAGAACGACTATATCCACCAGGTCATTGATATTTATCATATTTGAGGGTGGTCCCATGACGTATCGCATAGCCCTGAACTTCGAGGACGGGGTCACCCGGTTTATCGACTGCAAAGTGGGCGAAAAGGTGCTCGACGCCGCCTTTCGCCAGCGGATCAACCTGCCCATGGACTGTTCCGACGGCGTCTGTGGTACCTGCAAGTGCCATTGCGAAAGCGGCGCCTACGACCTGGGCGAAGACTATCTCGACGAAGCGCTGGGCACCGATGAAGTCGATCAGGGTCAGGTGCTGACCTGCCAGATGATTCCCGAAAGCGACTGTGTGCTGGCCGTGCCGGTGCCGTCCAGTCTCTGCAAGACCGGCACCTCGCGCTTCTACGCGACCCTGGCGGGGATCACCGTCCATGCCGACGCGGCTCTGGAAGTCAGCTTCGCGCTTGAACAGGCCCCGGTCTTTCTGCCGGGACAATACGTGAACATCGCTGTCCCCGGCAGTGAGCAGACCCGCTCGTATTCGTTCAGCAGCCTGCCCGGCGACAGCCACGCCAGCTTTTTGATCAAGCATGTCCCCGGTGGGCTGATGAGCGGCTGGCTGGGTGGGGCGCAACCCGGCGAAAAGGTCTCGATGAGCGGGCCGCTGGGCAGTTTCTATCTGAGAGCGGTCACCCGTCCGCTGCTGTTTCTCGCCGGCGGCACCGGGCTGGCGCCGTTTCTGTCGATGCTCGAAGTGCTCGCCGAACGCAACGAACGTCAGCCGATCCATCTGATCTATGGGGTTTCCCGGGACCAGGACCTGGTGATGCTCGATGCGCTGCAAGGTCTCTGCGCGCGGTTGCCGAATTTCAGCTTCGCCACCTGCGTTTCGGACCCGCAGACGCGGCATCCACGCCAGGGTTATGTGACTCAACACCTGGCCCCCGAGGCGCTCAACGGTGGCGATGTCGACGTTTACCTGTGCGGGCCGCCACCAATGGTCGATGCCGTCCGACAGCACTTCAAGACCGAGGGCGTGACCCCGAGCAGCTTCCACTACGAGAAGTTCACCGCCAATGCCATCGTCACTGGCGATGCCGCCTGAGGAGATCGTGATGAACCCACGTTTCAAGGACAAGGTCGTGCTGGTCACCGGCGCGGCCCAGGGCATAGGCCGTCGAGTGGCTGAACGCTTGCTGGAGGAGGGCGCCTGGCTGGTGGCGGTAGATCGTTCCGAACTGGTCCACGAGCTGCGCGGCGAACGGACCCTGACCCTGATCGCCGACCTGGAGCGTCATGCCCCATGCACGGAAGTCATGGGTGCTGCTCAGGGGCGCTTCGGCCGGATCGATATCCTCATCAACAACGTCGGCGGAACCATCTGGGCCAAGCCTTTCGAGCACTACCAGGAAAGCGAGATCGAAGCCGAGGTCCGTCGCTCACTGTTCCCGACCCTGTGGTGCTGCCACGCGGTATTGCCCTACATGCTGGAGCAGGGCAGCGGCGCGATTGTCAACGTGTCGTCGGTGGCCACCCGCGGGATCAATCGGGTGCCCTATGGCGCGGCCAAGGGCGGGGTCAATGCCCTGACCGCCTGCCTGGCCTTCGAGACCGCCGGCCGTGGGATTCGGGTCAATGCCACGGCGCCGGGGGGGACCGATGCGCCGCCACGACGTATTCCGCGCAATGCCCAGGCTCCCAGCACGGATGAACAAGCCTGGTACCGGCAAATCGTCGAGCAGACCGTGGACAGCAGCTTGATGAAACGTTACGGCAGCATCGACGAACAGGTCGGCGCGATCCTTTTCCTCGCTTCCGATGATGCCAGCTACATCACCGGCGTTACCTTGCCGGTGGGCGGCGGGGACCTGGGCTGATCAGGCGCGCAGCGCAGCCATATAGGCTATATATAGGCAGTGGGTTGCGGCACAATGCCGCAACCCCTGCCCATGCGTTGTATCGGTGAGCGTTGTTTGTCACCCTTGGCGCCAATAACCATCAGCGACGTCACTTTCGTGTCCATGCCCCGGTTTTCCCACTCATTGCGTCAGCTTGCCATTTGCCTGGCCATGCTTGCGGCGTTGCTGCCGAGCGTGATGCTGTTGCTGCCGGCTGCCCATGGGCAGCCGATGATGATGGGCGAGCATTGCAACATGGTTGGCATGACCGGACACGACACGTCCTCCGGCAGCCGCGATCCCTCGCCAGACCAGTATCACGAATGCCATTGCCTGCTGTGTGTCGTCCATGCGGTCGATATCGGTTTACCCCCCAGCGTCGTTCAATGGCAGCTTTCCGGCCGCGCTGACGTTGTGCTGGTGCAAGCGATCCTGCCACCCTATGTCAGCGCAGTCTGGCTGATCTCCAAGCCGCGCGGCCCCCCCGTGTTTTCCTGATTTCCTTGCGATGGCAAATCCTCCCCAGCCTGTTTGGGAGGTTTGCCCCTATGCGTTGCAACTTAATCCAGGAATGCCAACCCCATGGTCATGCCATCACTGCGCCGTACCCGTCGAAGCCTATTGCCGTTCGCGGCCTTGTCTGTCACCGCTTTATTCCCACACCTCGCGCTGGCCTGTGCCAGCTGCGGCTGCACCCTCAGCTCCGATTGGGACAATCTGGGCATCAGCAGCTCGTCGGGGTTGAAACTGGACCTGCGTTACGACTATCTGAACCAGAACCAATTGCGTAGTGGTAGCCACAGTATTTCTCCAGGCGCCGCGAGCCAGATCTCCAACAACGGCAACCCACAGGAAGTGGAGAAGTACACGCGCAATGATTACCTGACCATGGGCCTGGACTACAGCTTCAATGCGAGCTGGGGCGTGGATCTGCAGGTGCCGTATATCTTTCGCAGCCATAACACCCTGGGCACGGCATCGGATGGTGTTACCCCAGGCGATGGCGGTGGCCAGTACAGCTCCAGAACATCCAGCCTTGGTGACGTCAAGGTCATCGGTCGTTATCAGGGGTTCACTCCGCAGCACAACCTGGGGCTGTTGTTCGGCTTGAAACTGCCCACCGGGGCACATGATGATACCGCCGCGTCGACCGACCCGACCGCTCCAGGCCCGGTCGCGATAGATCGTGGCCTGCAGCCTGGAACCGGGACCACCGATGGCATCCTGGGTGTCTATTACATGGATACCCTGAACAAGAACTGGGACTACTTCGGCCAGGCCCTGCTGCAAAAGGCGCTTGATTCAAGTGATCACTATCGCCCTGGCGACGGCGTCAATCTGAATGTCGGCCTGCGCTACATGGGCAATGCCTACGCCATGCCGCAGCTCCAGTTGAATGTGCGACATGTCGAGCGCGATGTCGGGGCCAATGCCGACACCGTCAGTACCGGTGGCACCCTGGCTTACCTCAGCCCGGGCGTGACGGTGCCGGTCGGCAGGAAAACCTCCCTCTACAGTTTCGTGCAAGTGCCGGTGTACCAGAATGTCAACGGTGTGCAGCTTGCTCCGCGCTATACCGCGACCATCGGCGCCCGATACTCGTTCTAGTGATCCATGACACGGAGAGAAAGTAGATGTGCGCAAAAAGACTACTGCCATTGTTCGCGCTCTGTTGCAGCCTGGTGTGTCTGCCCGCATGGGCGATTGATGTGGGTGAGCACGCGCCGAATCTGACGGCGAAAACCCTGGATGGCGAGACCTTTGACCTGCGCAAACAGGCAGGCCAGGTGGTCATTGTGAATTTCTGGGCTTCCTGGTGCGAGCCGTGCCGGGCAGAAATGCCGGCCATGGAAGCCTATTACCAACAGCACAAAGGTGAAGGGCTGAAGATTATTGCGATCAGCATGGATGAGCCGGAAGACGACGCCATGGTGCACAAAGTCATGGCCGCCTACAGCTATCCCGCGGCGCTCCAGCGGGATGCCGATTTCAAGGAATTTGGCCGGGTCTGGCGCATGCCCATGACCTATGTCATCGATAGGCAGGGCGTAGTGCGCAAGGATGGCAGCGTGGGCGATCCGAAAATTGATCGGCCGCTGCTGGATCGGTTGGTGAACCCATTACTGGCGGCGCATTAGCACCGGCAGCCTGAAAACCGCCGAGTGCTCCGGCACTCGGACCGGCCTTATCCCGCTATAGCGAACCTTGTTCTGGGAATAACCTCATGTTTTTTCCGGCCCGTGCCGGGGAGGGTGGCTATTTGTCGCCCTGGGAGGCCCGGGCCAGAGCCTGGGGAAAAAGTTTCATGTTCGGGAGGTGAAGTTTCATCTGAAACAAATTGTATTAAAAAAAAGTCGGGCCTACCATGCGCACAATTCGAGACGGGTTCTCATTTAGATTCTCATTTTGGTCCTTTTGCTGCGGGTTGAGCGTGTTTTCCGCGTTGCAACAAGGATCAAGTCCTTATGGAGTCATCGATGCGCGCAATGTCGTACCACCGATCCACCCAGCGTGTTGTTCTGTCGACCGCACTGGCTTGTTCTGTCGCCTGGCTATGGATTACTCCCGCCAGCGCGGCACAAGCCGCACCGACTGCTAATCCCTCTGTAGCAGCCGACGACGTCAACCCCGCGGATCTGCCTGAAGCCGACCTGGCGATCAAGGCCGAGCCTGCTGGTCAGTGGACCGGTTTCCTGACGCGCCAGAACATGCTTGGCGATATCGGCGGGCTGCGCTCCAGCCTCGCAGCGTACGGTGTGACCCTGGGTCTGACGGAAACCAGCGAATACCTGAACAATGCCAAGGGCGGCTTGAATCGCGGCGGGGACTATGACGGTCTCACTACCGCGACCCTGAAGCTCGACACCCTCAAGCTCTTCGGCCTGGCCGGCGGTACCCTGAACATCAGCGCCTTGAGCGTTCACGGGAAAAACCTCAGTGCCGACAAGCTGGGCACCCTGCAGACCGCCAGCGGTATCGAAGCGGACACCGGGACCCGCCTGTGGGAAGCCTGGTACCAGCAGAAGTTCTTCGATGAGGCCCTGGACTTCCGGGTAGGCCAGCAAAGCATCGACCAGGAGTTCATGGTCAGCCAGTACGCCAGTACCCTCGTCAATACCATGTTCGGCTGGCCGGCAGTGCCGTCCTACGACATGCCGGCCGGTGGCCCGGCCTATCCGTTGTCGGCCCTGGGTATCCGTGTTCGGGTCCACCCGACCGATGCGATCACCGTACTCGCGGGCGTCTATGACGGTAACCCGGCCGGCACCAACGACGGTGACCCGCAACGGCAGAACGCCCACGGCACCAACTTCGACCTGCACACCGGCGCGCTGTACATCTCCGAACTGCAGTACGCCGTCAACCCGGCCTCGCTGGGTCAGACGGAGACCGCCAACCCTGGTCTGCCGGGCCTCTACAAACTCGGCGCCTGGTACAACACGCAGAACTTTGCCGACCAGCGCTACGGCACCGACGGGCTGTCGCTCGGCGATCCAAACAGCAATGGCACCGCGCTCGAGCATTCGGGCAACTACAGCGTCTACGCCGTGGCCGACCAGATGATCTGGCGCCAGGCCCCGGACAGCATGCGTTCGGTCGGTGTGTTCACCCGCCTGATGGGTGCACCGGGCGATCGTAACCTGATCAGCTTCAGTGCCAACGCCGGTGTAACCCTGGCCGCGCCTTTCGAAGGTCGCGATGCCGATACGGTCAGCCTGGCACTGGGCTACGTCAAGGTCGGCAGTGGCGCCGCGGGTCTGGATCTCGACAGCGGCAACCGCGTGCGCAATGGCGAGACCTTTCTTGAAGCGACCTACCAGTATCAGCTGACCCCTTGGCTGCAACTGCAACCGGACATTCAGTACACGCTCAATCCAGGGGCGGGCCAGAACCCGAACGATCCGACGCTGAGAATGGGCGACACGCTGGTCTGGGGCCTGCGCACCAACATCACCCTCTAGACCGGATGCTGGCCGGGCGCTTGTCGCCCGCCGAAGCGCACCGATCCGCTTTGTTTGATTTCGGCCCTGCCTGACAGGGCCTGTCGACTTCGAGAAATCAGGAGTATTGCATGACGTATTCGAGCCTGCCGCGTCTGGGCAAAGGCCTTGTGGCCCTGGCCACGCTATTGACCTTCAACGTCGCCCTGCCGGCACACGCGGATGACGCCCAGGGTTTTCTGACGGGCATTCACAAGCACCAGCCCCTGACGTCCACGGTCCCGGAGAATGGCGACCAGAACCCGTACGCCATTGCCGTGGCGCCGGTGTCCGCCGGGAAAATCCAGAAGGATGACGTGCTGGTCGACAACTTCAACAACGCCGCCAACCTGCAGGGCGTCGGTACGACCATTGTCGATTACAACCCGACCACCAAGCAGCTGTCGTTGTTTGCCCAATTGCCCCATGACCTGCCGCAGTGCCCGGGTGGCGTCGGCCTCAGCACCGCGATGACCATGCTCAAGAGTGGCTGGGTGATCGTCGGCAGCACCCCGAGCAATGACGGGACCACCGACACCAAGGGCGCCGGTTGCCTGGTGGTGCTCGACCCGAACGGCAAGGTCGTCGATGTCTGGTCCGGTCCGAATATCAACGACCCGTGGGGCAACATGGCGGTGATCGACAACGGTTCCACCGCGACCTTGTTTGTCAGCAACGCCGGCTTTGGTATCGGCAGCGCCAAGGGCACGCCACCGGTGGTGATCCAGTCCACGGTACTGCGCCTTGACCTGAAGATCCCGGAAGGCAAGCCACCGGTGATCGCCAACCAGACCGTGGTCGGCAGCGGCTTCAGCGCCCAGGCTGACAAAGGTGTATTCCTCGTTGGCCCGACTGGCCTGGCGATGGGCAAGGACGACAAGCTCTATGTCTCCGATACCCTGGCCAACCGCATCAGCGAAATCTGGGATGCCACCACCCGTACCACCAGCGCCGGTGTCGGCCGCACGCTGACCAAAGATGGCATGTTGCTGCGTCCGCTGGCGCTGACCACCGCACCTAATGGTCACCTGCTGACCACCAACGGTTTGAACGGCAAGGTCGTGGAAATCGACCCGGAAACCGGCAAGCAGCTCTTTGCCCAGTGGATCGACGCCAACAAGGCCCAGACACCGCCGGGTAACGGCGACCTGTTCGGCCTGGTCATGACCCCCAGCGGTGACGGTTTCTACTACGTCGAAGACGACGTGAACATGCTGGTCCTGGCCAAATGAGTACGCACGACGACAGCGCCCCGGGCCTGTCCCGTCGTCGTTTCCTTGGCGCAGCCGGCAGCCTGGCTGTTGCTGCGGGCGTGATCGGTTCGGGCGGTGTTGCCGCCGCCGAGAGCCTGGCAAAGCCCAAGGCTGGCCAGGCGCTGCCCGCGGTCGAGCCGTTCTTTGGCTTGCACCAGGGCGGTATCGTCACGCCGCAGCAGACCCACTCTCTGTTTGCCGCGTTCGATCTGGAAGCCACTGCACGGGCGGACGTGATCGCGCTGCTCAAGCGCTGGACCGTCGCGGCCAATCGCATGAGCCATGGCGAGACCGCACAGCCGCTGGCGGTGCCCAAGGATGCCGCGCCTCTGGACGGCGGTTCGGCCGAGGGGCTCAGGCCGTCCCGTCTGACCGTGACTTTCGGCTTCGGTCCGGGCTTGTTTGTCAGCAGCGATGGCAAGGACCGTTATGGCCTGGCATCACGGCGCCCTGAGGCGCTGGTCGATCTGCCGAAATTCAACGGTGACCAACTGGTACCGGAGAAGTGCGGCGGCGACCTGAGCATCCAGGTCTGTGCCGATGATCCGCAGGTGGCTTTCCATGCCCTGCGCGAGCTGCTTGCCCTGGCGGATGGCGTGGCCCTGATCAAGTGGATGCAGTCCGGTTTTACCAGCCCCCCGGCTGGCGGTGGCACCACCCGTAACCTGATGGGCTTCAAGGACGGCACCAACAATCCATCGACTCGCGACAGCAAGATGATGGACCAGGTGGTCTGGGTCGGCGATGAAGGCGGCTGGATGAAGGCGGGCTCCTATGTCGTGGTGCGGCGCATCCGTATCGCGCTGGAGCACTGGGACAGGACGGAGCTGGGCTTCCAGGAAGAAGTGGTCGGCCGTGACAAGGCCAGCGGCGCGCCGCTGGGCCAAGCCCACGAAACCGACCCGCTGGATCTTGACGCGCAGGACAAGGACGGCAACTCGGTCATCCCGGACAACGCCCATGCGCGCTTGTCCGCCGCCGCGGAAAACGACGGTGCGCAGATCCTGCGCCGTGCCTATTCCTACAACGACGGCGTGGGTTTTTATGCCGAGCGTTGGCCGCCATGGCGCCAGGGCATGATGCTCGATGCCGGGTTGTTCTTCGTGGCTTACCAGCGCGACCCGCGTAGCGGCTTTATCAAGATCAACAAGAAACTGGCCACCCAGGACATCATGAACCAGTTCACCACCCATGTGGGGAGTGGCATCTTTGCCTGCCCACCGGGTGCCAGCGAAGGTTCGTTCATCGGTGCCGGGTTGTTCGAAGGGCTCGAAAGCTAAGAGCTGTCGGGCAGGGTGCAGCCATTATCGGCCTGCGCCCCTTTGGCTGTAATCATCGCTGTATTGGGAGTATTTCGAATGTCTTTCAAGGTTTTCAACAACACGCTGCCGCGCGCTTTCCAACTCGCCTGCCTGGCAGCCGCGATGCTGACTTGCGGTGTCTCTCAGGCGGCTTCGCTGACCCTGTACAGTGCCCAGCATGAGCAGACCGTCAATCAGCTGGTCAAGGATTTCGAAAAGCAGACCGGCATCTCGGTAAAAGTGCGCACCGGTGAAGGTCCGGAACTGGCGGCGCAACTGTTGGCCGAAGGCAGTGCTTCGCCTGCCGACGTGTACTTCACCGAAAACTCTCCCGAGTTGATGTTGCTGGAAGAGAAGGGCCTGTTGGCACCTGTGCAACCCGCCACCTTGTCGACTATCCCGGCGCGCTACAGCTCGCCGAGCGGCGATTGGGTCGGTGTGTTGGCCCGTGAGAACGTGCTGGCTTACAACACCAAGCTGGTCAACCCGGCTGAATTGCCAGCCTCGCTGCTCGACCTGGCCGAGCCGGCCTGGAAAGGCAAGGTGGCCATTGCTCCCGCCGATGCCGACTTCCTGCCCCTGGTCAGCGCGATGCTGGCGCTCAAGGGCGAAGCCACCACCTTGCAGTGGCTCAAGGGCCTGCGCACCAACTCGCAGATTTTCAACGATGACGAAGGCGTTACCGCTGCCGTCAACCGTGGCGGTGTTGCCGTCGGTGTGATCAACAGCTACTACTGGGCACGCCTGCACACCGAAGTCGGTGACAAAGGGACCCACAGTGCGCTTTATCACTTTGCTCACGCGGATGTCGGTGCGTTGATCAACGTGTCGGGCGTCGCGGTCCTGAAAACCGCCCGCAATCAGGAAGCGGCGAACAAGTTCGTCGCTTACCTGACCAGCGAAGGCGCACAGCAACTGATGGCCAGCAACAAGGTGACCTACGAGTACCCGCTGCGTGCCGGCGTCGCTCCCGATCCTCTGCTGATGCCATTCAACCAACTGACGCCGCCCGCGCTGGATATGAAAACCCTGGGTGACGATAGCCACGCGGTCAAGTTGCTGCGCCAGGCCGGCCTGCTGTAAATGGCCAATGCGACCATCGCGGTCAAGTCCGAACGGCGTACGCCCTTCGGACTTTTGCTTGTCTGTGTGGCCGTGGCACTGCTGGTGCTGGCGCCGCTGGCCTTCACCCTGAAGCAGGCAACGAGCTTCAGCTTCGATGATGCGGTCGAGTTGCTGTTCCGGCCAATCGTCGGCGAGCTGGCGGTCAATACCTTGCTGATTGTCGTGGCGGCGACGTTCGCCTCGGCCCTGATCGGTACGGCGGTGGCCTGGTTCGTCGAGCGCACCCATCTGCCGGGTCGAGGTGCCTGGGCGGTGCTCGCGGCGGTGCCGCTGGCCATGCCACCCTTTATCACCAGCTATGCGTGGGTCTCCTTGAGCCTGTCGTTGCAGGATTTCTCCGGTGCCTTGCTGGTGGTCACCACCGCCTACTTTCCACTGGTCTACCTTCCGGTTTCCGCTGCGCTCAGGGGCATGGACCCGGCGCTGGAGGAAACCGCCCGTTCCCTCGGGCTGGGGCCGTGGCGCTGCTTCTTTCGCGTAGTGCTGCCGCAACTCAAGCCGGCATTGCTGGGCGGGGTACTGCTGGTTGCCCTCAGCGTGCTGTCCGAGTTTGGCGCGTTCGCGCTGCTGCGTTTTCGGACCTTTACCACCGAGATCTACGCCGAATATCGTGCCAGCTTCGACGGTGCCGGCGCGGCCCTGCTGGCCTGCGTCCTGGTGCTGCTGTGCCTGATCTGCCTGGTGGCGGAGTTCAAGGTGCGCGGCCTTGCGCGTTATGACCGGCTCGACCGTGGTACACGCCGATCGGCCACCCGCTACGAACTGGGCCGGGCGAAATGGCTGGTATGGATCGGGTTTGCCGGTTTGACCGTGACCACCCTGGGCGTTCCCCTCGGGATGATCGGCTACTGGCTGCTGCAGCACAGTGAGGCCGCTGTGACGCCCGCCGAGTTCTCGATGGAGCAATTGATCAGCACGACCTGTGCATCCTTGGGCTTTGGCCTGGCCGGGGCGCTGCTCACCACCTTGCTCGCGTTGCCCCTGGGCTTTTTGCTGGCGCGCTTTCCGGGCCGTATCAGTACTTTGCTGGAGCGTATTTCCTATCTGGGGCAGGGCGTACCGGGTATCGTCATCGCCCTGGCGGTGATTTCGATCTCGATCCGCTTCATCCAGCCGCTTTACCAGAGTGCGGCGCTGTTGGTCCTGACCTATTCGATCCTGTTCCTGCCACTGGCCCTGGTCGGTGTGCACGCCACGCTGGTGCAGATCGAACCCCGTCTTGAAGACACGGCCCGCTCGTTGGGCCTGCGTTGGTGGCAAACGGCATGGCGGGTGATCCTGCCGCTGGCCGGACCGGGTATCGGGGCCGCGGCCTCGATGGTGTTTATCACCATCGTCACGGAGCTGACCGCCACCTTGTTGCTGTCGCCCATCGGCACCCACACGCTCGCCACGCAAGTCTGGGTCGATACCTCGGCGATGGCCTTTGCCGCTGCCGCGCCGTATGCCGCCATGCTGGTCGGTATTTCACTGTTTTCCACCTGGCTGCTGATGTCGCTGTTCGGCAAATCGGCAGTGCTGGGTAGCTTCCAATCATAGGGATCGACATGGCTGATGTAGAAATTCGCGGCCTGCGCAAGACGTTTGGCCACACCCCTGTATTGCGTGGCGTCGATTTGTCGGTGGCGTCCGGCAGCCTGGTGGCGATTCTTGGCCCGTCCGGCAGCGGCAAGACCACGTTGTTGCGGCTGCTCTGTGGCTTCGAGCGCGGTGATGCGGGGACGATCCAGATCAATGGCCAGCGGGTCAGCGGCCCCGGGGTGTTTGTTCCGTCCGAGAAGCGCCATATCGGTTATGTGCCACAGGAAGGCGCGTTGTTCCCGCACCTGTCGGTGGCTGAAAACATCGTCTTTGGCCTTTCACGGCAGCTGCGCAAGAGCCGTCACCGCGTCGCCGAGTTGCTCGAGCTGGTCGGCTTGCCCGGGGACTTTGCCAACCGCTCGCCGCATTCGTTGTCCGGTGGGCAGCAGCAACGGGTAGCGCTGGCACGGGCACTCGCACCCGCGCCGGCCCTGGTCCTGCTCGATGAGCCGTTTTCTTCGCTGGATGCCGCGTTGCGCGTGGAAACCCGGCAAGCGGTGGCGCAGGCCTTGTCGGCGGCCGGCGCCACGGCGTTGCTGGTCACCCACGATCAGTCCGAGGCCTTGTCGATGGGCAGCCAGGTCGCAGTGTTGTGGAAGGGGGAACTGGTGCAAGTGGCGAGCCCCGAGCAGTTGTACCGGATGCCGGTGAGCCCTGAGCTGGCCCGTTTTGTCGGCGATGCCATGCTGTTGCCGGGCATCGTCAAGGGCGCTGGTGTCCTGTGCGCCCTCGGCTCCTTGCGTCTGATGGCGGCACTGCCCGACGGACCGGCGCAGGTATTACTGCGGCCAGAGCAGATCAGGCTTTCACCGCTACTTGACAGCCAGGACAGCGGCGCCGCCCGGGCGCGGGGCAGGGTGCTGAAAGTGGACTACTACGGGCACGATGCCTGTGTGCACCTGAGTCTCTCGGATGATACGGCCGTATCGACCACGCTGATTGCGCGGTTGCCCGGTCATCTATGCCCGCGGCCGGGTGATGAGGTGGCCATCAGCGTCGAGGGGGAGGTGCTGGCCTATGGCGTTTTTCGTGATTGATATGGGTCAAGCAAACTCGTCAATACTGGGCCAGAATCAAGCCATCCGCTGAACTGCCCAGGGGCATGGCATGTCTGTTGAACCGCCCACACCAGCTATCTCCCCGCCGCAAGAGAAAGCAGCTGGTCAGCATTACAGTCGCCTTGCCCTGTGGCTGACCTGGCTGCTGGGCGCGGCGATGCTGGCGACAGTCATTGCGGTTGCACTGCGGTTCGCTGAAGTCGAATCCTTCGCGCGATTGCTGACTCAGGCGCAACCGTTATGGCTTGTCGCTGCCTTCGCTCTTCAAGCCCTGACCTATGTGGCGCAGGGGCAGACTTTTCGTGTGGTGCTCAAGGCCGGCGGGCAGCACCTGTCACTCTGGGATGCGGGCAAGCTCAGCCTGATGAAGCTGTTCGTCGACCAGGCCCTGCCATCCTCGGTAGTCAGCGGGGCCTTTGCGGTGGTCGCCTCCTTTGTGCGACTTGGATTCGCCAAGCCGGTGGTTCTGGCCTGCCTGGTGCTGGATCTGTCCGCCTACATCGTGCCGTGAGCCTGGAACCTTGTCCATGAAAGCTGCGCAATGTCGTGTCTTTTTGTTGATCCAGGTCAACGTTGCCGCTGTCATTCCATAGAGACTGCAAGGGCATATCCGTTGCCGATCCAATCAGGGGAGCAACCTGATGCTGTCTCGGTTGCCAGTCTCCTGCTGACCGAATTAATCATGACCGACATTCCGGAAAAGGAACCTCCTGGATACGAACCGACCAGCGTAATCGCTTGAGGAGGTTTTCCAGTGCCCCAGAGTCTTTCATCGCAAACTTCCAAAACCTCGGATGCTGAGGTCGTGATCTGTTGCCACGGAGCTGGCGGCGAGCATCCGTTCGCGGCAGACGCATCGGGGCCAGAGCCTCAATCTCGAACGCTGGACCTGATGGATGTCGAGTTATCAGCCGACTTGCTGCTGCCGATGAATGCCATCGGCCTGGTGGTCTTCGTCCATGGCAGCGGTCGTACCTGCCCACCTAATCGGCTGGTTGCACAGGCCCTTGCCAGGCGGGGACTGGGGACATTGCTGCTCGATCTGCTCACGGAGACAGAACAACGCCTGGACAACCTGACCCGTGAACTGCGTTTCGATATCGCCTTGCTGGGTAGCCGACTGGTAGAGGTGGTCGACTGGGTCGACCGGGACCTGGCGTTGCATTCTTTACGGATCGGTCTGTTTGGCGCCAGTACTGGCGCCGCCGCGGCACTGTTGGCGGCGGCGGAACGCCCTGATCGGATACACGCAGTGGTCAGTCGGGGAGGACGGACCGACCTGGCAACAGTGGTGCTGCCTCGTGTGAAGGCCCCGACCTTGCAGATCGTCGGAGCACAGGATCCCCTGGTATTCAGCCTGAACTTCCAAAGCAGTTACGTCCTGCGCTGTGAACAGCGCCTGGAGGTCGTCGCGGGGGCGACGCATCTTTTTGAAGAAGCCGGTGCCCTTGGGGAAGTCGCCAGGCTCGCTGGCGAGTGGTTCGAGAAGTATTTGCAGATGGAGTTGGTCACCCTTTGACGGGTTTTGAACACCCAACCCAGGGGCGGCCTCCCTTCAAATAGCTTTCAAAGATGATCGGCATCGATAATGGCCTTGGCAAAGGCCTGTGGATCTTCCTGCGGCAGGTTGTGGCCGATCCCACCCTGGATAAACCGGTACTCATATTTGCCGGTGAAGCGCTTGGCATAGTCCTCGGCGGCGGGATGCGGCGCGCCGTTGGCGTCGCCCTCAAGGGTGATGGTCGGCACGCCGATGGAGGGGGCCTTGGCCAATTTCTGCTCCAGAGGATCGTATTGGGTTTCGCCCTGAATCAGGCCTAAACGCCAGCGATAGTTGAAGATCGTAATGGCGACATGGTCTGGGTTATCCAGGGCGGCGGCGCTGCGATTGAAAGTCGCGTCGTCGAAGGCCCATTTCGGCGAAGCCGTTTGCCAGATCAGCTTGGCGAAGTCGTGGGTGTTCTTTTCATAGCCGGCACGACCCCGTTCCGTGGCGAAGTAGTACTGGTACCACCATTGCAGCTCGGCCTTGGGTGGCAGCGGGGTCTTGCCGGCTTCCTGGTTACCGATCAGATAACCGCTGACCGAGACCAGCACCTTGACCCGCTCCGGCCAGAGCGCCGAGACGATGTCCGCCGAGCGCGCACCCCAATCGTAGCCGCCGAGCACGGCCTGCTTGATCTTCGGGGCGTCCATGAAGTCGATGACATCACTGGCCAGCGCGGCGGGTTGGCCGTTGCGAACGGTGTTGGCGGAGAGGAAGTGCGTATCGCCGTAGCCCCGTGCGTAGGGCATGAGTACCCGGTAACCCTTTGCCGCCAGTAACGGCGCGACTTTGTCATAGCTGTGAATGTCGTAGGGCCAGCCGTGCAGGAGAATGACCACCGGCCCCTCGGCAGGGCCTGTTTCGGCGTAGGCCACGTCCAGTAATCCGGCGTTGATATGCTTGAGCGGGCCGAACGGGGAGGAGGGGGCTACGCTGCTACTCGCATCTGTTGCGGTCTTGCTGTCGTTGGTTTGCGCGTTGGCCAGGCCGAGGACACCGAACTGCATCACCGTGACCTTGAGACACGCTGTGATACACAACGGCTTCTGCTCCCGACGGGTATCCACGGTTGCGTGCTGCCTATACAGGGAAGGGAGAAACGCTTAAAAAAATCCTGGGAACGTCAAGCAATGACATTTCGGAAGCCCGGATGTGTAACCGAAAACCGCACCAGATACGCGCTCGCTGCACGCTGTTGGGGCGTATGGAAACCAATGATCACGGGGTTATTAACCGGATCAAGGGTCTTTGGCAGCAGGCGGGCGCTTTGGCATGGGGGGCGCTGGGGGAGCAAGGGGGAGCGGCACGGTAAATGCTTTTAGCTGTATATACAGGGTCGCAGCTCTTGCGCCGCGCCCCCAACCGTGACCCAGCACCATGGCCCCAGGAGTGAATATGTCTTCCAGTATCCGTCTGCCGCTGATCGATATGTCCGGTGTTCGTGAAGGTGACAAGGCGAGTATTCGTCGAGCCGCCGAGGCCATCCAGACCGCCTGCTGCGATATCGGCTTCTTCTACATCATCAATCACGGTGTACCGCAGCCGGTGATCGACAGGGCGATGTCAGCCGCCGCGGAGTTCTTTGCCTATCCGACCGAGGTCAAGCGCGAGGCGGCGGTCAATAAGCGCCATCGTGGCTGGCACGCATTGGGCGGGGCAACCATGTACGAAGCCAGCAAACCCGACCACAAGGAGTTTTTCAGTATCGGGCTTGAGCTGGCCGAAGAGGATCCCAGCGTACTCGCCGGCGAGGCGCTGCGCGGACCGAACCAGTGGCCGGCATTTATGCCGTCGTTGCGCGAGGTCCTGGCCGAGTACTATCAGGAAATCGGCAAGGCCGGGGCAGACCTGTTGAGGGTGGTGGCGGTCGGGTTGGGGATTGACGAACATTTCTTCATCGACAAATACACCAAGCCTTTGCAGCGCACCCAGATGGTTTATTACCCGCCGCAACCGGCCCAGGCCGAGGCCGATCAATTCGGGGTTGCGCCTCACACCGATTACGGCTGCATCACCTTGCTGTATCAGGACAACAGCGGCGGTTTGCAGGTCCGCGAGCTGGGCTCCAACAGCTGGATCGATGCCACGCCGATTCCGGGCAGCCTGGTGGTGAATGTCGGCGATCTGTTGGCGCGCTGGTCCAACAATCGCTTTCGTTCGACCTTGCACCGGGTGATCAATCGCTCAGGCCATGAGCGCTACTCCATCGCGACCTTCTATGACCCGACCTATGGCGCCCTGGTCGACCCCTGTGAGCTGGGCATCGACTCGGCGTTGAGTCTGTATCCACCAGTGGCGGCGGGGGACTACATACTCAAGAGAATCGATGACTCGATGGCGTATCGCAAGGGCAAGGCGCCATGAGTTGAGTGAATGCCGTGAGCGGTGGGGAAGATGGTACGTACAAAAGGGGTTACCCTTCGCGATTCACTGTTGCGACAGGTACTCCTTTTGTATCCGTGCCAGAGTCCCGTCACGGCGCAGCGCTTCAATCGCTTCGCGCAAGGCGTGGACCTGTTCGGCGGAGCATTGCTTCGAGCAGGCCAGATAGAGGTCTATCGTGCTCAGGGCGGGGCTCATAAGCAGCTTACGGCTAGATACCCTGGACCAGATGTACTGGCTCTCGGGGACGCCGTTGAACCAGGCATCGATACGACCTTTCAAAAGCATTTGCGCGGGATTTTCACCAATGGTCAACGGGTGGATCTGTTTGTCGCTGAAACCTTGGGCGCGGAGGATTTCCTCTTGTGCGCTGCCCAGGCCTACACCGATCACATGGTAGATCCTCTTGGCTTCGGCGAAACTGCTCACCCGGTGCTCAAGGCTGAAAAAAGCGCGGCCCATGCTCATGATGGGCGCGATCCAGGTGAAGTGATCTTCGCGCTCGGGCGTACGTGACAAGGGGGCAATCAAGAGGTCCTGCTTCTCACTGACGTATTTTTGCGATCTGGCCCAAGGCAGCACCTGTATATGAGCGGCATAGCCGGCTTTGGCAATGGCCATCAGCGCGGCATCTCCGAGGATGCCATGACCCTTGGCGTCGTCGACAAGCGTCAGCGGAGGGGCGTCGATGATAAACAGGTCGATTGGTAACGGGGCAGCCCACGCGTGATAGCTCAGCAGCAGGCACGCCGCCAGACAGAGCCTGGCAAGCGCCTGGGTACGAGTTTTATGGGCTACGCATGTGATCTGGCTCATGACTTGATCTCTCAAGTACGGCAGGCAGCTCCCGGAAATGCCCGGAGAAATCATGGCGACCGCAGACTTAGCGTAGCGCGGATTTTAGAGAAGGCTGAAGTCGGGCGCCAAAGTCGCCAAGGGCGAAATGAAGGGTGATCGACTCCCGCCGATTTATTGCTCGCGCATCGGGAAGAACAGCTCGAAGCAGGTCAGGCCATCCTTGCTGGTGACTTGGTAGAGACCGCTGTGCAGTTGCATGATGGTCGCTACGATCGACAGGCCCAAACCGTTGGAATGGGCCGAGCGCTCACGCGATTGATCAACCCGGTAGAAACGCTCGAACAGTCTTGGCAGATGTTCCGCCGGGATGGTTGGGCCGTGGTTGTGCACACGCAGATGGATACCGGTTGCGGCCGGTATGGCCTGGATCAACAGTTCGGAATGCGGCGCTCCGTACTTGATCGCGTTGGCACACAGATTCGCCAGGGCGCGGCGCAGCAGGACGGGCTCAGCCCAGATAATCCCTTCGCCCTCTGCACGGATGGTGATGTCGGCATCGGCCGCCAGACCTTCAAAATAGTCAGCCATGCGTTCCACTTCTTCAGCGGCGTCCAACTCCTCGCGCTGCTGGCGGGCACTGCTGGGGTCGGTGCGCGCGAGGAAGAGCATGTTGTCGAGCATGCGCGCCAAGCGTTCCAGCTCTTCTACATTGGAGGCCAGTAGCTGCTGATAATGTTCAACGCTGCGGTCCTGCTGCATGGCGACCTGGGTTTCACCCAGCAGGTTGTTGATGGGGGTGCGCAGTTCATGGGCCATGTCCGTGGAAACCTGGGCCAGTTGCTCAAAGCCCTTGCCCAGGCGCTCGAGCATGGTATTGAAAGAGTCGATCATCGGTAACAGCTCCTTCGGGGCACCCTGGCTGTCGAGTCGTTCAGTCAGGTTGCCGATACCGATACCATGGGCGTGCTGCGCCAGGCGCCTCAACGGCAGCAAACCACGGTAAACCATCAGCCAGCCAGCCAGGGCCAGGACAATCGCCGCCAGGCTGGCGAGGATATAGACACTGAGACGGTAGCTGGCCAGCACCGCGGTACGTTCGGTCATCAAGCGGCCAATGGTCAATTGCAGCTTGCCCGAGTCGATACTCGCAGACACCGCGGCGAACGGCGCACCATCGACTTCCGCCACTTTATGGACATCGCTCAGCTCCAGGGTCTGCTCCATCGCGACCGGAACCAACTGGGGAATATCAAGATTTCCGGGGTTGACCACGAGTAATGGAGGCCCCCCTGGAGCACCGATACTGAGTACGGATTCACGATTGCCCATCATGTTCTGAAACAGCGCGGGCTTGGTCCTGATCAGATCCCGGGTATTGCTGTCATTGAGCAGGTTACGTAACTGATTGACGCGGAAGACGAGGGCGGCTTCGTCACGGTGTATCAGCTCGCTCTCCAGTTCGCGGTACAGCTCGACCCCCATGGTCGCCAGCAGGGCAAAGGCCAGCAAGGCAAATACCACGGCCAGGCGCAGCGTCAGGGAATAATGACGACGCTTCATGGTTGTGTATCGAAGCGGTAGCCAATGCCACGCACGCTGTGGATCAGCTTGAGCTGGAAAGGATCGTCGATTTTCAGGCGCAGGCGGCGCACTGCCACGTCCACCACGTTGGTGTCACTGTCAAAATTCATGTCCCAGACGCGGGAGGCGATCAGTGAGCGAGAAAGCACCTGGCCCTGATGCGTGGCAAACAGGTGGAGCAGGGCAAACTCCTTGTTGGTCAGCGTTACTCGCACGCCGGCGCGGGTGACGCGGCGTTTGATGACATCGATCTGCAGGTCGTCGATCTGCAGTTGCTCTTCTTCCCGGGTCGGACCGCGTCGGGTCAGCGTGCGCAGGCGGGCGACCAGCTCGGCGAAAGAGAAGGGCTTGATCAGGTAGTCGTCGGCACCCAGCTCCAGGCCTTTGATACGGTCGGCGATATCGTCCCGTGCGGTCAGGAACAGGACCGGCGTGTCGGCCTCCTTGCGCAGGCGGCGCAGCACTTCCCAGCCGTCCATCTTCGGCATCATCACGTCCAGCACGATGACGTCGAAGGACGTTTCCAGGGCCTGGTGCAAACCGTCCACGCCATCGCGGGCCAGGCTGACGGAGTAACCTTGCTCCTGCAGGCCATTGAGCAAATAGTTACCCGCCTTGGGTTCGTCTTCCACTACCAGGATATTCATGGGTATTACCTTGGTTCAGTTTCGATATTCGACTCACGAAAGCGGACCAGAACGCCGCGAGCAGGTGGCGCGAGTATAGCCCGATCATCAGCTGATACCGCGTATGGCCCCTGCTCCTTGTCAGTCATGTTGGTCAAACTCCCCATCAGTTTTCGTTCGAGCAGTTCCCTTGAACCTGATAGTCCAACACATGTTCGCGACCCTGGTGATCCAGGTAATCGAACTTCGCCGGAATCACACCGCATTGATCCGAGAGGTCGGTGGTGGACAGGACTTTCGCCACGTCCATCTGGACGAAAAAACCAGCCTTGTCATGAATCGCCGCTGGACTGTCGGTGGTGCTGGCGAAGGCTGAACCGGTGGCGAGGAGGGCGGCGAATCCGAGCATAAGAAGTTTCATGGCATTGTCTCTCTGTCTGAGTGGGCTGCCTGTTGTCTGGCAGTGGGTTCACAATAACGAGGCCACTCAAACAGCCGACGAACAAAACAATGACAAAGTTGTAATGCAAGCTCGTCCGAGACCAGTGCCTGTGAGCACCGGTTCGGATCGAGACGAAGGGGGGAGGGGTTGGCTGTAAGAGCCTTTACCTGACGGGATGCGCTGCTGCTTTGCATTCCGCCAGGAAAGCCCTTCCCATGGGTGTCATTTGAGCAGCGCTGTAAGCCAACTGCGGATGGCTGACGTCGGCCACCGCTTGCGCGTAGTTGAAGCTGATCAAGCGTTCCAGCGTATCGACCTCGGCAGGATCCCTGATCTCACTTTTGCCCTGGGCGATTTCATTCAGGAGACTGTAGAAGGCGGTGTCTTGTTTGTTCACGATCGAGCCTCTTTTACGGGGTTGTTCCTGCTGATTACGGCCGTGCCAGTAGCGCCTTGGCACGGGCGCAGACATTGTCGAGGGTGAAGCCGTATTCGCGCAGCAGGACATCGGCCGGTGCCGAGGCGCCGAAACGTTCCACCCCTAACATGTCGCCATTACTACCAATATAGCGCTCCCAGCCTTGCCGCACGCCCAATTCGACCGCCAGCCGCGCGCCGACCGAAGGCGGCAGTACGGCGTCGCGCTCGGCCTGGGGCAGGGCCTCGAACAACTCCCAACTCGGCATCGAGACACAACGCACGGCGATGCCTTCACCCTCCAGGCGTTCGCCCGCCGCCAGGATCAAGGCGACTTCCGAGCCGCTGGCGATCAGGATCAGTTCGGGTTCGCGGCTCGCCTTGTCGTTCAGCACATAGGCGCCGCGCCGTAACCCATCGGCCGCGGCGTAGCGGTTGCGGTCCAGGGTGGGCAACGCTTGCCGGGTCAGGACCAGCAGGACAGGGCGGTCACGGGTGGTCATGGCAACCTGCCAGGCCACTGCGGTTTCATTGGCGTCGGCGGGGCGGATCAACAGCAGGTTCGGGATGGCGCGCAGGCTCGCCAGGTGTTCGACCGGCTGATGGGTCGGGCCGTCCTCGCCGAGGGCCAGGCTGTCGTGGGTGAACACATGCACCACGTGCAGGCCCATCAGTGCCGCCAGGCGCACGGGCGGGCGCATGTAGTCGGAGAAGACCAGGAAGGTCGCGCCATAGGCGATGTAACCGCCATGGGCGGCCAGGCCGTTGACGATGGCGCCCATCGCGTGCTCGCGTACACCGAAGTGCAGGTTGCGACCGACCTGGCTCCAGCCGCTGGCGTCGGAGCCTTGTTGATCCGTGCCCGACATTGGCGCCGGGTTGAAGTCACCGAGGCCCTTGAGCGCTGTTTTCGTCGAGGGGTCGAGGTCGGCGGAACCTCCGATCAGCGCCGGCAGCCGTGGCGCGATGGCGTTCATCACCTTGGCGCCGGCGTCGCGTGTGGCCAGGCCCTTGGCATCGGTGGGAAACACTGGAATGTCCGCCTCCCAGCCTGGCGGCAGTTCACCGCTCAGACGCTGCTGCAGTTCATGGGAGAGTTCTGCAAAGGCCTGGGTGTAGGCGTCCATGCGCGCACGCCAGTCGGCTTCATTACGTGCCCCGCGTTCCACGGCATGGCGAAAGTGCGCCAAGGCGGCGTCGGGTACCAGGAAGTCCGGTTCGGTGGGCCAGCCGAGTTTTTCCTTGGTCTTGCGCACGGCGTCCACGCCGAGGGGCGAGCCATGGGCTTTGAAAGTGTCTTGCTCGGGTGAGCCGTAGCCGATATGGGTACGTACCAGAATCAACGACGGCCGCGTCGTTTGTTCCCGAGCCGCCTGCAAGGCGGTCTCTATTGCGACGAGATCGTTGCCATCCTCCACCGACACCGTGTGCCAGCCGTAGGCCTCGAAGCGCGCCGCGCGATTTTCCGAGAACGTCATGGCGGTGCCGGCGGCGAGGGTGACGGCGTTGTCGTCGTAGAGGCAGGTGAGCTTGCTCAGCCCCAGGTGGCCGGCGAGTGAGGCGGCCTCGCTGGCCACGCCCTCCATCAGGTCGCCATCGCCGACAAGCGCGTAGGTATGGTGATCGACGACCGTGTGACCGGGACGGTTGTAGGTCGCCGCCAGTTGCGCCTCGGCCATCGCCATGCCGACCGCGTTGGCCAGGCCCTGGCCCAGCGGCCCGGTGGTGGTTTCCACGCCGGGCGTGTGCCCGCGCTCGGGATGTCCCGGTGTCTTGCTGCCCCATTGGCGGAACTGCTTGATGTCGTCCAGCGTCAGCTCGTAGCCGCTGAGGTGCAGCAGGCTGTAGAGCAGTGCCGAACCGTGCCCGGCGCTGAGCACGAAACGATCGCGGTCAGGCCATTGTGGGTTGTGCGGGTTGAACCTGAGCCAGCGGGTCCACAACACATAGGCCATCGGCGCGGCGCCGAGGGGCAAACCGGGATGGCCGCTGTCGGCTTTTTGCACCATGTCCACCGAGAGGAAACGCAGAGTGTCGATGCATTGCTGGTCGAGTTCGCTGGTCATGAGGGTCTCTCGATAAGGTGAGGAATAGAGGGGGTAACTGTAGATCGCTTATCAGTGGATCAACCGGGTGCCGAAGGGTTTCATTTATTTCAGGCCCGTTGGGCCATTACGGGGAGGGCAGGGGCCTCGTGACAGGCGGTCTTTTGCGCGGATGCCGGTGTTGTCCTGGAGATTGGAAATACCCTGTCCCCCTTTCCCGGGTCATGAATAAATAAAACCAAATACTCGTCTGTATGAGTTGTTGATTCAACTCGTACAGACGAGTATTTTAATTTCGAGAGGCCACTTATGGCGCTCTCATAAAACAAAAAACGGATAAAAGCATGATCTAAGGCTAGCAGTTTCGAGTGCGTGGTAATCAATGACTTCCTATTGGTTTGAGGGGTATGAGCATGCATGCTGGAGCCATATTTATATCATTTGATGCTGTCGCGGTATCGGGCATTACGGTCGAAGCGTTAAAGATGGCCAAGTGCCTTGAGCAGAGTGAGATTACTTCCTATCTTGACCTGGGCTATGACATCAAGATCGACAAAGGCAATTTCAACAAGCCTTATGATCACGAAAAAAACACCTATCAAGGGGTGTTTACCCTGGTTCGTATCGAAGACATAGAGACTGTCCCGCATTACAGCCGGGATTTCATAGAGCACTCCCACAGTGTGTTGATCGGTCAAAAGACTTCGGCTTCTGTGCAAGAACAGGAACAGCTTCTAATCGCCATTCGCGAGTCGTCACAGGCACTGGCCCAGCGAATGGTTGAGTTCTGGGAAACCCTGAACATTCGTTATGTGATTGTTGAAAACGGCACGCTGCCGGAAAACATCATTTATACCCAAGCCTTGTACCTGGCCATCGAAGCCTATGGGGAAAAGCATGGCATGGGGAATTTCGTCATCTGGCGCGATCATGACCTGATGTGGAACAGTGAAAAGACCGTGATGAAATACGGCCCGGAGCCGTACCCCCACGCCGTCAAGCCGGTTCAATCCCGCTACATCACCTATGTGACCCTCAATCATCATCTGAAGCACAAACTCGAGGAATGGTGCGATCACGCCGTCGACGTCAAGGTCAGGAAGAACACCTATGACTTCAGCGGGCAGGGGACCTGTACGAACATCAAGGAGAGCCTGGATATCCGCGCCAGCGATGTCCTGATTGCCCGCACGACCCGTATCATTCCGCAAAAACGACAGGACAGGGATATCTACCTGGTCCACCGGCTGAACGCGCTTTTTGCTCGTAACGGTAGCCGTCGAAGGGTGTATCTCGCGGTCGCTGGCGATCCCCATGAACATCCCGGTTACTTTGAAGCATTGAATAAGCTGGCCAGGGAACTACAGGTCGAGGCCTTTATCAAGTTTGTCGGGGCGTTGCCCCATGACTATATGCCGACGAAGGAGAAGTCCACGACCATTGAGGACTTGTATTACTCCTGTGACCTGGTTTCCTTTCTCACTTCCTGGGGATATGACAGCTACGGCAATCCCGTGGGGGAGGCGATCAGCAGCCAACGCTGCTACATCACGACCCGCTACGAATATTATCAGGAGGTCTATGGCCAGCACGGCTTTGAAGCGCCGGTCATGTCTATATCGGAAGCGCAGGATGGCCTGCCTGATGATGCTTTTATTGACGAGGTCTATCAGTTACTGAATAACAAGGCGCTGATGGCAGAGGTGGCTGATAAAAACTTCTCCATTGGTCAGCAGGTGCTCTCCAATAACGTGATTGGCATGCTGGACTTGAGTCCTACTGGAGGAAATATGCGTGAGGCTGTCTTTGTGTCGGTCGTGCTGCCGGTTTATAACGAAAGTGACCGCATTGATAGTGTATTGGACTCGCTGTTCAATCAGAAAACCCAGGGTGGCCTGATCACTCACGCCACCTATGAACTGATCTTCGTGGATAACAATTCCACGGATGACTCAGTGGAGAAAATCAACGCCTTCAAGGCTGAAAATCCATCCCTGGATATTCACGTTATCCGGGAGACCATCCAGGGTGTTTCGTCCGCCAGAAAACGCGGCATGGATTATGCCTCTTTGCGTTCAAAACAGCGCGATATCCGCCTGGGTGTCGAAAACAAGCACTACATTGCTTCCGCCGATGCGGACTGCACCGTGGACCCTTACTGGTTGCACGCGCTGATTGAAAAAATGGTCGAGGAAAACGGCGATCTGGGCACCTGTAATTACTATTACAACGAAGCGTCCTTTCGCCAACGACCGAACCTGCTCAACGAGATCCAGAAGACCCTGCGCTGCCGCGAGATGTCGTTTTCACTGTTTGGCGGCTTTCCGGACGGCAAGGGGTTTGCCGTCGAACGGGGCCTCTACGACAAAGTCGGCGGCATCGAGATTTTCTACCAGTTGAACAACGGCCGCTTTGTCGAACACCTCTCCGATGACTGGGATTTCGGCATTCGGGTGATCGCCTGGGGCGGCAAGCCGGTCTACGCCCATGATTCGCGTATCGAGATCAACAGCCGTCGGGTGGATACCATTCTCGATGAGGTGATTACCGGCAACGCCTATGGGCAGGACGGAATCATCATCATGAAGGACGTACGCCCCGACGTCGAAGAGCAAACGCCAACGCTGCGTGACACCACGCCTGTGCAGTCACAACAGGCCTGGGATTACTCGATCAAAGACTATGTGCCCAAAAACATCGTGCTGCCGGCGCTGCTCAACCCGCAGATTTTGCTGGAAAGCCCGGCGGTCCGTGAGTTCTTCAGCGGGCCGGTGGCTGATCGTTTGTATCAGCGTATCCATGAAATAAAACAGGGCTCCCGGGTCATCGATTTCAAACCGATTCACGCCTACAAGACCCCGTCCTACCGCCTCTATTTCGAGTTCCGCGAAGAGATTTTCAGTGCCCTGCGCCGTGCCGTTGGCGAGGACATCGGCTTCCCGCCGCCATTGCCAGCCTGCTTCGATGGGGTCAAACCGGAAGATTTCGAACGCTTTGCCTACTACTTCTCCGAAGACCGTGAATCCGGTGAAGCCCATAACTACTTTGCGAACGGAGGGGTATTTTGATGAATGGCGAAGCTCTGGGCTCACTGAACGATATCGACCCGAACTATCCAACACCGCGGGTCTACGAGTTTCTCTCGCGTCCCGATAACAGCGCCTTTCTGGAGTACGTGTTCAACGACCCGTTCGGCTGCCATGTTTTCCCCGGCGATATCCCCGACTATCCGCTGTCCTCTTTTTTCGCCGACATGGATCGCGACATCAAACAGGCCAAGCAGATCCACCTGTGGGCCTATATTCCCACCTGCCGCTACCGTTGCCATTTCTGCCAGTACCCGACGGTTATCTTGAACCCCAAGGCCGCCTCGTCGCAGCAGGTGTTCCGGGATCTGGTGGATTACAACATCAAAGAGGCCACGATGTGGCTTCAGAAAGTCCCTGGCCTGGCTCAGGCGGAAGTGGGCGAATTCAACATCTTCGGCGGTACGCCGTCGCTGCTGCCAGAGGCGGAACTGCGTCGTCTGATGGCGTTCTACCGGAGCCATTTCAACTTCTCGGCTTCCACCCTGCGCTTTGAGGGCGAGCCGGGCACCCTGAACAAACCCTATCTGTCGCTCTTGAAGGAGCTGGGTTTCAGCAAGATCAGCTTCGGCACCCAGTCCTTCAATGACCGCATCATTTCGGCCTGCGGACGCATGCACTCCGCTGATGAGTGCGTGGAAACCATCCATCACGCCCGTGAAATCGGTCTGGACTGGGTCAGCGTCGACCTTATCTACGGCATGCTCGGCCAGAGCGTGGATGATGTGAAATACGACATGGAGAAGTCCCTCGAGCTCGAGCTTTCCCATGTGGTCATCAGCAAGCTGCACATGGAAGAGTTCATGAAGACCCGCACGGGGGTGTCCGGGGAGAAAGAAAGCCATTGGCAGAGAAAAGGGCTGATCAGCGTCAACGACATGACCTTCCCGGGCCTTGGCAAGCAGTATCAGATGCGCGAGCTGGTGGAGCAGCACCTGTCAGCCGGTTATCGCGAGCACCCGACCATGTACTTCCACCAGAACCATCGGCAGCCGGAGAAATGGAAAGGGCTTATCACCGATCTCGATAAACAGTACCCGGAAGTGGCAATCGGCCTCGGTGGCAGCTCGAAATGCACGGGCTCTGAAGCCATCAACATCACCGGCTACAACAAGTACAAGCAAGCGCTTGATGAAGGCCGTTTGCCGATTGATGAAAGCCGGGGTTTCTCGCCGCTCCAGCGCGAAGTGAATGCTTTCAAGATGGCTCTTTCCACGCTGATCCCGGTGAACGACCAGGTCTTCAAGCTGCGCTTCGAAGGCAGAAGCTTTTACGACAATCCGATTATCAGCCGCACGCTCAAAACCCTGGTCGACAAGGCACTGATTCGCGTCGATGGCGATCTCGTCAGCCTGACGCCCAATGGCGTGACGTTGGTCGAAGCCGTCATCAATACCCAGTTCGTGACGCCGCAGGCCTGAGGAGGGCATCAGATGCAACAGCCAAACACCTCATCCGCGCCGGTCTTCAGCCTGTACTACATCGCTATCGATACTGAAGCCGGCGTGACGCCAGAACAGTTTGAAAGCTTTGTGCGTCAGAAGGGCGTGCAGATTCCCAGCTATCCGGGCTGGAGCTGGACCTTGTTGCGTGGCTTGCGCGGCGAGCGGGCAGGGCAGTACCTGATGCTGTTTGAGATCGACAGCTCGGCGGAGCGCGACCGCTACGTGGCCGCGGATGGCAATAAAACCGAACTGGCCCGTCAGTTCTGGCGCGAACATCCCGAAGCCTTGGATATTCTCGGCGAGTGGAAACGTTACGGCACCTTCAGCGAACTGCCGACCCTTTACACCGATTATCGACTGCTGGCGGAAAACACCAAAAGCACCGTGCCCCATGGCCCACGTTACCAGGAGCGGGCGGGGGAGGAGCCTGTCGCGCGGGTGATCGGCATCCACAATCTCGCGCTGCGCCCGGACGTCCAGGCGCAGACCTTCGAGACGTTCATTGCGCAAAACCACCACCGTATCGAGGACTATCCTGACTGGAAATTCCGCTTGCTCAAAGGCGAGCGGGGTAACCGTCTGGACCAGTACGTGGTGCTGATGGAGATAGCGAGCCTGAAGGCCCTCGATGTGTTTTATCCGGAGCCGGATATTGCCACGGATGAAGCGGCGAAATTTGCCCGGGCACACCGGGATACCAAGCAGATGTACGAAGAGTGGAAGCAACTGGCCTCGTTTTCCGGCTCGCCACAGATCTACACCGACTATCTGTCAGTGGCGCAAAGCCTGTGAGTACAAATGTATCCCTCTCGCAGGGCGGCGAGAATCTTCGCCAACAGCACGCCACGCGCAGCATCTTTTTTATTGCCGGGCTGGGAATGGCCTCATGGGCGCCGCTGATTCCGTTTGTCAAAGCCCGGCTCGATATTGATGACGGCACACTGGGCCTGCTGCTGTTTTGTATTGCCGCGGGCTCTATGCTGGTGATGCCCTTTGCCGGGCGAGCCATCGCCAGGTTCGGCTGTCGGACGCTGATCCTTGCCTGCGCAGCGGTCTTCTGTTTGATCATGCCGTTCATGATGTACGCCACCTCTGCCCTGGAGATTGGCGGCGCATTGCTGGTTTTTGGCGCGGTGAACGGCCTGTTGGACGTGTCGATGAATGCCCAGGCGGTGATTGTCGAACGTGACAGCGGGCAGGCGAGGATGTCCGGGTTTCATGGTTTTTACAGCATCGGCTGCGTAGCAGGGGCAGGGGGCGTCAGCCTGTTGCTGTGGGCGGGGCTCATGCCTCTGCAGGCGATTTTCCTGATCGTGCTGCTGATCGCGCTTGTCGTGACGATGTCTTCCGGTCACCTGCTTGCAAAGCAGCCACAGGAAACCGGCGAGTCTGGCGGCACGTTCCAGGCGCTCTCACATCCGGGGATTCTATTCATTGCCGTGCTGTGCTTTTTCATCTTCCTGATCGAGGGCGCGATGCTGGACTGGTCAGCCGTCTTCCTTCACACGGAGCGCGGCATGGAGAAAAGCCATGCCGGTTTTGGCTACACCCTTTATGCCATCGCCGTCGCGCTGGGCCGGTTGTACGGCGATCGCCTGGTCAACGCGGTTGGTCGGCAACGCATGCTGATAATGGGCGGCTCGTGCGCGGCAGTCGGGTTGCTGCTGATCGTCTCGGTCGATCTCCCTGGCGTCGCCCTTGTCGGGTTCATCCTGGCGGGCATTGGCCTGTCCAATATCATCCCGATTCTGTTCACCGCTGCCGGCAACCAGCCGGATGTGCCGTCGAGCTTCGCGCTTTCGGCCGTGACCCTTATCGGCTACACGGGCTTGTTGAGCGGCCCGGCGCTTATCGGGTTTGTTGCCCACCATTCCAGTCTGACCACGGCTTTCAGTGCGGGTGTGGTGATCATGCTGCTGGTCTGTTCCAGTGCCCGACGCATTGCGCGTTGAGGGACTGACGGGGCTGTCCTGACGTTGTTAATCAATGGAGTTTTTATGAGTCAATTATCCGGTCCGGTTTTCAGCCTGCACTACATTGGCCTCAATCTGAAAAAAGGCGTGACGGCTGAACATTTCGAAAGTTTCGTGCGCGAACAGGGTGTCGGGATCCCGGCTTATCCGGGCTGGCACTGGACCTTATTGAAAGGGCTGCGCGGTGAAAGGGAAAACCAGTATCTGATGTTGCATGAGGCACCCAGCGCGGAAGAGTACGCCCAGTACATTGACCGCAACGGCGATCAGACCGCCCGGGCGCGGGATTTCTGGCGAGAACATCCGCGGGCACAGGCTCTGATTGCCGAGTGGAAAACCTTCTCAACCTTCGCCGAGCTGCCAACCATCTTTTCGTACTATTCAACGGTGGCCGAGAACACCAACAGCTCACTGCCGGAGGGCCCTAACTACCAGGTCGTTGCGGGTCAGAAAACGGTGGCCCGCGTGGTAGGTATCCACAATCTGGCCCTGCGTTCCGGCGTGGCGCCGGAAACCTTCGAGGCGTTCATCACCGGCAATATTCACCGCGTGGAAGACTACCCGGGCTGGAAGTTTCATATGCTCAAGGGGCAGGGCGGCAGTCGCCTCGACCAATACGCCGTGATGCTGGAAATCGAAAGCCTGGAGTCCCTGAACTCCTTCCACCCCGAGCTGGACGTTTCGACGGAAAAGGCCCTGACGTTCGTACGCGAGCATCAGGAGAGCGAGCGTATGTACGACGAGTGGCGTGAACTGGCGTCTTTCTCCGGGGCGCCGCAGCTCTATACCGACTACATCACCATCGCCGGCAACGGTGGCTGAACCGCAAGCGGCGAATTGAGCCCGTAGGCATGAAGGACGCTTGGCGGAGAGGCTTATTCCATCAGGCCGTGTGTATTTTTCTGGCGGCTGATCAAGAGTATGGGATTGGTTGAAATGCGCTTGACCCAGGGCTAGTCTCATCCGGCCTCAGTGTTGTCCTCACCAGAGGGCGATGTTCCCGGGGTTCTAGCGTGATCTTTAGGTGGGGTTATGAAGTCGAAACTTGCAGTCGCTGTTTTTTTGCTGACAGCTTTCAACGGTGCGCAAGCCGCTGAAATCAAGGTGTTGACCACGGGAGCATTCAAGCCGGTTTTATTGGCTATCGCGCCGGAGCTTGAGGCTTCGAAACATATTGCCCTGAACATATCTAACGGTACTGCTGGGGAACTGAACAAAAGGATTGAGTCAGGGGAGAAGTTTGATGTGGCGATTCTTACGGATTCGCTGGTCAGCAAGTTCGAGGCCGCCGGGAGTTTGGACAAGGGGACTGCGAAGAACGTCGCGAAGGTCGGTATCGGTGTGGCCGTCCCGTTGAACGCTCCGAAGCCAGTGATTTCCACGGTCAACGACTTCAAGTCCATGCTGCATTCTGAGGCAAAAATTGCTTATATCGACCCTAAGTCTGGAGGCTCATCGGGCATCTACCTGACTGGGTTATTCGATAAGCTGGGCGTTTCTGAAGAGGTTGCCAGAAAGGCTGTCCTGGTGAAGGGTGGGCTGGTGGGTACGAAGCTCGTCGACGGTGAGGCAAGCGTTGCCATTCATCAAATCAGCGAATTATTGGCTGTACCAGGCATCCAGTTTGTTGGAGCGCTCCCGGCCGAAATCCAAAGCTATACGACCTATACGGCAGCAATGGCTAAAGATTCTCGGCATGCAAAGGACTCGCTTGAGTTGATCAAAGCGTTGGGTGAAGAAAAAGCCGTGAGTTTATTGCAGGCCAAAGGGATGGAGTGAGCTCCATGCCCTTGTTGATTGTGCGTGGTCTAGTGACCAGGGATCCCGAACGCGACTTTCACGTCGTGGATGTAGATCTGCCAGGCAATCAACGCAAACACTGTTTGTATCGCAGCCAGTCCCAAACCACCCCAAATGATCCCAATCGCGATTTCGTAGGCCAGGCGGCGTTCCGGAGTCTTTCTGGTCACCCTTGGTTCGTCATCGTCACGTTCAGCGCGCATTTTCTGTCCTTGGCGTTTTTGAAGGCCGCTGCTGATCGTACAGCAATTGCTGACATGCTCGAACGCTTCTGAGCTTTAATCCATGTGGCTCGATGACGTTCCTCACGGGTGGTACCGGCGCCAGGGTTTGGCCTGGCCGCAGTAAGGTCAACTCCCGTGTTCATCAACCCTACGCTGAGGAAAACAACATGAATCGCTTCGCAGGCAAAGTTGTAGTCGTGACAGGGGCCGGGACGGGCATTGGGGCCGCTACAGCCCGCCGGTTCTTATCCGAGGGCGCATCGGTGGTGCTCAACGGCCGCCGCGAACACAAGCTCGCCAAAACAGTGGAAGGAGCCGATCCGACAAAGGTGATGCTCCATCCTGGCGACATCTCGGACGAGACGTACGTCAAGCGGCTCATAGCCGACACAGTCGCCAAGTTCGGCCGGCTGGACGTACTGGTCAACAACGCCGGCTTCGCCATCTTTGGCCCATTCGCCCAGCTTTCCACGGAGGACTGGCGGCGACAGATCGCCACTGACCTGGACGGAGTCTATTTCGGCTGCCGCGAGGCATTGCCTCACTTGCTCGCCACCAAGGGCTCAATCGTCAATGTATCGTCAGCCTCCGGCCTGGGTGGTGACTGGGGAGGAAGCGGGTACAACGCAGCGAAGGGGGCGGTCACTAATCTGACCCGGTCGCTCGCCCTGGAGTACGCCGCTCGGAATGTCCGGGTAAACGCCGTCGCTCCCAGCCTCACCAGCACCGATGCGACGGCAGATATCGAGAAGAACGAGGCCATCATGTCGGCGTTTCGCGCCCGTCTGCCTGCCGGTCGGCAGGCATCACCGGACGAGGTCGCGGCTGTCATTGCGTTTCTGGCCAGTGATGACGCCAGCTTCGTCAACGGGGTAATCATACCGGTCGACGGCGGCTTGGCCGCATCTAACGGCCAGCCAAACTTTCTCGCGATGTTCGGGGAGGACTGATACGCCCGGCACTGCGCCACGGTCTCTTTGGTGTTTATCGTTTCCTGTGAGAAGCATCGGGCGAACGCTTGTCGGCTTGCTGACACCGTCGCTCGATGTTGCTGGGGCGTTTTTGCCCGTAGTGGTGAAGCGGCTCGGTTCAGAGCGCGGAACCGACGCAAGCAGTCATACCAGCGTAGTGGCTTGGCTTAGGTACCATGAGGTTACGTCGATTTATGCAAGCTCAGGGCCCATAGGTCTCAATCCATGATTTCACAAAGTAGGAATGTTTGAATGGCTGTGCACCTCATTACTCTTTGAATTTATTTTGTTTTTAGAAAAGCACCGTGTATTTATGTTGCGATAAGCAAAAATCTGGCTTTGTTGCACAAAGCTACTTATTTATACGCAACACTTTTTGATTAACTCAGCCGACGGACGGATGAATAATTGCGGCAAACGTTGCAGTTGCCACCCAGGTTCTGATATGGACGGGGTTCAAAGACGAGCTTCGGCATGCAGAGGCAGAGCTGAATAAGGCGAGATACCAGCTTCAGACAGTCAATGCGCACCACTAGCGAAGGCCCTCGGAACCTGGCTTCGGGAAAAGGCTTCCTGATTGCAGTCCGGCAATGATCATGCGCACCAGGGAGGACGCGCAATGAGTCAGTAGAGACGTGCGAGGGCGGGAAAGGGGTTGCTGTTGGCTCTGGTTCGAGGGCAACACCCACCCGTATGTCAGAGCCCTGGCTGGCCAGGTCAAACCGAACCGCAAAGGGTGCTATCTCGCTCCGTTGAACTGCCTGAACTGCGCTCGTGATCTTCGTGAGCGCGAGAACATCGTCTTGGCATTATCAAATCAATTGCGAGAGAGATCCGGTACCCGGAGCAGCTACTTCAGTGTGCGGAACTCGTTTTCCCCCGATGATGACCCTGCCTATGCTGGCAAGAATTGGGGAGGAGGGTACTTCATCTTGCCTAGGCCGGATGAGGAGGACGAGGGCTGGTAGGCTCTTGGGCTCTGCTTGTGTCGCTGATGGAGACACCGGCGCTTTTCTATGATGGGCTACTGCGCAGCGTTAGGGTGTGCCACCCAGGTATCCGAAACCTTTACCTCACCCGACGTTGCATGAGCTTCGGCCCCGGCCATATCCTAACCCGACGTTCGGCATCAGGCGTGGAGCGCGGCCATGGAAGACAGAGAACACTGGTTTACGTTGTTGGCGGAGAAGGACTGGGAGGCGATTGGCAAGCTTCTTTACCAGAAAAAGAAGGCCAAGGTGCAGGATCCCTATCTGGCTCAAATGACCGGCTTCTTTGAGACCGAGTTCTTCTCCTTCGCTGAACCACTTCCGCCCGCTGAGCGCTCAAGGCAATTCGAGTCCACCAACCTGCTCATTGAGCTGAACCAGCATGGCTTCAGCCAGGGCTTTGTGGATCGCTTCGTTGATGAGCGACTGAAGCTGATGCAAGAGACCAACCACTCCGCACTGCTCAACTATGCCCAAACCCATCAGCATCGCCCGCTGGCCAAGGACATCATCCAGTCTTTCCTAAAGGCCAAGCCAGAAGCGGTTTCAGCGAGCCTTCGGGGAAACATGACTGTCCGGGCGACAGAGGTGACGCCCGGAAGGCCAAAGACCATCCGCTTGTTCAAGTCCAAGCAGGAAGAGAACTTTTACGAGGCGGTGCGGCGGGTCTTCCCCACTCACCATCCGTACCCCAATGTAGCCTTGAGCTGCGTTCTCGATTACCAGGCCATCAAGGATCAGCTGTCGGAACAAGCCAAGTCCTACTTCTTCCGAGGTATTGTCGACAGCGTTCTGTTCGACGTGGGCAGCGGCTACGTGCCGGTGTACTTCATCGAGCTGGACAGCAGCTTCCATGATGATCCTCAGGCGCAGGTCCACTCGCACGAAGGCTTGATCAAAGACGGGCCTCTGCCCAAAGCAGTTTCCGCCTTGTGCCTCATTTCCGCATCGACCCAGTGCGGCTTAGCACATCAGTGGGTCAAAGTGAATAGCGCTCCGCCTAAGCGGGTTGCGACCATACTTTCCTTTGAGCGCTCATCGAATTCCTGCTCAGTCTTGCACACGTTGAAGCAGCCCGACGATTTCGAAATGCTCGGGGAAGGCGAAGCCGGCGGGATCCGTCTGATTCGGATCCATGGTGAGCGGTTCGTCGCTGAGCACAGTGAAACCAAGGCGCTGAACATCGGTACCGATCATGCGCCAGCCTTGCTGCAATCCAAGTTCTACTCATTCATGGGGGCCAACCTGTTCAGCTGCTACGCCCATGACCGGCCTGGGTTGAGGCCACGGACAGTGTGCGTCGATAAAGACAACCTGGTGGCTGCCGACGACTTCGGGGTGTGGTTCGATAGGGTATTGTTGGAGGAGGCTGTCGCGTCGACCCGCTGGATCATCCACGATGACGACGCGGCCAGCGAAGCCTTGGCCGACCGGGCGATAGCTTACCTGGCGTCCTGTGGCGTCACGGTCGAGAACAAAGTGTCCTTTGATAAATTCGATGCCAGCATGAAGTTTGACGGGTCTGTCATCGTCCTTGCCTCTGCTGCTGAGCGTGGGTCTCGCCTGCAAAGCGTGAGCCGTCGCCTGCGTACCGCCCAGCAGTCCGGCACCCGGCTGTACATCACCGGTGCACTCTTCGGACGCAGCTATGTGCTGATGAAGGATCTGCAGAGCAACCTGACGCAAGCCGCCATGGAGTTCGTGATGGCGTTGGCGATCGGAAAGATCCGCCTGCACAAGGACGTCGATAGTCGGCTGCGGGCCGGCCTGATTGAAGTCTTGACGCCGCATGTGCCGGAGATCATTTACCTGCTCGATCCTGATTCCGAGCCGCCGTTGTGATCAATATCCGCTAAACCCGTTGCTTGCCGGTATTCGTTGCCGGCGCGCTCAACTCGGCTCATGGATGAGCTACGCCCTCATGGCCCCTGTACTCGGATTGAGCGCTTGGGCAAGGGCTGCCGATGGGGCGAAAATAATTTGTGAAATTGATGGCGAGTGAGTAAGGTTTGCTAGGTGACATCACATGGGAGTCCTTATGGACGATCACTCATCATCAGTGCGACCCGTACGCTCAAGGCGGCATGGTTCACGCAAACTGGACGCGGTCACGGCGCAGTTGAAAGCTGAGTTCGCTTGGCGTGCGCGTGAAGGGTTACGGACTTACATGTCCCGGTTTACTGAGTCCGCCATCGAAAAAAAACGGCGCCCCAAGACCTTCTTTGAGCGTCACGGTGTACCGAATGGCACTTTTGTTTGTGTCAGTTTTATCGGCTTTTTGGGAAGGGGGTGGGAGCAGCTGCGGGCTCTGGACACAGTCCTAAGCGAATCAGGCCAGCCTGACCCCGGTTCACCCCAGCACAGCTTCAGGAAAAGCATCCTCGCGTTTTTCCGAATCATCCTTGCCCACATAATCAAACTCCAGGCCCGTGCTCTTCGGGCTGTACTCACTGTTCCTCTCTTCCTTGACGGCCCAGAGATGAGCGGTTTCAAGCATCGCCTCCGCTAAGCCCTTTCGAAAATCTGCGAACAAAGAACTTCGTCGAAACTATTTCGAATAGGCACCATCATGCTCATCAAAAAGCCTTGCACCTGCGGTGCGCGCTCTAATAAGCGCTGCCCGCTACATTCGTCCGTACCTCGCCGACGTACTTTTCAGCGCCCCCGGCAGTCCCCTGAACTGTCCAAGGTGAAGAGATGGGGGGCGCATGTAAGCGTCATTCTGGGCGTCCTTAACGTGGCGGCAGCGCTTCTGAAAGTGCTCCTCCATCTCGTCAAATTTTGGTGAGATTGAGCTTTCCATGACCTATACCCGCTGCAGATGCCTATTCTGCGGCGGGTACGGCGTTTGACTGGAACTGCGCGAGGCCATTGGATATGCGACTAAGGTCTAAGGGGTGGGTGGTGGCACTTGGCTTGCTCGCCCTGTTTGACCTCGCCATCATCTCTAGCTCAGGGTTTTCTGCGAGGTTAGTCAACTGCGCTCTGGATCTTGATGTCGGCAAACTTATAGATGCGGGCTTTATTAAGCGCATCCGCCAGCGTCAGCGGGCGGTTGCGTCAATCGGCTTTCAGCGCCTGCTCCAGCGTGTCGTGGAAACAGACAACGAGTCCTACCGCCTGCAACATAGCACCTTGGCCGCCCAGACAAAGATCAAATCGCGAGAACGAAAGCGCAAGGGCGAAGATGGTATCGAGGACGATGAACCGTTCTGATCTGCACCGTAAACACCCTGCCGCATGCCTACATGTGGTGGTGCCCGATGCGTCTTCAACCAAGACACTACTGCTAAGCTTTATCCACAATTGCTGGGACAAAAATCAGCAATCCGCCCTCGGGGGGTCAGTTTTCAATCAGCGCCAACACATCTCAGCATCTCCAATTGGAAGCTATTACAATGGATATGAACAACACGGCTTTAAATCTGGAATACGCAAGCAAACGCATCAAACCGAGCAAAGACACCATCTTGGTCATCGGCACAGGCATGAGTATGGGGCTGACCGATGGACAAGTCCCCCAGCTTGCCTGGACTGGGCTGATTCGAAGCGGATTTCGCTACGCTGTCGAGATCGGGAAAATCCAACAGGCCAGCGCTGAGAACTGGCTCAAGCTTTTAGACGGGTCGCCGACCACTACCGAGATCTTGCATGTGGCCGGTTTCCTGTCGGGTAGCCTGTCCAACGGCGATGGTTACGATTACGCCGCATGGCTGACAAAAGAGTTCAGTGAAGTCGAGATTCACAACGAGGCGCTTGCCAATACCGTCAGAGCTTTATCGGACGCAGGGGTAAAAATTTGCACTCTCAACTATGACTCGCTACTAGAGAATGTCACCAACCTTTCACCCGTGTATATGACCGAGTCAGATGAGGTCATCGAGTGGTTCAAAGGCGAGCGTAAAGGCATTCTTCACCTACACGGCCACTGGAAGAAGCCCGACACCTGCATTCTGAGCAGTGGAGATTATGAAACCACGATACAAAGCAGTACACGCAACTTCTTCCAGCAGCACCTGACAGTGTTTGAAAACCTAGTGTTCTTAGGTTGCGGAGGCACGTTTGAAGACCCTAATTTCGACAAAACGCTCAGCTGGCTGAGAAAAGAGCTCAAGTCGACCAAGCACTCTACTTTTGCACTGATCAAGGATTCAGAAGTCACTGCGCGTAAAGCGGATGCAGCATGGAAAAATATCGTCGAGCCAATCGGCTTCGGCACGAATCATTCGTCTCTTGGGCAATTCCTTGATGGACTGTTCCACGAGGTTACAAGTCAGAACCGTGGGGCGTACCCAGACCTGCGAGGCAACACCGCTATCCAACGTATGGAACAAGGGCAAAAGACCGCCACCCTGGATGGCATTCATAGCCCGCTCCCCCCAGCGCCTCAAGCTCACAGCGTCAGGCACGCCCAGTCATTCCAAGCGGAGCAGATCCTGAATCTCCACAGACGCTTGTGGTTGGCTGCTGACTGGGGGATGGAAGAAGATGAATTCATTTCCGCACTGATCGCACGTATATCTAACAAAACCAACAAGGTTTATTCAGTAAACATTGGCAACTACACCGACAAAGCATCCTTCTATCGCCAAATCGAAGAGCTTTTGGGCGCTTCATTCGAATCATTCTGTAGCACCTTGTCGCTCATTGACCAGCCTTACTTGCTTCTAAGGGACGTTCCGCTCGACACCTGTGACGACAAGGAAAAACTCCAAGCCGATCTCCTAAGCCTGACGGATATTCTAACTTCCTTTTGCCCGAATCTCCGGATGATTTTAATAAGTCGGAATCTGCCCGCCTGGAGAAACGAGGCGGTCGAGCTGACTGCTTTGGACGGTGCCGATACCAGGGCGTACATCGAGTCACACCTTCTCTACCAAGGCGGCTTGGGCAACGATGATTTCACGCAGCTTTATGAACACACCAACGGCGTCCCTCGGATCATCAAGGAAGCGCTGGATAAGCTTGTCGTCGCATCACTGGAAGAGATCATCAGTGAGCGAGGCAGCTCACGCATCAATCTGACGGGCCGCTTCGGAGACTCCATCAAGGCACTGTCAACTGCGAAGGAAATCGAAAAGCGCTATGCATTTTCTCTGCTTAAGAGCTTGGCTGTGTTCCCTTACGGCGAATATCTGGACAACATCAAGCGGGTCGATAGATCGAAGAAATATTCGATTGATCACGTGGTCATCCTCCAGCGAGAAGGTTTCATTTATGTGGAGGATCAGGACAGCTTCGGCCACACCGGCACCCGGGGTTCTAAAAAAAGGCTCATCGTCACCCGTCCTGTGAGGCAGTGGCTCGCCCAAGAGATGAAGCCCAAGGAAATCGCGAAGATCAAAAATCAGGCCTACCAGCTCTACTTCGGTGAAGATTGGGAGACCCTGAATCCCAAGCTGCATCATATCTTCAAGGCGAATGACATCAGCGAAAAATCGTCCGAGATCAACAACGCCAAGTACTTAATCGTTGAAGTCTTCGTCGAAGGCAAATCCAACGAAAGGTGGCGTACTGTTGGTATGGAACTCGCCTCGCAGTTCTGCGCGACAGTGAGCAAAAAATCTTATTACAAGGTCGTGCAGGACTTGTATATCGCGCTGAAGTCGATGCTAGATAGCTGGGATAAGGATCAAAAATACTGGTTCTTTATTTACTTATGCGCGCAGTCGATCCGGATGGTTGGTGACAAGGCAAATGCTGGTGAGGCACTCCAAATGCTACTGGGGTGCCAGGATCACATTGATCAGCCAAAGCTGATAGGTTCGATCAAGCTGCATATTGCTATGATCTATTCAGGGAGGAAAGATCATACCCAAGCTGTTGAGTATGCGACTCAGGCGCAGAAGCTGAGCAAGGGCAGCGTCGCGATGCAGGCCGCCCACATCGCGCTTTCAAACAGTGATATCTCCACCAGAGAAGCTGATATATCAAAGATCCAGGCTAAGGCAAAAACCAAAGCAAGCACGCTGTACGCCAATATTGCGTTAGATCGTGCTGATGATCTCGAAGCTCCTGCCAAAGCCGAAATGCTCAAAGAGCTTGTCGAGTACTGTCACGAGAACAAAGACTTGTATAACCAAATCCGGGCGACGCTCGCCTACGCAGACTCACTTATGACAGTCCGCGGTTCGCTCGACGCTAATGAAATCTCCACGCTCATCAGCATTTACCACCATCTATACCATGACAATCTGACGCCACTTCATTCAAAATGCCACCGCATCCTCTGGGCGGCTTTTGAGGTAAATAATGACTACATCAACCTGCTTCAGCTATTCAAGTACAGTTCACTCTACTGGCGGTTGCGTGACGAGCAGAAACCTGAGCTTGAAGCGGTGAATAAGTTTAAAACTCTTGGTCTTCCCGAAACCATGCCCGAGCGTGATTCCGCAGTATCGTATTACTACGGAAGACTCGCAACGATCGAGATCTAAGCTTCTTCCGGGCTCGGCGATGCCGAGCCCGTTCTGTAGTCGCAGGCACATACGGTGTTTTCTGAGTCACTGTGAACAACTGCGCGTTACTTGGAGGGGCAGCGATTCAAACACTTCCGCCTCGGAGTCCAATGTCTTCGAATACGGTAGTGACGACTCAGGAGGAACTGGGAACGCTTCGCTACACCAAGTTCGTAGGATTGCTCCTACAAGTGCCGTCGCAACGACCTCGCAGCGCCAATCATTGCCCGACGCCGCATGCGCAACGTCATGCGGTCTGCATCTCCGTGCTTAAGTACGAATTCCGTCTCAGTATTCGAGAGAGCTATAAACTTGAAGGGGGGAGTACTGTGCAGCATGGAGCAGTGCCAGGACTGGAGGGCAAAAAATAGTCATTCGTTCAGGAATTTCGGGCGGGGCAGCCGTTGACGACTCTTCCCACCCAAGGGCTTTCGCATTACTTCACACAATCGCTCTGCAGGCCCTTCAAGCTCTTCTGGAGATACTCGATTGATTGCACACATTGTGCCCGGCTGGAGGAACTGATTGCAGAAGGAGTGCTCTGCCCAATTAGTTTGTCGCTTTGATCAGGGGAGGGGAGAGTGGCGTCTAGTCAGGCTTAGGCTCTTTGAGGTTGGACAAGACCATCAGCGTATGTTCGTCATAATGAGAAAAAAATCGTTGCCATGCACGAAGGCCTCCCAACTCGCCCACAGCTAGGATAATAGCCTTGTGAGAGGCCGTGAGCAGAGCGACTTGCCGCTCTAAATCTTCTATACGCTCGTCTTTCATTGCAAGACTGGCTATCAACCGTTTTTGAGAGTTCTTTTTAGCTCGCTCTACCCATTGGTTTCGGGCCATTTGCATTTGTTGATAGTGAGCAATTAGGTCTCTGCGAAATGTGTCTCGCGTGAGAGTGGAAACGGCGCCGGCAGTTATTCTCTCATCGTTTTCTAGCATGGACTCGAGAACGCTAAGTCGATTGTCATCAAGATTAACCGCATTTACGGTGCGGCGTACAGGTTTGCTCGGTGCTGGCATATTGACTCCGCTAGGCACGTAACAGGGTTTAGCGCAAAAGCGACTAGCCTTCAAATAAGTCTATTTGATGGACCTGCACCGACAAATCCGGACCATCCGGAAAAGGCTTTTCACCTGGTCGACATGCCAATGCTCTATCAATATTTTCTAACGTTTTTTTGCATGATCCGGTAGCTCTCGACAAAGGTCCTGATGAGGCTGGCCAACGCTGGCGGCACAGGCAGCTGCCGGGCGGCATTGTTGTTTTTTAGGCTGGGCTGTTCTTGGCGCGGATCACGCTGATACGGATTGTCGCCGACGTTTAGCCAGTTCACAGTTTCTACGGTCGGGGTGAAGCGTTTTTCGCTTTTTAATGCATCCATAGGCAGCACCAGGGTTTCACCGCGGCGTAATCCAAGATGCAACATGAGTAGGCACAATACGTAATTACGCCAGCGTAACATACTGTTTCTAAAGGGATTATTAACCGAGTATGGATCAATGATCTGGTAAAACTCATCCAGCACTGGGGCCATACCCAGCGAGTCAAACAGCTTCTCCAGACGCTCCAGGCGCATGCTCAGCAGCCAAAGCATGTCAGGATCGGCATGACTTTTCACCAGGCGCTGAACACAACTTTTGACGAAAACGTAGGCCACACGCCAGTTGGGATGGTAGTTGGCGGCAGTCTGGGCACCATGATTTCTGGCCGTGATGAAAGACGTCTCAAGACAGGCTTCACGCTCATCGAATTTGAGCTCCGCAATCAAGCAATCAAGGCAGTCAGCCTGGTACAGCCGTCTGGCCGACTGGTACAGCTGTTCGATCACGGAGTGGACGGCGCCAAGCTGGCACCGTCCAGCGAAGACCAGACTGTCGACCAATAGCGCGGTCGTTCACGGTCATCGGTCAACAACCAACCAACGAGTCCGGATGGCACGGAAATGTCTTTCAAATGAACAACAGTCATAAGCGCAACAGCTGAAGCTGCTCCTTATGGTAGGAAGCGAGCGCAACACACACGAACACGCCTTTCCTTCGCATAATGTATATTATGTTAAATCAAGTATGTTCATAAGATCCTACTGATATCAGCCTCAGACGTTGCGCCTTGAATTTCTGTCGCCTCCTCAAATCGAACCCGCGGACGCTCTCCTTGGAGCGTCTCATCGATTGCACTTCTGCTGCTGTTCGGCCGCGTACTCCTGGGCATCAGTATCGGCGGTTTCTGGGCCACTGCCATTGCCCTCAGCGGCCGCCTGGCCCCCAAGGGAGTCGGCGTAGCCCAGGCCACCTCGATCATCATGGTGGGTGTGACATTGGCCACCGTACTGGGTGTGCCCGTAGGCACCTGGCTGAGTGGCCTGATGGGCTGGCGCATGACCTTCCTGGTCACCGCGCTGTTGGGCGTACCGGTGCTACTGGCGCAGATATTCCTGCTACCGCGGCTCACCCCGGAAAAGGCCATTCGCATCAGCGACCTGCCGGCCTTGTTCATCAATCCACAATCACGGGTTGGCTTGATCGCTGTACTGCTGATTGGCCTGGCGCACTTTGCCGCGTACACCTATGTCGCTCCATTCTTCAAACACAGCGCAGGCTTCGACGGGCCGACTATTGGCTCACTGCTGCTGCTCTATGGCGTGGCCGGGGTAATGGGTAATATTTTCGCTGGCTTCGCCGCCAACCGCAGCGTACGTCACACCCTGTTGCTGGTCGCCCTGATGATCGGCACCAGCACCGCTCTGTTTCCCTACTTCGCCACGGGCATGACCGGCGCAGCGATGCTGATAGCGCTCTGGGGCTTCGCCTTCGGCGCCTTCCCGGCCTGCGCCAGCATCTGGATGTTTGTGGTTGCGCCCAAGGATGTGGAGCGCGGCATGCCGCTCTTCGTCGCCTTGTTCCAGGTGATTATTGCCCTGGGCTCGTTCTTTGGCGGGCAGATCGTCGACCAACTGGGCAGTTCGGTGCTGTTGAGCCTGGCGACCGCCCTGGTGGGCTGCGGTTTTGTTACGGTGCTTGTGCTGGGGCGTAACGTCAGTAATAGCCTGGCGGCCCAACCCGGCTAGTATGCGTCCGGCCATCAAACGGCCCTACGCTGACACAACTCGGGTGGCCTGCCTGACATCCGGCAAGGGTATAGTTCAGCTTGACGCCGCCCAAGGGAAGATAAGCCCGGGCCCAGAAAACCTCCATAATGGTTTGACAACTTTATGCTGACCGCGTTTTTGCAGTACCCTGTTTCATTTGGCGATCCAGCAGCAAACTTTAGGAAGATTCGCGATAGTGTAGACTTGGCGCGATTTGATCTCTTGGTCATGCCCGAGCTTTGCACCATCGGTTATTTTCATGACTCGCGTGAAGCATTGTCTCTTCATGCTGAATCGGCGCTTGATGGGCTGACAGCGCAGTTCCTACTGCAACTATCGGCCGACAAGAATGCAACGCTAATTGCTGGCATCGCTGAGCGTGACGGCGATCACATCTACAACACGGCGATTGTCGTATCGCGAGGGCGCTGGCTGGGAAAACAACGCAAGTGCCACCTGTCACGCATAGAAAAGCCTCTCTTCACCCCAGGCGATTCATTAGCGTGTTTCGATGACGGAATCTGCCGTTTTGGCGTTCTTACTTGTTTTGACCTTTGGATGCCAGAAGCCGCTCGTCTGTTGGTGCGTCAAGGAGCACAGTTATTGTGCTGTCCAGCCAACTATGGTGGACCTTGGACAACCCAACTTGCGCGCATTCGCGCAATGGAAAACGCCACTCCGCTAATCTGTGCCAATCGTACCGGTGTGGAAATGTATGCAGGCGTAGAGGCTACATTCAGAGGTGAAAGCCAAATTGTCGGGCCTATGGGAGAAGTTTGGACATCCGCCACAGAAGAGACTGCGCTTGGCTTGTCGATAATCGACCCAACTGCGCACATCCTCAAAGCGAATCCTATGTGCGATGACTTGATGGAAGAGGCAAGTCGCTATGCTTTATCAGGCCCACACCCAAAATGAAAAAGCCACGTCTGGCGGCAAACGAGCAACCTGAAAGACAGGAGATTCAGGCCATTACGGCAAAACCTTAGTGTACGATTTTTCCGAATTCTGATGCTGGACGAGACATGGAGGTTGCCGCCCCTACCCCGTCCTGACTCACCAGTCTCATTCAAACTCCTGACGATTCTCCGGAGTAATCAGCTTGAACGGCACCCAGATCAACGGTGAATCCAGACTCTCCCCCCTGGCCAGACGCAACGCAACCTCCACCGCGCCATTCGCCTGGCCGATGGCGTCCTGGAACACACTCACGGCCATCTTGCCGTCGGCCATCAGCTTCAAACCGTCGGGCGTCCCATCAATTCCACCAACCCAATAGTCCTTGGCATTTTTGCCAGCCTTTTCCAGCCCCATGATCGCGCCAATGGCCATCTCATCGTTATTGGCCGCGATGATCGAAAAGTCCACGCCCGCCTTCACCCAATCAATAACAATGGCAGCTGCCTGGCTACGCTCCCAGTTACCGACTTTCTTCTGCACCACTTTCATGTTCGGGTACTTGGCGACGACCTTCTCCACGTCTTCGGTGCGCATCAACGAGGACTTGTTGTTTGGGTCCCCCACCAGGATCACCACATTGCCCTTGTAGTTGGCGCGACGAGCCAACTCTTCCATTTGCAGCGTGCCCGACTCCAATTCATCGGATCCGACAAATGCCGTCTGCGCCGGCCATTTATCGGGACCTGGGTTGCGGTTGACGAACACCAGCGGGATTTTCGCCGCACTGGCCAAGCGCAGCATTTCAGGGGCGCTCTTGGCATTGACCATCGCGACTACTATGGCGTCTACCTTGGAATTGACCAGGTTACGAAACTGGCGCATCTGCAACTCGGCGCTGTCATGACCATCCTCCATGAAGATATCGGCATCCAGCACGGCGGCGTGTTTCTGCACGCCATTGCGCAGGATGGTCTGGAAGTTGTCATCGTATTTGGCCATGGCCACGCCCAACAACGGCGTGGCGGCCTGGGCCAAACCGGCCGTAAGGAAACTGATACCCAAGGCAAGCGTCAACCACTGTTTCATGTTCGGTCTCCCCGGCGTCATACGCTGAAATGATGGAGCAGCTCACGCTGCACCTTGGCCATGTCCGACAGGCCCTGGCTGCTGCTGGCCGTACGCTCGGCCCCCTCGGCGGCCTGTTGGGCGGAGTCGTTGATCTGGGTGACCATGCGGCTGGTTTCCTGCACCGTGGCACTCTGTTCCTCGGTGGCGGCAGCGATCTGAATGTTCATGTCACGGATGGTGCCCACCGCCTCGCCCATCGCCACCAGCAACTCATCGGCGCCAGAGGCCAAGGTCACGCAGTTGTTGGATTGCACCTGGCTTTCGTTCATCACTTGCACGGCGGAATGAATCTTGCCCTGCATCTGGCCGATCATTTCCTGGATTTCGCTGGTCGACGCCTGGGTGCGGCTGGCCAGTGAGCGCACTTCGTCAGCCACCACCGCAAAGCCCCGGCCTTGCTCGCCGGCACGGGCCGCTTCAATGGCGGCGTTGAGCGCCAACAGGTTGGTCTGTTCGGCAATGGTGCGAATCGCATCGACGATACTGTCGATGTTCTGGCCATATTTCTGCAGTTCGTCGGTGACCGCCGAAGCCTTGTTCACCTGCTCGGCCTGCTGGCGGATATTGACGATGGTCTCGGCCACCCGCTGCTGCACCTTGTGAGTCAGCTCGCTGGTGTCGTCCACCGCGCTACGGGTGTCCTGTGCGCGCCGCGCGACTTCTTCGACGGTACTCTCCATCTCGGTCATGGCCGAAGCGGCGGAATGCAGGCGATCTTTCTGTTCATCCACTACCCGCGTGGTCTGCTCGCTGACCACCGCGTTATCGCTCGCGGACTGGGCCAGGGTATCGGCGGAGCCGATCAGCTCACGGAAGGTGGTCTGCAAGGACTGGGTCAGTTCGTTGAGGTAACCGCCGAGTTCACCGAATTCATCTTTGCGGCTGACATCGAAGCGTACCCGCATGTCACCCCGGGTAAGCTGCTTCAACACCTCGCGAAAGGCCGCCAACGGCCGACGCAGGCTGAAGGCTACCCACGTACCGATCACCAAAGCAGCCAACACCGCCAGCACACAGACGATCAACAGCAGGCTGAGGCTGTTGCTGATGGTCGCGTCGGCATCGCTCTTCGCCGCGCTGGCCACGTCAAGAGACTGGCTACCGAATTCGCCGATCTTGTCCAGCGTGGCCAGCAGGCGGGTTTCCGTCGCCAGGCGTTGTTCGCGAACATGGTCGGCCAGGGTCGCTTCCTGCTGAAAGGCACGGTACAGCCCATCACTGCCGGTCAGGTCGTTGAGCAGACGGTTGACCATGACCGCGACGATGCGCCCTACCCTGGGGTCAACAGCCAAAAATGCCTGGACCCGCGAGTTAATCACTTCGTCCTGCAGGTTAAGCAGACGCTGCAAGGTCACGATATCTGGCTTGGCGGCGTGGGCGGCCAGACTGTCGTAGGATTTGTTGACCTCCAGCAACAGCTTCTCCGCTGCGGCCAGGTGTTCATCGGCACCGGCACTGCGCTCACGGGCGATATAGTCGCGCAGATAGCTGGTCAGCTGGACTCCCTGGCTGCTGCTGTAACCTTGCAACTCGTGGGTCTGGGCAACTTGCGCCACATACTGGCGATGGGTCTCCATCAGGTTCTGCGCCTGTTCGACATAAGCCGCACTGAGTTGGCGTTGTTGAGCAAGGTTGTCGCGTAGCTGCGGGTGATCGCCGATATAGCTCGGAATACTCTCGAGCAATTGAGTAAAGCGCGCCAGGCTGTCGTTGAACGGCTGCTTGCCGTCGTCGATCTGCTTGGGGTCGTTGCTGATCAGAACCGCCAGCAGTGCCTGGTTGGCCCTGAGGATATGAACGTAAAGCTCGCTGGCGGCCCGGCTCAATGGCGCAGATTGGCCGGTGATGATCGTCAAGCGTTCGCTGATCGAGTGGGTGCTTTGATAGCTGATGCCTACCATGGTGAGCAACACCACCAACAACAGGGCAAATCCGCCAATCACTCGCTGAAGAATGGTCATGGCTATCCTCTTTATTTTTATACGGACTCAGGCACGAGTGGCAGGGAGCACGGATCTTGGCGGTTTCTTGATGACCTGGAATATCTATCGGCGTGGCAATAGCCAACTTTAGGCTCCACGGCACATCCTCGCAGGCGGTTGACACTCACATCATCACGCAATATTTTAAGTTACGTGAAATGTGACCGTAGACGCACGCTATTGGAGCCATGACCACCATGACTGAGTTCTGGGAAACCGCCTTCGCCGGGAATCAACTGATGTGGGGGCTGGATCCAACCACTTCTGCCCTGCTCGCCAAGGAGCACTTTGCCCAAATGGGCGTCAAGGATGTCCTGATACCCGGGATCGGATACGGCAGGAACGCAAAGGTGTTTCTTGATCAGGGGATGTCAGTCACCGGGATCGAGATATCCGACACGGCAATCGCTCTCGCCCGATCGCAACTCGACCTGCAGATCCCGATCTACCACGGCTCGGTGTCGGACATGCCGTACGACGACAATTTGTACGACGGCATCTTCTGCTACGGGCTCATCTATCTCCTGGATGCCGAGGGACGGGCGAAGCTCATTCGAGACTGCTACCGCCAGCTCAGCCCTGGTGGGCAGATGATCTTCACCGTCATCTCGAAGAAAGCCCCTATGTATGGCCAAGGCGCAAGGCTTGGCGAGGATTGGTACGAGCGGATGCCCGGCCTGAAGATGTTCTTCTACGATACCGCCTCGGTTGAGCGGGAGTTCGGCCAGCATGGGCTGGTCGAGTTCTCCGAGATCGATGAACCCACGCCCGGCGGTGGGTCTTTCCCATTCATCAATGTGGTTTGCAAGAAAGACTCAGCGTGAGCGACCGCTAGTGCGGTACGCTGAACCTCTCACTCCTTTCGTTCGATCACGGTTTCAACCAGCCAATAGCCTGCTCGCCCATAGTGGTTGTATAGATTCGACTCCCGTTCCCGGTTCAACTTCTCTGAGGACTCATACGTAGGCGACGTCTTGACCGCGGCTTGCTTGAGGTCCACAAAAACGGTGCTGTCCCGCCAGGACACCGAATCGATCCACTCGGGAGCAATCAGCACCTTGTGCCCCAGCCACCAGTTGCTTGTGTTGACCACAAGGTACTGAATCGCCCAGGTTTCTTCGTTGATCAGCAGGCTTTCGACATGCCCGACCTCACCATCGGGGGCTTTGATGTGATACCCGATAATGGCCTTGCAACTGCGTAAATGGTGGTCGTCACCCAGATGGCTCGCCCGTTCGGCCTCTGCATGCGCTTCACGGGCATGCTCCTCTTCGGCCTGTCCGGCCAGGAGCCCGAAGCCACCCGGGTACATTCCGTTGTTCCACGTGCCCGCACGCCCCCAGTAGTACGGATAACTGTAGTAACCGAGGTATTGCATCTCGTGCTGCCGGGAGACAGGCTTGTCCGTATCGATGTCGGGGCTGTTTTTGACTTGCTCCCTGGTGAGTGCAACGAGTAGCCGTTGTGACATCCAATCGGCATGTTGAATGGCAATTGGCGAGATCAGCACCTTGCGACTGAATAGCCAGGCCCCGGTATCGACGATGAAGTATCGGACCACCCATGTCTCATCATCGAAGTAGAAGTCTTTCACTTCGCCGATATCACCATCGGTGGCACCAATGGTGTAGTCCTCCAGGTCTTGCATACTTCGCAACATAGGGCTTTCCTTTCGTAAAGCACCGATCGATGTTCCCGGTGCATGGAACCTCAGTAGGCCGAGCACTCGACTTGACCCAGGACATTGTGCGTCTTGCCCCTTCCGGCGTCTGTTCGCTGCCGCACTCTGTCGATGGGCCCGCTAACGCGCAGACCGGGTAACGGACGAACTACCGGTCATAGGCTTCAAAACCTGAAATGACATCGAACAATTCTTCGTCAATAGCGCTCTGGCGCAGTCGATGAAAATCACCGCCAAGACGTTCCAATAGTTCGCCGATATTTTTTTCAGCACGTTGCATGGCAGCCAGACGGCTGGCATTTTCACTGGCCAGGGATTCAGCACAGCTGCGAAATAACGACACAAATAGATATTCGCGAATAAACGCGAATAAAGTCTGTTCGCCGCCAGGCTGCATTTGTGGAAGGTTATTGCTTGGCCAGCCCTTGTTGGCCAACTCGCATCGCCACGCATCATCCAGCGGTAACATGCGCTGACTGACCGGTTCGTAGAGTGCCCCTGATTTGGGGCGGTTGTGAAACAAGTAAACCTGCCCGATCTCTCCCCTCTCACGCTGGCTTTCAATCTCAAGCAGGATCTGGCCGACCAAGGGGGTGATCGCGACGATGGCGTTCGGGAGGGTGAAGCTGGTGGAGGCGCTCAACGGGCTGTCTTCAAGGCGTGACCGGATGCGCTCGCCGATAGCCCAGACCATTTTCCTGCCCGGCAGCGCTTCCAGCGTTTCAATCACAAACTCGACGAGAATATCGTTGAACTGACCGACCAGTCCCTGATCGGAGCCAAAAACCACCGCACATACCGTACCTGCATGCTGGAGTTTTGGCTGCACGGAGGTACTTGATCGACTCTGGCGGAAACAGGCGAGCAGCCCGAGTTGAACAGTGCGGTCATAGTCCTCCAACGAGTGCATGGCGCTTTCGTACTGGCTGATGTTCGACGCTGCCATCGCTTTCATTGTCCGTACCACGGACTCGAGATCGCCGGCACTGGCGATCTTGCGGCGCAGACCCACTGCGGTATTGCTCATGACGGAGCCTTGGTGTCGGGCTCTGGCGGCAAGCCTGCCACTGCCTGCCTGGCCAGTTCGGTAATCAGAGCCCTGTGCGCATCGCTCAGTTTTTCGGTGGTTTCCAGGCTGGCCGTCAGCTCGGCGGGAATATTGGCCGCAGCGGCCCAAACGGCCTGCTCGGCTTCGCCCATGCGGGCCAGTGGCACCGGGTCGAACAGTCCCGCAGTCAACGCCAATAAAACGGTGATTTGCACGGATACCGGCAAGGGTGAGGACTCTTGCTGCATGAGGCAGGCACGAATCCGCCGGCCATGTTCGATCAGTTGGCGGGTTGCTTCGTCCAGGCGGGCACCAAAGCGCGCGAAGGTTTCGAGTTCCTCGAACTGGGCATAGGCCAGCTTCAGATCACCGGCCACCGCTCGATAGGCAGCGCTTTGCGCTTTGCCGCCGACACGTGAAACCGACTTGCTGACATCAACTGCCGGCAGTACTCCGAGTTCAAAAAGCGAAGGCGACAGATAAATCTGGCCGTCCGTGATGGAAATCAGATTGGTCGGGATGTAGGCGGAAATATCCTGGGCGGCGGTTTCGATGATAGGCAAGGCTGTCAGCGAACCTCCGCCGAGTTCCGGGCGCAAGTGAGTGCTCCGTTCGAGCAGGCGCGAGTGGATATAGAAAATATCGCCGGGAAAGGCTTCACGCCCGGGGGGGCGACGCAGCAACAGCGAAATCTCCCGATAGGCCTGCGCATGCTGGGTCAGGTCATCGTAGACCACCAGCACGTCGTGACCTTGCTCCATAAAATACTCGGCAATACTGGTCGCTGCGTAGGGCGCAATATAGGCAAGCCCCGGCGGGTTGTTGCCCTCACTGATGATCACCACGGTGTAAGGCAGCGCACCTTTTTCCCGCAGGGTGTCGATAATCTTGGCAACGCCGGAAGCGCGCTGCCCAATGGCGCAATAGACGCAAATGACGTTCTTGTCGCGCTGATTGATGATGGTATCAAGTGCAATCGTCGTCTTGCCGGTCTGCCGATCGCCGAGAATCAGTTCGCGTTGTCCACGTCCGACCGGGATCAGCGCATCGATCACCTTGATGCCGGTTTGCAGCGGAACAGTGACCGGAGCCCGGTCCATGATGGCGGCGGCCGGTCGTTCCAGAGGCAAACGGGTTCCAGTCAATAGCGGCGCCAAGCCATCCAGGGGGCGCCCCGTCGGATCGATAGTGCGCCCCAGCAAGGCCTCACCCACTGGAATATCGACGACATGCCCTCCACGTTCTACCGGGTCGCCGGCTTGCAGATTCCAGTAATCGCCGAGCAGGACAACGCCAATTTCATCTTCATCGATATTGAAGGCGATGCCCTTGATGCCTCCCGGAAATATCAGAACCTCCTCGAAACCAACACCAGGCAAGCCAGAAACCTTGGCGATACCAGGCGCGACGCTAAGAATCCGTCCGACCTCTCGAGGTTCCAACTGCGGCACAAATGCCTCTGTCGCTTCACGTATGCGGCTAAAGGTCTGATCCAGAACCGTCTCCAGCCGCTCAATGGGCATCTGCGTCGTCCTTCCCGAGGGCGGGGTTCGCCGATGTCTTCACATCGAACAGGTCGTCGAGAGCGTTTTCCATCTCCGTCAGATGGTGCGTGATACTCCAGGCCACCTTATGTCCCTCGGTACACAGTTCGATACCGCAGATCAATTGCTCAGCGGTTTCGAAACGCACAGGAACGTCGGCCCCCAGTAGTACCTGGAGTTGCGCTTCGATAGCGGACTGCTGCGCTACGGATAGATCACAGGCGGTACGAACGACAATCGGCAGTCCTTTGTTGTCCAGCAGTGTGCTGCTCAGCGCTTGCTTCGCGTCGGTACCCAGGGCCTGCAGTCGCTCGATAAAAGTAGCGACCATTCGCTCTTCCAGTGTCGCGCCGGCCAGATCGCTCAACGCCTTGCGGGCAACGGCAAAGACTTCCTGTCGTGTGCGGCGGAAAATTTCCTGATGCAGTTCTTGCGCTTCATTGCGCAGGCTCTCCCGCTGCCGGGTGCTCAGGTCGGTGGTTTCCTGATGTGCGGCATCGAGCAGGCGCTGGCGCTCGGTGTTCGCCGCTTCCGTTGCCTGACTGAGCAACGCTGCCCGCTCCTTGTCGAAAGCGGCGTTCTTGCGCTGAAATTCCTCACGCTCCTGCCCTGCCCCGACTTTTTCGGCGTCGGCGTCAGCCAGTTCCTTGGCTATACGCTGTTCGCGGGCGTCAACGGCATCGAGTATCGGACGATAGAGAAAACGCTTGAGCAACCACACCAGTATCAGGAAGTTGAGGATCTGCGCGCCGACAGTGAACCAGTCGATAAGCATGATCTACTTTCCAGCGACCTGGGCGATGGCGTGGCTCCAGAATGGGTTGGCAAAAATCAGAATCATCGATACCACGAAGCAATATATGGCCACCGACTCGACCATGGCCAAGCCGACAAACAGGGTCCGGGTAATGGTTGCCGATGCGTCGGGCTGTTGGGCCAGGGCGCTGAGCGCGGTGGCGACTGCGCGCCCTTCTCCGAGCGCCGGGCCGATACTGCCGATGGCAATGGTAAGGCCAGAGGTAATGATCGAAGCCACCGCAATAATTGTCATGCTGTCCATGGTCACACCTTCCGGGGGGCATTGGTTGAAGTGGGTTCGGGCTTTCCGGGCGACTTGCGCGATCGCGTCGCTGCGGCGATGTAGACCGCGGCCAGGATGCTGAAAATGTAGGCCTGCACCATGCCGGTCAACAGCCCCAACGCACTCATGAGGATGGGAAAGAGAAAGGGCGTAATGGTCAGCAAGATCGCCAGAATCATCGTGCCACTCATCATGTTGCCGAACAGGCGCGCAGCCAGCGCCAGCGTGCGCGACAATTCGCTGACGATATTGAAGGGCAACATGACGATCGTTGGCTTGAGGTAGGCGTTCAGGTATTCACGCAGTCCGCATTCAGCGATACCGAACAACGGCACGGCAATGAAGACACAAACAGCCAGCGCCGTTGTGGTCGACAAGGAACCGGTCGGCGGCTCATAGCCGGGAACAATGGTGAACAGGCTGGCCGTTCCCACGAAAAGGAACAGGGTGCCAAGAAAGCCCAGATACTGACGCGGCTGCACCAGGCCCACCTCGCCAATCTGCGTGACGATGCCAGTCACAACCATTTCCAGGAGGTTCTGCCAGCGGCTGCGCTCCAGGTCTTTGGATAGACGACGCGTGACCAGATGGGAGCCCAGCGTCAGCACGAGCATCAGCCCCCAGGTGAAGGCGATGGTGGCGTTGATCTTGAACAAGCCGTATTGCCACAAGACAATGTCGTCAGGGCTAAGGTGCATGATCCCCCTCCAGCGCCGTGACAGCCGGGCGGGACATCCGCGTTATGAGCAGGCGTGCCACGGCAAAGCCAAGCAATGCCGCCAGCCAGCGCTGCCACGCTTCGCCGCAGGCCAGATAGAAACCGACCAGTACGATTGCCGTGCGCAACAGCAGGCTGGCGAAAAACCACAACCCTGCCCACTTCGACGACATCGCCCGTTGAACAGTCCACCACAGGCCGCCAAAGAACAGGATGCCCAGCAGCAGGCCTGCCAGCAGCGGCACCAGGAGCCCCAGATCATTCATCATCGTCCGCCTCCTGTTCATGTATTTCCTGCTCCTCTTTGGTCACCCAGTGCCAGGCGTTAAAACAGCCCAGCACCAAACCGGCGGCCATGAGTGCCAACGTCCATGAGCGTCCGCCCGGATGGCGGTCATCCAGCCACAGGCCCAATGCCGCACCGAGCAGGGTCGGAATCGCCACCGACCAACCGATCAATCCCATCATGCCGAACCCTGACCAGACCGTACGCGTTACCCGGCGTTGAGCCTTGATTTTGCGTGCAGCCTTGATGCCGACTTGCCGACTGAAATCGTTCTCGCCGGGAGCCGGTTTTTTGTCTTCCTCACCCATGATGCAGGGCCGCAAAACGACGGATGAAGCCGCTTTCCAGTTTGGCGAGCGCCGAACGAACGCTTTTCTCTTGCTCGTGCCGGCTCAGGAACTCTTGTTCGATCACCTTGTGGAGCTCTCCAAGCTCCCTATCGCCAATGGCATCACGAACAGAAATCAGCACTTCACGACCGGTTTTAACCAGTACGCCTTCATCAATCGCCAGGCAGACCTCGCCTCCACTCACCGTTTCGTAAGTCAGGATGCCCGGCACCAGGGCGGCGGCACAGTCAAGTCGGTTAGGCAGCAGGCCAAACGCCCCCCCGCTTGATTCGGCAACGATGCGCAACACATCCAGCTTCTCGGCGAAGACCTTGAATGGCAGGAGAATTTTAAGATGCATGCTGGTTGACGGCATTTTTCCCCTCCGGCGCTTTCTTGTCCGTGACCTCGTTGATGTTGCCAATCATGTACAACGCCGACTCCGGCACGTCCTTGAACTCGTCTTGCAGGATGCGCTCACAGCCGTCAAGGGCGTCCTTGAGGCTGACGAGCTTGCCCTTCATACCCGTAAATTGTTCCGTGGTGAAAAACGGCTGGGTGAGAAAGCGCTCCAGTCGCCGGGCACGCCCCACCACTTTGCGGTCTTCGCTGGACAACTGCTCCAGACCGAGCATGGCGATGATGTCCTTGAGATCGGCATACTGGGCAAGGGTGTGACGAACTTCCTGGGCCAATGTGTAATGTCGAATTCCGATGACGCCGGGCGTTGCCATTTTCGAGTTTGACTGCAGTGGGTCGATGGCCGGAAAGAGCCCTTCGCTGGCCCGCTTGCGAGAGAGCACGATGGAAGCCGAAAGGTGCGAGAACGTGTGCATCGCTGCCGGATCGGTGAAATCGTCTGCCGGCACATAAACCGCCTGAATCGAAGTAATGGCGCCGCTATCCGTATTGGCGATGCGGTCTTCCAGTTGTGCCAGCTCGGTGCCCAGGGTCGGCTGATAACCCAGGCGGGCCGGCATCTGCCCCATCAACCCGGAAATCTCCATACCGGCCTGAATGAAGCGGAAGATGTTATCCACCAGCAGCAGTACGTCACGATGTTCCTCGTCACGGAAATATTCGGCCATGGTCAGCGCCGCGTGACCCACTCGGAAGCGAGCCCCCGGAGGCTCGTTCATCTGGCCGAATACCATCACCATGTTGTCGAGTACGCCGGCTGCCTTCATGTCACGATAGAGTTCTTCGCCCTCGCGACATCGCTCGCCAATACCGCAGAAAATGCTGACCCCCTCATGCTGGCCAACCATGTTGTGGATCATCTCGGTCAGCAGCACGGTCTTGCCCACCCCGGCACCACCGAACAAACCCGCTTTACCGCCACGCTCCAGGGGCATGAGAACGTCAATGACCTTGACACCCGTCTCGAAAACTTCGGATTGGGTCGTACGGTGCTCCAGTGCCGGCGGCGAATGATGCACGCTGCGCCAACTGACCTCTGGCGCAGGCAAGCGGTCGATGGCATTGCCGAAGACGTCGAACATCCGTGACAGGATGGCCTTGCCGATGGGCGCCAATAGCGGCCCACCACTGTCCGCAACCTGCATCCCACGGGCAAGCCCCTGGGTTGGAGTCAAGGCAATGCCGCGCACAGATTGCGCGTCGAGCTGGGCAAAGACTTCAATGAGAACCTTGCCATCACTCCCCGTGTGCAATAAGGAGTGTATGGGCGGAAGCCGGGACTTGAAGTGAACATCGACCACGCTGCCACGTACTGAAACGATGACGCCAATGTTCGAAAAGTTGGCAATGTTTTTCACGCGCCACCCTGTTGCATAGTATCAAGACAAGTTCAACGTCCTCATCATAGTTGCGGCAAAGAGTCCAAGGTAGTATCGGAATATACTCATGGGGTGTTCGTTAAAGAGAGAAAATATCCATCAGGAAAGATGGCTTCGCCTTTGCAGACAAAAAAGTCATGAGCATAAATACTCACTGATGATCGCCAACTGCCCATCAGGGAATGAGTTGCCAGGTAGCAAGGGCTATTTCATCGTCCTCCTGGGAGGCAAGAACTCGCACCGTGCAGCTCGACTCGCAGGTGCTGATCAGTTCACTGGCCGACTCGTTTTGCGCGCAGCCCAGAACCAGGCCGGTCCAGGCCAGCCCTGCGCAAATCTGCGCGCGGACCTCTGAATCGTTTTCGCCGATTCCGCCTGTAAATACCAGCGTGTCGATACCTCCGAGGACCGCCATCATCGCGGCGATCTGTTTATAGGCGCAGTAGCAGAACATCTCGATCGCCAGTCGTGCGTCAGACTGGGTCGGGCGCGCGCTCTTTAGTGTGCGCATGTCACCGCTGAGTCCGGAGATGCCAAGCAAACCGGCTCGGCGATTGACCAAGTCCTCGACGGCTGCCACATCAAGCCCTTTCTGGCGTATCAGGTAGATCAGAACCCCGGGATCCAAATCACCACTGCGGGTGCTCATGATCATCCCGCCGCTGGGTGTCAGGCCCATGCTGGTGTCTACTGACTGGCCAGCACGTACTGCGGTAATGCTTGCCCCGTTACCCAGGTGGGCAATGATCAGGCGCTCGGGCAGATCACGCGCCAGACGCCTGACAATCGACTGGCAAGACAGCCCGTGAAAGCCATAACGCTGGATCCCTTGTGCGCGAAGCTCTTCAGGCAACGCCAGTACATGGGCGATCGCAGGCATTTGTGCATGAAAGCCCGTATCAAAACACACCACTTGCAGCACACCGGGGAAATGCCCCGCTGTTTCATGAATGACAGACAGCGCCGCCGGTGTGTGCAAGGGGGCGAAGGCTGCCACCTGTTGCAACTGCTCAAGCACCTGCTGGTCGACAACACAGGGCTGACGTAACACGGGGCCGCCGTGAACGACGCGATGCCCGATGCCGTCAAGCCCCCCAAACCGCGTCTGTTCCAGCAAGCGCTCAATCTCATGCAGCGCTTGCTTCGTGGTGATCATGGGCATGGCCAGCCCGGCTAACGTTCGATGCTCTGCGTCGATCGCATCGAAACGCCCTGCCTGGGTCTCGAGCCCCTGGGCCTCACCGTCAATCAGTCTCTGGACTTGCCCCGCCGTGACTCGATAAACGCCGAACTTGAGCGACGACGAACCGCTGTTCAACGCCAGAATCAGCCGCTCCCGTTCAGGTCCTGGCTGGCCGTTCCGTGCGGCGCTCAGCCGCTTCAGACTGTCCATTGCCAGTCCCGCACATGCGGTAGATCTTCACCATGCTCACTGATGTAACGTTTGTGCCGCTCGATCATCGTCCAGTAACGCTCTCGCGCAGGGCCAACTTCATTGCGCAGGCGCGGGATGCGTTCAATAGCGTCCAGAGCCAACTGATAGCGGTCGAGATTGTTGAGCACCACCATGTCGAACGGCGTGGTCGTGGTGCCCTCGTCACGGAAACCGCGCACATGGAAGTTGTCATGATTGATCCGCTGGTACGTCAATTTGTGGATCAGCGCGGGGTACCCGTGAAAGGCGAATATCACCGGTCTGTCGGTGGTAAACAGTTCGGCGAAATCATCATCCTGCAGGCCATGGGGATGCTCGGAACGGGGTTGCAGGACCATCAGGTCGACCACGTTGACCACCCGGATTCGTATATCGGGAATGTACTCGCGTAACAGTGTGACGCTGGCCAGCGTCTCGAGGGTCGGTACGTCCCCCGCACAGGCCATGACCACATCAGGACCGCCTGCGTCCTCATTCCCCGCCCAGCCCCATATCCCCGCCCCGATCGCGCAATGTCGAACCGCCGAGGGCATGTCCAGCCATTGCCACTCCGGTTGTTTACCGGCAATGATCAGGTTGATGTAATCATGACTGCGCAAACAGTGATCGGAGACCGACAGTAGGCAATTGGCATCCGGTGGCAGGTAGATACGCACCGTGCCGGCTTTCTTGTTGGCGACGTGATCAATGAATCCGGGGTCCTGATGCGAAAAGCCATTGTGGTCCTGGCGCCAGGTGTGTGAAGTCAGAAGGTAGTTGAGGGACGCGATTGGCTCGCGCCAGGGGATCGCTTTCGATTCCTTGAGCCATTTCGCATATTGGTTGAACATCGAGTCTATGATGTGGATGAACGCCTCATAACAGGAAAACAGGCCATGGCGCCCGGTCAGCAAATAGCCCTCCAACCATCCTTGGCATAGGTGTTCGCTAAGGATCTCCATCACTCTGCCATCGGCGTCGAGATTGATATCGACCTCTTCAATCGCCGCCATCCAGGCTTTTCCTGTCACCTGATACACCGCGTCCAGCCGATTCGATGCGGTCTCGTCAGGTCCGAACAGCCGGAAGTTTGCCGATTCCAGATTGCGTTGCATGACATCGCGCAAATAGTTTCCCAGCACGCGAGTGGCTTCAGCCCGGACCTCCCCGGGCCTGGTCATGGGCACGGCATAATCGTGGAAGTGCGGCAGCAACAAGGGCCGCAGCAGCTCTCCCCCGTTGGCGTGAGGATTGGAACCCATTCGCTGATGGCCGGTCGGGGCCAGTTCGGCCAGCGCCACCTGCAGCTGGCCGTTACTGTCGAACAGTTCCTGCGGCCTATAGCTGCGCATCCAGGACTCAAGCTGCGCCAGATGTTCAGGCTTGCTGAAGTCGGCAATCGGCACCTGGTGCGCACGCCAGGTACCTTCAACCGGCTGCCCGTCAACGAACTTGGGCCCGGTCCAGCCTTTGGGGGTGCGCAGGATGATCATCGGCCAGGTCGGTCGTTGGGGGATCGCACTTTTGGGGGCCTGGCGGGCAGTCGCCTGGATCTCGCGAATGCTCTCCATGACGGTATCGAGTGTGGCGGCAAGTGCTTGATGAACCCGCATGGGGTCATCGCCTTCGACGAGATAAGGCTCGTAGCCGTAGCCACGCATGAGCGCGATCAATTCATCCTGAGGAATACGTGCCAACACACTCGGGTTGGCAATCTTGAAACCGTTTAGATGAAGAATTGGCAGCACGGCTCCGTCGCGGATCGGGTTAAGAAACTTGTTGGAGTGCCAGCTGGTTGCCAGCGCCCCTGTCTCGGCTTCACCATCACCAATCACACAGGCAACAATCAACTGCGGATTGTCGAAGGCCGCCCCGAAGGCATGCGCCAGGGAGTATCCCAGCTCTCCCCCTTCATGGATGGATCCTGGGACGTGCGCCGAGACATGGCTGGAGATCCCATTGGGCCAGGAGAACTGACGGAACAACCGGCGCAGCCCGTTACGATCACGCTCGATCGCTGGATAACGCTCGGTATACGAGCCTTCGAGATATGTTTGCGCCACGACACCCGGGCCGCCATGACCAGGCCCGGCAATGAAAATCATGTTGAGGTCATGGGCCTTGATCAGGCGATTGAGGTGCACATAGAGTAAATTCAACCCTGGTGTGGTGCCCCAATGCCCGAGCAAGCGAGGTTTGATGTGTTTGAGTTGCAAGGGTATTTCAAGCAGGGGATTGTCTTGCAGGTAAATCTGCCCGACTGACAGGTAGTTAGCCGCCCGCCAATAAGCATCCATATCAAGCAACTGTTGGGGGGTCAGTACCTGGCGCATCGTATTCTCCTGAAGGATTGGCTCTCAGTTGTACAACTGACGAAAAACAGCCGGCAGCAGATCCGGCAGATCTTCGGCCAGCAATCCGGGGCCGAATTCGGCCGCCGCCGCGCCATGCAGCCAGACACCCGCTGCGGCGCTGGCAAAGGCCGGCACTCCCTGGGCGAGCAAGCCCAGAATAATTCCGCTCAAGACATCGCCCGCGCCCGCGGTGGCCAAGGTTGAGGGGGCATTGGCATTGATGATTGCCCTGCCATCGGGGGCTGCGATGATCGTGTCACTGCCCTTGAGGACCACCACAGCCCCGCTCCGCCGGGCTCCGGCCCGGGTGCGGGTCAGTTTGTCGCCAGCGGGATCGAATATCCGGCGGAATTCGCCCTCATGGGGCGTCAACACACAGGGACCGTTGATCGCTCGATCAAGTGCGCCCGGGTCATCCTGGAAGACCGTGAGTGCACCGGCGTCGATCACTGTCGGGCGTCTGGTGGCGAGCATGGCCAATACGTGCCCGAAGGTCTCCTTGTCAACGCTGGCACCGGGTCCGATCAACCAGGCGGAAAAACGACTGCCATTGAGCAAATGACCAAAGTCTTCCGGCGTCGCCCATGGGCGCACCATGATGCTGTTCAGCGCGGAGGCATAAACGGACAAGGCTATTTCAGGCACCACGATGGTGGTGAGCCCGGCCCCGGCTCTTGCTGCCCCCCTGGCGGCCATTCGGGCCGCGCCGGTCATTGGATAACCGCCAAATATCAATGCATGGCCCCGACTGTGTTTATCGGTATCAGCCCTGGCCCGCGGCAGGTCGGCCAACCACAACCCGGGGTGATTCTCAAAAGTCCGGGGGGCGATGACATCAAGCACCGCCTTGGGGGTGCCGATATCGACCACGATGACTTCGCCACAAAGGTCCCGCCCCGGTAACAGCAGGTGGCCCTGTTTCTTGCGGAAAAAAGTCACGGTCAGCACGGCCGGTACTGCCCCCAGCACTTCGCCGGTATCGCCCATCACCCCGCTGGGGGTATCGATTGCGATAATGGGCACCGTACCAAGACTGGCGACGGCAAGCGTTTCCAGCGCCTGGCCTTCCAGTGGGCGACTGAGACCGGCACCGAACAAAGCATCAACGATCAGTTCGGCGCCTCCGAGCACCAAGGGGGTCAAGGCTTCGACTTCCCCACCCCAACGCTGTGCATGTTGCCTGGCTTCGTCCTTCAGGCCGAATCGACTCCCCAGCATCGCCACCCTTACCGGCCAGCCGGCCTCCGCCAACACGTGCGCAGTGACAAACCCGTCGCCACCGTTGTTGCCCGGCCCGCACAACACCACTACCGGCCTTGGTGTCCAGCGGCGTTCGATTTCGCGCGCCACTGCTGCACCGGCATTCCCCATCAACTCAAAAAACGACACTCCGGCAGCGACCGATAGCCGATCAGCCTCCGCCATCTGTTGGACCGTCAGCAAGGCAGTCTCGTGACTCGTCCGAACGGGTTCGCAATTCGATGTATTCATGCTTTACCACTCTTTCAGATCGAACTGAAAATGATCGCAGGCCGGATACCGCCAGGGGCGTCGAGAGCCCGCGCCTGCGAGGTAAATCAAGTTAGGCGTCTTGCCTGCTTATGAGTAGCCTCGGAAACTACCTAGGCAGATTTTGCAAGCGAGATATCCAAAAACGACCGCTTGTCGGAGACCCGTGGCGACCTCCATCGGTACGGAAAGACTTGCGGCTCAGCAAAAGCGGGTCAAGGTCCAGCCGGTCCGCTGTGGATACGACTGACAAACTCGTTGACCCTCGCGGCTCTGCAACAGTGGACATTGCGTCGCCACCAAAGGGGTGTAGGATCCAAAGACGCGTTCCTTTGGAATGCATTGCTGCGGAAAGTCACAATGCCTGTTCGCCTTCCACTCAACGTTGGAACGGCCAAGCCCAAGGTGATTACATCATCTCCTTCAGCCGGCGCTGCAATGCTGGTCTCAGAAGAGCGATCGGCCTCTCACGAATCGTCTGAATCCCTTGACCGGATGCGCTCGCTGAACGACGAGTTGATCGCGATGAACGTTCAGCTTCGTGCCTCGCTCGAGCAACAACGGGCGGCCTCGTGGGTTTCTCTGAACGTGCTGTACAGCCTGGACATCGCGACCATCCTGTTGGACGCCAATCTGAATATTCGCCTGTTCACACCCGCCAGCCAGTCATTGTTCAGCATCCTTGCCGGGGACATCGGGCGACCGTTGGCTGACCTGTGTCCGCTCGCCACTGATGCCAACCTCCTGGACGATGCCAGGACCGTCTTGCGCGAGATGACGGTTCTGGAGCGAGAAGTCGAGTCGTGCCGCGGGGTAAGCTTTACCCGTCGGATTTCGCCCTATAAGACACAAGATGGCTTGGTTGACGGTGTGGTCATCACCTTTACCGATATCAGCGACAAAAAGCAGGTCACTCAGGCGCTTGAGCAAGCCACGCAGAAAGCGGAAAAGGCCAGCGCTACCCGCTCACGCTTTCTCGCCGCCGCCAGTCATGATCTGCGCCAGCCACTACAGACACTCAAATTATTGCAAGGATTGTTGCTGGGGATTCTCAAGGATGAGCAACCCCGCAAACTAACGGTCAGGATTGGCGAAACCGTGGGCGCCATGTCGGGAATGTTGAATGCTCTTCTGGACATCAACCACATTGAAACCGGCACCGTATTGGCAAATCCCGTCAGTTTTCGACTCAGTGACCTGCTGGATCGACTCGTCGATGAGTTCAGCTACAAGGCCTGCGCCAAAGGCTTGAAGCTGAAGTTCGTGCCCTGTCATCTTTCGGTGGAAAGCGATCCGCGCCTGTTGGAGCAAATGTTGCGCAATGTGCTCTCCAACGCACTGAAGTACACCCATGAAGGTCGAGTGCTTCTGGGCTGTCGCCGCCATGGCGGATGGCTCAGCATTGAGGTCTGGGATACCGGCATAGGCATTGAGCCATTGGAGCAGGCGTTGCTTTTGGAGAGTCACGCGCCTATCGACAATACCGGCTTTGAGAACGGTTCAGGTTTGCTTATCGTTAAACGCTTATGCGCCTTGTTGGGGCACCAACTACGGGTGCAATCGAATGTTGCAAAGGGCTCGACATTCTCCATTGATGTCGCCTTGTCCCGTGAAAGCGCGGCGCCGAGAGGAATCGCTCAAGGAGTTGCATCAGAGCAGAATAACAGCGTTCCCCACCGAGGAATGATCCTGATTGTCGAAGATGACGCCGAACTGCTGGAGTTGCTGGCGGACCTGCTCAAATCCGCAGGCTATCAGGTGGCAACGGCAAGTGATGGGGTTAAAGCCTTTGAGAGCATTACCCATGGCGGCGTACAGCCCGATCTGATACTGGCGGACTTCAATCTGCCTGGACCGATCAATGGCTTGCAAATGATTTCCCAGTTGCGCAAAAAGCTTCGTCGCAACATGCCGGCCATTGTCCTGACGGGTGATATTTCACGACAGACTTCACGCGATGTGGCGTTTGAGCACTGTATCCAGCTCAATAAGCCCGCAAAGCTCAAGGAGATCACGTTCGTCATTGCCTCCCTGCTTGCGCAACTGCGCAGGGCTGTTGTCGAGGATGAGCCGCTCGATGCCGTCGAGCCCAGTGACGAAAGCACGCCGGTTATCTGGGTCGTCGACGACGACGATCTGTTTCGCGATACGATCCGAGGCGTACTTGAGTCCAGCGACTATCGGGTCCAGGACTATGCCTCATGCGAGGCCTTTCTCGAGGGCTACTCACCAGGCCCAAGGGCTTGTTTGCTGATGAATGCTCATCTGCCGGGAATGACAGGTCTTGAGCTCCTGCATCGATTGAGACGCAATGCTGAGGACTTGCCCGTCGTCATGATCAGCGGTAGCAGCGATGTTGCCGTCGCCGTCGATGCCATGAAGGCCGGCGCGTCGGACTTTATTGAAAAGCCATTTGGTCTTGGCGAGGTGCTTCAAAGCGTGGCGCGAGCCTTGGAGCACTCACGTGACGCGAATAAAAAGCTGGCCTGGACTCAGGAGGCCACTCATTGCATCGGCAACCTGACCCTCCGGCAGCGACAGATCATGGACATGGTACTGGCGGGCCATCCGAGTAAAAACATCGCGGTAGAACTCGGAATCAGTCAGCGTACCGTGGAAAATCACCGTGCTTCGATCATGACCCGCACTCATTCCAGATCCATTCCTGCACTGGCTCGTATTGCGCTTGCAGCCAATTCTCAGACTTCTGCCAAGCCTGCCTCCGATGTGAGCAGACCCTATAGATCCTAGCTCTCCCTGTGGTTGGCTGACGTATCTATGTTCGCTGACGCACAGACATCAACCCAGGCCAGGAACGACACTCCCAGATTACGCCCAAGCCCACGGCTGGCGGTGTTCGTCCTTGGTTCATCATCACTTGTCCAAGGCATGTATGCCAAGGAAACCATGGATAACCATTGGACCTTACGATTGCTTCGGCGCTGGAGATACCCTGCCCTTCAGTTTCAACGCTGGATAGAGTCTCGCCGCACCTTCTCCTACGAACCCATGTTGCGTTCGGAGTTGTTCAGCGCCGAGCAGATGGCCAGTCACGGGGCCCAGCTCGCCCGACAGCACCATCTGAACCTTCGTTCATCGAAAGAAGCCTTGCTCGCGCGACTGGCCGACAACGAAGCGACACTGGCCAGCACTTGTCGAGCCCTTACAACGGCGCCCATCTCCACCCGTAGAGCAACGCCGGCGGCTGAATGGCTGCTGGACAATTACTACTTGGTGGAAGAGCAGATCCGCACCACCAAAACTCACCTGCCGCGCGGTTACGCCCGTGAATTACCGAGCCTGGCCGATGGGCCATCGGCGGGGCTGCCGAGGGTGTACGACATCGCGCTGGAAACCATCGCCCACGGGGACGGGCGCGTCGATGCCGAGAGCCTGAGTCGGTTTGTCGGGTGTTATCAGAAGGTGACGCCCCTGACCCTCGGTGAGCTCTGGGCAATCCCGATCATGCTACGCCTGGCGCTGATCGAGAATCTGCGGCGGGTGGCGTCACGGGTGATGTCCAACTGGGTGGATCGCAACCTGGCCAACGACTGGGCCGATCATCTGATTGAAATCGCTGAGCGCGATGCTAAAAGTGTCGTGCTGACGGTGGCAGACATGGCCCGCTCCGAGCCGCCCATGACCTCCCCCTTCGTGGCCGAACTGGCACGTCGACTCCAAGGGCAGAATGCCGCGCTTATCCTGCCATTGGCCTGGGTTGAGCAGATGCTCGGCGAATCGGGATTGAATATTGAACGCCAGGTACAGATCGACGCCCAGAAGCAAGCAGCAGACCAGGTGTCGATCAGCAATAGCATCGCCAGCTTGCGGCTGCTGTCCGCAACCGACTGGAAAGCGTTCGTCGAGAGCCTGAGCCATGTCGAACAACAACTGCTCACCGACCCTTGCGGCGTCTACCCCCGAATGGATTTCTCGACCCGTGATCAATACCGGCATGTGATCGAGCGTCTGGCCAAAAGGGCCGACCACACGGAAGAAAGCATCGCACACACCGCGATCACCCTGGCCAACACCCGCGTTCTACCGCCGCTTCAGGATGACAGGGCCGGGCATGTGGGTTACTACCTCGTGGGGCCGGGGCTCAAGGTGCTGGAGCAGCGAATCGATGCTCGCATGCCCTTGGGCGAGCGCTGTCAGCGATGGCTGCTCGGAGCCCCCCTGACCTTTTTTCTCGGTCCGGTCATCGGGATCACAGCACTTCTGGCCTGGCCATTTGTTGGCGAACTCTATCGCGACGAACTACCCGACTATTCGGTGGCATTGCTCTCCCTTCCCGTTTTGCTGATCTGCAGCCGACTGGCAATCGGACTGGTCAACGGGCTGGTGACAATGACATTGCGCCCCAACGTGTTGCCTCGACTGGACTACAGCACAGGTATTCCAGCAGAGGCCCGCACCTTGGTGGTCATTCCCACCCTGATGGCCAACGCAGCCGACATTGAAGAACTGGCTGATAGCCTGGAAGTGCGTTTTCTGGCGAATCGCGACGCCCATCTGCATTTTGCCTTGCTGACGGACTTCATGGATTGCGCGACTGAGACCACGCCGCAGGACGATGCCCTTCTCGCCCAGGCCCAGGGATTGATCGGCGCGCTGAACCGCAAATACCCGGAACCCCATGCAGACAGATTCTTTCTGTTGCACCGACCCAGGCGCTGGAACCAGGTCGATCAAATCTGGATGGGATATGAGCGCAAGCGCGGCAAACTCGCTGAGCTCAATGCGCTGCTGCGCGGACAGGGGCTGGATCGGTTTTCGCTGATCGTCGGGAATATCCAGGCCCTTTACCCGGTGCGCTACGTGATCACCCTCGATACGGATACCCAACTCCCCCGTGATGTTGCCCGCCAATGCGTCGGTGCGATGGAGCATCCGTTGAACCATCCGCAGTTCGACCCTCACGATGGGCGCATTCACGGTGGTTATGCGATTCTACAACCCCGGGTGGGCATCAGTTTGCCGAGCACCGCCCGCTCAGCCTATGCCCGCCTGTTCGGCAGCGAAGCGGGGGTCGATCCTTATACCCGTGCGGTGTCGGATGTCTATCAGGATCTTTTCCTGCACGGTTCTTTCATCGGTAAAGGCATTTATGCCGTCGATGCCTTCGAACAGGCGCTGCAAGACTGCTTCCCGGAAAACCATATCCTCAGCCATGACCTGATCGAGGGGTGTTATGCCCGGTCGGGACTGCTGAGTGATGTGCAGTTGTTCGAGGAATACCCTGCCCGCTATACCGCGGATGTCAAACGTCGACATCGCTGGATTCGTGGGGACTGGCAACTGCTGCCCTGGTTGATGCCCTGGACCCCCAAAGCCTCGGGGGGACATGTGCGTAACCGCCTGTGTGCGGTGGCCCGCTGGAAAATTTTTGACAACCTGCGACGCAGTCTGGAGCCTGCAGCATTACTGGCTCTTCTGCTCTGGGGCTGGCTGGGATCGACACAATCGTTGTCCTGGACGCTGGCGGTACTGATGCTGGTCCTGATTCAGCCGCTGTCGAGCGCGGTGCAGGAATTGATGCACAAAACCACTGACGTGCCGGTTGAACAGCATCTGGTCGCCGCCGTAAGGCTCTGCGGCCAGCATCTGGCTCGAGCGATGCTGCCCCTGATCTGGCTGCCATTCGAAGCCCTCTACAGTCTGGATGCCGTGGCACGCACCTTGTGGCGCATGCTGGTGAGCCAGCGCAGGCTATTGCAATGGCAACCGTCTCGCGAGGTCGAGCGTAACCCTCATCACAGCTTGCAGGACCTGTATCGGGAAATGTGGATTGCTCCCGTGCTCGCTATCGGGGTATCGGCGCTGTTGCTGGCAACACCGGAAGTCCTTGCTCTGGCTTCGCCATTTATCCTGTCATGGCTGGTGGCCCCAGCCGTGGCCTGGTGGATCAGCCGCTCTTCGTCCCGTGCGCAGTTCCAGCCCTCGCTCCAGGAGTTACGGTTCCTGCGAGCGCTGGCCCGCAGAACCTGGGCGTTCTTCGATCAGTATGTTGGCCCGGCCGACCATTGGCTCCCGCCGGACAACGTTCAGGAAGCGCCGCGCTTTATCATTGCCCATCGTACTTCACCGACGAACATGGGCATGGCACTGCTCTCCCACCTGGCCGCTCATGACTTCGGCTATCTGAGCAGCACCCGGCTGCTGGAGCGGCTGGATCAGTCACTGACCACCATGATGGGACTGGATCGTTATCAGCGGCACTTCTATAACTGGTACGACACCCAGACGCTAAAGCCGTTGCCGGCGTTGTACGTCTCGACCGTCGATAGCGGCAACCTGGCGGCCCTGCTGCTCACCTTACGCCCAGGGCTGTTGGCGCTGGCCGATGTCCCGGTGTTCCATGAGCGCTTGTTCGACGGGCTGAACGATACTCTGGGGGTACTGCAAGACACACTCATCGCGGCAGGGCTCGATGACCCCTCGGTCAATATCCTGAGGGAAGATTCCTTGCTGGCCATGGCCCGGGCGATAGCCCAGCCAGATCAGCTACGCAGCCTCCTGCTGGAGACGCTTGAACAGACCATTCAGGTGGTGGCTACCCCGCGTTCAGTGACGACGGATGACTGCGAGTTCTGGTATGAGAGCACGCAGGCTCAGTGCATCGACCTGCTCACTGAAATCCGGCGTTTCGAGCTTCCCGATACGGCGCAGAATGCGCCTTTCACGCAGACCCGCCTGCGCCAGCTCGCGCAACTCGACGTTACGCAGTGGTTACCTGAGCACCAAGCCCGGGTCATGGCGGTGCGTGTTCTTGCTGTAGAACGTATCGCCACTCTGACGCGACTGGCCGACAGCGTCGCGCATCTGGCGGACATGGACTTCAGCTTCCTCTACGACAAGCATCGCGATCTCTTCGTCATCGGCTACAACGCCGACGAACGCAAACTCGACGCCGGCTACTACGATTTGCTGGCTTCTGAAGTGCGCCTGACCACATTCCTGGCGATCGCCCAGGGGCAGATTCCCCAGGAAGGCTGGTTTACCCTTGGTCGCCTGCTGACCAGCAACGGTGGCACGCCAGTGCTTTTGTCCTGGTCCGGATCGATGTTCGAGTACTTGATGCCCCTGCTCGTGATGCCCAATTATGAGGGGGCCCTGCTCGACCAGACCTGCCGCGCGGCGGTTGCCCTGCAGATTGAATACGGTCATCAGCTAGGCATTCCCTGGGGCATCTCCGAATCGGGCTACAACACCCTCGACGGCCACTTCAATTACCAATATCGGGCCTTCGGTGTACCGGGGCTGGGCCTCAAGCGCGGCCTGGGTGAAGACACGGTGATCGCACCTTATGCGACGGTACTGGCGCTGATGGTCGACCCCGGTGCTGCCTGCCGGAACCTGGAACGGCTCGCCGAACTGGGCCTGGCCGGGCGCTTTGGCCTGCATGAGGCCGTCGACTTCACCGAGGCGCGCCTGCCGCGAGGAAAGGGTTTTGCGATCGTTCAATCGTTCATGGCGCACCATCAAGGCATGAGCCTGCTGGCCTTGACCAGTGTGTTACTGGATCGCCCCATGCAACGCCGCTTCGAGTCCGATCCACAGTTCCAGGCCACTACCCTGCTCCTTCAAGAGCGCGTACCGAAAACCGCCGCTCAGTACCTGCATGCCTCCACTGCGCCAGCAGCCGATGAAGCCGCACGACTGCATGAAACCAAACTGCGAGTCTTCACCGACCCCAATCGCAAGCGGCCCGCCGTGCAGTTGCTGTCCAACGGCCGTTATCATGTGATGGTCAGCAGTGGCGGTGGCGGTTACAGCCGTTGCAACGAGTTGGCGATCACCCGCTGGCGCGAGGACGTTACCTGTGACAACTGGGGGATGTTCTGTTATTTGCGCAATGTCGAGAACGACGTCTTCTGGTCAGCGGCCCATCAGCCGACGCTGAGTCGGACCGAGAGCCAGGAAGCGATTTTCACCGATGCCCGGGCCGAGTTCAGGGTCCGTGAGCAGGACTTCGACACCCACACTGAAATCGTCGTTTCCCCAGAGGACGATATCGAGCTGCGCCGACTGCACATCACCAACCGAGCCCGGCTACGTCGCTGCATCGAGCTCACCAGTTATGCCGAGGTGGTGCTGGCTCCGGCTATCAGCGACGCCATGCACCCGGCCTTCAGCAACCTGTTCGTGCAGACAGAGCTGTTGCAACCTTTGCAAGCCGTTCTGTGTACCCGTCGACCTCGATCTGCCGAGGAAGCCACCCCCTGGATGTGTCATCTGTTGGCAGCCCATGGCGCGCACATCGATGAGATTTCCTACGAAACCGACCGCGCCCGCTTTATCGGTCGAGGTCGTACGGTGGTCGCACCGGCGGCCATGGGCGCGGATGTGCAGCGACTGTCCAACAGTGCCGGCTCGGTGCTCGACCCCATCGTTGCGATTCGCTGCCGCATTACCCTGGAGCCGGGACAGACGGCGACCATCGATCTGGTGACCGGAATGGCCGACAGCCGTGAGCACTGTATACAGCTGATCAGCAAGTACCGTGACCGGCATTTGGCGGATCGGGTATTCGACCTGGCCTGGACCCATAGCCAGGTGCTGTTGCGGCAGTTGAACGCCTCCCTCACCGACGCCCGGCTGTTCGAACAAATGGCCGCGTCGATCATTTACGCAAGCCCTTCATTGCGGGCTGAAACCAGCGTGTTAATTGCCAATCGCCGCAGTCAGTCCGGGTTATGGGGGCAGGCGATTTCGGGCGACCTGCCGATTGTGCTGCTGCAAATCTCGGAGTTGACCAACATCGAGCTGGTACAACAACTGATCAAGGCACATGCGTATTGGCGGCAGAAAGGCCTGTCGGTCGACCTGGTGATCTGGAACGAAGACCAGGTCGGTTACCGCCAGCAATTACAGGACCTGATCATGGGCCTGGTGACCTCAGGTAGTGAAGCGAGCCTGGTGGATCGTCCGGGCGGTATCTTCGTGCGACCGGCTCAACAGCTGTCCAGCGAAGACCGTACCTTGATGCTCTCGGTCGCCCGGCTGGTGCTGAACGACGACAAGGGCACCCTGGTCGAGCAGGTCCAGCGCCGGCACGCAGCGCCCCCTCTACTACCGCAACTCGAACCCCTGCAGCCACGTGCTGAACGCCCAGCCACGATGACTGCGCAACAGACCGCCGGGGCGTTGATACTGAGTACGCCTTATGGTGGTTTCTCCCCCGACGGTAACGAATATGTGATCACGTTGATACCTGGCCGGCCGACGCCCGCGCCATGGGCCAACGTTTTGGCTAATGACCAGTTCGGCACTGTGATTTCCGAAAGTGGGGGCGCCTACACCTGGAGTGAAAATGCCCACGAATACCGTTTGAGTCCCTGGAACAACGATCCGGTCAGTGACAGCAGCGGTGAAGCGATCTACCTGCGTGACGAAGAGACCGGACATTTCTGGTCGCCGACTCCGTTGCCCTGCCCTGGCAGTGGCCTGTACCGCACGCGTCACGGCTTCGGTTACAGCGTTTTCGAACACGAGGAAGATGGCATCCACTCTGAGTTGTGGGTCTATGTGGCGCTGCACGCGCCGATCAAATTCTCGCGTTTGAACATTCGTAATACCAGCGGTCGACCGCGGCGGATATCGGCCACCTGCTACGTGGAGTGGGTCCTGGGGGATCTGCGCAGTAAAACAGCCATGCATGTGGTGACCGAAACGGATCCGTTCAGCGGTGCCTTGTTTGCCCGCAACGCCTATTCGATCGAGTTTTCCAGTCGCGTAGCGTTTATTGACACCGACTCTCCCCAGCGCAGCTTCACCGCCGACCGTTCGGAGTTTATCGGCCGCAATGGTTTCTTGAGTGCCCCTGCCGGCTTGAAACATGCGCGTTTGTCTGGTCGCTGCGGCGGTGGTTTTGACCCCTGTGGGGCGATGCAGGTGGCTTTGGACTTGGCTGACGGTGAAAGCCAGGATGTGGTGTTCCGCCTGGGTGCCGAACAAAATGACAAGTCGGCATCCCGGCTCGTACAGAAATACCGAGGTCTCAGGGCGGCCGCGATCGAACTGGAGGCCGTGCGTGTCCACTGGCGCACCCTCTTGAGGGTGATTCAGATTCAGACCCCGGACCCCGCGATAGACGTACTGGTCAACGGCTGGCTGATGTATCAGGTCATCGCCTGTCGCTTTCAGGCGCGCAGTGGTTACTATCAGTCCGGAGGCGCTATCGGCTTTCGCGACCAGTTGCAGGACAGCATGGCGATGATCCATGCCGACCCGACGGCAGCGCGTAAGCACTTGTTGCTCTGTGCCGCCCATCAATACCCCGAAGGTGATGTTCAGCACTGGTGGCACCCACCGCAGAATCGCGGTGTACGCACCGCGTGCTCCGACGATTTCCTGTGGCTGGTGCTGGCGACCAGCCGTTATGTCATGGTCACGGGTGACAAGAGCGTGCTCGATGAGAGTATCGGGTACATCGAGGGGCGGCCGCTGAACACCGGTGAAGAGTCCTATTACGACTTGCCAGGCAGTTCTGCGCTCAGGGACAGCCTCTACCAGCATTGTGTGCGCGCCATCGAGCATAGCCTCGAACGGGGAACTCACGGTCTGCCCTTGATGGGGACGGGCGACTGGAATGACGGGATGAACCGGGTGGGTGACAGGGGCTTGGGCGAAAGTGTCTGGCTGGGCTTCTTCAGCTACGACGTGCTGCAGCAATTTGCCGAGACCGCGCGGGTTCATGAGGATGCAGATTTTTCCCTGCGTTGCAGGGAGCATGCCGCAGCCCTGGCGACGAGTCTGGAAAGTCAGGGCTGGGATGGTGCCTGGTACCGTCGTGCCTATTTCGATGACGGGCAAGTTCTAGGCTCGGCGAGCAATGACGAGTGCCGGATCGACTCCATCGCGCAAAGCTGGTCAGTGCTTTCGGGCGCCGCCAGCCATCAACGACAACGCACGGCGATGGCCGCCCTGGACCAGCATCTGGTCAAACGGGATATAGGGGTGGTGCTGTTGCTCGACCCACCGTTCGACAAGGGGAAGCTCGACCCTGGCTACATTAAAGGTTACGTCCCCGGGATCCGTGAAAACGGTGGCCAATACACGCACGCCGCCGTGTGGGCGAGCATGGCCTATGCGCGCTTGGGAGATGCCCCAAAAGCCTGGGAACTGCTGGACATGATCAATCCGGTCAACCGGCGTAGTGCCGCCCGGATCGAAACCTACAAGGTTGAACCTTATGTGATGGCCGCTGATGTTTATGGCACTGCGCCCTACGCCGGCCGGGGTGGCTGGACCTGGTACACCGGTTCGGCGGGCTGGATGTACCGCCTGATCGTCGAGTCATTGCTGGGACTGGTACGCACCGGCAGTCTGTTGCGCATCGAGCCCGTATTACCCGCAGATTGGGCCGGTTATACCCTGCACTACTGGTTCGGCGCGACGCTTTATCACATCGAGGTCAGTCAACAGGATGCAGGGATCAACAGCCTCAGCCTGAATGGCCTGCGGCTGGCCGATTCTGTACTGGAGTTGCACGACGATGGTGGTGAACATCAGGTGCTGGCCAACTGTTCCCGAGTCACTCCGCCCTCTGCTCTTGGCTCACCTACGGAGGTTGAGTCGTTCAAATGAAACATGACGCCTGCGATCCGTCTCTGCGTCGATTGAGCAGCTATTCTTTTCCCCTGTGCCATTGACTCCATTCATACGGACTGGCCTTACGCCGTGCCGGAATATGACCGAAGGTTGATAACCCATGTCGACAGAATCGAAATGCCCCTTCAATCACGCGGCCGGTGGCGGTACGTCAAACCGCGACTGGTGGCCGAATCAGTTGAATCTGAGCATTCTCCACCAGCATTCCTCCTTGTCCGACCCCATGGACAAGGACTTCAACTACGCCGAAGCCTTCAAGAGCCTGGACCTGGCGGCCGTGAAGAACGACTTGCGGGCGCTGATGACCGACTCCCAGGACTGGTGGCCGGCGGATTTCGGCCACTATGGCCCGCTGTTCATCCGCATGGCCTGGCATAGCGCCGGCACCTACCGCACCGGTGACGGTCGCGGCGGCGCTGGTGCCGGACAACAACGCTTTGCCCCACTCAACAGCTGGCCGGACAACGTCAGCCTGGACAAGGCGCGCCGCCTTATCTGGCCGATCAAGCAGAAATACGGCCGAAAAATTTCCTGGGCCGACCTGATCGTTCTCACCGGCAACGTGGCCCTGGAGTCGATGAACTTCAAGACCTTCGGTTTCTCCGGCGGACGCCAGGACGTCTGGGAGCCGGAGGTGGATGTCTACTGGGGGGCCGAGACCACCTGGCTGGGCGGCGATAGCCGCTATGGCAGGAGCCCGCCAGGCGACGGCGTGCTCGTCGCCCAGGCGGATCTGCACGGCAGCGAGCAGGATCGCATCGGCGGTCAAGGTCGCCAGCTGGAGAATCCGCTGGCGGCCGTGCAGATGGGCCTGATCTATGTGAACCCGGAAGGCCCCGAAGGCGAGCCCGATCCTGTGGCGTCAGCCAAGGATATCCGCGAGACATTCGCGCGCATGGCGATGAATGACGAAGAAACCGTGGCCCTCATCGCCGGCGGCCATGCCTTTGGCAAGACCCACGGTGCCGGACCGGCGTCCAATGTAGGACCCGAGCCGGAGGCTGCCGGCCTCGAAGAGCAGGGTTTCGGCTGGAGGAACAGCTTCGGCACGGGCAAAGGTGCCGATGCGATCAGCAGTGGTCTGGAGGTCACCTGGACATCGACCCCCACCCGGTGGAGCAACCAGTACCTGGAGAACCTGTTCGGCCACGAATGGGAGCTGACCAAAAGCCCGGCGGGCGCTCACCAGTGGGCTCCCAGGAATGGTGCGGGGGCTGGCACTGTTCCGGACGCCCACGACCCGGCGAAACGCCATGCCCCAAGCATGCTGACCTCAGACCTGGCGCTGCGCTTCGACCCGATCTATGAGCCGATTGCCCGGCGGTTCCTGAATAATCCCGAGCAGTTGACGGAGGCTTTCGCCCGCGCCTGGTTCAAGCTGACCCATCGTGACATGGGGCCACTTGCCCGTTACCTGGGCCCGGAAATGCCGGCAGAAGAACTGCTGTGGCAAGACCCGATTCCGACGTTGGATCACCCCCTGGTGGATGAACAGGACATCGCATTACTCAAAAGCAAAATCCTCGCGTCGGGACTGTCGGTGGCGCAATGTGTGACCACGGCCTGGGCGTCGGCTTCCACCTTCCGTGGCTCCGACAAACGCGGCGGTGCCAACGGTGCACGCCTGCGTCTGGCTCCGCAGAAGGATTGGCAGGCCAATCAACCGGAGCAACTGGCGCATGTCCTGAACACCCTCGAAAGGCTCCAGGACGAATTCAACCGCGCGCAGTCCGGCGGCAAAAAGATCTCCTTGGCGGACCTGATCATATTGGCTGGCGCCGCCGCCATCGAACAAGCCGCGAAGCATGCCGGTCACAGCCTGACAGTGCCGTTCACGCCGGGACGCATGGATGCCTCGCAGGCGCAGACGGATGTTGAATCCTTCGGCGTTCTCGAACCCATTGCCGATGGCTTTCGCAATTATCTCAAGGGACGATATAGCGTGTCGGCAGAAGCGCTGCTGGTGGACAAGGCCCAATTGCTGAACCTGACCGCACCGCAGATGACGGTACTCGTCGGGGGCTTGCGGGTGTTGAACACCAACGTTGGGCAGAGCCCACATGGCGTCTTCACGACGCGGCCGGAAACCTTGACCAACGACTTCTTCCGCAACCTGCTGGACATGAGCACCGAGTGGAAGCCTGTGTCGGCCGACAACGATCTGTATGAAGGGCGTGACCGCACAACGGGCGCCCTCAAATGGACCGGTACCCGTGTCGATCTGGTCTTCGGCTCCAATGCCCAACTGCGGGCCCTGGCTGAAGTCTATGCCAGTGCTGATGCGCAAGAGAAGTTCATCAACGACTTCGTCGCGACCTGGAACAAAGTGATGAATCTGGATCGCTTCGACCTGGCCTGATGCCTCTGGCCAAAAAGCAGGACACCTCCCTGGCGGAGGTGTTCTGCTTTACAGAATGATCAGGCGGTTGAGGTCCACACCTCTGCCTGGTAGATCGGGGTGCCTGGGTCAATGCCCTGATAACGCGTTCCATCGTGCGATGATCGCCACCTCGGGGTGGTGGGCATCGTAGGTGAGAATGCTCAGCGATGCCGTATCCAGTGGAAAATACTGCGCTGCAACCACCGGTAAACCCACCCATCGCATGGCCAGGACGGAAGAAAACTGACCATGGGAGAACAGCGCAATATTGCCGTCCAGCTCCTTCAGTCGGGCAATGAGCCGGTCAGCACGGTCGGCAATTTGCACTGGGCTTTCACCGTGCGGACAGCCGTCGCGGAAGAGATTCCAGCCCGGTCGCTGCTTGAGAATATCGACTGAACGCTGTCCTTCGTAATCACCGTAGTCCCATTCCACCAGGTCCGGGACGATCACGGCAGAAGCTCCCTGCCCTGCCAATGCACAGGTTTGTTGCGCGCGTTTTAGCGGGCTGGTCAGGACATGACTGAAGGGGATATCCCGCAGTTGCGGTGCAAGTGTCTTCGCCTCCTCCTCGCCATGTGCCGTCAACGGGATATCCGTGCGACCCGTATGCTGGCGGGAAAGCGCCCATTCGGTTTCGCCGTGTCTCATCAGATAAATATGAACGGGATCTTTCATACGGCCGGCCTTTCCTCAGTGGCGTCGTATTCACCCCGGCATGCTGCGTGGTTGCATTTGAGCCGGTGTAACAGCGCCTGCTGTGCGGCCGCTACATTGGCCGTCTCGCCGCGCCAGATCTCCAACGCCGGTTGCTGAACGGCACGCGCAAAGGAAAACGCCAAAGCCCAGGGCAACCGTGACTTGAACTGCAGATTCATGGCATTCAATCGTGCCGAGGCCAACTCTGCCGATTGCCCCCCTGACAAGAATGTAATGCCCTGGACAGCGGCAGGCACGGTTCGCAACAGACAGTTCACCGTTGCATCGGCCACCGCGGCCAGTGTTGTCGGTGTACTGCAAGCCAAGCCGGGAAGCACCATATTGGGCTTCAATATCATCCCTTCCAGCAGTACGCGTTGGGCGTGCAGTTGCTGGAAGACGATGCGCAGGACCTGCTCCGTTACGGCAGCGCATCGTTGCAGGCTATGTTCACCGTCCATCAGCACTTCCGGCTCGACGATGGGCACCAGGCCCGCCTCCTGGCACAACGCGGCATACCGGGCCAGGGCCTGGGCGTTGGCCTCGATGCAACCGGCGCTGGGAATGCCTTCACCCACGGTGATCACCGCACGCCACTTGGCAAACCGGGCGCCCATCTGAAAGTATTCCTTGAGCCGGCTGCGCAACCCATCCAGGCCCTCGGTGATTTTTTCTCCTGGATGAGCCGCCAGGTCTGTTGCACCGATATCCACCTTGATGCCCGGAATAACGCCCGCGTTGCTCAGGGCATCAGTGAATGAGAGGCCCTCCCCGGTTCGCTGGCGGATGGTTTCATCGTAGAGAATCGCACCATTGATGTAGTCACCCACCCCCGGCGTGGTCACGATAAGCTCCCGATAGAGCCGCCGGGCCTCCTCGGTCTGCGGGATACCCAGCGGGGCAAAGCGTCGGTTGCATGTGGGAGTGCTTTCGTCCATGGCCAGCAACCCTTTATGGTCGGCGACCAGCTTCCTGGTGGTGTCTATCAGTGCTTGCGCATTCATGTTCAACTCCTTGTCAACAACGGAATCAGCAGGGTCCTATGCCCCATCGCCATGTAGCTCAGGATTGCCCTTGCCTGAGTGCGCGATAGCGGCGGATCAGCGCATTGGTCGAGCTGTCATGGGTGAGCAAGGGATCGGCATCGGCGGTCAATTCGGCGAGTGTTTTCTGCGCCATCGACTTGCCGAGCTCGACGCCCCACTGATCGAATGAATCGATGTTCCAGATCGCGCCTTGCGTAAAGACGCTGTGCTCATACAGTGCGATAAGGCTCCCCAGCGTTTGCGGCGTCAATCGTTCGGCCAGCAGGGTGTTGCTGGGGTGGTTGCCTTCAAAAATACGATGGGGCACTTGCCAGCCAGGTATTCCCGTCGCTTTGACTTCAGCCTCTGTTCTACCGAAAGCCAGCGCTTCAGTCTGGGCAAACAGGTTGGCCATCAGCAGATCGTGATGCGGTGGCAAGCTGTTCAAGGCCTGGCAGAAACCGATAAAGTCGCACGGAATCAGCTGCGTCCCCTGATGGATAAGCTGATAGAACGAATGCTGGCCATTGGTGCCCGGCTCACCCCAATAGACCGGGCCCGTTGGATAGTCGACACGAGCGCCCTCCCGCGTGACCTGTTTGCCATTGCTCTCCATGGTCAGCTGCTGCAGATAGGCAGGAAAGCGCTTCAGGTATTGCTCATAGGGCAGCACCGCAACGGTTTGGGCGGCAAAGAAGTTGTTGTACCACACGGCGAGCAACCCCATCAGGACCGGCAGATTGTGCTCGAACGGGGTGCTGCGAAAATGCTGGTCCATGGCATGAAAGCCGGACAGCATGGCGCGGAAGTTTTCCGCTCCGACGGCCACCATAGTCGACAAACCAATCGCCGAATCCATCGAATAGCGACCACCATCCCAATCCCATAAGCCAAACATATGCTGGGTATCGATACCAAATTGGGCCACGGCCTCGGCATTGGTGGACACTGCCACGAAATGCCGGGTGATTGCCCGCTCATCTCCGAGCTTGCCCAGCAGCCAGGTGCGTGCGGTTTGGGCGTTGGTCAAGGTCTCGAGTGTCTTGAAGGTTTTCGAGCAGACAATGAACAGGGTTTCCGCGGGATCGAGATCCCGTGTCGCCTCGGCAAAGTCCGTCCCGTCGACATTCGAAACGAAGCGGAAGGTCAAATCGCGCTGGGAGTAATGGCGCAACGCTTCATAGGCCATCACCGGCCCGAGATCAGAGCCACCAATGCCGATATTCACCACGTTGCGGATCGGCCGGCCTGTAAAGCCCAGCCATTCACCCGCGCGAATCTTGTGGGCGAAGTCGGCCATTTTATCGAGCACCGCATGGACTTCCTGCACGACATCGATGCCATCGACGACAATTTGCTCGCTCCTGGGGGCGCGCAGTGCGACGTGAAGGACGGCGCGCTGCTCCGTCACATTGATTTTCTCACCCGTGAACATCGCTTCGATACGTTCACGCAAACCCCGCGCTTCAGCCAGTTGCAGCAGCAAATCAAGGGTTTCGTCGGTGATACGGTTTTTTGAGTAATCCAGGTAAAGACCACACGCCTGCGCGCTGAAACGCTCGCCACGGCTGGGGTCGTCGTCAAACAGTTGCCGCAGGTGCAGGGTGTGCACCGCCTGAAAATGCATCTGTAGCGCTTTCCAGGCTGGGCACTGTGTCAGAGATGACGAGCAGACGGCTTTTGACTCTCTCATGACTTGCTCACTCGGTCGGCTGCGCCGACGGCGGGTTTCCGTCGGCTGATCACAGTGTAGAAGAGGACCGAAGCGCCAGGCTGTTGGTTCAATTGCTGATGAGCTGCCCCTCCTCCAGGCTAGGGAGAGGGAGGAAATAGTTATAACCCGATTGAAAATAATCAAGTCTGCTTCGTTCTATACACCCACATTGACAGCCCTTTGATATCACCCTTTACTCTGGCTTGCGTAGCGTCACTTGTATATAAGAAGTCAGCACATGAGCGATGTGTGCCGGACCGGACCCGTTCGGCCGTACAAAGGGAAATGTACGATGGAACACTACGAAGAAAAAAACAGAGTGTCTTCCCTGCCTTTCTGGGTACTCTCCGCAAGACAACTCTGCGACCTGGAGTTGATCGTCAATGAAGCCTTTTCCCCACTGACGGGCTTCCTCGGACGGGAAGATTATCTCAGTGTTGTTCATCACATGAGATTGAGTTCGGGCGCCCTTTGGCCAATGCCCATCACCTTGGATATCCCGCAGGTATTGGCCGATCAACTGGTACTGGGGGGCGAGTTGGCTCTACGTGATCCGGAAGGCGTCACGTTAGCCGTGCTGGTCATTGACTCAATCTACCAGCCGGACCATCACCTCGAAGCACTGAATGTTTTTGGTACCCAGGACAAAGGTCATCCCGGTGTGGCGGCCTTGTATCGTCAACATGCTTTTAATGTCGGCGGCATCATCAAACAAGTAGATTCGGTGACGCACTATGATTTTTCTGATTTGCGCTTGTCACCCCAGCAGGTCAAACGCGAAATAGCCCGTCGTGGCTGGGAAGCCGTTGTCGCCTTTCAAACACGTAATCCGATGCATTGTGCCCATGTTGAATTAACCCTCCGCGCCATGAAACAAGCCAATGCGGCCTTGTTGCTACAACCCGTGGTGGGGCTGACCAAACCGGATGATATCGATTACTACACCCGTGTCAGATGCTACAAACATGCCTTGAAGTCTTACCCCGCCGATGCCGTCCTGCTGTCATTGCTGCCGCTGGCCATGCGCATGGGCGGCCCCCGGGAAGCCGTTTGGCACGCACTGATTCGCAAGAACTTTGGTGCGACGCATTTTATCGTTGGTCGTGATCATGCGGGCCCTGGCAACGATAGGCACGGCAACGCGTTTTACGCCCCCTATGCCGCCCAGGAAATGGCGTTGGCACATGCGCAGGAAATCGGCCTGCAGATCCTGGCCTTCGAGGAAATGTTGTATCTCAAGGAGGAGCGGCGTTACGCACCTGCCTCAGAGGTACCACAGGGGGCCGCCGTGCTGAGCCTGTCGGGAACCACCGTCAGGGAAAAGCTGGCCAGCGGCGCGGAAATTCCCGAATGGTTCAGCACGCCGGATATCGTCGCCGAACTGCGTCGTTCATATCGTCCGAAACAACAGCAAGGCTTTGTACTCTTCTTTACTGGATTGTCTGGCGCTGGCAAGTCAACGATTGCCAATGGCGTTGCCGTGCGACTGCGGGAGGACGGGAGACGAACCGTGAGCGTGCTGGACGGCGATGTGGTTCGACATAGCCTCTGCAAGGGGCTGGGGTTTTCAAAAGAGGACCGTGAGGCCAATGTCGAACGTATCGGTTTTGTCGCGATCGAGATCGCCCGGGCCGGGGGTGTTGCCCTGTGCGCCTGTATTTCCCCCTATGCGAGCACACGCCAGGTCTGTCGGGAGTTGGCCACCAGCCACAAGACGGCCTTTTTCGAAATATACATAGCGGCGGATCTGGAAGTTTGTGAAAGGCGTGACCGAAAGGGTTTGTATGCCAAGGCCCGGGCCGGCAAGCTACCGGGGATGACGGGTATTGATGCCCCCTACGAAGCACCGCTCTATCCAGACTTACGAATTGATACTGCCTGTTTGAGTGCGGCCCAGGCGGTGGAGTTGATCATTGCCACCCTGGTCGAACTGGACTATCTCCCCTCCTCTCTCCTTCATGAACCCTGAACCACAACAGCCTTGTATACACCCAAGTCGGTCAAGCCCGCTGTGTTCCCAAGGAGAATGATGTGAACATCACCCCTGAACCTGTGTCCATTGGCAATGCGCGTCCGCGGCCCATATTGATGATTCCGCTGCGTCGGTGCGGTAGTCACGCACTGCGGCTACGCCTCAATCTTAATCCACGGTTCTATTCACCTTATCCGTTGCATATCGCCGACTTTATGCCGATTGTCCCCCTGTACGGTGATATTGCCGATGACAATAACTACTTTCGCATGGTGGTCGATGTAGTCGGTTTGCAGGCAGCCAGCATCGTCAAATGGCCTGGCAGCGCTTTTGACCCGATCGATATTTTCGAACGGGTTCGCCACGAGCCGCGAAGCGTACATCGCATTACCTGGGAGTTGCTGTTGTGTGCCGCGGAACAGCAACACGCACACGTAGTGATGGACAAGTCTCTCGACGATGTGCACTGCGCCCATGAACTCATGCAGCTTTTTCCACAGATGCGACTGCTCAATGTTGTACGAGACCCGCGGGCCCAGGTCGCTTCGATGAATCGCGCGATCATTCATGACTTTGACACCTTGATCAATGCACAAACCTGGGTGGCTGCACATCGAGCGGCCCAATCCTTGATCGAGCAATACCCAGAGCGCGTCCTGACCATTCGCTATGAAGACTTTCTTCTTGATGAGGAAACGATACTCAGGCAGATATGCAATTTTTTCGACATTGAATTCCTGGACAAAATGCTGGATATCTCCGAGTCACAGGAAGCCCGGCAGATTTCAAAGATGTCGGCGCTGTGGTCATCAAACTGCTGCTCGCCGATCACCGGCAACATTGATAAGTTCAAGGGGCAACTGAAAACCCACGAAATCGAAATGATCGAGACCCTGGCCAAGGCGTTCATGTTGCGATATGGGTATGAGCCTATGACGGCCGCCAACTTTGCCTTTGACACTCATATGTCGGTGGCCGCCACTGAGCGCTCAGGTGAGGCCAAGGAGCTTGCCTGGCGAGCGTTGGAACAGGAAAACTTCCAGGACTACATCCTGCGCCAGTACCGTGCGGATTACCTGGCCTCAGTGCGTAGCCGGCTCGAACGCAGTCGATAAGGCAGCCGGCCCGGCAAAAATGTCCAACCTCGCGCAACATCCTCGATAAGTAGTCGGCATAATCACCGCCATACCACCTCAAGCAAGAGATCCCCATGGCAAACCACGACCTTACGTTCCTCCCCGACCCCGACGCGGATTCCATCTCCTCCGACGTCGCCGGTTTCGGCGGCATACTGGTCTCCACCCAGATCCCTACTCGCGCCGACGGTAGCCTGGAGCTGGGCGACATCACCCTGCAAAGCGAATGCACCCTGCAGGCGCTCAAAGTGGCACTGGAAAAAGCCGGCAGCTCCATGGACCGGGTCCTGCACCTGACCATCTACCTCACTGACATCGCTGATCGCCCTGCTTTCAACGAAGTCTACAAACGTTTCTTCGCCAAACCCTGGCCGGTGCGCGCCGCCGTTGGCGTGGCCGCCCTGGCAGTTGAAGGCATGCGGGTGGAAGTCACCGCGATGGCCGCCAAGGCCTGAGTTCGCGGCGTTATCCGGCGGCCCCCCTCAGCGAGTGGTCGCCGACCGCCGGCATAAGGTGCCGGTCAGGCGTTTCGCCGCTACAATGCACGCCTTGACCGTGAAGCCTGACTAAAAAAACATGTCCCTACCCAAGCATCACCTGGAATTGCTCAGCCCCGCCCGCGACGTAGCCATCGCCCGCGAGGCCATCCTGCATGGCGCCGATGCCGTGTACATCGGCGGTCCGAGCTTCGGCGCGCGCCACAATGCCTGCAACGAAGTGAGCGATATCGCCGAATTGGTGGAGTTCGCCCGTCGTTACCATGCCCGGGTGTTCACCACGATCAATACGATCTTGCACGACAACGAGCTGGAGCCGGCCCGCAAGCTGATCCACCAGCTCTACGATGCCGGCGTCGACGCCTTGATCGTCCAGGACCTGGGGGTGATGGAGCTGGATATTCCGCCCATCGAACTGCACGCCAGCACCCAGACTGACATCCGCACCCTGGCGCGGGCGAAGTTCCTCGACCAGGCCGGCTTTTCGCAACTGGTACTGGCCCGCGAGCTGAACCTGCAAGAAATCCGTGCCATCGCCGACGAAACCGAGGCGGCAGTCGAGTTCTTTATCCACGGCGCGTTGTGCGTGGCGTTCTCCGGCCAGTGCAATATTTCCCACGCGCAGAATGGTCGTAGCGCCAACCGTGGCGACTGCTCCCAGGCCTGCCGCCTGCCCTACACCCTGAAAGATGACCAAGGCCGTGTGGTTGCCTTTGAGAAACACCTGTTGTCGATGAAGGACAACAACCAGAGCGCCAACATTCGCGCCCTGGTCGAAGCCGGCGTGCGCTCGTTCAAGATCGAGGGGCGCTACAAGGACATGGGCTATGTGAAGAACATCACGGCCTACTACCGCCAGCGCCTGGACGATGTCCTCGAGGATCGCCCGGACCTGGCCCCCGCTTCCAGTGGCCGTACCGCGCACTTCTTCCTGCCCGATCCGGAAAAAACCTTCCATCGTGGCAGCACCGACTATTTTGTCAGCGACCGCAAGATCGACATTGGCGCCTTCGACACCCCAACGTTCACCGGCCTGCCGGTGGGTGTGGTGGAGAAAGTCGGCAAGCGCGATATGCAGGTAGTGACCCATGAGCCGCTGTCCAACGGCGACGGCCTCAATGTACAGGTCAAGCGTGAGGTGGTGGGCTTCCGTGCCAACATCGCCGAAGCCAAGGGCGAGTTTGAAGAAGATGGCGAGAAGCGCTACCGCTATCGCGTCGAGCCCAACGAGATGCCGGCCGGGCTGTACAACCTGCGGCCGAACCATCCGCTGAACCGTAACCTGGACCACAACTGGCAGCAGGCCTTGCTCAAGACTTCCGCGGAGCGCCGGATCGGCCTTTCGTGGGTCGCTCGTCTGCGCGAAGAGCGCCTGGAACTGACCGCCACCAGCGAAGAAGGCGTCAGCGCCAGCGTCGCCCTGGACGGTCCGTTCGGTCTGGCCAACAAACCGGAACAGGCCCTGGAACAACTGCAGGACCTGCTCGGCCAACTGGGCACCACCCAGTACCACGCCACCGATATCAAGCTGGATGCGCCACAGGCGTATTTCATTCCTAATTCGCAGCTCAAGACCTTGCGCCGTGAAGTGATCGAAGCGCTGACCGTGGCCCGTATTGCCGCCCACCCACGGGGCAGCCGCAAGGCCGAGACCACGCCGCCGCCGGTGTACCCGGATTCGCACCTGTCGTTCCTGGCCAACGTCTACAACCAGAAGGCCCGCGACTTCTATCACCGCCACGGCGTCAAGCTGATCGACGCAGCCTTCGAGGCCCACGAGGAGACAGGTGAAGTGCCGGTGATGATCACCAAGCACTGCCTGCGCTTCTCCTTCAATCTCTGCCCCAAGCAGGCCAAGGGTGTGACGGGCGTGCGCACCAAGGTCGCGCCGATGCAGCTGATCCACGGTGACGAGGTGCTGACGCTGAAGTTCGACTGCAAGCCTTGCGAGATGCACGTGATCGGCAAGATCAAGGGACACATTCTTGACCTGCCGCTACCGGGCAGCGGCGTGCAGCAGGTTGTCGGGCATATCAGTCCTGAAGATCTGCTCAAGACGATTCATCGTGCACCTCACTGAGGGTTGAGGGGCTGACAAATGGACTGAAATGGGGCTTGAGTTACTGGCCAGGCCAGCCTGACCACCCACTATACAAATATCGCTCTGGCAACGTCGGCCGTTGTGAATGCCAGTCTTTCACCGGCGGTCCAGTTGACCGATGCCCCTGCGGTATTGTTGCGAATGGCGGTCACCGCGGCCTGTTGTGCTGCTAGTGTATTGCCCCAGACCGCGAGGGTGGCGGGCTCTGCCGGCAGTGCGGGTTGGTTCCGTGCTGATCGGCGTCCAGCAGCCGCCGCGAACGCTGCCAAAGCCAACTGTCTGGTAAGCTGCGCCGCCGTTTCGTAAGCCGCATGGGCATTCCTCACCCAGTGATTGACCATCATGAGCTTCCAGCGGTTTCTGTCGATCGCGGGCATGGCGTTAATCGTTTCATCGAAGAAAGTCGCGACTCCCTGCATAGCCGTCATCAATCCTGCAATGCGCAGCTCTTTGTCGGTACTGTTAGCCGCGAGGTAGTCCGCGATAGATCCGGCACCTGCGCCAGAGCTCGCCGTCACCGCCCAGACCTGAAAGCGGGTCGGGATATTTGGGCCGGTCCAGTGAATCAATCGATCGTTTTGATTGAACAGCTGCTGGTCGGCCACATAGTTGTCGCCGACGACGGCATAATGGATTTCGACAACCATCACGTCACCGCCGCGGCTGTACAGTGCCCCCTCCATGTCGCGCCATGCGCCGCCCGCGACACCTTGCCAGAGTTCGTATTGCGGTACGATATTTTCAGGGTCATCGCAACCACCCAGTTCGAGCGCCATGATATGCCCCTTCGCAAAGGGCGTACCGGCGGTATTGAATCCCGACTGACAGTTCGGGGGTGGGGGCCGCCCTCCCGTTGCTTGCGGGTGAATCACACCGACCAGATACCTCGGCCGTCCGGCGATACTGTGAATAAAGCAATTGTTCGAGATTTGGGCCAGACCGTGTCCGCTATGAAGAGGCATGTGAATTTCACGTACTGGAAAAGAGCATGTTCGATTCTTGAAGTTTTTCAGCGCCCAGTTCCTTGCCCCGACTCAATGACAGACGGGCAACGGGGCTCGTGATAAAATCAAGGCCTTGTTCTTACGGTAAATAGAACCTTCCAGGGGCTTTACATGGGCTGTCCCCAAGTCTGTTCCGGCGCTACCCTGCAATGCACCTTCGGCCTGGCGCCCGGTGTGCTCAACGTACTGCCGCAGAACCGCACCCTGGTGTCTGGTATGCCTGCAGCGAATCTCATGGACCATATTCCCCTGGTCAACATCATGCCCTTCGGCATGTGCCAGAGCCTGGCCAACCCCATGGTGGTGGCCGCTACGGCGGCGGCACTCGGGGTGCTGGTGCCCATGCCCTGTATACCCGTGACCGTCGCGCCCTGGATACCCGGTGGTGCACCGACCATGCTGCTGGGGCCGATGCCCGCGCTGGATGCCAACAGCACGCTGATGTGCAACTGGGCGGGGGTGATCAAGATCCTCTTCCCGGGCCAGGTGCAGATGCTGATTCCCTGATCAGGCATCGGGCGGCTGCCGCCATTTCAACCACCAGGCTTTCCAGCGCGCCATGGGTTTTCCCGATTCTTCCAGTGGCCGTCCATCCGCAGCATAGGATTGTGCGCCGTCCTGCGGTTGGCCTTTGTCGTATTCAATGCGCGCCGCCAGTTGACCATTGCCATGGAACCGCTGGTAAAGCCCCTGCAATTGCCCCTGCTGATAGTGTTCGCGAGACGCCAGCGTGCCATCTTCGAAGTAACTGAGGACCTGCCCGTGGAGCAAGCCCGCTCGGTACTGCGCCTCACGGATCAACGCGCCTTGCGGGTTATGGAACACTGCCTGGCCGTCGAGTTTGTCCTTGCGAAAATTCAGTCGCGCCGAAGGCTGGCCGTTCGGGTGATAAATCACCATCGGCCCCTCCAGCGTGCCCTGGCTATAGCTGAGTACTGCCTGCGGGCGGCCGCTCTCGGTCACCCGCGCCGGGCCTTCCAACTGGCCACCGATCAGGGTGGCGTTGAGTTGGCTGTCGCCGCTGACGACTTCAACCTTGGCTGGTTTGTCCATATCCCCTCCTCAGTTGACTTTGACCAGGCCGCCCTTGATGGTCAGCATCGCGCCGCCATCAACGGTCTGAGAAGCACCACCCTTGTTCATCAGGCTGACCCCGGCATCGTTGGTCAGCGTGGTACCGGCCTTGTTTTCCAGTGACGTCCCGGCTTTGTTGCTCAAGGCCGTACCCGCCTGATTGCTCAGGGCCATGCCCGCCTTGGCACTGAGATTGGCGTCGCTCTTGGCAGTGAAGTCGCCGCCACTTTGCAGGGTCAGGGTGCCGGTCACCTTGATGGTGAGGTTGCCGTCCACGGTCAGTTGGTAGTTGCCGCTGACCGTGTGGCTGTAGTTGCCAGTGGTGGTGTGGGTCTGGTCGCCGCCGACCTTGAGTATGCGATCGCCCTTGACGTCGAGGGTGTCGCTGCCGGTCTGCAGGGTCACCGTGCGCTTGCCCTTTTCCAGGGTGACGGTTTCATCGCCTTCCTTGACCGTGCGCGTACGGGCGTTCTGTACCGTAAGGGTTTCGTCGTGGCCGACGGTGGCCGTGGTGTCGTTGAGCACATTGAACTTGAGGTCCTTCTGCGCCTGGAGAAAGACCTCTTCCGCGTCTTTCTTGTCCTCGAAACGCAGTTCGTTGAAGCCCTCGCCGCCCTTGGAAGACTGGGTCTTGATCCCGGACTGGGTCTGGTTGGCCGGCAAGGCATAGGGCAGCGTGTTTTCACCGTTGTAGATACAGGCCGTGACCAGCGGACGGTCCGGATCGCCGTCGATAAAGGTCACCACCACTTCCTGGCCGATACGCGGGATGAACTGCATGCCGAAGCCCTTGCCGGTCCAGCCCTGGGCGACACGGACCCAGCATGAGCTGTTCTCGTTCTTTTCACCCTCGCGGTCCCAGGTGAACTGGACCTTTATCCGCCCGTATTCGTCGGTCCAGATGTCCTCGCCGTCCTTGCCCACCACCCTGGCCGTCTGGGTATGCATGGTCGGCTTCGGGGTCAGGCGCAGGGGTCGATAGTTGACGCTCTTGGGAACCGCCTCGAAGCGATTGCGATAGTGTTCATGGCTGGCCTCATGGCTGACCGAGGTCAACAGCCACTCGATATTCGCGCTTTTGTCGTCATGCCCGGTCAGGGTGAAGGTGTAGCCGGGCTGCAACCAGCGGCAATCGCTTTCACCGATCAGCCGTAGCGCCTGGGTGCGCAAGGCGTCCATGCGCTGTTTGCCCAGGGCATCGCCCCGCGCCTTGGCGGTGTAGCCACCGGGGTGTTCATAGACCGACAGCGGCCCCGACTCGGCCTCGGCCCGACCGTACAACGAAGTGGTGGGGGTGACGAACTGATAGTCGGTGGCACTGTAGACCCCGGACACCGCTTGCTGGCTGATTTGCGCCGAGCGGATGCCCTGCAACTCCCGATTGCCGATCTGCTGGCCGAGGTAGGCAATGCTGGCACCGTTCGGGCAGGTGACAAAGGCGCTGTTGCTGTCCGCCAGTATCAGGGTATGGCGTCCTTCGGCATGGCTGAAAAACCAGAAGATCCCCTCCTCTTCCAGCAACCGGCAGACAAAGGCGAAATCGGTCTCGCCGTACTGGATGCAGTATTCGCGCGGCTCGTAGGTGCCGGACAGCTTCAACTCGTAGTCGCTGAAGCCATGGGCCTTGAAGATACTGGTGACGATATCGCTGGTGGGCAGGTTCTGGTACACCCGGTTGTTGCTGGCCAGGGTCAGCCACCAGAGCCAGGGACGCAATTGCAGGCTGTAGCGCTCGGCGGTGGCATCGGCCGGTAGCTGGCGAATCTGCGCGCAAAGCCCATCCACGGGACGCTTCAGCGCGTCGTTATGCAGGGTCAGGGTCACATGGGTGGCCACGGCGCTGGCCATGGCCACCGTCTCGGTGCTGTAGCCGGTGACGCTGAACTCGCCCAGCTGATTCAGGGACTCTTCGCCGCTCAGGGTTTCGGGGAACAACGGCGCCATGACCGCACCGCTCAACGACAGCGTGGTGTTGGTATCAGTGGGACGGGGCATGGTTTTCCTTGAAGATCATCTTTGACTACCTGTGTTCATTCCAGCACCCATTGCGCCAGCTGTCCTGCCACCTGCGCCATCAGTACATGTTCCACATCCCGCGCGCCGGCTGTACTGCAACGGGCCAGCACGGCCTTGACGATGCCGTCATCGTAGTCGAAACGTTTGCCGGTGGCCGCCAGGTAGCGAGCACGCAGTTTCTCCAGTTTGGCCAGGACAATCCCTTCCAGGGTCATCTCATCAAGGGCGCGATACGGTACCACGGTCATGCGCGCCAGAAAGGCCGGGCGAAACGCCTGCAACAGCACAGTGTGCAATTGCTGGTTGAAGGCTTCGGCGGTTTGTTGCTCGGCGGCGCTGTCGAGGATCAGTTCGGCACCGACGTTGCTGGTTGCCAGCATCACGGTGTTCTTGAAGTCGACCACCAGGCCGCTGCCGTCCTCCATCAGGCCTTTGTCGAACACGTTGTAGAAGGCTTCGAGCACGTCCGGATGGGCTTTTTCGATTTCGTCCAGCAAGACCACGCTGTAGGGCTTGCGTCGCACCGCCTCGGTCAGCACGCCGCCGCTGCCATAACCGACGTAGCCCGGCGGCGCGCCCTTGAGTTGGCTGACGGTGTGGGCTTCCTGGTATTCGGAGAGGTTGATGCTGATCAGGTTACGCTCGCCACCGTACAGCGCATCGGCCAGGGCGTAGGCGGTTTCGGTCTTGCCCACGCCAGTGGGGCCCAACAGCAGGAACACCCCGACCGGCTTTTGCGGGTCGGTGAGCCCGGCGCGATAAGCCTGCAGCCGTTGGGCGATGGCACCAAGAGCGGCCGCCTGCCCCATCACCCGCTGGCCAAGACGTTCGGCCAGGGTGCGCAAGGCATAGGCTTCGTCGGCGAGCACCTTGCCTTGTGGAATCCCGGTCCAGGCGGCAATCACCGCGGCGATCACTTTCGAGTCGACCTGTTCCGGCACCAGCGGATCGTCTTCGCGAATCGCGTTCAAGCCACTTTCCAGGCGCACCAGTTCGCTGGCCAGTTGTTCGAGACGGTTGTCCAGTTCCTCGTCATCCCGGTTCGGATCGACACTTTCGTTGAGCGTGAGCATCTCGCGGCGGGCCCTGAGCAACTCGGTCACCGCCTCGCGCTCCTTGTGCCAACGGGTTTCCAGTTCGACGATGGCCTGGCGATCTTCCTGTTCCTGAAGTTCGAGCGGCCGGATACGCAGGTCATGATCATGCCCGATGGCCTGTTCGCGGCGCAGGCGTTGCAGTTCGTCGAGCGTCGCCGCCTGGCGATGCCGCAGGCTTTCCAGGGCCGGCGGTACGTCGTGCTGGGCCAGTGCCACCCGGGCACAGGCGGTGTCGAGCACGCTGATGGCCTTGTCCGGCAATTGCCGACCGGAGATGTAGCGTTGACTGAGTTTCACCGCATCCTGGATCGCCACGTCGAGCACTTCGACGCCATGGTGCTGCTCCAGCTTGCCGGCCACGGCGCGTAACATCTGCACGGCGGTCTGTTCGTCCGGCTCTTCGACCTGGACCAGTTGGAAGCGTCGCGTCAGTGCCGGGTCTCTCTCGAAATATTTCTTGTACTCAAGCCAGGTGGTGGCCGCCAGGGTCCGCAGCTCACCACGGGCCAACGCCGGCTTGAGCAGATTGGCCGCATCGTTCTGCCCTTCGGCGGCGCCGGCACCGATCAGCGTATGGGCCTCGTCGATAAACAGGATGACCTTGCCGGCGGCGTTACGGACGCCTTCGATCACGCCCTTGAGGCGCTGTTCGAATTCACCTTTGACCCCGGCTCCGGCTTGCAGCAGCCCGAGATCCAGTACCCGCAGGCTGACGTCCTGCAATGGCGGCGGGACATCGCCCTGGGCAATGCGCAGCGCCAGGCCCTCTACCACCGCGGTCTTGCCGACCCCGGGCGCGCCCACCAGGATCGGATTGTTCTGCCGACGGCGCAGGAGGATGTCGATGCACTGACGGATCTCCGCATCGCGGCCGATGATCGGGTCGATGCGCCCCTGGCGGGCGTCCTCCGTCAGGTCCTGGGTGTATTGCTCGAGCAATGAAGCGTCAGCACCGTGGGCTCGCGACGAAGCTTTTCCGGGGCGGGCCGGCAGGCCGGTTTCGCAGGAGTGCTCGGTCAAGGCCATGAACTGAGTGCGCAACGGGTCGCGGGCAATCCCGAGCAATGACGGAATGCTGCCTTGCAACAGGGCCCGATATTCGTCGCGGTCGAGCAGCGCCAGCAACAGCAGCCCGGAGCGCACACCGGTGGCACCGAACACGCTGGCCTGGACCACGGCGTCCTCGATCAGGGCCAGCAATTGTTTGGACAGGGTCGGTGTACGGGTGTTGCCGGTCTTGAACAGCTCCAGGGCGAGATTGATTTCGCTCGCCAGGCGATCGCGCTCCAACCCCAGCGCCGGCAGCAGGCAGGCCAGGTCGCCGCCTTCGATCTCCAGCAGCTCCAGCATCAGGTGTTCGATTTCGACAAAGTGCTGGTTACGCTGCCAGCTGCGCTGGGCGGCCCGCTCCATGGCGTCCCGGCACTGGTGGTTCAAGCGTGAGATCAGCACGGCGATTTCCATCTCAGGTACTTCCCTCTTCGTGCAAGCGCAGGTCGATCCGGAAATCTCCCGTGCGCGCGACACGGTTCAACCGGGTCCCCTGGCCCAGCGCGGCAGGCTGCTGATGGCCGAGCGTCAGTATTGCGCTGCTGGTGACGTGCACGGATACCGTACAGCGCAACTGCGCGCCGAAATAGAACGCCACCAGCGCCGCCAACTGCTGGTGAGCCTCCTGGCCCGGCATGAAGCGCTCGGCCATCCTGGGCTCCTGGGGGCCGAGGCGGATATGAATACCGGCATGCTCATCCCAGGCCCGTGTCCCGCACAAAGCGTTGCGACCCAGGGTCAGGTTACGGCCCTTGCGGCCCAGCACGCTCTGGTCACTGGAGGCAATCTGTTGCCAGGCGCCCTGGTAGCCGTGCAGTTGCACGGGCAGATCGAAGTAGTGCTTGAGCAGGTTCTGGAACCCGGCCAGGGACCGTCGCCGGTTGGCCAGCAATCCGGCGCGGGCGATCAGGGCTCTTTCCGGTAGCACAGTCAGTTGCTCCACGGAGCTGGACGACAGCCCGCACAAGGCGCGCAACTGCTGGTACACCGGGCTGAGCGCCGGCTGGCGGTAAGGCAAGGCCACTCGCTGGCGCTGTTGTACCCGATACATCAGGCTCAGCAAGCGGTGCTGGAACAGATCGAGAAAGGCCACCGTGCCGTGATCGCGGTTGCGCGCCCTCTGCTGCAACCACTCCTGATAGGCATAGGGCAACGGACCGTCCGGACCGCCGAGGCCGAACACCTGGGTGTGCAAGGTCAGTCTGGCCCCCGGCACTTTCACATTGGGGACCAGGCGCAGGCTGCTGATCTCGCTCGGCGCGAACTCCGGCAACAGCGGCCCGCGCAGGCGCACCACCTCGCGCTCGGGATCACTGCCGGTGCCCAGCGAGTCGACCGTCTGTTGCGCGCGCAGGCGCGCCAACTCTCCTTCGAGGTCACTGCCGCTGCCCAGGGAATCAGCAGCCTGCTGCTCGCGTTCCAGAATCAGCAACGCTTGCAGCAATTCGAAACGCTGGGGGACCTGGCGCAGTAGCGCGCCTAGAGAGCCAGGATTGGGTTGCTGCTCGGACTCCATTGCTTGATCTCCTTATCGCCCTCTACCAGCACGGTGCGAACAAAACAGTTGGCGTTGGCATACAGCGCGAAAAAATGCGCCAGTACCCCGGAGAACAGCACCCGGCTGCTGCCGGAAAACTTGCTCGGATCGAGTTCCAGGTGAACCTCCAGGCCGTTGCGCCAGCCGCGCCAGGCATCCTTGCCGACACGGCCGACAACCCGTTCGGTTTTCAGCGAGAGAATGCCATTGATCTGCAAGCGAGCCGAGGGTTCGTCGCGCAGATTGTGCAGAATCAGCATTTCCTTGAGGGCCTCCAGCGCATGGGGGCCTTCGGTCAACGACAGGTGATTGAGGTTGAGCTGCGAGATCAGGCGCCAGCGTGACGCCCCCTCAAGGTCAGGCAGCGACTGCGGCGTGGGACTTCTCAGCAAGGCAATGGTGGCCACCGGACCGCTGCGCTCGAATTTCAAGGAACTGCCGGTCAACAGGTTTTGCGCCATGTGCCGGTTGGTACACCAGACCTGCGCGGTAAAGGTTTCATCCGGCGATGCCGAGCGTGGCTGGAACTGGCTGTCCACCAGGCTCAGGATCATGTCAGTGCCGGCCCGTGAGTGACCGGGGGCGCTGATCCGCCGGGCGTGCCAGAACAGGCCGTCCTGCCCTTGCCCATGCTGGTAGCCATAGTACGGCGGCACGGTCTGGAAGCCGTTGGCGGTACCGGCCACCAGCTTGCGGATGCTGTGTATTTCGACACTGTTGTCACGGTGTGAATCGGCCACCAGGCGATATTCGCTTTGCGTGCCATCCGGACGCAGGGTCTCGGCGGTACGGGAAAACAGGTTGATGACCGGCGTACAGCCCAGGGCGATGTCTTCGCGTTGCAGGCTGATACGGCTCTCGGGGGCACGGTCGAAGGCAACATAGACCTCGAGCAAGTCCGTGGCCTGCGGTGGGATCTTCAGCGCGAGATCAAAAAAGGCGAACTTCTCCGGGAAGGCAAAATACTCCACCAACAGGTGCAGCCCGGGGTGCACGCCGTCTTCTTCCGGCAACAGCCGTTGGTTGTCGTCATAGCCGGCGGGCAAAGGCCGGGCATTGATTGGCTGGCCGAGACTGCCGGGCAGGCCGCAGACAATATCCAGGCTATGGGCGGCCAACAGATCATAGAGCTGTGAGCGATTACCCGCAGGTCCCGACAGGTGAATGCGCAAGGTCTGGATCGGCAGTTCGGTCCAGGGCTTTCCATTGTTGCATTTCAACACCAGGCGCAGTGCCGCCTCGGCATTGGCGATTCCGGTGACCGACTGCGCGGCGCTGCCTTCGATCAGGCTGACGTCCTGGACCTCCAGGGGCCATAGGGTGACATCGGCGCAGGTGCGAAAATACAGGCTGTCGAGTTGTTCCTTCTCCGGGGCCTTGAACACCTGGGTGCCACGCGGCAGGTGGTAGCCGGCGGCCAGGCTGCCTTTGCTCGGGTCCGGCCCGAACTGCACGATGGCACAGGACGGCATCGGCCGCAGTGCCATCGGATACAACTGTTCCAGCAAAGCGTCACTGAATTCGGAGTAACCGTCGTCGAGCCGGCGTTGCAAACGCGCCGCGAGCAAGGCGAAGCTTTCGATCAGGCGTTCGACATGGGGGTCCTGGGAACCGCTGGACGATAGCTTCAGGCTGCCGGCCAGGCTCGGATGGTTTTCGACGAAATCGCTGCCGGCGCGGTGCAGCCAGGTCAACTCGCGCTGGTAGTAATCCAGCAGTCGGGCATCAATCGAATCACTCATGCCTGACCTCGAAGCCGCTCTCACCCAGCTCCAGGACAAACGACATGTTCGGAGCCGCTTCCAGGCCCCGGACATGCCCCATCACTCTCACCGTCATGCGTGTACGCTGCCCCGGCAGCGCCTGTACATCGACGTCTTCCAGCGCCAGGCGCGGCTCGAAACGGATAATGGCACTCCGTATATCGCGAATCAGGATGCGATGATCCTCTTCGCGGTCGGCATACAGGGTGCTCCAGTCGCTCATCCCGTAATCGATGATGGTCGGGGCGAATCCATGGGCCCGTTCGGTGCGCCGGGTATTGAGCAGGCGCTCCAGCTCAAGGCGAATGGACTCGACGATCCGCAGCGGATCACGGGCATCGAAGTAGCCCTCCGTGTCCCCCGCCAGGAGGTCGAACAGCGCAACACGCATGAAAATCTCCAACCGTATGAAAACAGGCGATCAACCCTTGATGAGTTTGTTCGCCGCCAGGTCCCAGGTGGAGGCTGCGGTGCCTTCCTTGGTGCCGTCGTCTTTCTGGGCGGTCAGTTCCCACTTGATCTTGGTGAAGTTCAGCGACAGGGTTTCCACTGGTTTGCCACCGGCGCCGCCGCTGACACTGACGTTGGAGACCACCACGTTGGTCAGGGTGTAGATGATGAACGGCATCAGCTGGCCGTTGCTCTCGGCGGCGTTACGGCCGACGGTGACCTTGACCTCGGCGATCGGTTTACCGCCGCAGCAGTACTCGTTGATGCTCGGGGTGGCGGAGTCGACGAATTTGGTCAGGGTGAACTCGCCGATATGCGGCTTGCCGGAGGTACGCTCCGAGTTGCTGACGTCGTTGGTGACTTGCATGGCCACGTTGTGGCTGTAGGACATGACTTCGATCTTGTCGGCATAGCCTTCCAGCAGGGAGTCGCCTTTGATCGTGGTGCCCAGGTCGAGAATAATTGCATCCATGGGGTGTTGTTCCTTGCACGACTAGCAGAATTGGAGGGCCCGCCGGGTTACGGCGGGCTGCATGGCATGGATCAGGCCGCGACAGGCGCCGGCAACGCGGCGACCAGGCGGATCGAAGCCGTCAGCTCTTCGAGCTGGAAGTGCGGCCGCAAGAACACCGTGGCGGTGTAACTGCCGGGACGTCCAGGCACATCGCTGACATCGACCCGGGCTTCACGCAGCGGATACTGCGCCTTGATTTCCTGGGGAGCGTTGTCGTTGATCAGCACGTAGTCGGCGATCCAGTTGTTGAGGTAGGTCTGCACGTTGTCGCGAGTCGCGAAGCTGCCGACCTTGTCGCGCAGGATCACCTTCAGGTAATGGGCAAAGCGCGAGGCGGCCAGGATGTACGGCAGCATGCCGGAGATCCGTGCGTTCGCGTTGGCCTCGAAGGTGTTGTAGGTCTGCGGCTTGTTGGTGGTCTGGCCACCGAAAAATACCGCGACGTTGCTGTTCTTGCGGTGACACAAGGCGATGAAGCCCAGCGAATCGAGTTCCTTTTCCCGGCGATCGGTGATCGCCACTTCGGTCGGGCACTTGATCGCCAGGTCGCCGACCTGGGTATTGAACTGGTACACCGGCAAGTCGCTGACGGTACCGCCGCCTTCCGTTCCGCGAATCGCGGCACACCAACGGTACTGCGCAAAGGCGTTGGTGATACGTTGGGTCAGCAGCCAGGCGGCGTTGCCCCAGAGGAACTTCGCCGAATCGGGCTCGACCATCTTTTGCGCATCGACATCCGCGCTCTCAGGCGGTACGCCGGAGGCTTTGGCCGCCGCAACGGCAGCAATGGCCGCTGCCGCCGCCGTCGCCCCGGCGGTGGTGTTGACGTCCTCGACGAAGGTCGACATCCCCGGTACCGGATTGTTCAGCGGATCGTACGGCAGGCGTGACAGGTAATGCGGCAGGACCATGGCCACATAACGCGAGTCCTCGGTCTTGCGGAACGCGTTCCACTCGATCAGTGCGCCGCTTTCGAAGACCTTGCTCAGGTCACGTGGCACGCCCAGGTCGGCGAAGGTCTTGAGGTCGAACAGGGCCGGACTGGCCGCCGTGATCAGCGGCGCATGGGCCGCCGCGGCGACGCCCGACAGGTTGGTGAGCATCTTGACGTCGACACTGTTGCGACCAAATTCGTAGTCGCCCATCAGCAGACTGAACGGGCTGCCACCCAGGGTGCCGTACTCCTCCTCGTAGACCTTCTTGAACAGCACGCTCTGGTCGAAATCGATGGCTTTCTCCAGGTCTTGCTGCAATTCGCTCTTGGTGACGTTGAGCAGGCGCAGCTTCAAGGATTCGCCGGTTTCGGTGTTCATCACCAACTGGTGCAGGCCACGCCAGGAGGCTTCCAGGGCCTGGAACGACGGGTCGTGCAGCACCAGGTTGAGCTGGGCGTTGATCAGCGTGTCGAGATCGGCGATACGCTTGCTGATGGTGGTCAGCATGTTCTCGTCGGCCTGGACATTCTTTTCGCCCACTTCATCGGCGAAGACGCTGAGCATCTGCTCGGCATACTTCTTCTGGACGCCATCCTGGGCACCCAGGATCATCGCCTGGACGATGCTCTCAAGCAGTGGCGTTGGTGCTGTTTGATCGGCGCTGGCCGTGGGTGCGGGTGCGTCCGCTGCCGGTGTAGCGGCGGGCGTCAAAGCTGGGTCATTGGTAGGCATCGCGGTTCCTCCATGGAGGGGAGCTGATCAACTAGGATTTGGTAGGGTCGACAGCCGGTGCGGGGGGCACGGGATTGTTCGGGTCCACAGGCGCCGTGGCGGGGTCAGTCTTGGCCGGATCTACAATCGCCGCGGGATCAGCTTTGACAGGATCGACAACCGCCGCCGGGTCGGTCTTGGCAGGATCGACAATCGTCGCCGGGTCCGTTACTGGCGGTGCAAGAGCCTTTTGCAGGTCCGCCTTGAAGGCCAGGACCGCGGCGTCATCGTGCAGCCTGGCAATCAGGCTCTGGTCCAGGTCGTCATTGCCATCGAGCTTGATCAGCAGGTCCTGCAGCTTCTGGCGTTTGTTGTAGAGGTCTTTGAGTCCATCGATCTGGGAAACGATGTTTTCCGGGCTGAAATCTTCGATGGTCTTGAAGGACAGCTCGGCCCACAGACCGTCTTTTGATGTATCGAGGAGGTTTGCGACTTTGAACTTTTGCTGCGGGTTGATCCGGCTCAGCACCGTATCGAAGCTGTCCCGGTCAATGTCGACAAAACCACGCGAAGACAGCGGGTCGGGCTTGTTCGGCTGGTTGTTGCCGGAGAGGTCGGACAGGATGCCCACTACCAGCGGCAGTTCCTCTTTGGTGAAAGCGTCACCGATTTCGACGTCATAAGTGATTTGTACGCGCGGGGGGCGGTTACGACCCAAGTACTTCTGCTTGCTTTCCTGATTAGCGGCCATGCCCTTCTCCTTCTGGCGCGCCTACCGAACGGCAACGCGCTCCTGGTGGTATAAACCTTTTCCGACAGCCTTGGTGCGAATTTTCTGTAGGAAAATCGACTGTGCAAAACCTTAGAAGAGGTCTATAAGACAAGCAAGAAATATCTGGCAAAACCTATATTTGAATCCTATGAAGCGAATTAAGTTCCTCGGTAGCAGCTGCGCGCTAGCTTTTTTCATGATATTTCAGATAAGTGGTTGCAGCCTGTTCGCGCCCAAGGTCGCGCTGCAGAAAGTCATAGTCGATGTCGAGCCCAAAGCCAACAGCGACACACCACTGCCCCTGGACTTTGTCGCCGTCGCCGATCCGCAATTGCTCGAGCGTCTCAAGGGCACGCCGGCCAACCAGTGGTTCGCCCAGCGTGAGCAGCTGCGTCGCGATTTCCCCCAGGGTTTCAACGTCTGGAGCCTGGAAGTGGTTCCCGGGAAACTGGTGACGTTCGCGAGCAATCCCCTGCAAGGTGAAAAGGCTGAAGGCGTGTTGTTGTTCGCTGGCTACAGTACACCGGGCGCACACCGATTACTGCTCGACAAACAACCGGATATTTGGCTCAAGGTCGGCGCCCGCGAGATGCGTCTGCTCGATGCCCAAGGCCAGTGAAAACCGTATTCCAGGAAGGCTAGGAGTGAAGGATGCGCGCTATACCGGATGCAATACCGGATGCGATCTGCTGGAGTGAGGGCATGCATCTGCTGCCACAGCATTTCCAGTTGCAGGGCCTGCATGCCGAGGGCGTAAGTGCCCGGCTCGCGGCCAATGCCAGGCCCTGGTACTGGGGTGTTCAGTACATCGAATCAGAGGTGCTGGACAGCGGCACGATCACCATCAAGGCCCTCGAGGCCGTGATGCCCGATGGCCTGATAGTCGATCTGGATGCCGTCAAGGATAAAGAGCACTACCCGCTCGAACTCAAACTGACTGCCGATGATTTCCAGAAGCAGAGCACCCTCATGGTTTACCTGGCGGTCGATCCTCTGTGGCGTGCGGGGCTGCTCGGCGAGGTCAGCGGCCGGCTGCGTTCACTCAATATCAAGGCCGTGGACCTGAACGGCAGCGACGCCCCGACGCCTGACACCGTGTGTGTCTGGCGCCCCATCGTGCGCCTGGTCACGGAAAACCAGCTCTCCGACTCGATCTGCCTGCCACTGATGCGTATGAGCCATTCGGGTGGTGTGTTCAGCCAACTCGACTATGTGGCGCCCTGCCCTGTGCTGGCAGCGGACTCGATGATCGGTGAACGGATCGGCAAGGCCTGCCTGCTGGCCCGCAGCAAATGCGACTTTCTCAAAGGCCGCTGGCGCCTGGCGCAGGACGCCGGCAAGACCCTGGAGGGCGCCGAACTGCGTGGGCAATTGCTCGCGATCGGCTCCCGGCTGCCGGAATTGCAGGCCACGCTGGATACCGGTGTGGCTTCGCCGATGGCACTCTACCTGCAGTTGACCGGTCTGGTTGGCGCTCTGTATGGATTGCAGCCGGAAGAGACGCTGCCGCGTTTCAGCCCCTTGCTGTTCGACGATATGCTGCCGGGCTTCGCCCAGGTGCTTGACTGGATCGAAGGCCAGCTCAACAACATTCGCGCGAGCTACACTCGACGCAGCTTCGACTACAAGGACAAGCATTTTTCCATTGCCCTGCTGGACCGGCAGACGCCGATCCAACAGTTGGTCATCGGCCTGCGCATGCCTTCCGGCGCCACGCCACAGGCGGCAGGGGATTGGCTGCAAAACGCATTCAGGGCCTCCCGGGCACAATTGCCGCCCCTGATCCAGCAACGTTCCCATGGGTTGGCGTTCAACGTGCTGGGGCGCAATGACCAGGTCGCCTACGGCGTTGCCGAAGATATTCGCCTGTTCACCTTGCAGGCCGCGGGTGATTGGTTCTCACCTGATGCCGACCTGTGCCTGTACATGCCTCCGGGCAGTGCAAGGGTCGAACCTGTTGAGATCATGATATTCGACGCCACTCGGGACTGAACCGGATCAGGGATTGATGAGCGATGTTGGATAATGACGCACTGCCGACGCTCGACACCTTCGAGGCGGCGCCCCTGAGCAGCGCCTTCAACCGGGCCTGGAATGAATGGCTGGTGTTCTGGCAGGCCCTGCCACATACCACCGAGGCCAAGGTCCAGGTCGTGCAAGTGGCCGAGCAAGTCAGTCAGATTGCCCGGCGGCTATGGCGCAGTACCTTCGCCGCCGTCGGCGATGCCCAGGGCCAGCAAGCCAAGGCGACGCTCTTCGCCTTCGTCGGGCTGGTCGACGAACACCTGTTGTTCGAAGACTGGCCAGGGCAATCCATCTGGCAGGACCTGCCGATGGAAACCCGCATGTTCGGCACGCGTTCGGCCGGCGACCGGATTCCGGTTGCCATCAAGAAACTCCTGGAAACCCGCGACCCGGCCCTGCGCGACCTGGGCAGCGTCTACCTGTACTGCCTGATCCTCGGTTTCCAGGGGAGGCTGCGCAACGGCAGCGGCCCGGCCCTGCACGAAAAATGGCGGCGCAGCTTGTTCACCTTCATCCGCCAGCGCAGCGCCACACCCAACGACATTGCCCAGCAACTGCAAGGCCCGAGCGCCATCGCACCGCAACAGCTGCCGGTACGCCGCAGCCTGCCCGACGGTTACCGGCTGGGCCTGGCCCTGGGGTTGGGATTTTTGCTGTTGCTCGCCATCAGCCAGGGGTTCTGGTTGAACATTCAATACCGGGTGCAGCCTGCGCTTGAGCAGGATCGGCAAACACTGGTCACGGAGCTCAAGCGCTGATGGCTTACCTGGGTGAAATACTCGCGGTCCTGCTCTTGCTGGTGGTGGTCGCGGCACTGTTGTGGAAGTACTCCGCGCGACTGAACGGCGCCAACCGCAGTTTCTATGCCGCGGTGAGCGAGTGGGAACAGGCGCTGGGCGTGCACGACCGTTATGAGACACCGTGGGTGCTGATGCTCGGCGATGCGCCGCAGATCGAAGCGCTGCTCAGCGGCTGGGGATTGACCGCCACGGCGCAACCGGCCTGGTTTGGACGTTGGTGGTATGGTCCCGACGGCGCGGTCCTGGTGGTCCCTGCGCCCCTGTTCAGCCATAGCGAGCGCGCCAGCGTGCAGCTCAAGCTCTGGCGCCAGCTCCTGGAGTTGCTGCTGCAGGCTCGGGCCAATCGGCCGGCGGATGGCATTATCTGGCTCTGCGACCTGGAGCAGCTGGCGCCCGATCAGGATACCGCCGCGGCCGGCTTGGCAGTCCGACGCAAGTTCATCGATCTGCAGCAGCGCCTCGGCCTGAGCCTGCCGGTGTATATGCTCCTGAGTGGTTTCGAGAGTCTGCCCGGCACCCCCCAATTGCTCGAGGTGCTGCCAACCGCAGCGAAAGACGCACCCTTTGGCTGGACCTCGCCCTACACGGCGCAAACCCCTTGGCACCCGGACTGGATCAACCAGGGCCTGGGCCTGGTCGAACAGACCCTGGCCGACCTGCTGGTGGAAATCGGTACCTTGCGCGGCCAGGTAGACGCCGAGTTGTATCTGCTGCCCCGGCAATTGCAAGCCTTGCACGACCCCCTGCGTTCGTTGTGCGATCCGGTGTTCCAGGGCAATGCCATGGGCGAAGCGCCGCGCTTGCGCGGCATCTATTTCAGTGCCCAGGCCAGTCCAGCTGCGCCGGCGGCCGATGCCGACCCCTTTGCCGCAGGCCCGGCGCCAATCCCCACACCGCCGCTATTCACTACGCGCCTGTGGCGGCAACGGATCATCGCTGAGCAAGGCCTGGCACAACCCATCACCCGTATCCTGCAATTGCGCCAACGCTGGCAGCGCCTGGTGGCACTGGCCGTGGGCGTGATCGGGCTGGTCTGGGTGATCGGCATGCTCTGGGCCTGGCATGGCCGTGGCGATGCCGCGACACAGTTGAGTACTTTGCTGCACGAGGACCAGGCGCATAACCCGGTGACCGTCGATGACGACGCCGCGCGCGAGCGCATCGCCAGTTTCTGGCGCCTGCTCCAGGCCGCGCCGCGTTGGCATATGAGTACCTCGATCCTGCCCGGTTCGTGGTTCTCCTCACTGGACCAGCAACTGGCGCAGGAACTGCGTACCCGGGCCCGGGTGCAGTTGTTCACGCCGCTCAAAGGCAAGCTGCAGGACGAGATCACTAGCCTGATTACACCTCGCGTGGCGACGCGTCCGAGGATCGGCAGCAGCAACAATGAAGAGGCCTACCGGCAAGCCATGCAGGTGCTCGACCAGGCCCTGGCGGTGGAGCGACACAACAAACGCTTCGCCCAGAGCCTGCAAGGCGACCAACGCCCACTGGACGATGCCATCGCCCTGGCCAACGAGTTGTTCGGATTCAATTTCCAGACCAAGGCCCTGCCGCTGAGCAATGACTACAACAGCCTGCTGGCCACGGCAGAAGTGCCGCTGGCCAGTCCGGTGCAACTGGACCCGATCAAGCCGCAGATTGCCAAGCGCTACGTCGATGCCATGAATCTGTGGCTCGACAGCCTGTTCGCCAGTTCCGATTTCAGTGCCACCGCCGGCGCCGTGAACAGCCAACTGCGAGCCTTGCAGGGCGGCCAGCGCAACAGCCTCGCCGAGCTTGAAGAACTGGACACTTCCATTTCCCAACTGCGCCAGCTGCTGACCCTGACCAATGCGGCCTGGAGCCAGGGCACCGGCGCGCAGTTGGCGCCCGGCTATCAGGAAGGACTCGAAAAAGCCCGGCAAAGTGCATTGATCGGCAGCGTCGCCGTCGACCAGGTCGAGCGTTATGCCGACAACTCGAAACGGACCTTCCACGACCGCTGGCTGGAACAGGGTGACGAGGAACAGGGTATTTTGCGGCAACAAAGCAGCGGTGCCCTGGAGTTGCAAGCCAACGTCGACAAACTCGGGCAGGTGGTCGCGGCGCTGTTGCACCAGGACTTCAGCCAGATGGCCCTGAACCAGGACGATGCCCCACCGCTGAGCGGCCAGGGGCTGCGTGAGCTGGACAGCGGCAAGCTGGATGCGGCGCTGCACTATCACGACAGCTACCAGCTCTGGCTGCAACAGAGCGTGGCGGAACTGCCCGCGCCCTACCGCAAGGCCATGATCAGCGCCGCCCGCTCGGCGACCGCCGCCGCCATGTGGCAAAGCCTGAACAACGTCTCCAGCCTGAGCGGCAGCAAACCCCCGAGTGTCGATAGCGGCACGACCTTCAACCTGCCCGCCGACAAGGCCCTGCAAGTGCTGCAAGTGTTCAGCGACATCGGCGACTCTCGCCAGATCGAGCTATTGCGGCAAGAGTTGAATGCTCGCGCGCTGAACGACCTGCGCCGTGCCTCGAACGAGATCGCCGCCCTGCCGCTGTTCCGCCAGCCCATCGACTTCAGTCAATGGGACGGTACCCGCAACCTGTCGCTGCGCAGCTTCCGGGAAAGTGATCCGCAGGCACTGAAACTGGCCTTGAGCCAACAGTTCACGCTGATCGGCGACTCGCTGGGCACTGCACGTCCGGCCATCGAGTGGCTTGACCAGCAGCGTGACCGACTCTCGACCAGCGACAATGGGACCCTCGACAGCTTTGTCGACATGAGTGCCGAACTCAAGAAGTACGGCGACCAGAACCCGGCGAGCTCGCCACTGCAATACCAGCAGATGGTCCTGCGCGATTTCAATGACATGGACCTGGGTAACTGCGCCAAGATCCTCACCGATTCCATCCTGCCGATGGGGCAAGGCAATATCGCCCTGCTCGCCCGCAGCGCCCATGACCGGGCGCAGCAACGCTGCGACAGTTTGCAGAATTACACTGCCGCAGTGGCCTGGAAGCACCTGGGCGATTACTTCAGTACCTACCTGGCCGGGCGTTTTCCCTTCAGCGGCGACGACACCCAGGTTGATGCGAACCCCGACCGGGTCCGTGAATTCCTCGACCTGATCGACAAGAACCTGCCCAGCGCCTTCAGCGGCCTTGAAAACAACCGCTCGCCACAATCGTCCGCCGCCGCCGAGTTCCTGTTCAACCTGCAAAATGCCCGGGCCTGGCTCGGGCCGTTGCTGCTGCGGGACAAGGATGGCGTGCGCGGCCTGGACCTGGAAATCCGTTGGCGTACCGACCGCGAGGAAGAACGTGGCGCCGACCAGGTGATTGACTGGAACCTCGCCACCGGCCCACGGGAAGTCGGCTATCCGGCCGAAAACCTCAGCCACGCCAATTGGACCGTCGGCGAACCTGTCCGCCTGGCCCTGCGTTGGGCCAAGGGCAGTAGCCAACGGCCGCTGGACGATCCGAAACAACCGGCGCTGGCCGTGACCGACGTGCAAGCCAGCTGGTCATACGAAGGCACCTGGGCCTTGCTTCGATTTATCCATGCCAACCAGGCCGGCAATCACTTTGCGACCCAGGATGAGGGGGACCGGCCGCTGGCGTTGCAACTGCCGTTGCGTTCGCCTCTGCCGGGCAATGCCAACGCCCTGATGTTCCTGCGCCTGTCGCTCAAGGCGGTTGGCGGCAAGCAGCCGTTGACCCTGAGCACCTTGCCGACGCGCGTGCCGGCCTCGCCCTATGGGTCGGTCTTCCCGCTGCCAGTGGCCAGTACCGAGATCCCGCAATGACTATCGACACACCCTCCCTCGATCAACTGCGCCTGCGCTTACCGGGCCTGATCGATCCCCTGCCCGGCGCCGATCCGGCCGGTATCAGCTTGCGCTCGGCGCCCGAGATCGACGTATTGCGCGAGGCCCGTCGTGAAGACGATGCCAGCCTGCCCACCGGGGTCTGGCAGACCGACCTCAAGCGCGCCGACTGGTCGACGGTGGAGAACCTGGCCAGCGACCTGCTGAACAAGCAGAGCAAGGACCTGCTGGTGGCGACCTGGCTGGGAGAGGCCTGGTTGCAGCGCTATCAATTGCCCGGCGTGTGTGTGGCACTGGAACTGGTGGTCGGGCTTTGCGAGCGTTATGGGCAGACCCTCTACCCCCGGGGCGACGACGCCAGCTGGCTGGCCTCGCCACTGGGTCTGCTGGTGCGCCAGTACAGTCTGTTGCTGAATATTCGCCTGCCCTTGCTGGGTGGCGCGGCGCGGGGGTTCGAAAGCCTGACGCTGGAGCAGTGGATGCGCGCGCAGAAACAGCTGCTGAACAAAAGTGAAGAGCGCAAGGTCAAGGCTCTGGCGCAGGAGTCGCAAGACCTGCTGCGTGACTGGCGCGAGGCCGTGCTGCGGGTTCCAGTCGATCAGCTCGACGCGCGGTTACAGTTGTTCAATGCCTGCTTGCAGAACGTTGAGCGGCTGAACCGCTGGGGCGACAGCCAGTTGGGTGGCGACGCGCCGAGCTTCGCCGCGTTGCAGAACATCCTCGATCTACATGTTCAAGCTTTGCGGGAGTTTATCGCCATGCACCCGGAACCGCTGCCTGTGCAAGTCAGCCTGCCGCCTGAACCGACGATCGAGGAGCCTGTTGCCGCGACTACGGCGCCCCTGCCGCTGTCGGCGCCGGAGTCACGCCAGGCCGCCTACCGACAGTTGAAGGTTATTTCCGACTATCTGAAACGGGTCGAGCCCCACAGCCCGGTGCCCTACCTGATCAACCGGGCGGTCGATTGGGGGAACATGGAGCTGCCGGAACTGCTTGGCGAACTGATCAAGGCAGACCCCGATATCCAGCGGATCTGGAGGCTGCTCGGGGTCCTGCCTTGAGTGCAGCACCTACATTCCGTGCATGTCGCCGTGATCGGCCATGCTGTTCAGTGCCCGGGCCTTGGCCTTGACTTCGATGGATTCCTTGACGCCCTTGGCGTTTTCCACCACCAGGGTCAGCGGCACTTCATCGCCCTCCTTCACCTGCCCCACCAGGTCGATCAGCATCACGTGATAACCCTCGGGCTCGATGGCCACGGTCTTGCCCGCCGGCAACGGCACGAATGCCACCGGCTGCATGCTCATCACGTCGTTGTCCATCTTCGACTGGTGGATCTGCACGATCTTGGCCACCGGCGATTTCGCCTCCAGCAGCTTGGCGTCGTCACTCGAGGTGATCCGCATAAAGGCCCCGGTCGAAGGCTGGCCGGGTACGGTGGCGCGTACCCAGGCATCATCCACGCGGGTTTCGGCAAAGGCCGGGACACTCAGCAGTGCGAGCAGGGACAACATCAGGACGTTCAAGGGTTTCATGGCTGCAACCTTATAAATTCGAGTATTCATCAGCAGACTTCCATCACTGTGAGCAAGTCTTCGGCGCACTGTTTGGCCGACAGCGATGGCGACAGCCCCAGGCGCAATACGCCCCGCGTGTCATAGACAAAACTGGTCGCCGAATGGGACAGCGTGTAGGTCGAGCCGCTGGGGATCTTCTCGTAGAACACCTTGAATTCCTTGGCGGTGGCCGCGGTTTCTTCCAGCGTGCCGTAGAGCGCGACAAAGCTCGGGTCGAAGGCCTTTACATAGGCATCGAGCACCTTGGGCGTATCGCGTTCCGGGTCCAGGGTGATGAAGATCACCTGCAGCCGGTCGCCATCCACGCCCATCAGCTTCTTGGCCTGTACCGCCCTGGCCAGCGCGGTCGGGCAGACGGCCGGGCACTGGGTGAAGCCGAAAAACACCATCGGCATCATGCCGCGGTAGCTGGACAGCGTTTTGACGTTGCCGGCGGTGTCCTTCAGTTTGAAGGTTCGCCCGAGGATCTCGTCGCTCAGGTCCTTGCCGTATTTGTACGACAGGCCGTTGGAGCTGTCGCAACCGGCCAGCGCACCGAGGCCGAGCAGGCCAAGGCCGGCAACGACCTGGCGGCGAGTCAGCAATTCATTCATGTTCTGTAGTCCTTCGTATGGAGCGATGTCGCGGCCTTGCGCTGGCGGATAAATGCACATGGACGCCCATCAGGGCGTAGGGCTTATCGGCAGCAGGCCGTCTCGACAATGATCGGTGCGGCGGATCAGACGCTGGCCTGGGGCGGTGCGCGAGAGCGGGCCCCCGGGAAAACCGGGGCCGAGGCTTGTTCGGGAGTGAAGTGATTGTGCGCAAAACTGCTCGGGATCAGTGCCAGGCGAGGCGCGAGGGCATGGGAGTCGCTCAGGGCCGGGTGCTGGAACAGCAGCGAGCAATAACCGCATTTCTCCCAGATCATCGTCCCGTGATGATCTGCCGGGCCGGAATCCGACTGCGCGGCCAAGCCCTGGCCCGGTACCGCGCCGCAGATATCTTCGAGCGCGGGGCCGGCGCTGTGGGCCAGGCTGAGCCCCTGTCCGATCAGCGGGCCGACGAAGACCAGCAGCATGGCCAGCAAGCTGAGCCAGGCACCAGTGCGGCGGCGGCCGGACGGTCGAAGGGACGGGATGGGTTTCATGGGCGCAGAATGTAACACCGTCGCTGTGGCCAGTGGTGCGACAAAATGGCACATCGGGTGCCGCACCACGGGTCCAGTGCCTACGCCAGCTTGACGTTCATGGTGATCCGCGCCGTGAACACCTGCACGCCCTCCTCGTCACGAATATCCACCAAGACGATCTTGTCTCCCGCCGTCGACCAGTCGACGGCACTGCCATCGGCCACGGCGTGCACGTCGGTCTTGGCCTTGGCCAGGTATTCAACGCTCATGCCTTTGGGAATCCAGCGCGCGCCCTCGGGAATCGACACATCGGTCATCACTCCGGCCGCCAGTTCCGCGGCGTTGCACAGGGCAATGGCATGGACGGTGCCCAGGTGATTGGTGATTTCCCGACGAAACGGCACCCGCACCTGCGAATGCCCTGCCCGCAGCTCGCTGATCAAGGGATTGATGGTGCTGAAGTAAGGGGCCATCTGGCAGGCCATCTGACTGAATTTTTCCGGACCTACGCTGGTGAACATGCTCAGGAACTGGCTCATCGGGTGTACCTCGGTGGGTGTCTTGTTTTGAATACAGAATATTATTCTGTAAAAGAACAGTATTCTGTTAATCGAAAATCTGTCAAGCTCACGCCTCTGTTTCATACGATTACTGCCCTGCCACCGGACTTCAGGTTGTTGCTTGCATGGAAAACCTCGATCTTCTCGAACGCTGTTACCCGGGCCGTCGGGCCGAACTGAAACGCGCGATCCTGGCGCAGGCCCTGTCCAGCTTTAACGAGCACGGGATCGAAGCCACGACCATCGAAACCATCCGCGCCGAGTGCGACACCAGCGTGGGGGCGATCTATCACCACTTCGGCAACAAGGAGGGGCTGGTGGCGGCGCTGTTCTTCGCCGCGCTGGAAGACCAGGCCGGCTTGCGTGAGCGCTATCTTTCGGCTGCCGAGACATTGCAGGACGGTGTGCAGGCGCTGGTGTACAGCTATGTCGACTGGGTCGACGCGCAACCGCAATGGGCGCGATTCCAGTTCCAGGCGCGCTTTGTCGTGGCCCAGGGGCCCCACGCCACGGAGCTAGCCACCCGCAACAAGGCGCGTAACCGGCAGTTGCGCGAATGGCTGGGCGAGCCGGACCATGCCGACGGCCTCAGGAATGTTCCGGCCGAGCTATTGCTGTCGTTGATTGTCGGGCAGGCGGAGAATTACTGCCGGGCCTGGTTATCCGGGCGGGTCCAGAGTCGCCCCGCGACCTTCCGGAGCGAGTTGGCCGAAGCGGCCTGGCGCTCGCTGCAGATCTAGCCGGGGATGTTCGGGAAAGTGGCGGAAGGCAGCCGGAGTCGAACCTGCCCGGGAACGGATGCCGTCCCCAACCGGGTTTGAAGCCCGGCCGCGCCACCGGGCGCGATTGCCTTCCTTGAAATCCTTATGCCTGGCCAAGCCCTGCTCCTACAGGTTTTGCGGCGCACTCCGGGCCAGTGCGTTGTCAGCACGAATAAAGCGCAAGTTGCCGACACGTCGGGTCAGGCCGATGCGGTCGAAAAACTCCAATATCTGAATACAGCGTTTACGCCCCAACCCCAGCCGATCACGAAAGGCGATCACCTGTACCGTCGGATTATCCGCCGCCAATTGCACCAGCATAGCCGCCAATTGCCGGACTGCAGCCTCCGTGTAAAAACGGTCATGCACCACCTGGTACACCTGCCCCAGCCTGGCCAGTTTGCGCAGCAGCAAACGTACGGCGTCTTCATCCTGCCCGGTCGACGATGCCAGGGCGCGTACCCACGGAGGATCGATTGCGCCCTGCTCCAGCAGCGGTTGCAGTTGTTGCCACAAGCGCTCGTCGTCTTCGCTCAAGCGCACCTGATGGTCGGGCAGATGCAGCCAGGGACCACTTGCCACAATCGTGGCGTCGGCGAGCAACGCGTCCAGCAGGCTGATAAACGCCGGCCGCTCCAGCGCCAAGGCGGCAAAGCGCCGCAGTCGATCACGGTCCGGGCCCAGTTGATCGGGCTCCAGGCTGTGAAAACGCGCCAGTTGCGCGAGCAAGGCGTCCTTCAGGGCTTGCCAACCCGCACTGCTGAACAGCCGCGAACCTTGTCGCGTGGCGATCACATTGATATCGGCCGGCAGCGTCCAACTGTCGCGTAGACGATTGAAATGGCGCTCCAGGCGTTGCGGATCAAGACCACCGGCGCCGCCGGCGAGCAAGGTCGGCAATAATGTCTCCAGGCTTTGGGCCTGCGCCAAGGCCTGCAACTGCGCCAGACGCTCGGGGCTGCGCCGCTGGCGGGTGGGCGCAAAGGGATCCAGCACCCGACCGCCACCGAGGGTCCGCTGGGCGCTTTGATCACGCAACACCAGGCGATCCCCGTGCACGGCCTGCAAGGGCACATGGGTCAGCAACTGGGCAAAGGCCCGGCCTCCCGACGCCAATTGCGTGGTATCCAGCAAAGCCACCCGACCCAGTACATCCTGGGTGCCCAAGTGAATGTGGACCGAACTGAAGTGTTCGAACCGGCGGGTTTCACTGGCCAGCAGTTGCAGCTCGATATCCAGACGCTGGGTCGGCGCGTGCAGCCACTCGGACAGTAACCAGTGACCGCGATGAATCTGCTCGAGCGCCAGGCGTTCGGCACTCAGGTTCAGCGCTACCCGCTGCCCGGCAAAGGCCTCGCTCGCCGGTTGGTTCTGCGCGTGCAGGCCACGAACCCGCACTGCCTTGCCGGTGGGCCCAAGAGCCAGGACATCACCGGTTCCGACGCGGCCGGACAAGGCCGTGCCGGTGACCACGATGCCGCTGCCCGGCACATTGAAGGCGCGGTCAATCGCCAGGCGAAAGCCGCTACCTTCGTCACTGCGGCGGCGGACCTCGCCCTGGGCTTCGAGCAACGCCTGGCGCAGTGTCTCGATGCCCTCGCCGGTGACACTGGAAACCTCGATAAGGGGTGCCTGGGCATAAGAGCCGGATGCCAACAATGCCTGGATCTCGGTACGCACCTGGGCCCTGCGCTCAGGTTCCACCCGGTCGCATTTGCTGATCGCTACCAGCGCCCGGGGAATGCCCAGTAGCTCGACAATCGCCAGGTGCTCGCGGGTCTGGGGCATCACCCCGTCGTCGGCGGCCACCACCAGCAACACCAGGTCGATCCCCTGGGCGCCGGCCAGCATGTTATGGATAAACCGCTCATGGCCGGGCACATCGATAAATCCGGTCAGGGCAGTACCGTGTTCCAACGGCGCATAGAGGTAACCCAGGTCGATGGTGATACCGCGTTCGCGCTCCTCCCGGCGTTTGTCGCCGGCCTGTCCGGTCAGCGCCTGGAGTAGACGGGTCTTGCCATGGTCGATATGCCCCGCCGTGCCGACGATCACCCCGTCCGACTCCCCAGCGGCCCAATCCCCGTCGTCCCGTTCTCCGGAATATCCGCCGACCCGCTTTTCGTAGGAGCAAGCTTGCTCGCGATGAACGATGACGCGGTCCCAGGGCTCAACCTCCCAAGCTGCGCCACCCAGGCCTCCTCATCGTCCAACTGACGCAGATCCAGCCACAAGGCATCGTCATCGATGCGCCCCAACACCGGAATCGGCAAGCTGCGCAACGCCGCCTCCAGTCCATGCAGACTGCGCCCGCGCAGGCGTTTCGAGGTATTGGCCCGCAGGCACAAAGCCGCGCTGGGCAACCGCGCCACCGGTTGGCTGCCGCTGCCGATCATGCCCAGCGCCGGTATCGCCAAGACGCTCCAGCCCTCCCCCAATACCCCGGCCAACAGCGGGCGCAAGCGTTCAGCCTGGGCGAGGATCTCCGCTTGAGGCCGGGTCAGCAGACGCAAGCTGGGCAAACGCTCGGCCAAGCGATCCGGGTTACGGTACAGCCCCAGTACCGCTTCGAGCGCCGCGAGAGTCAGCTTGTCGACCCGTAACGCCCGTTTCAACGGGTTCTTCTTGATCTTCGCGATCAGCTCCTTGCGCCCGACAATCAACCCGGCCTGGGGCCCACCGAGCAATTTGTCGCCGCTGAAGGTGACAATATCGGCGCCGTCTTCCAGCGCCTGGCGCACCGTGGGTTCGGCGGGCAGTCCCCAGCGAGTGAGATCGAGCAGGCTGCCGCTGCCCAGGTCTTCCAGCAGCGGCAGCCCATTCCGATGGGCGATCTGCGCCAACTCGGCGGTGGGCACCTGGGCGGTAAAGCCCTGGATGTTGTAGTTGCTGGCGTGCACGCGCATCAACAGTCCGCTGCGTGGGCCGATGGCGGCTTCATAGTCACGGGCATGGGTGCGATTGGTGGTGCCCACTTCATGCAGGCGGACACCGGCGCGGGCCATGATATCGGGGATGCGAAAGGCCCCGCCGATCTCGATCAACTCGCCCCGGGAGATAATGCCTTCCTTGCGTTGCCCGAGGCTGTTGAGGGCCAGCAGCACGGCGGCGGCATTGTTGTTGACCACGGTAACGGCTTCGGCACCGGTCAGTTCACGAATCAGGCCTTCGATCAGATCGTCACGGTCGCCACGCTTGCCGCTGTGCAGGTCGAATTCGAGGTTGAGCGGGTAACGGGCGGCGGTTTGCACGGCCTCTATGGCTTCTTCGGGCAGCAGCGCCCGACCGAGATTGGTGTGCAGCACCGTGCCGGTCAGGTTGAACACCCGTTGCACACGGCTGCGGTGCTGGTTGAACAGACGTTCGCCGGCTCGGCCCGCTAGCACCGACGGCGTCAGTTCGTTGGCCGTGAGTTGGCCCAAGCGGACCAGGTCGCGCAGTTCGTCGAGCAACTGCCGCAGTGTCGCCAGTAAGGCATCGCGACCGTAGCGCTCGGCCAGGGGTTGGCAAGCGGGGTCGCGCAACAGACTATCGATGGAGGGCAGGCGTGGCGGAACGGCGACAAGGCTCGAGGACATCAGCGGTTTCCTGAAGACGCGATGCGGAAACCTTAGTGTAGACGCCGCGCTCGCTCCTTGATGGATGGGCACGACGGCGGTTTTTGGGGGGAGCCGGCTTGCCCGCGAAGAGGCCAGTAAGTCTTGCCTTGGCTATCCGGCCGCCATCGCCAGGACCTAATCGCCTCCCGGGGCCAGCAACAGGTTCGGCGCCTGACGCAGGTAACCTTCCTGATCGAGGCGAATATCCAGCGCAAGACTGGTGATATCGGCTGACAGCGCCTCGGCCTCGGCATCCTCTTCCAGATAGAGCAGCTTGAGATAGCTGTTGCAGCCGGGGCAGATTTCCGCCCTCAGCGGCGCATGACCGGCCCCATGGCCGTCATCCCCCTGGCTCAGGTATTTGAGCCCCTTGCTCTGTTCGCAGTAGATGCACTTGACCCGCACCACATGCCATTCGCAGGCACACAACGAACACACCAGGTAGCGCAGGCCGTTGAACTTACCCCGGTGGCGGATCACCCCGGCCATGGCCGGCGAACCGCAGGCCGGGCATTGGCTCAGGCTGTCGCAGGGTTTCAGGGCAAGGTTCGGCACGGTCAGCAACCAATGGCTCCAGGCCGCCTGCAACGCCGCACCGAGAAACGGCACCAAGGCTGCCGGCAGGCCGGCGTACTGGCCGCCGAGCAAGGCCAGTGCCCAGACCTTGCGCTGTCCGGCCCGGGTGTCCTGCAAGGTGCTGATGGCCTGTCGCACGGCGGGGATACTGCTGACATAACCCGACAACAAGGCATCCAGCCAGGGCAGCCAAAGATCTTCGCGCACCAGGCTGTCGGCGGCCAGTGGCGGCAAACCATGCGCCAGGCACAGCCGCTGGCGCTCAGGGTCGGGGGACGCGCTTGTCGGTGGTTGCTCCAGCAGTTGCTGCTGCACCCGGCAAAGTCCGGCCACCAGGCCGATGTACTCGGCCAGCGGATGCCCCACCGCCAGTCGCTCCAATCGGGCTGCCCGCAGGGCGAACAGGTTCGAGGGTGGCAGGTGCAGAAACGGTGGTGAACTGGCCGAGGCCTCGATCTGTCCAGGTTCCAATATCGTGCTCAAGCGCTTATCCCTTTTTCCGTGGCTCGGCGGTCGAGGTCTCGTTCCGGGTCACCTCGCGATACCACAACTCATGGTGTTTGCGCGCCCAGGCGCGGCTGACCCAGCCATGCAGCATGGCCCCGACCGAGCCCTTGATCCAGATACCGGCATAAATATGCACGATGATGCTCAACACCAGCACGAACGCCGCCAGCGCATGGAGCAATACCGCCAGGCGAATGCTGCCGATACCGAAATACTGGCTGAAATACGCCCGCCAGATCACCACTCCGCTGAACAGCAAGACCAGCATGCAGGCCAGCAGTGTCCAGAACAGCAGTTTCTGCCCGGGGTTGTACTTGCCGATCGGCGGTACGCCCTCCTCCTCGTTGCGGATCACCCGTTCCACCCGCTTGAGCCACAGGCGATCGTTGGCGATAAAGAAGTTGGCCCGCCAGAAACGGATCACCAGCCCGAGGAACAGCACGAACATCAACAGGCCCATGAACGGATGCAGGATGCGGGTCCAGGGGCCACCGCCGAACAGTTGGCTGAGCCAGAACAACGACGGGTGAAACAGCGCCAGCCCCGACAGACCGGCCATAAAGAACAGGATCGCCACCAGCCAGTGGTTGGTGCGCTGGTTGGCGGTATAACGCAGGATAGGCTTGTCGCTCATGGCCGTGGCTCCTCACCGGTTTTCGGATCAAAGACATGCACGCTCGGGTCGACCTGATGGACGCTGCTGTCCGGGGGCGCCGGATGGTCGTCCTCCTCCACCCGTTGCGGGCCGATGCGCACGTAGTGGAAAAAGCCCGCCAGCACCGCTACGCCCATCGCCAGCAGGCCCAGGGGCTTGCTGATGCCTTTCCACAATTCGACAAAGGGGCTGATGCTCGGCTGGTTCGGCAGGCCGGCGTACAGTGACGGCTGGTCGGCATGGTGCAGCACGTACATCACATGGGTGCCACCGACCCCGGCCGGGTCGTACAAGCCGGCCTGGTCGAAGCCGCGGGACTTGAGGTCGACGATACGCTCGGCGGCGTGCTCCTTCATGTCCTCCTTGCTGCCGAAGACAATCGCCCCGGTCGGGCAGGTTTTCACGCAGGCCGGCTCCAGCCCCACCGCCACCCGGTCCGAACACAGCGTGCACTTGTAGGCCTTGTGATCCTTCTGCGAGATGCGCGGGATATCGAAGGGGCAACCGGTGATGCAATAACCGCAACCGATGCAATGGTCCTGGTTGAAATCGACGATGCCATTGGCGTGCTTGATGATCGCCCCCGGGCTGGGGCAGGCCTTCAGGCAGCCGGGGTCGGCGCAGTGCATGCAACCGTCCTTGCGGATCAGCCACTCCAGGTTGCCGGCGGCAGTTTCATGCTCGGTGAAGCGCATCAGGGTCCAGCTTTCGGCACTCAGGTCCTGGGGGTTGTCGTAGGTGCCATGGTTATGGCCGACCTCGTCGCGCAGCTCGTTCCATTCCGAACACGCCACCTGGCAAGCCTTGCAGCCGATGCACTTGGTGGTGTCGATCAGTTTGGCGACTTCTTCCTGCTGGCGCACGGAGGGCGGCAAGGTGGTGGTCGCCGAACGGGCAATGATGTCTTGGCTGGCCATCAGATTTTCTCCACGTTGACCAGGAACGACTTGGATTCCGGGGTCTGTGAATTACCATCGCCGAGGAACGGCACCAGGGTGTTGGTCAGGTAGCCGTGCCGCGCCACTCCGGTGAATCCCCAGTGCAGCGGGATGCCGATATGGTGCACGACCTGGTTGTTGACCTGCAGCGGTCGAATCCGCTTGGTCACCACCGCCACCGCTTCGATATGCCCACGCTTGGAGCTGACCCGCACCCGATCGCCGGCAGCAATGCCTTTTTCCTTGGCCAGGACCTCGCCGATCTCGACGAACTGCTCGGGCTGGACAATGGCGTTGAGCTTGCAGTGCTTGCTCCAGAAGTGGAAATGCTCGGTCAGCCGGTAAGTGGTGGCGGCATAGGGGAAGTCCTTGGCCAGCCCCAGGGAGTCCCAGACCGAATCGAAGATCCGCGCCGCCGGGTTGCTGGTGACCTTCTTGTTGTCCGGGTGCAGCGGGTTGATGCCGATGGGGGTTTCGAACGGCTCGTAGTGTTCCGGGAACGGCCCTTCGGCCATCTTGTCGACGGCAAAGAACCGCGCCACGCCCTCGGGGTTCATGATGAACGGGTTCATTCCGGCTTCCGGCGGTACATCAGGCTTGTAGTCGGGCACATCGGTGCCGCCCCAGGCCTTGCCGTTCCACCACACCAGGCGTTTTTCCGGCGACCAGGGCTTGCCCTGGGTGTCGGCGGACGCGCGGTTGTAGAGGATGCGCCGGTTCATCGGCCAGGCCCAGGCCCAACCGAGGTGCTGTTTCATGCCGTAGGGATCGCTGTTGTCGCGCCGGGCCATCTGGTTGCCCTGCTCGGTCCAGCTGCCGCAGAAGATCCAGCAGCCCGAAGCGGTGCTGCCGTCGTCCTTGAGCTGGGCGAACCCGGCCAGTTGCTGGCCGGCCTTCATCGCAGTCCCCGTGGCATCGGTGAAGTCCGCGCTGGCGTAGCCGTTGATTTCCCGGGCCAGCTCCTCCGGCGACGGTTCATCGGCGATCTTGTAGGGCCAGCTCAACTTGAGGATCGGCTCGGGGAAGGCACCGCCATCGGCCTGATAACGTTGGCGAAGACGCAGGAACAATTCGCTCATGATCTTCACGTCGGTGCGGGTTTCCCCCGGCCCCTCGGCGCCTTTCCAGTGCCATTGCAGCCAGCGGCTGCTGTTGGTCAGCGAGCCGTCTTCCTCGGCGAAGCAGGTGGTAGGAAAACGAATGACTTCGGTCTGGATACTGCCGGTGTCGACATCGTTGTAAGGCCCGGCGTTGCGCCAGAACTCCGAGGTTTCGGTGGCCAGCGGGTCCATCACCACCAGCCACTTGAGTTTGCCCAGCGCCGTGGTCACCCGGTTCTTGTCAGGCAACGCGGCAATCGGGTTGAAACCCTGGCAGATATAGCCGTTGACCTGGCCTTTGCCCATCCGGTCGAACATGCGCAGGATGTCGTAGCCGGGGTTGTCGAGCTTGGGCAGCCAGTCGTAGCCCCAGTGGTTTTCGGCCGTGGCATTGGCGCCGTACCAGGCCTTCATCAGGCTGACATGGAACTTGCCGTAGTTCTGCCAGTAGGACAACTGGCCGGGACGCAAGGGCTTGAGGGCACGCTTGGCGATATAGGTGTCGTAGTCCTGCTCGGCATCGGAGGCCAGGGTCAGGTAGCCGGGCAGTGAATTGGACAACAGCCCGAGGTCCGTCAGCCCCTGGATATTCGAGTGACCGCGCAAGGCATTGACCCCGCCGCCGGGCATGCCGACATTGCCCAGCAACAGCTGGACCATGGCGGCGCTGCGAATGATCTGCGAGCCGATGGAGTGCTGGGTCCAGCCCAGGGCATAGAGAATCGTCATGGTCTTGCCCGGTTGCGAGCAGGTGGCGATCTCGTCCCAGATCTTGCGCATGGCGTCCTGGGGCATGCCGCAGGTCTGGCTCGCCAGTTCCAGGCTGTAGCGGCTGTAATGCACTTTCATCAACTGGTAGACGCAACGCGGATTCTGCAGGCTCGGGTCGACCTTGGCGAAACCATCCTCGCCCAGTTCATAACCCCAGGAGGACTTGTCGGTATAGGTGCGGCTGGCCGCATCGTAGCCGCTGAACAGCCCGTCCTCGAAGCCGAAGCCGGCTTTGACGATAAACGACACATCGGTGTAGTTGCGCACGTATTCGTGCTGGATCTTGTCCTCGGTCAGCAGGAAGTTGATCAGCCCGCCCATGAAGGCGATATCGCTGCCGGTACGGATCGGCGCGTAATAGTCGGCCACCGAAGCGGTCCGGGTAAAACGCGGGTCGACCACGATCAGGCGCGCCTGGTTATGGGCCTTGGCTTCGGTCACCCATTTGAAGCCGCACGGATGCGCTTCAGCGGCATTGCCACCCATCACCAGGATCAGATTCGCGTTGGCGATATCGGTCCAGGTGTTGGTCATGGCGCCACGGCCGTACGTCGGGGCAAGACTTGCCACCGTCGGGCCGTGTCAGACACGTGCCTGGTTGTCGAACCCCAGCATGCCGAGACTGCGAATGACCTTGTGGGTCAGGTAACCGGCTTCGTTGGACGCCGCCGAAGCCGCGAGAAAGCCGGTGGTCAGCCAACGGTTGACCGTCTGTCCCTGGGCGTTTTTCTCGATGAAGTTGGCGTCGCGGTCGGCCTTGATCAGGTCGCTGACGCGGTCCAGCGCTTCATCCCAGGAAACCCGGGTCCATTCCTGGCTGCCCGGCTTGCGCACCTGCGGGTACTTGAGGCGGTCAGGACTATGGATGAAGTCCAGCAGGCCGGCGCCTTTGGGACACAGGGTGCCGCGATTGACCGGATGGTCGGCATCGCCCTCGATATGGATGATGTCCTGGGCCACGTTCTTGGCGGTATCACCCTGGCTGTACATGATCAGCCCGCAACCGACCGAGCAATACGGGCAGGTGTTGCGGGTTTCATGGGTATGGGTGAGTTTGAAGTGGCGCACTTGCTCGGCAAAGGCGGGCGTCGGGGCCATGCCCAACGCGGCCAGGCTCGAGCCTCCAAGGCCGATGGCGGCGACCTTGAAGAACTGACGACGGTTGAGATCCATCGCGTACTCCCGATCAGGTGAAGGTCCCGGACAGGTGCCGGGCTCTTTGAAACGATCACGGTGGCGGCACAATTGCCGTCAGTTTCACTCTAGCCATGATTGGCGATTGTGCGACGTGACCTGATCATCGGTATTGGCGAGCGCTCAGGAGAGCTCGTGCAGCGCCTTGAGCAGTGGCACGCCGAGCTGGAATTCGGAAAATTCGACGTTCAATCCCCCGCGCTCCGGCGTGCAGCAGAACGGTCCCACCTGATAGGAGGCCGCCACCGGAAACGCCGCCAGTCGCACCAGCGGCCAGTGCTCGCCATCCACGGACACCTGGATACGCAATACCCCCAGCACCACGCTGACCCGCATCCAGAAATCCGTCGGCTCACCGGGAAACAGGCCGGTGGCCCAGTCGGATTGATTGGCGGTCAGCACGCTGCTGAGCATCGGCGCGCCGTCGCTGATCTCGAGGCCGGTCTTGACCCAGTGCTGCGGGTCCAGCCGCACCATCAGGCCGGCCTGGTCATACAGCTTGGAGAACTGTCCCTGGACCCGGACCTGGGCGCTGAAGTCGCCCTCGCTCTGCCGGTAAAGGAAGTGCCCGGAATCACGGGTGAAACCATAGTGGGTCTCACGCCAGAAGTCGCTATTACGGTCCGTGCAGACCCACAGCCGGTCCCCCTCATGACGCCATGTCTCGGGTTCGTTCAGCCAGTTCATCTGCTCAAACATGGGCGCTCCAATGCACGAGGTGGCCCGCGATTGATGTCACGCGCCCCGGGGTAGCCGCCGGCGTCGGCGGCCAGGATCAGTAAGCTATTTGCCGACAACCTTGGCCGTCACCGGCACGCCCTGCTGGCGAATCGAGCGCTGGGTCTGCAGCACGCGCTCCAGCGCCTGCTCGGCTTCGCGGTCCTGCATTGGCGCATGAATGGCTGCCGACACCAGGCTGATCAGCTTGGCCATGACTTCGGCATCCGTGGCCGGCCGCCCCAGGCTCATGGCCTGCATCAGGAAACGCAGTTCGGTCCCGGCAATCACCCCGGAAATCGCCTTGAGGGCGAATTGCAGGCGCACCCCGACTTCATTGCGCGGCATATCCGGCAGCGCCAGGGCGAAGGCCTTGAAGAAACGCTCGAAAACCGGCTGGTAATGCTCCTTGAGGTACTCCTGGATAAAGGGCGAGGTGTCGCTGTAGACCCGCCCCAGGAAGCGAATGAAGGAGCGGCTTTCATCACCGTCGCCGCTGCGTTCCAGGCCCATGGCCGGGGCGAACAGGACCCCCAGCAGGGTCTCGCAGTCCAGCGGGCCGTCCGCCTCCTCTTCGCATTTGGCCAGGAGTTCCAGGCGCTGTTCGTTGAGCGGTCCCAGGCGCTGCATGAGCAAAGCGGTCATCAGGGAATCCTTGTCCCCGAAGTGGTAGTTCACCGCGGCAAGATTGACCTGGGCACGCTCCGTGATCTGGCGCAATAACACGGCGTCGTAGCCGTATTTGATAAACAGTGCCTCCGTGGCATCCAGTAGTCGGGTCTTGGTGACATTCGGGGCACTGAGTTTCTTTGCGACCATATGTGAGGAGCCTTTGCGGGGTGAAAATTTGACCGAATGAACAGCGTTTTAAAAATAAATTTGATTTTTTATACCCGTGAAAACCTTTGAAAGCAAGCCTCTACGCCGGGTACCGTCGCTTATCAGGTGTTTGAGAACCATTTTATTTGGTTTCAAAAAAGACACATTTGGACGCCGTTTTGTGCAGGCTGTCCCTCGTCAGCAAGGCTAGCGCCTGCACCCTGTATGACTGGCCTGGACTGACCAATAAAATGTATCCAGTTGTCACAAAGCCCTGCCTGAAATGTCTTTGCCTTCCTTGAAACAGACGGCTAGCGTCGCTCCAAGATCACGGCTACTATTCAAACAATTATTTAAAATAAGAAAATAAACCCTGTGTTCGTCCCTGCCCGAGAACCGCCTGAGCGTTCCACAAAGCGCCCGGGACGGAGGCTCCTGTCAGGTCGAGCCGGCCGGCGCGATCAGCCATGACAGACACGATTGCTCACGAAGGCTTCATCTCCCTGCAAGGCATCGGCAAGCGTTATCGCCTCGCCGAACAAACCCTCACCATTCTCGACAATGTCTCGCTGTCCATCGAGGCCGGTGAAAGCTGCGCCATTCTCGGCGCTTCCGGCTCGGGTAAAAGCACCCTGCTCAATATCCTCGGGCTGCTCGACCTGCCTGACAGCGGCCACTATCGTTTTGCCGGTCATGACATCTTTCGCGCCAGCCCCGACCAACTGGCGGCGATTCGCAACCAGCAGATCGGTTTTGTCTTCCAGAGCTTCAACCTGCTGGCGCGCCTCAGTGCCCTGGACAATGTCGCCCTGCCCTTGAGTTATCGCGGTATCCCCCGTGGTGAATCGCTGACGCGGGCCATGGCCATGCTCGAACAGGTCGGCCTGGAGGAACGCGCGCACCATCGCCCCGCCGACCTCTCCGGCGGCCAGCGCCAACGGGTGGCGATTGCCCGGGCGCTGGTGGGCCAACCTTCGGTGATCCTCGCCGACGAACCCACCGGCAACCTCGACAGCAGCACCGCCCGGGAAATCATGGACCTGCTGCTGGAGCTCAATCGCGTCCGCCAGGTCACGTTGATCATCGTCACCCACGACCCGCAGATCGCCCAGCGCCTGGACCGGCAGATCCGGGTGCACAACGGCGTGATACTCGAGGCCTGCCCGGCATGAGCGTGCAGGTCGAACAAAGTGCCAGCCAGTTGTTCCACGAAGCCTTTGTCAGCCTGCGGACGCTGGGTAAACGCTCGATCCTGGCCTTGCTGGGGATTGTCATCGGCAGTTCATCGGTGATCGCCCTGATCAATATCGGCCACAACGCGGCCCAGGAAGCCTCGGCGATCTTCAAGGACATGGGCACCGACACACTGTCGGTGCAGTTTCCCGGCAATGCCGATATGCGCACGCCGATGCCGGCGACCCTCGATGTACTGTCGTTGGGCAAGGCGCTACCGGGCCTGCTGTTCACCGCGCCGATTACCCTTTCCAGCAGCGCGGTGGTGTTCCACGGGCGCACCACCAACGCCAATCTGGTGGGGAGCACTGAACAGTTGATGGGGGCCATGCGCCTGCAACTGGATGAAGGGCGTTTTATCTCCGACTTCGATCACGGCGAAACCTATGTCGTAGTCGGGCACAAGATCGCCCAGGCGTTGAGCAAACCTGGCGATCCATTGCGCCTGGGCGAGCGCATCCGCATCAATGACTACCTGTTCCAGGTGATCGGCATCACCCGCAGCCAACCGGCGGCCATCCTGATTCCTGTGCAGGCCGACGACTCGCTGTTCCTGCCCCTTGAAGGCCTGCGGCGGGTCATGAACGATCCGCAGATCAGCAACCTCATCGTGCGGGTTGCCCCCGGCCAGGACACCAATCAGCTCGCCGATGCCCTGACCCTGGCCTTGAAACAGCGCCTCAGGGGCCGTGAGGTCGAGGTCCAGGTGCCACAACAGATGATCGACGGAATGACCCGGCAAAGCCGGACCTTCGGTTACCTGTTGATGGCCCTGGGCGGCATTTCCCTGGTCGGCGGCGGTGTCGGGGTGATGAATGTGATGCTGATGAACGTCTCCGAGCGCCGTCGGGAGATCGGCGTGCGCATGGCGCTGGGGGCGCGGCGCAAGGACATCCGTAATCTGTTTCTGCTGGAGGCGGTCACCTTGACCGCCGTCGGTGCTTTATCCGGTGCGCTGCTGGGCATGGCCGCTGCCTACCTGTATGCGCGGATGTCCGGCTGGCAATTTTCCCTGGCAGTGCTGTCGCTGCCATTGGGGGTCGGCAGTACCCTGCTGGTGGGCCTGTTCTTCGGCCTTTATCCGGCGATTTCGGCATCACGACTGCAACCGGTGGAGGCCTTGCGCGATGAATAGACCCTGGCCATGGATGGCGCTGCTGCTCTGCCTGTCGTACGGCCCGGCCTTGGCCGGCGACGATCTGGTCGGCCAGCCGTCAGCCCCGAGCCTGCGGAGCAATCAGGCCCGTGGCGTATTGTTGAGCCAGCAGAACACCGACCTGACCCTGGGGGACGCGGTGTACCTGGGGTTGCGCAACAACCGCAGCATTCGCAGCGCCTACCTGCAACGGATCGCGCAGAAGTTCGACCTGCGGGTTTCTGAAGATCTCTTCAATCCCAAGCTGCTGATCAGTGGCACCTATCAGGCGAACCGGGGCTCCAAGGACAGCGCGCGCAATGCCACCCTCTCGCCGACCACCAGCCTGCTCAGCGAGTACGGCACTCGCCTGAGCATGGCCTGGACCCAGCAATTGACCAATGCCGATGTCGCCGGTCGTTATCGCAGCGACGGCCTTGACCTGGCGATCATCCAGCCGCTGCTGCGGGGCGCCGGCTGGGACGTGACCACCGCGCCGCTGCGGGTGGCGCGGATCGCCGAGCAGGTCAACCGCCTGAGCCTCAAGTCCAATGTCGCGCAGACCATCAGCGACATCATCACCTCCTACCGGGAAGTGCTCAGGTCCCAGGAGCAACTGACCATTACCCAGGACGCGCTCAAGCGCGCCCGTGCCCTGCTGGACGTGAACAAGGCGCTGATCGCCGCGGGGCGCATGGCCGAGTTCGAAATCGTCCAGACCGAAGCCGATATCGCCACCCAGGAACTGGGCGTCGAGGAAGCCCGCAACCAGGTGGATATCAATCGCCTGTCACTGTTGCGCCTGCTGGCCCTCGACCTGTCCACGCCGATCCACGCCACCGAGGCGCTGGAAGCCAACCGGGTGAGTATCGACAAGCAGGACGCCTTTCGTGTGGCCCAGGTCCAGCAGCCGGACTACCTGGCGTCCCTGCTCGGTAGCCAGCAGGCCGACCTGAACCTGGTGATCGCCAAGGACCAGAGCCGTTGGGATGTGTCGCTGGTGGCCGGGGCCAACCAGATTCGCGATCGCACCGACAATGACCTCGGCAATGTCGGCAGCCGCCGTTGGGACAGCTACGCCGGCGTGCAGGTGCAGATCCCCATCGGCGACCTCAGTACGCGCCAGGCCGAAGTGCATGCCCGGGTCGACGTCGAGAATCAGCAGATCATCCTCGCCGATGCCAAGCAGGCGCTGGAGCGCAGCGTCACCGACGTGGTGCGTGACCTGGGCACCCGCTGGCGACAATACGAGATTGCCCAGCGTGCCGTGGACCTGTCCCGGCGCAAGCTGGATATCGAGCGGGAAAAGCTCAGCGCCGGGCGCTCCAGCAACTTCCAGGTCCTGAGCTACGAAGGCGACCTGCGTAACGCCGAAAACGCCCGGCTCAATGCACTGATTGCCTATCTGAACGCCCAGACCCAGTTGGATCTGACCCTGGGCATGACTCTGGAGAGCTGGGACATTGCGCTCAATGACTACTGACAGAACGACCCGCCGCAAACGCTGGTTGCAGGGCGGCGCACTGGGGCTGCTGGTCGTGGCCGCCGCGACAGTGATCGGCTATCGCGCCCCCGCCGCCGATCAGCCGAAGAACGGCCAGTGGATCCCCGTGCAGGCCGCACCGCTGGTCCATCAGATCGGGCTGGTGGGCAAGATCGAGCCGCAGAAGACCATCACCCTGACCGCCCCCTTCGATGGCAATGTTCGCGCCGTGCTGGTGGAACAGGGACAGCGGGTCGAGTCCGGGCAGACACTGGTGCAGATGGACCCGGCGCTGCTGGAAATCCAGCTGCGCGACGCCTTGTCCGCCCAGCTCAAGGCGCGCCGCACCGTCCAGGAGTTGCAGGACTGGAGCAACAGCCAGCAGGTGGCCCGCTCCCGGCGCTCCCTCCGGGCGGTGGAAATGTCCGTCGGCAACAACGAGCGCAAGCTGCGCGAAAGCCAGACCCTGTTCCAGCGCGGCATCATCGCCCGCGGCGAGTTGGACGATCTGCAGCAGCAACTGCAAACCCAGCGCCTGGATCTGGCGGCGGCCCAGGGTGATCTGCAACAGGCCCTGGACCAGGGCAAGGGCGAATATCGCCAGATCGCCGATATGGAACTGACCAATACCACGGTCAAGTACGAAGCCTTGCGCACCTTGCTTGAGGGGAAAAATGTGCTGGCGCCGTTTGCCGGTATTGTCGTGCCGGCCCCGGGGGCGACCAGCCCGCCAGGCTCGACAACCACCAGTTCCGGGCCGGTACAGAACGGCAGCCGGGTCACCCAGGGGCAGGTGTTGTTCGGCCTGGCCAATATCGAACAGTTGAAGATCGTCAGCAAGGTCTCGGAACTGGACATCAACCAGCTGCACCAAGGCCAGAGCGTCGAGATCCTCGGGGACGGTTTTGATGGCGTGCGCCTCGACGGCGCCGTCGACATCGTCAGCAGCCTGGCGCTGCCCAGCGATGCACCCGGCGGCAGCGCGCAATTCCCGGTGACGCTCTCGGTACCGAAACTGAGCAAGGAGCAGTTGCAACGGGTCCGGCTGGGCATGAGTGCCCGGCTGAGCATCATCACCTATCGCAACGAGCGGGCGATCGTACTGCCGCCCGCGGCGCTCCAGCATGTCGATAACGGCCTGGTGGTGGAATACCGCGAGGCGGTGGATCAGCCGGTCAAGCGCGTGGCGGTCACCACCGGTCAGGCGACGCCGGAAGGTGTCGAGGTGTTCGGCTTGCAACCGGGGTTTGTACGGCTGTTGGAGTGACGCGCTGATAACTGTTGACCAGGCTACAACCGTGCTAAAGCGCCCTGCCCTTGCTGATGGATTTTCCTGCTGATCAAGAGGGTTTTACCTACAGCTAGAGCGGTTTTCTAGAAAGCTCCTACGTATATATCCGCCAATATGACGGCTATTAAAATCCGCTCATAACTAGCACCCGGCCACACCTGCTTTAGACTAAAAAAGTCGAGCTTTTTACCCTGTGTTCTCCTTACGCAGTGCACCTATTCTGTAGAGAACCCGCCATGTCCAATGATGATTGCGACCCATTACCGCCTGCCACCCTCAAGGCCGATAGCCCGGGCACGCTCGAGTCAAGTCCCGGCAATGGCGCCGCGTCGAACTCGGCACCCGCGTTGAGCAAGTTGATGGCACTGCGCGACGCATTGGTGGCACTCAAGGGCCCGTTGTCCGACGAGCCCGGCTTTCGGCAGGTGATCGAAAGCGTGCTGCTCAACAATGAGGTCCATGAGCGGGTATTGGGCAAACGGGTTGGCGGGCCTTTCAGCCCGCACCTACCCCTGCAACGGCGCTTTGAGATCGACCCCCAGGGCCTGGGCGAAAGCCTTGACCAGCGGGCTGCGCGTCGTGTTGTGGCGCAGGATCAGATTGAAGGGGGTGCAATAGCTGACCCGCTCCGGCATCAGCGCCCGCAATAAGCCTTTGGCCACCAGGGGGGCGGCATAGTGCTGCGGCAGGAAGCCAAGGAAACGCCCGGTCTGGACCAGCATCGCCACCGCTTCCACCTGGGACGCCGAGGCGGAAAAGCTGTCGTAGGTGACAAAGTCGAGTTTGTCGCGGTGGATGGCATAGCGGTGGTTGACGAACGGGTGCTCACGCAGCACTTCGACACTGTTCTGCGCGTCGTCCGAGTCGAACAGCGGGTGTCCGACACCACAGTAAGCCTCGGCGCGTTCTTCATAGAGCGCGAAATAATCGAACTCTTCTCTTTTTTGATAAACCGGTACTATGCCCGCAATATAACGACCTTCTACCACCCCTCGCTCAACTTCATCCAACTGTGCCGCGTGCAGGCGAAATCTCACCTTCGGTGACTCATCGTGAATCTTGCGTAACGCGGCAACTAACGGGGAATTAAGATCGGAAATGGTATTGTCCACCACCCCCACACTAAGATCGCCGATCAGTTCATTCTGAGCCGAACTAAGCCGGTCGCGAAAGTTGTCGACCGAAGCAAACAAATCAATCGAGGCCTGATACACCAGACTGCCCTCTTCGGTCAGGCAGAAGCCCTCCCGCCCTCGGGTACACAGGCGCATGCCAATGCGGATTTCCAGGTCGGAAATCTGCTTGCTGATGGCGGCCAGTCCCACATTCAGCTCATTCTGAGCGGCACTGAAGCCTCCGGCCTCGACCACCGCCTTGAACACTTTGAGTAACTTGAAGTCCAGTCCACTGAGGGCCAGGGGCGCTCGGTGTCCGGGTTTCGGCGCCGGGTTTCCAGAATTGGAAAGCTGGGTTTCCATCATGCTTATTGACCTCGAACCGCATATTCAACAGGCTTAGCTCCACAAGAAAAACGTCGCCGGTCGATAATAATGAACACAGAAATCCAGGCTTGGCAACCATCGGTATTTTTTGCAAATCAGCCACAAGTCGCTGATTGCAAGCGTTTAAAAGCCATTCTTTTGTACTTGTAGGTGTCCACGAGCGGCGTCTACAAGGATTCGTAATCTGCCCTCCTGATAGTGCATGACCCTGCCCCTCCCCGGACGGTTTGGCGGCGGTCCTGTGTTGAATCGATCATTTGCTGGAGGAAAACAACAATGGCTCAAGCCACCGACCGTCTCTGGGGCGCCCGTTTCAAGAGCGGCCCATCCGCTGCCCTGGCCGCCCTCTCCCGTTGCCCGGATCGTTATTTCCGCCTCACGCCGTATGACCTCGCCGGTTCCCGGGCCCACGCCCACGAATTGCAGCGGGCCGGCCTGCTCGACGAGCAGGAAACCCGAAGTATGGTCGAGGCCCTGGACACCATCGGCGAAGATTTTCGCGCCGGCCGGGTCGCCCCGACCCTCGACGACGAGGACGTACACACCTTTATCGAGCGCCTGCTGACCGAGCGCCTCGGTGCCCTGGGCGGCAAGCTGCGCGCCGGGCGTTCGCGCAACGACCAGACCGCCAATGACCTGCGCCTGTTCCTGCGTGACCATGTACGCACCCTGGCGGTGGAAGTCCTGGCCCTGCAACAGGCGCTGGTCGACCAGGCCGAGCAGCATGTGCAGAGCATCTGCCCCGGCTTCACCCACCTGCAACAGGCCCAGCCGATCGTGTTCGCCCATCACCTGCTGGCTCACGCCCAGGCGATGTTGCGGGATGTCCAGCGTCTGGTGGACTGGGATGCCCGTACCTCGCTGTCGCCCTTGGGCGCCGCCGCCATGGCCGGCTCGGCCATCGCCCGCCAGCCGCAGCAATCGGCACGGGAAATGGGCTACAGCGGCGTCTGTGAAAACTCCATCGATGCGGTGGCCAGCCGCGACCATGTCGCCGAGTTCCTGTTTGTCGCCAGCATGCTCGGGATCAATATCTCGCGCCTGGCCGAAGAGTTCTGCCTGTGGTCGTCCCGGCAGTTTCGCTGGGTGGCGCTGGACGATGCCTACGCCACCGGCAGCTCGATCATGCCGCAGAAGAAAAACCCGGATATCGCCGAGCTGGCGCGGGGCAAGGCCGGCCGTCTGATCGGCAACCTGACCGGACTGCTGTCGACCCTCAAGTCCTTGCCACTGTCCTACAACCGCGACCTGAGCGAAGACAAGAACGGTGTGCTCGACAGCGTCGACACCCTGTTGCTGGTGCTGCCGGCCATGGCCGGGATGGTCGCGACCATGACCGTCAACGTCGAGGAATTGCGGCGCCAGGCGCCCCTGGGCTTCACCCTGGCCACCGAAGTCGCCGACTGGTTGGCGGTGCGCGGCGTGCCGTTCAAGGAGGCCCATGAAATCACCGGTGCGCTGGTCAAGGCCTGCGAAGCCGGCGACCTGGAATTGTGGGAAGCGAGCCCGGCACTGTTGGCCGAGATCGATCCGCGCCTGACCCCGGACGTGCGTGACTGCCTGACCCTGGAAGCCGCCATCGCCGCCCGTAGCGGTTGGGGCGGAACGGCGCCTGAGCAGGTTCGCGAGCAGATCGCCCGGTTGAAAGTCGCACTCGAAGCGCAGCGTCAATGGGCCGCCGAATACGCCGGCCTGCGCCTTTCCTGAATGCCAGAAACAAAGGCGGTGCCCCGGCACCGCATACGGAGAAACACCATGAGCCAATCCCAGGCAGAACGCTTGCTCGCCGAGCGCAAACTGGCCGAGAACCAGTTCGATATCACCCAGTACGAACACGTACCGCGGCGCTATTACGGACGCATATTCTTCGCCACCCTGATCGTCGTCGCCCTGGTCGGGCTGGTCCGGGCCTTTGCCCAGGGGCAGATCGAATGGTCCTATATCGGCCAGTTCCTGACCGCCAAGGCGATCCTCACCGGCCTGCTCAACACCATTATCATGGCGATCCTGGCCATGGCCCTCGGTGTGGTGTTCGGGGTGATCACCGCGATCATGCGCATGTCGGCCAACCCGATCCTGCGCTACGTGGCGATCACCTACACCTGGCTGTTCCGCGGCACGCCGCTGATCCTGCAACTGCTGCTGTGGTTCAACCTGGCGCTGATCTTCCCGACCATCGGGATTCCCGGGGTATTCCAGCTCGATACCGTCAGCCTGATGACGCCTTTCGTCGCCGCACTGCTGGGCCTGTCGATCAACCAGGGCGCCTACACCGCCGAAGTGGTCCGCGCCGGCCTGCTCTCGGTGGACACCGGCCAGTATGAAGCCGCCAAGTCCATCGGCATGCCGCAGCTGCAAGCCCTGCGCCGGATCATCCTGCCCCAGGCCATGCGCATCATCATCCCGCCGGTGGGCAACGAGTTTATCGGCATGGTCAAGATGACCAGCCTGGCGAGCGTGATCCAGTACTCGGAACTGCTCTACAACGCCCAGAACATCTACTACGCCAACGCCCGAGTCATGGAGCTGCTGATCGTCGCCGGGATCTGGTACCTGGTCGCCGTCACCGTGCTGTCCTTCGGCCAGAGTCGCCTGGAACGGCGTTTTGCCCGCGGCGCCGGCAAGCGCTCGTAAGTGTCCTGGAGAATTCGAACATGAGAAGCATCATCAAGGCTGTCGGCCTGAACAAATACTACGACTCCTTCCACGCCCTCAAGGACGTCAACATCGAGGTCGCGCAAGGCGAAGTGCTGTGCATCATCGGGCCCTCGGGTTCCGGCAAAAGCACCCTGCTGCGCTGCGTCAACCAGTTGGAAAAGATCGACAAGGGCGGCTTGTGGGTCGACGGCGAACTGGTCGGCTACCGGATCGCCGGCAACAAGCTGCATGAACTCAACGAAGCGCAGATCGCCCGCCAGCGGCTGGCCACCGGCATGGTGTTCCAGCGCTTCAACCTGTTTCCGCACATGACCGTGCTGGAAAACATCATCGAAGGCCCGGTCCAGGTGCTCAAGCGTTCGCCCAAGGAGTCGGTCGAGGAAGCCCTTGAGCTGCTGGCCCGGGTCGGCCTGGCACACAAGCGCGACAGCTATCCCATCGAGCTGTCCGGCGGCCAGCAGCAACGGGTGGCCATCGCCCGGGCCCTGGCGATGCGCCCCAAGCTGATGCTGTTCGATGAACCCACTTCGGCACTCGACCCGGAATTGGTCGCAGAGGTGCTGTCGGTGATGCGCGACCTGGCGCAGACCGGCATGACCATGATCGTCGTCACCCATGAGCTGGGCTTCGCACGCGAAGTCTCGAACCGCATGGTGTTCATGGATGGCGGCCAGATCGTGGAGGAAGGAAGCCCCGAAGAACTTCTAATAAGTCCACAAAACCCGCGCACCCAAAGCTTCATTTCTGCCGTTCGAACTTAGGTTCCCCTGAGCCTTCACAACATTCATAAGAGAACGACCATGAAGAATTTCGTCATTCCCGCAGTACTCGCCGGCCTCATGGCTTCCAGCTTCACCTGGGCCGCCGAATTGCCCGCCAGCATCAAGGCCAAGGGCGAGATCGTCGCCGCGATCATGCCCAACTACCCGCCGATGGATTTCAAGGACCCGGCCACCAACGAGCTCACCGGCGTCGACTTCGACCTGGGTAACGCCCTGGCGAAGCATATGGGCGTGAAAATGAACTGGCAGGAAACCTCCTTCGAACAGATGATCAACGCCCTGACCACCAAGCGTGTGGACATCGTGCTCTCGGGCATGACCGACACCGCCGAACGCCAGAAGGCCGTGGATTTCGTCGATTACTTCACCAGCGGTTCGCAGTTCTACACCCTGGAGAAGAACAAGGACATCAACGAGATGACCGATATCTGCGGCAAGACCGCCGGTACCAGCCGTCGCACCACCTTCCCGGCGGAAATCGCTGCCTGGAGCACTGCCCATTGCCCGGCGGACAAGCAGATCAAGGTGGTGGGCACCGAAGGTTCGGCCGACGCCCGCGCGCAACTGCGCCAGAGCCGCATCAACGTTGCCGTGCAAGGCAGCGAGACCCTGCCGTACCTCGCGACCCAGGAAAAGAACACCTTCAAGATCATCGGCACGCCGATGGTGGTGCAGTTCACCGGGATTGGCGTGAGCAAGGAAAACAAAGAGCTGCGTGATGCTATCCAGGCCGCCCTGCAAAGCATGATCGCCGACGGCAGCTACCAGGCCATCCTGAAGAAATGGGACCTGTCGGTGGGTGCCGTCGATAACATCGCCGTCAACAAGGGCCAGTAAACAGGAGTTGCCACTCATGTCCTCGACCCCGACCTGGCCGGATGGGCACAAAGCCTGCCTGGCCCTGGCGTTCGACCTCGACGGCCCCACCGGCGATGCCATGCTCGATGGCTCGATCTGGCACAAGCCCGAGTACTTCGGTTTTGGCGGTTACGGCCCGTATCGGGCGTTGCCGCGGATTCTCGACCTGCTCGACGAGTTCCGCCTGCCGACCACCTTCTTCGTCCCGGCCTGGGTCGTGGAAAACTGGCCGCGGCAATGCCAGGCGATTGTCGAACGCGGACATGAAGTGGCCTACCACGGCTACAAACACGAATCCTTTTACGCCCTGACGCTGGATCAGCAGCGGGACGTGATGAACAAATGCCGCGAGGTGTTCTGGCAACACCTGAACATCCGCGCCGAGGGCTTTCGCACGCCCTCCGGCGACTGGCGCGCGGAAACCCCGGCGATGCTGGTGGAAGCCGGGGTGACCTACTCCAGCAGCATGCGCGGTGATGACCGGCCCTATCTGGTGCAGGTGCCCGGGCATGCGCAACCCCTGGTGGAAATTCCCGGTCGCTGGGAAATGGATGACTACGCCTCCATCGCCTACACCCGCGAGCCGAATTTCCCATCCGGGCTGGACCGCACCGCCAGCTATGAGCTGACCCTGGACAACTGGTGCCGGGAATTCGATGGCGCGGTTGATGAAGGGCTGTGCCTGACCACGCTGTTCCACCCCAAGATCACCGGTAAACCGGGGCGTATCCTGCTGCTGGAACGGCTGTTCGAGCATATGCGCGAGCGCGATGACGTCTGGTTCTCCACCTGCCGCGATGTCGCCCATTGGTGGCTGAAGGAGCATCATCATGGCTGAGTTGCAACGTCCCGCCTTCCAGAGCCCATGGCCGGCGCCGTATCGCTGCGTGGTGGTAATTACCATTGATTACAACGATATACACGGCATTCTTACCCAAGCACCTGAGGTTGCCGGGCGCGACAAGAGCTTGTCGGTCTGGCGCTATGGCAGCCAGCGCGGGGTCGAACGCCTGCTCGGCCTGTTCGAAGAATTGGGGGTACGCAGCAGTTGGTTCATTCCGGGCATCGTCGCCGAGGAGCAGCCGGCGCATATCCGGGCGATCCAGGCCGGCGGCCATGAAATCGCCTGTGCCGGCTATCGCCACCAGAACTACGACAATCTGACCCTCGAGGAGCAGAAGGCCGCGCTCGCGCAAGGCTGCCAGGCCCTGGAAGCATTGACGGGAGAACGGCCCAAAGGCTTTCGGATTCCGGCCGGCAACTGGTTACCCGGGTTTACCGAGGCACTCCACGAAGCAGGCATTCTCTGGTCGTCCTCCTGGCGTGGCGACGACCTGCCCTTCGCCCATCCAACAGCTCCACAGGTCATCGAGCTGCCGCTGCACTACGAGCTGGAAGACGAGCCCTACTTCGCCTTCAACCTCAGCCCGGCGGTGCCACCGGCACAATCGCGGATCGCTTCCTACAGCCATACCCTGGGCAACCTGCAGATGGACTTTGCCGGTTTCCATCGGTTCGGGCTCTGTTACGTCCTGCGTCTGCACCCGGAAGTCATCGCCACGCCGGGGCGTATCGGCGTGCTGCGGGAGTTGCTCAAGGGGATCCAGCAACACGACGACGTCTGGATCGCCACGGGTGCCGAAGTGGCCCAGTGGTGGGACGACAACGGTCGCGCCATGACGGCGGACCATCCGGCGGCGGTTTATGAGCGCCACTACCGCAAGTACCTGCCGTGACTTTGCAGCGGTTTTCGAAAACAAGGATATAAGCACCACCGTGGCCACCTACTCCCTCGTTATCCGCCGGCTGATGATCTGCTCCGTGACCATCGTCGTCAGCCGTGCCATTACCAGTCCGCTGCTGACCCTGTTCCTCAGCAGGAAACTCGGGCTGAACCAGCAGGATGTCGGCCTGCTGATGGGGATCGCGGTGTTTATCGCCACCCTCCTCTCGTTGTACGGCGGTTACGTTATCGACCGCCTGGAAAAACGCCGGCTGATGATCCTCGCCATGCTCTCCAGCGGCATCGGCTTCACCCTGCTGACGTTCGCCCATGACCTGTACCTGACCACCCTGACCCTGGTGATGACCGAGACCGCGTCGGCGCTGTTTCTGATCGGTTCCAAGGCCATCATCAGCGAGAACCTGCCCATCGACCAGCGGGCCAAGGTCTTCTCCCTGCGCTACACCCTGACCAATATCGGTTACGCCACCGGCCCGATGCTCGGCGTGGTGATCGCCGGGGTGCAGCCCCTGGCACCATTCCTGATAGCCGCCGGCATCGCCTTTGGCAGCATATTCCTGATGTTCGGTATCACCCCGACCGCCCAGGCCCAGATCGGCAAGCCCCCCAGTTTCATCAAGACCCTGGTGACGCTGCGCAATGATCGGACCCTGATCCTGTTTACCTGCGGCAGCCTGCTGAGCACCATCGTCCATGGGCGCTTCACGCTGTACCTGTCGCAGTTTCTGCTGGTAACCCACAGCAGTCAGGATGCCCTGACCACCTTGTCGGCGATCCTGGCCTGCAATGCCATCAGTGTGATCCTGCTGCAATACCAGATCGGCCGTTTTCTCAAGCGTGAGCAATTGCGCTACTGGATCGCCATTGGCACCAGTCTGTTTATCGTCGGGCTGATCGGTTTCAGTTTTGCGCAGAACCTGGTGACCTGGTGCGCGGCGATGTTCATCTTCACCCTGGGGGAGATGATCATTTATCCGTCCGAGTACCTGTTCGTCGACACCATCGCCCCGGAGGATCTGCGGGGCAGTTACCTCGGCGCACAGAACCTGGCGGCCCTGGGCGGGGCGTTGAGTCCGGTGATCTGCGGGTATCTGCTGATCCATACGGCGCCGGGGACGATGTTCTATGCCCTCAGTGGCCTGACGGCGATTGGCGGCAGCCTGTGTTTCCTGGCTGGGCGCAGGGTGCCTTCGTTGCAGAAATAAGACGGGGCTTCCTCAGAAGCCCCGCATCAACCCCAAACCGAACGCCGATCAGCGCTTGGCCTTCAAATCGGTATGACCATCCCAACCGCCGCCCATCGCCGCAATCAACTGGACGCTGGCAATCAACCGACTCTGCAGCAAGGTCAGCACGCTACGCTCGTTGGTCAGCGCCGTGGTCTGCACCGTGACCACGTCCAGGTAAGTGATCAGGCCGGCCTTGTACTGATTGTCGGTCAAACGCAGGGATTCCCGGGCCGCGTCCAGCGCCTGGGCCCGCACCGCCGCCTCGTCTTCCATGACCTTGAGCTGGACCATGTAGTTTTCCACTTCACGGAAACCATCCAGCACGGTCTGGCGGTACTTGGCCACGGTCTGGTCATACACCGCCTCGGTGCGATCCACTTCCGCCGAACGCTGCCCACCGTCGAACAAGGTGGCGGCCAGTTTCGGGCCTACCGACCAGAAACGGTTCGGCAGGGTGATCCAGTTTTCAAAGGTGCTGCTGCTGTAACCGCCGGACAGGCTCAAGGTGAAGTCCGGATAATAAGCCGCCTTCGCCACGCCGATATTGGCATTGGCCGCGATCACCGAACGTTCCGCCGAGGCGATGTCCGGACGCCGCTCCAGCAGTTGCGATGGCACGCCCAGCGGAATCGCCGGCAAGGCCGGAACAGTAGCGGTCGCCTCCAGTTTGAACTGCGCTGGCGGCAGGCCGATCATGACGGCAATGGCGTTTTCAAACTGGGCCCGTTGCCAGACCAGGTCGATCAGGTCGCCCTGGGCACTCTTGAGCTGGGTCTGCGCCTGGGCGATCGCCGCTTTCCCGGAAACGCCAAAACGGTACTGGCTTTCGGTGTTTTTCAACGAGCGCTCGTAGGCCTGCACCGTGGCTTCAAGCAGGCGTTTCTGTTCGTCGATCACCCGCAGTTGCAGGTAGTTCTGCACCAGGCTCGACTGCTGGCTCAGGCGCATCGCCGCAAGGTCGGCAAAGCTCGCCTGGGCGCTCGCGTCATTGGCCTCCAGGCCGCGCCGCAGCTTGCCCCAGACGTCAGCTTCCCAACTCACCCCCAGTTGCGTGTTGTAGGTATCGAGAATCCCGCTGGAGGAGCGGCTCAGGCTCGAGCTGCTGCTGCCGGTGCCCTGGCTGGAGCGGGTTTTCCCGGCACTCAGGTCGACCGTGGGAAAGAACGCGCCGGTGGAGCTTTTGACCAACGCCAGGGCCTGGCGGTACTGGGCTTCGGACTGCGCCACGGTCTGGTTGGCATTGTTGAGTTTTTCCACCAGGCCATTGAGCGTCGGGTCGCCATACAACTCCCACCAGGCGCCACGGGCCAGGGAGTCGCTGGGCTGGGCCTGACGCCAACCGGCGGCTTCCTTGTATTGCGCCGGTGCGGCGGCCTCCGGGCGCTTGTAGTCCGGGCCCACGGCGCAGGCACTGAGCATCAGCCCGCACAAGGCCACGCTCAGCAGACGCGAGCCACGGATGGTCTCCAGGCGCTGGGCGGCCAGAGGCACTTTGCATTGCGATTGGTCAGTCATAGCGGAGTTTCCAGAGCACCATCAGTGCGTACGCCACGCCATTTGTTGAAGCGGTGGCGCAAACGGTCGAGATAAAGGTAAACCACCGGGGTGGTGTAGAGAGTCAGGATCTGACTGAAGACCAACCCGCCGATAATGGTCAGGCCCAGGGGCTGGCGCATTTCCGCGCCTTCGGCACTGCTCAGCAGCAATGGCAAGGCACCGAGGATCGCCGCCAGGGTGGTCATCAGGATCGGCCGCAGGCGCAGCAGGCAGGCCTGGCGAATCGATTCCAGCGGGTCCAGGCCGGAATGACGTTCCAGTTGCAGCGCCAGGTCGATCATCAGGATCGCGTTCTTTTTCACCACGCCGATCAGCAGGAACAGCCCCAGTAGCGAGATCAGGCTGAACTCGCCGCCCAGCAGGTAGATGCTGAGCAAGGCGCCGACCCCGGCCGACGGCAGTGTGGAAAGAATGGTCAGCGGGTGGATGTAGCTCTCATACAGGATGCCCAATACCAGGTACACCGCCACCAACGCGCCAAGGATCATGAACGGCTGGCTTTTCTGGGTGGCGGCAAAGGCGTCGCTGGTGCCGGCCATCTTGGCGATCACCGCTTCCGGCAAGCCGAGTTTGGCGATAGCCCGCTCGATGGCGGCGGTCCCCTGCTCCACCGTCACCCCGGGGGCCATGTCGAACGACAGGCTTTCCGAGGCGAACTGGCCCTCGTGGTCGACCCGATCGTCCTGCAGGCTGTTCTCATAATGGGCAATGGCCGACAGCGGAATGCGCTGCCCGCTTGAGCCGATCACCTTGACCTGATTGAGGGTTTCCGGCGACTGGGCGTATTTCGGGTTGATCTCCATCACCACTTCATACTGGTTCAGGGTGTCGTAGATGGTGGAAATCTGCCGCTGGCTGTAGGCGTTGTTGAGTACGGTCGTGACCGTCCCCATGTCCACGCCCAGGCGTTTGGCGGTATCACGGTCGACCACCAGGGTGGTCTGCGGGGCCCCGCGGCCTTCCCGGGCATCGAGGGCGGTCAGCTCCGGCAAGGCCTTGAGGGCCGCGACCACTTTCGGGTACCACTCGCGCAAGGCCCCCAGGTCGTCGCTTTGCAGGATGTAGGAGTACTGCGCGGTCTGTTGCTCGCGACCGCCGCCGAATTGCAGGTCCTGGTCGGCCATCAGCATCAGCCGGGCGCCGGCCACCTTGGGCATTTCGTCGCGCAGGCGCTCGATGACCTTCTGCGCCGAGACATTGCGCTCCTTGATCGGCTTGAGGCGCACCAGCATCAAGGCGTTGTTGGTACCGTTGTTACCGCCGATAAAGCCGGCCACGCTTTGCACCGCCGGGTCGGCCAGCACCGCCTTGCGGAAGATTTCCATCTTCGGCTGCATATTGCCGAACGACATGCCGTCGTCGCCACGCACGAAACCGATCAATTGCCCGGTGTCCTGTTGCGGCAGGAAGGTTTTCGGCACCACCACGTACAGGGCGATGTTCACCCCGATGGTGACGAGCAGGCTGAGCAAGGTCAGGCGCTTGTGCCGCAGCACCCAGTCGAGGCTGACGGCGTAGGCCGCCATCATCCGTTCGTTGGCGTTTTCACTCCAGCGTTGCAGGCGGGTCGGTTCGCCCTGCTGGTGCGGCTTGAGCCAGCGCGCGCAGAGCATCGGCGTCAGGGTCAGGGACACCACCAGCGAAACCAGGATGGAGGCCGCCAGGGTGATGGAAAACTCGCGGAACAGGTTGCCGATGATCCCGCCGATAAACAGGATCGAGAGGAACACCACCACCAGCGACAGGTTCATCGACAGCAAGGTGAAGCCGACTTCCTTGGCCCCCAGGTACGCGGCCTTCATCGGCGGGATGCCATCGTCGATATGCCGGGAAATGTTCTCCAGCACCACGATGGCATCGTCCACCACCAGGCCGGTGGCCAGGATCAAGGCCATCAGCGACAGGTTGTTCAGGGAGAAGCCATAGAGGTACATGATCGCAAAGGTGCCGACCAGCGACACCGGCACCGCCAGGGTCGGGATCAGCGACGCGCGGAAATTGCCGAGGAACAGGTAGACCACCAGTACCACCAGGGCCACGGCGATCAGCAGGGTCATCTCGGCTTCGTGGAGCGTGGCCTTGATCACCGGCGAGCGGTCCATGGCCAGGTTCAGCTTGACGCTGGCCGGCAACACCGCCTGCAAGGTCGGCAGTTGCGCCTTGATCTCATTCACCGTCTCGATGATGTTGGCGCCGGCCTGGCGGTTGATCACCAGCAGGACCGCCTCGTCATTGTTGAAGAACCCGGCGTTGTAACGGTCCTCGACGCTGTCGCTGATCTTCGACACATCCCCCAGGCGCAAGGCCGCGCCGTTCTGGTAGTGGATGATCAGCGGCTCGTAGTCCCTGGCTTTTTCCAGTTGGTCGTTGGCCTGTATCTGCCAGTTGCGGTCGGCGTCCTCAAGCGAACCCTTGGGCCGGCGCACGTTGGCGTTGGCAATGGCGGTTCGCACATCGTCCAGGGCCACGCCATACTGGTTGAGCGCCTGGGGCTCGAGTTCGATGCGCACCGCCGGCAGCGAACTGCCACCGATCTGCACCTCGCCCACACCCGGGACCTGGGACAGGCTCTGGGACAGGACGGTCGAGGCCAGGTCGTAGAGCTGGCCCTTCTGCAACACGTCGGAGGTCAGCGAGAGCACCATGATCGGCGCCTGGGACGGGTTGACCTTCTTGTAGGTGGGCATGCTGCGCATGCCGCTTGGCAGCAGGTTGCGCGAGGCATTGATCGCCGCCTGGACTTCCCGCGCCGCGCCGTTGATATCGCGGTTGAGGTCGAACTGCAGGATCACCCGGGTCGAGCCCTGGCTGGAGCGGCTGCTCATGGTATTGATGCCGGGAATCACACCGAAGGAACGTTCCAGCGGCGTGGCCACGGTGGAAGCCATGACTTCCGGGCTGGCCCCCGGCAGACTGGCCTGGACCACGATCACCGGGAAGTCCATTTGCGGCAGCGGCGAAACCGGTAACAGGCCGAAACTCACGGCCCCCAGCAGGACAATCGCCAGGCTCAGCAGCATGGTGGCTACCGGCCGGCGAATAAAAGGTCCCGACAGGTTCATGTTTCCACCTGCTCAAGACGGCTCGGATGCCGCCCCCAGCGCCGTCCGAGGCGATCGAAGTACAGGTAGATCACCGGGGTGGTGAACAGGGTCAGCACCTGGCTGACCAGCAGGCCGCCGACCATCACCAGGCCCAGGGGTTGACGCAGTTCGGCGCCGGAACCGGTGGCGAGCATCAACGGAATGGCGCCGAACAGCGCCGCCAGGGTGGTCATCAGGATCGGCCGGAAACGCAACAGCGCCGCCTGGTAGATCGCCTGCTCCGGCAACATGCCCTGGTTGCGCTCGGCGTCGAGGGCGAAGTCGATCATCATGATCGCGTTCTTCTTGACGATACCGATCAGCAGGATGATCCCGATAATGGCGATCATGCCCAGGTCGTTGCCCGTCAGAATCAACGCCAGCAAGGCCCCGACCGCCGCCGAGGGCAAGGTCGAGAGAATCGTCACCGGGTGGATATAGCTCTCGTAGAGCACCCCGAGCACGATGTACATGGTCACCACCGCCGCCAGGATCAGCAGCAAGGTGCTCGACAGCGAGGCCTGGAAGGCTTCGGCCGCCCCCTGGAACTGGGTCTGCACGCCCACCGGCATGCCGATTTCCTGCTTGACCTGGTCGATAACCTCCACCGCCTGCCCCAGCGCCACGCCCGGCGCCAGGTTGAACGACATCATCACCGCAGGAAACTGGCCGATATGGGAGATGGCCAACTGCGCCTGACGCTCCTCGACACGGGCCAGGCTGGACAGGCGCACCTGTCCGCCACTGGTGGTCTTGACGTGGATCTGCTCCAGCGCCCGCGGTCCGATCGTCTCTCCCGCCTGGGCTTGCAGCACCACGCGGTACTGGCTGGCCTGGGTGTAGATGGTGGAAATCTGCCGCTGGCCGAAGCCGTCATACAGTGCGTCGGTGATATCCGACACCGCCACGCCAAGGCGCGAAGCGGCGTCCCGGTCGATCACCAGGAAGACTTGCAGGCCCTTGTCCTGCAAGTCGCTGGCAACATCCGTCAGTTCCGGGCGCTGGGCCAGGGCATCCACCAGCTTGCCGCTCCACTCCGCCAGCAGGTCGGGGTCCGGCGAGGACATGCTGAACTGGTACTGGGTACGGCTGACCCGATCTTCGATGGTCAGGTCCTGCACCGGCTGCATGTACAGGCGGATCCCCGACAGCTTGTCGACTTCCGGCTGCAGGCGGTTGATGATCTGCGTGGCGGTCTCGCGGCGCTGGTGGCGCGGCTTGAGGTTGATCAGAAAGCGGCCGCTGTTGAGCGTGGCGTTGTCACCGTCCACGCCGATATACGACGACAGGCTTTCCACATCCGGATCGGTGAGGATGACCTTGGCCAGTTCCTGTTGGCGCTGGCTCATCGAGGCAAAGGATACCGACTGCGGCGCTTCGGAAATCCCCTGGATCACCCCGGTGTCCTGCACCGGGAAGAAGCCCTTGGGCACGATCATGTAGAGGAACACGGTCAGCGCCAGGGTGCCGACCGCCACCAGCAAGGTCAGCGACTGGTGCTTGAGCACCCACTGCAACTTGCGGCCATAGGATTCGATCAACCAGTCGATCCAGGCACCGCTGGCCCGGTAGAAGCGGCCCTGCTCTTCGGGTTTGGGCTCGCGCTTGAGCAAGCGCGCGCACATCATCGGCGTGAGGGTCAGGGACACCACCAGGGAAATCAGGATCGCCACCGCCAGGGTGATGGCGAACTCGCGGAACAGCCGCCCGACCACGTCGGCCATGAACAACAGCGGGATCAGCACCGCAATCAGCGACAGCGTCAGCGAGATCAGGGTGAAGCCGATCTGCTTGGCGCCCTTGAGCGCCGCCTGCATCGGGCTGTCGCCCTCCTCGATAAAGCGCGAGATGTTTTCCAGCATGACGATGGCATCGTCGACCACGAAGCCGGTGGCAATGGTCAGGGCCATCAGGGTCAGGTTGTTGACCGAAAAGCCCGCCAGGTACATCACGCCGAAGGTACCGATCAGCGACAGCGGTACGGCCACCGAGGGAATGATGGTGGCGCTGGCCCGGCGCAGGAACAGGAAGGTCACCATCACCACCAGGGCGATGGAGATCAGCAGTTCATGCTGGACGTCGCTGACCGAGGCACGGATGGTCTGGGTGCGGTCGGTCAGGACCTTGACCTCGATGCCCGCCGGCAGGTTGTCGGTGATGCTCGGCAGCAAGGCCTTGATCCGGTCCACCACCTCGATCACGTTGGCCCCGGGCTGGCGCTGGATATTCAGCAGCACGGCCTGGTTTTCGTTGGCCCAGGCCGCGAGGCGCTCGTTCTCGGCGCCATCGACGATCTGCGCGACATCCTTGAGCCGCAGCGGCGCGCCGTTCTTGTAGGCGAGGATCAGTTCGGCGTATTCCGCAGGCGAACGCAACTGGTCGTTGGCGTCGAGCATCGACACCCGGGTCGGGCCGTCGAAGTTGCCCTTGGGCTGGTTGACGTTCGAGACGCCGATCAGGGTGCGCACATCCGACAGGTTCAGGCTGTTGGCCGCCAGCGCCTCGGGATTGACCTTGATCCGCACCGCCTGGCGCTGACCGCCGGCAATGCTGACCATGCCGACACCGCTGATCTGGGCGATCTTCTGCGCCATGCGGGTATCGACCAGGTCGTTGAGCTTGGGCAACAGCATGGTTTTCGAGGTGATCGCCAGGGTCAGCACCGGGGTATCCGCCGGGTTGACCTTGTTGTACACCGGCGGTGCCGGCAAATCCTTGGGCAGCAGGTTGGTGGCGGCATTGATCGCCGCCTGGACCTGCTGCTCGGCGACATCCATGTTGATGTCGAGGTTGAAACGCAGGGTCAGGATCGAGGCCCCGCCGGAACTGGTGGAAGCCATCTGGGTCAGCCCGGGCATTTGCCCGAACTGGCGTTCCAGGGGCGCGGTGACCGCGCTGGTCATCACATCGGGACTCGCACCCGGGTAGAGGGTCATCACCCGAATGGTCGGGTAGTCGACCTGGGGCAGCGCCGACACCGGCAGCAGCCGATAGGCGATCAGGCCGGCCAGGATAATGGCCAGCATGCTCAGGGTGGTCGCTACCGGGCGGAGAATGAACAGCCGCGAGAGATTCATGCGCCGACCTTTTTCGCCTTGCCGGCTTCAGCCGGTGCCTTGGCCGCCGAGCTGTCCTTCAACTGTTCCGCGGGCGCCTTCGGTACCTCCTGGCTGTCGTTGACCACTTCCACGTCACCGCCATCCTTCAAGCGGTCGGTACCTTCCAGGACCACCCGATCGCCGACGGCCAGGCCGTCCTTGATCACTGTGACGTTGCCGTCGCTGGCGCCGACTTTCAGCGGCCGGATCTTGACCTTCTTGTCGCCGTCCATGACATAGACGAAGGTGCCGTCGTTGCCGAACTGGATCGCCGCGCTCGGCGCCAGCACCACGTTTTTCAGGGTGTCGGCGAGCAAGTGCACATTGACGAACTGGTTGGGGAACAGGCTCTGCTCGCGGTTATCGTAAAGGGCCTTGAACTTGAGGGTGCCGGTGGTGATGTCGATCTGATTGTCGATGCTCTGCAGTACACCGCTGGCCTGTTGTTTCACGTCGCCACGGTCCCAGGCTTCGGCGGACAATTTCGCCCCGCCGTGATAACGGGTGAGCACGGTGTCGAGGTTGTTTTCCGGCAGGGTGAACGCCACGCTGATCGGCTGGGTCTGGGTGATGATCACCAGTATCTGGCTGTCGTTAGCCGCCAGCAGGTTGCCGACGTCCAGTTGGCGCAGGCCCAGGCGCCCGGAAATCGGTGCACGGATCTTGGCGAAGTCCAGGTTCAGTTTGGCCGCGTCGACCGCGCCCTGGTTGGCCTTGACCATGCCCTGGTATTGCAGCACCGAGGCTTCGGCGGTGTCCAGGGTCTGCTTGGCAATACTGTCTTCGGCGAACAGTCCGCGATAGCGCTGCAGATCGACCTGGGCGTTTTTCAATTGCGCCTGGCTTTGCAGGAGAGTGCCCTGGGCCTGGAGCAAGGCGCTTTCGTAGTTGCGCGGATCGATCTCGGCCAGCACGTCGCCGGCCTTGACCATCTGCCCTTCCTGGAAGTTGATCTTGACCAGTTGCCCGGCGACCTGGGTCCGCACGTTGACCGTGTTGAGGGCGGTCACCGTCCCCAGGGCTTTGTAATACACCGGGAAGTCCCCCAACGTCGCCGGCGCTACCCGCACAGGCACTGGGCCGGCGGACGCACCGAAGCCCGGACGCATCATGCCCGACTTGCCCCCATGCCCGCCGGCCTTGGCCTGCGCACCCTTGTGATGCGCGCCTGACGGCCAGAAATGCCAGCACAGTGCGCCAACAATCAACAGGATCAACAGGCCGAACAGCCAGCGACGAGATTTGTGGGAAACAGAAGATTGCATGGAGTGATCAACCATTGTGCGCGAGAACTTCTTTTTGGGGAGGCTGCAAGATAAGCACTGAATTGTTTCAGGAAAAGCGCCTTTACCGGCAATTTACCTTGGAATGATCTTCATCAGTGTCTCGGTAAGACACTGAAGCACAAATAAAAACGGCCTGGACAGGGTCAGGCCGTGAATATTTGTAAACCACTTGTTTCAGAGCCGTTTATTTCAGGACCGCGAGTGCCGTCTCGTAATCGGGTTCCTGGCCGATATCCGCCACCAGTTCGCTGTGCAATACCTTGTCATGGGCATCCAGTACCACGATCGCACGGGTAGTCAGGCCGGCCAGAGGACCGTCGGCGATTTCCACACCGTAGTCGCGCATGAACTCGCGGCCACGCAAGGTGGACAGATTGACGACCCGGTCCAGGCCTTCGGCGCCGCAAAAGCGCGCCTGGGCGAACGGCAGGTCAGCCGAGATGCACAGCACTACGGTGTTTTCCAACTGGTTGGCGCGTTCATTGAACTGGCGCACGGACTTGGCGCAGGTCGGGGTATCGACACTGGGGAAGATATTCAGCACCTTGCGCCGGCCGACAAGGCTGCCCAGGGTGATATCGGAGAGATCCTTGGCCACCAGGGAAAAATCTGGAGCCTGGGAGCCGGGTAGCGGTAACTGTCCGTTGATCTGAACCGTTACGCCCCTGCGGGTAACTTGAGCCATGTGTTTGCCTCCTTGTAAACACAAAATCCTACCTTGAAGCGGGCTTCCTTAGATAGCGATGTCATATCCACCACCGCCACTGCCGATTTATAAAGTCGGCGTTTCAGCGCTAAATATCGTCGGACTCAAAAAACTGTGGAGCCGGCTTGCTGGCGATAGTGCTCTCGCCTTCACCGCAAACCGGCTCCTCGCCGTTACTTCAGAACAGCCAGGGCTGCTTCGTAGTTAGGCTCTTCGGCAATTTCCTTGACCAGCTCGCTGTGCAGCACGTTGTCGTTCTCGTCCAGCACGACGACGGCACGAGCGGTCAGGCCGGCCAGCGGGCCGTCAGCGATTTCAACGCCGTAGTCCTTGATGAACTCACGGCCACGCAGGGTGGACAGGTTCAGGACGTTTTCCAGGCCTTCGGCGCCGCAGAAACGGGCCTGGGCGAATGGCAGGTCAGCCGAGATGCACAGCACCACGGTGTTGGCCACGTCGTTGGCCTGGGCGTTGAACTTGCGCACCGAGGTGGCGCAGGTCGGGGTGTCGACGCTTGGGAAAATGTTCAGCACTTTGCGCTTGCCGGCAAAGCTGCCCAGCGTTACGTCAGCCAGACCCGCGCCCACCAGGGAGAACGCTGGAGCCTTGTCGCCGGCCTGCGGCAGTTGACCGTTGACCTGAACCGGGCCGCCTTTGAGGGTGACTTGAGCCATGAACTGAATCCTTCTAAACGGTTTCGATAAAGAGGCCGGAGTTAAACATGAAAATGCCACCCGACCTATGGGGCAGATAAAGTGTCACAGGATTTGCGCTCCGGCAAATCCTCTCGGGCTTTTTTTCCTGTGGGAATCCGGGCGCGATCACAGCAGACGCTTCAGTGATATTCGCGAGGGATCAGGCTCTGCAACTGCAAGGCCAGGAAGTCGGCATCGAACGGGTAGATGTCCGCGTCCTTGAGGCCGTTGGTCTTGCGCCACTGCCAATCGCCAGTCCCCGGCACGCCCACCAGCGAAACGCTGCCATGCCGGGCCGCCGTGTGACCCATGACCGCGATGGAAATCGTGCCGCCGGTGCCCATGACTTCCGGGACAAATTCCATCACTCTGCCGGCGATCTGGATCGTCAGCTTCTGGGTCTTGAAGGTCGAGGCTTCCACCGCCAGGTTGGGGCCGAAAGCCACGTAGGCCTCGCGTTGGGTTTCCAGCAGGCCCGGGCTCTTTACCGGTTCCAGCCACTGTTCCATGCGATCGAACAACTCGACGATACGCGCCGTCCAGTGCGCCGATTGCTTTTCAAACAGTTGCTTCTTGTGTGTTTCGGTATCGGCGTAGTGCCGAAGCATTTCCCCCAGTTGCTGTACACCATTCATTGGAGCGCTCCGTGGGTGAACCTGAATCGAAGGCTTGATCATGGCAGATCGCACCGTGGGGCGTGTGATTAACTCGACTGGGCACTGCCTTGCCGGCGAAACCGCGCCATGTTCAGGGTATCCACCAGACCACCGTCACGAATCGCGTAGTCGCGCATCACGCCCTCGTCCTCGAAACCGAACTTGCGGTACAGCCCCTGGGCGGTAACGTTGTCGGCATACACCGTCAACTCGACGCGATGCAGGTTCATCCAGTTGTCGGCCACATCCAGCACGGCGGCCAGCAGTTTTGAACCGACACCCTTGCCCTGCCAGGCGGTTGCCACGCCCATGCCGATAGTGCCGGCGTGGCTGCGGCGCACACGGGTGTACTGTTCCAGGGAGCAACTGCCGATCACCACACCCTGATGCAGCGCCACCAGCGAGACCAGGCGTTCATTGTCCTGGCGCTGAATCAGCCGCTGACGCCAGACCTCGGCGGACTGAAACGGCATTTGCAGCACCTGGCGGCAGACGGCGGGTTCGTTGTAGAGCGCGGTGATACCGTCGACGTGGGCTTCGCGGAAACGCTCGATAACGATGGAGGGGGTGTCGGCTGACATCGTTTTTTTATCCATAAAAACAACAAGGCCAGCCAGTGTAGAGCGGTTTGCGACGGGCTGGCAAAGCCTGCTTTGTCAGCCCGCTCAGCGCATTACTCAAACCACTCCCGCCGCTCCCTGAACGTCCCCAGCACCAGGTCGACGAGCAACTGCACCTCTTCCCTGCCCTCGGCTTCGCGGCGGGTCGCCAGCCAGGCGCGACGCTGCATGCTCTCGTCGAACAGACCCGGCAGCGCCACCAGCCCCCGATCGAAACGGGTGATATAGCAAGGCAACAAACCAATGCAGGCGCTGCAGCGGATCATTTCCAGCATCAGTTCGTAGGAATGCACTTGCACCACCCCCGCCAGGCGCTGCTCCACCAAGTGATTCCAGGGCTGGAAGTCATCGATCTGCCGGTCGTGCTGCCATTGCACCAGCATGTAGTCTTCAAGATCGGCAATCACATCCGGGCGCGCCGCCACCCGCGAATAACGCTTGGCAATATGCGGCAGGTAATCCAGCCGCGCCAGGGGCCGCGGCGGGCTGGTAGCGAAGCTCGGCCCCGAGACCGGCGAGTCCGGACCGCACAGCCAGACCACCACGTCGGCACTCAAGGCCTGCAAGGACATCACACTGTCCACCGAGATGATTTCCAAACGGATGCTGGCATTGCGCCGCAACAGCGCGATCAGGTCGCGACCGAGGATGTCGTGCAGGATCGACTCGGCAATCGCCAGGCGTACCAGCGGTTGCTCCATGATCGGCAGGCGCCGCTCATGGGCCAGGGCGATCAGTTGCGCCTGCAACTGCTGGCCGTCGCGGCTGAGGATCAGGTTGCTGCCCTCATACACGAACAACGGTCGATTGACGCGCTCTTCCAGTAACGCCAACTGCTTGCGCAGCTGGGTCGACTTGATATTCAAGCTGCGCGCCGCCTGCATAAAACAGCCGCAGCGGGCGCTGGCCAGAAAGACCTGGGCCGTCTGCGGTTCGATCAACCTGGCCAAGGCCTGCCAGGTCTCGTTCGGCTCGCTCGGGCTGCGGTACTCCATGACGCCCGTGCGCGGGGCGTGTTCATTCAACGACATAATACTGACTCCCTGTCGGCATCCGGGGACACCCAACCATCCAATGGCAATTTCCTGTTAGGGTTTTTCTTCCAGCACCTGGTTCAGGGCCGCACCGTCGATACTCAGGGTCGCGGTGTTGAGCATGCCCGCCAGGTAGGCCTTGGCAATCTGTTCCTGGCGCTGGCTGCGCAAGGCTTCGCGCAGACGGTCACGCAGTTCGTCGAGGGTCGCGGTACGCGCCGGCTGCATTTCGTTGAGCTTGACGATATGAAAGCCCGCCGGGCTCTGGACCGGGTCCGCTACCGCACCGGCCTTGAGCCGCGACACCGCGCCACGAACCTCCGGCAGCAGTTGCTGCAGCGGTTGCAGGCCGGCATCGCCGCCGCGCTTGGCGCTTTCGCGATCCTGGGAGTATTGGCCCGCCAGCACGGCGAACTCGTCCGGTGCGGCCTGGGCCCGGCGACTCAGCTCGACCGCCTGTTTACGCACGCTCTCCAGCGACTGCTGATCCGGCACGGCGAGAAAAATCTGGCTGACCCGGTACAACGGCGGCGTCTGCCAGGCCGACTTGCCGCTGTCATAGGCCTGTTGCAGTTCCTCGGCGCTGGGGTAGTCCGCCGGTACCTGGCTGACCGACGCCAGGTAGCTGCGAAAGACGATCTGCTCGGCGGCGGCGCGGGTCTGCTGCTCGATATCCGGACGCTGCGCCCAGCCCTGAGCGTCGGCCTGTTCGATCAGCGCCTTTTCCGCCAGGCGCGTCCGCAGCCAGCTTTCCAGGGCAGCACGATTACCGCGCAGTTGCTCGCGGGAATCGGCCGGCAGGGCCGCAAACACGGCTTTCAGTTCGAGAGTGTCGACTTGCTGATTGCCCAGGCGGGCCACCGCCGGTGCGTTCGACTTCGCTTGTACCACGGCCGATGCCGGCTGCACGGCGGCCACCGGATCGTTACCTGGGCGCATGACCAGGGCGACCGCCCCGGCCAGCAAGGCCAGCGCCCCAGCGCTGGCCAGGAAAGTGCTCTTTTTCACAGGGCCGCCTCCTCCGGGACTGCGGCCTTTTTCGCAGCCGGGGACACAGCGTTCAACTGTGCCGCCTGCTGGCTGTAGTCACGCAGGTAGACGATGAACTCCTGGAGCAGGCGATCCCAGAGTTCCAGGTTGCCACGCAGATAATTCGCGCTGACACCGGCGGCCACCACCACGTCCATTTCCATCACCAGGAACTCGCCCTGTACCGACAACCGGGCAAAACGTCGCGAGACGTTCCACAACTCGGCCAGGCCGGCTGGCAGTTCACCTTGCACGCGCAGGGCACAACTGTAGGTGAAGTCGACATAACCGCCCTCGCCGGCCGCCGGATTACCGAAGCGCACGGCATAGCCGATGCCCTGGCTGGCGCTGAGCAGTTGCACGATACCGTTCTGCTCGGTGCGATTGACCCGGTAACCGGCGCCTTGCAGCAGTTCGGTCAGGCTGTCCGGGGTGACGTGCTCGATCAGGTGTTCGCTCATGAGTTGTTCTTCCTTGTGGGTCATTGATTGAGGGATGCGTGGGCCGCATCGAACTGGTTCTTGTAGAGGTTGTCACCGAAGGTCTGCGCCATTTCCTCGAACTTGACCCGGGCGCTGCCGGCAAAGGGCTGGCGGATCTTCATCACCTCGGCCACATCGATTTTTTCGTAGGCGGCGAGGATCTCCTTGGCGACCCCATACATCTGTTGATTCTTGACCGAACATTGCTGCACTTGTGTGTCACGTTCACTCAGTTGTCCCTGCAGACGCGCACGCTCGGCTTCCTTGGCCTTGGCCAGCACCAGCAGGTCGTCATAGGCCTTCTTGAACTTGCCCAATTGCTCGTTGCTGGCCACGGCAAATGCCTGGGCCTGGCTTTGCAGGTTCTGTTGCTGGCCAGCCAACTGCTCGTTCAGACCCTTGGCCTTGGCCAGTTCCGCCTCGAGCTGCTTGATCTGTGCCTGGGCCGCCTTGGCCTGGTTCTCGGCGGCGATCCGTGCCGCCCCGGCCTGGGCCTGTTCGCTCTGCAAGGCTTGCAGTTGCTGGGTGGTGCTGCGCAGCTGGGTGCGCAGGCGTTCTTCCATGCCTTCGGCCGACGCGCCATTGGCCAGTGCAACGCCAACCACCAGCAACAATGCCGACCAACGCACCTGGGCTCGCATGTTCATGGGTTCTCCCTCGCGCTTAGAAGCGCGTGTTGATTTCAAGCTGCATGACATCGATATCGAACGGCGCGCCATACACCGCCTCCGAGTTGAGCCAGCGCGCGGTGGCGATCACGTTCTTGTCCAGGCCGTAGTTGGCCCCGAGGAAGAAGCCCTTGGCGTTGGTCCCGCCGAGGTGGAACGAGTTGTCGTTGAAGCCGTCGGGCAAGGCATCCGGCTGGATGTACTTGTAGCCGCCGAAGACGTTCCAGTCGCCCTGGCGCTTGAGGTCCAGGGCGTTGCCGAGGGTGAACTGGACCATCATGGCGTTGGCGCCACTCTGGATCTTGCCGTCGCCGTCCAGGTTGTTGACGATCTGGCCTGCCGCCCGCCGGTTCATTTCGCCTTCGTTGTAGCCCAGGTTGTGGACGTAGTCGGCCTGGCTGCGCAGCTTGAAGTCTTCCGGCAGGTCGCTGTCGAGCACCAGGTTCAGGTCCAGCAGGTTGAACTTCGAAGCCAGTCCGACGAATTGCGGTTGTGCCGTGGTGGTCGGAGTCAGTGGATTGATGGCGATGTCGCGCAGCAGGAACACCGTGTTGCCCTTCTGCATGAACGCGGCGCGGGTGCCGTCGGAACTGCAGCCCGGATCCCCGGCCCAGGGCTGGCAGACGTCGGAGCGCTGGCCTTCGATGTTGTCGAAACGGTAGTAGGCCAACGCCCCCTTGAGCTTGTTGTGCTCGCTGAACTGCCAGGTCGCCCCCGCCTGCAGGCCGTAGAGCCACTTGTCGGCGCTCTTTTCCTTGTCGTAGCCGTTGCTGCTGGCGGTGTCGGAGCTGTACTCGATAGGGAACGCGCCGACGGTGCCGAACACACCCCAGTCGGCGTTCAGTTTCTGGTTGAAGATCGCCGCCACGCCGTCGAAGTTCAGGTCGGAGGAATAGAGCATGTCGGTGGAGAAGAACGGGTTGGCGATACGTCCGCCGGTCAGGCTCAGGCGATCGGAATACTTCCAGGTCAGGTAGCCCTGGTCGAGCCAGAGGTCTTTCTTGGCGAAACCGCCGCCGAGGACCTGGGTGGTCGAGACCGGGTTGTTGTCGGTGCCGGTGCCGATGCGGATACCCGCCGTCCAGTCCGGCGCGATAATCGCCTTCATGCCCAAGCGGGCGCGGATGCGCAGGGAATCGCCGCGATCTTCACGGGTGTTGAGCAAGGGTGGCAGGCTGGTGCTGGTTTTCGGGTTGACGTCGTAGGGGCCGCTGGCATTGAGCTTGGCGAAGTCGACGATCTGGTTGCTGTTGCTGCCGGAGTAGTAGCGCGACTCATCGCGCAGGCGCAGGTCGCCGTCGAAGCTGATGCGCGAGACCCAGTCCGGGAAGGTGTTGGGCTGGGCCCAGTTTTCCTGCTTGGCGGTGGCCATGACTTCGGCCTTGACCTGGTCGCGGATCTGATCGCGGACAATCGCCGGGACATACTGCACCCGCACTTCGCCCGGCGTCGCAGGTGGCCCGCTGGCGGCAACGGCACTGGCCTGGCGCGCCTGGACGGCTTCTTTCTCGGCCTGGGCGATCAGCCCGTCGGCCTGTTCCTGCTTGAGCACGCCCTGCTGCACCAGCAGGCGGATCAGGTTGATCGTGGCGTTTTCCGACGGCGCGGCGGGCGTCGCCGCTGCCGCCTGGCCGACCAGGGTCGCGATGACCAGGCCGACCGCCAGGCTCAATCGATTCACATTGGAAATCATTTGCACACAACTCCTATGACAAGACTGCGAATGGGTTGAACTAGCCGGGACGCCGGCCTTGCAAGGCAATACGGACCGGCAGCGTGATCGACGCCGACGGCCGTTCGCTCAAACGCGGCACGGCGCGCAGGGCTGCCAGTACCTGGGCATCGAGCTTCGGATCGCCGCTGGACTTGACCAGCTCGACCCGGGTGATCTCCCCGGCCGCGCTCAGCCAGATATCGGTCTGCAGCGAAAAAGCCAGGTTGCGCAGTTGCGGGTCTTCCTTGAGCAAACGCTGGAAGGAATAAGCCAGGAACTGGCTGTAGGTGCCGTTACCCAGCCGCCCGCCTCCTGCTCCGGCCATGCCGCCGCCCTTGCCCGCGCCGATGTTGAAGGCGTCGCCACCAGACTGGGCATCGCCGTCGATCTGCATCGGGTTTTCCAGGTCGTTGACCGGTGACGGCGGTGCTTCCTCCTGGGGCTTGACCTGTTCCGGTTCCGGGGTCGGTTCGGGGATCTTTTCTTCCACCGGGGTTTCCGGCTCCTTGGGCTTTTCAGGCTCCGGCGGTGGGGGCGGCGGCGGCGGCAACGGAATCAGCATCGGGACCTTCGGCGCTTCCCGGCGCACACCACTCATGTCGTGGGCCCACTGCCACAGGAACCAGGCCGCAACGGCTCCCAGCAGCAGTCCCGCGCCCCATTTCAACGGGCGCAACGGCGACTTCTGCACGGGATCGGGGCTGATCGGTAATTTCGCGGTCATGGTCAGCCCTGGGTCGGTTTGCCGGTGACCAGCCCGACCTGGGACAACTCCAGGCGCCGCAGCAGGTCGAGTACTTCGATGACTTTCTGGTACTGCACCGTGGCGTCGCCGCGCACGATGATCGGAAAGTCCGGACTCTGGGCTTTCTCGATGCGCAGGCGCTCCTCCAGCTCCGCCAGCGTCACCGGATAGGCGTCGAGAAAGACCTGGCCGCCGTCGTTGACCGAAATGGCCTTGGTCTTGGCCTGGGACAGCGACACCGAGGCGCTGGCCTTGGGCAGGTGAATCTGGATGCCCGAGACCTGCGCGGTGGCGGTGAGGATGAACATCACCAGCACCACCATCAGCACGTCCACCAGGGGCGTGATGTTGATGCTGTCCACTGGGGCATCATCGTCATCGTCGTGGGAGGCATTTACGCTAGCCATGGCTGTTCCCCTCAGGCCGGAATCGACGTGGTGTGTGGATCGGCATGCACACCACGACGCTGGGCATGTTCGTGGGACTGGCTTTCGCCATGCATTTCGGCCAGGCGGGTGATGAACTCGTCGACGAATACCCGCATGTCGGTGCTGACTTCCTTGTTGCGGGTGATCAGGCGGTTGTAGCCGAACAGGGCCGGGATCGCGACGAACAGGCCCATGGCCGTGGCCAGCAAAGCCGCCGCCATACCGGGGGCAATGGCGTTGATGTTGACGTCACCGGCCATGGCCGTGCCGAGGAACACCACCATGATCCCCAGCACCGTGCCGAGCAGGCCGATATACGGGCCGCCGGCGATGGCGTTGGACAGGGTCGACAGCTTCGAACCCAACTGCTGGTTTTCCCGGGTGCGCACGCCGTCCATGGAGCAGCGGATGGCTTCGATGGTCGCTGCCGAGACCGACGAGGTATCGGCGCCCTGGGCGCGACGGGTGCGGATTTCCTTGACCGCCACCAGGTACAGGCGCCACAGCGAGGAATGCTCCAGGCGTCGGGCCAGGTCCTGGTCGTCGGCAAACATTTCCAGGCGGGTGCCGATCTGGGCGAACTGCTCGCGGAAGACTTCGTTGGCCCGGCTGACCCGGCCCAGTGCGCTGTTCTTGCGGATCATGATGAACCACGACTGGAACATCATCAGCACCAGGACCGCGATGATCACCCAGGCGTCCGCCGGCACCGCCTTGAGCAGGAAGCCCAGGCTGCCGAAGCCGAAGCCTGACTGTTCTTCGTCGGCGCCATAGACCACCAGCTTCGATTCGGCGCCCTGGGACATGGCATCGGCCAGCAACGCGGCGGCCGGACGCACGACCTTGGACAGACGCAGTTCGTCGATGGCGCCCTGGAACGGTTGGTAGAGCGCCGCGACCGTGGCTGCCGGATCGGCTGCGGCTACCGGCAGCTCGGCGCCCACGGTGATCGGCGAGTTGAACGCCGGAACTTCCTGGGCCAGGCTCGCGGTCTCGCGACCGTTGACGAACAGCGTCACCTTGCTGCCCTGGACGGTGACAGCCAGGTGTTGCCATTGTCCCGGGTTCAGCGCCTGGGTCGAAACCCCGCGCTGGCCATTGACCTCCACGAACGGCGTGCCCTGGCTGACACCGAGTACAAAGGCATGAGCACCTTCACGGCGGGCTATCACCGACTGCTCGCCCGTGGCCTGGTCCAGGCGCACCCAGGCGCTCAGGGTCAGGGCACCGCCGGCGCTGTATTGCAACGACGGGCTGGCCGGCAGCGACAAGGCCTGGCCAGCCAATTGCAAGGCACCACCGATCACTCCATCGATACGGCTGCCGGTGGCGTTCTGCGCGTTGTTGGCGAACGCGGTGGCGTCCTTGGGTGGCGTACCCGCCGCGCCGTCGAAGTGATAGACCGCGGTGTAGTTGGGATCGAAAGCCAGCTGGCCGTTGCTCACCGCCGGGGCCTTGGCGTTGCCGTAGTACATCCACAGGTCCTGGCGCTGGGCACCTTCGACCTTGGGCACATCGACCCAGATCAGCGCCATGCCCATCAGCGGGTCGAAGCTTTCGATCTGGTAGTTGAGCAGGGTCTTGTCGTCCGCCGCGACGAAGCGCAGGTCCGAGCCATCCTCCTTGACCCCGTCGAAGGTGAAGTTGCCGGTGTGCAGGCGTACCAGCAGGCTGGTGCGGCCGGGAGCGTCGTTGATCGCCGCGCCTTGGGGCGTGGTGTCGACGCTGATCTGCTTGCGGTAGTGCCAGTCGTCCTGCCACCAGGCATTGGCGGTCGCCGGGAGCACGAGGCCCAGGCAGATCAACAGGGATATCATCAGGCGCTGCATGGAAATTGCTCCAAAATAAGGTTCAGAAAGTCGCTTGCAGGCTGAAGTGCAAGCGCGAGTCCTGTTTCTGCGTGTTCGGTCCATTCACCAGCGGATAGCCCCAGTCGAGACTGCCGGACAGCCATTTGCTCAGGCTGGCCCGAGTGCCGAGACCGACACTGGCCAGGCTGTAGTCGGCCTTCTGTTCAGGCAGCGGCTCGCGCAAGTACAACTGCGCGCCCTCGGCGAAGGCATACAAGCGCCACTCCTGGACATAGCTGCCCAGGTACTTGGCCAGGGACGGCGTGCGCAGCTCCTGGGAAAACAGCAGGCCCTGGTCGCCGGTGGCCTCGGCGGCGAGGTAACCGCGCACCGAGGTGGCGCCGCCGGCAGACATCTGCTCGTTGGAAATCAACGGGCCGGAAGCCAGTTGGAACGAGGTCCTGGACGCGCTCTGCCACTCGCCGAAAATGTCCTGGGTGTAACTGAGGTCACCCTTGAGCACGGCGAAACTGGGGCTGGCGCGATAACGCTTGTTGTCGAAGTCCTGGTCGTTGCTGCCGTAGCCGAAGAAGGCCCGGGTCCCGACCACCAGGCTCAGGCCAAGGCCCAGCTGGGATTTCTCGGTGTAGCGGTAGCCGTTGTAGCCGAAGGTGAACGGCGCGTACTTGAGCGGCACGGTGTCGCTGCTGCCACCGAACTTGAGCTGTTCTTCGAAGTCCTTGAAGTCCACCCCCAGCGACAGCGAATTGGACCAGATGCCGCCGCCCGGCACCGTGTAGATGCCCGAAACGCCATAGGAATGGCCCTTGCCGAGCACGTTGCTGCCGCCGATGGTGGCGACGTTGCTGTCGGACTGGTAACCGGAAAACTGCACGGCCCAGCGCTCGTTCAACGGTGCGCTGTAGGAGCCGGACCAGACCTTGGCGTTGCTCTGGTCCTCGGGTGCGGTGAAATAGGTCAGGGAGATGCTGTGGCCCAACTGCCAGAGGTTGTCGTAGCCGATCGAGGTCACGGCGCGCAGATCCCTGGTGTCGGCGCTGTGGTCGTTGTTCAGGCCGACACTGCCATGCCAGGGGTTCTTGTCGTCCACTTGCAGGTCGACGTCCATGGTCCCCGGGCGCTGGCCTTCGCGGACCAGCGGCATAACCTGGCGGCCGGGGCTCTTGTTCAGCGCCGCCAGCTCACTCTGGACCTGGGCGAAGTTCGGTACATCGCCTTCCTTCAGGGCCGGGACATCGTCACGGATCTCCACCGGTGAATAGTGCTGGGCACCGACCACGCGGACCCGGCCGACCTTGGTTTCACTGATCTGCAAGTAGACGATACCGCCTTCGACCTTTTGCTCCGGCAGCTCGACGTACACCGACTGGTAACCCTTGGCCTGGTAGCTTTTCTGCAAGGCCTCGCGGGCCCCCTCGATATCGCTCAGTTTTTTTTGCGGACCGAGGAACGGGTACACCGCCTCCTCGATATCCCGCGCTTGCAGTACGGTGTTGCCACGCACGACGTACTCGTTGACGTCAACCAGCCTGGCTGGCACGTCATCGGCCAGCAGCGGGCGTCCCAGCACTGCCAGGACCAGGCCGCCGCACACCGGCAGCCAGTGCCCGGCCAGTCCCGGTCGTGCCCTTTTGAAGAACAAATGCTCCACACCGCCCCCTTGATTCAAAATGGCCACGAACGCAGTCGAGGCCGTATGGGCCCGGGTCAATACCCCGGACACTTCAGTTATTCACGGTCGATATCGACGGATGCCGGGCCAGCCAGGTATGCAACTGGGCAAAGTTCAGGGAGAACTCCGGCATTTGCAGCAAGGCGCCGCAGAACACTTCACCGATGATTTTCTGGATCAGTAGCACCGCCTGCGGGTGGTCCAGCAGCGTGGCGATGTCCTTGCTCAGCACGCTGAAGTTCCAGACCTTCTGGTTCAGGTCGAGGCCGACGAACCAGCGGAACAGCAGGTTGTAGTTGAGCTGCTCATAGAGTTGCTGTTCGCTGGGTACCGAATACAGCAGTTGCAGCAAGAGAATGTGCATGACGGTCTGGGGGGCGATCTGCATGCCGGAGTCGGCATTCAGCGAGCGCAGGAATTCACGATCGTCGTCGAGCAGGTCATCGATCTGCGGACGCAGCAACACCAGCGAGTGGCCGGGCGGGATGTAGCTGGAGACTTCCTTCAAGGCGCCCTGCCAATCGTCCTGGGAGACAATCCAGACCCAGGGTGCGCCGTAGCGATAGACCGAGACGGGCTTCTTGCGTGCCGCCTCGACGATCTTCGACAAGCGCTGATCCAGTTCCTGCATGCCCACTTTCGAGTAACGTTCCATAGTTCTCCTCGTCTCTCTCCCGGCCTTGCCACGGGCGTGGGGACATGTCCCCTTGCGTGCCCTTGACCGCTTCACATATCCATGACCGGGCTGGCCTTGTGCTACCGAACTTTTGTCATAAAAGCTTCATTCCGCGGCGACGCTGGAGGTGTGTGGAGGACGCTTTCGCAGGCAAAAAAAAGGCGGCCATCACGGCCGCCCCTGAGGAGAAACATCCGTTCATTACAAGGTCAGATTGCCCCGTTCCTCCTCGGTCAGGCGGGCCCGGGCCTGCTCGCTCAACGGCCCGGCACCCAGCACTTGCACCGGGCTGTCGGGGTTGTAGTTCGGCGTGCCGCGGCTGGCGCCGTCGCGCGAAGGCTCCAGGTGCTCCTGGCCGAAGCTCAGGACCTGCACGCTGAACACCGACGGCAGGTTTTGCCGCGCGCTGGCCTGCTGCTGGCGGACGACGTTGTCGGCCGCCTGGGCTGCCGAGGTGGCCGCGGCACTGGCCGAGGTGATCGCCCCCGTGTTGATCGAGGCCACCACCGGCACGCCCGAAGACTTGCCCTGCACCTGGATGTTCGCCGCGTTCACCACCTGCAAGGCGGCGATGTTGACGTTGCCCGAAACCCGGATCCCCGCCTCCCCCGCATCGATGGTGCCCAGTGGCGCGATCAGGTCGATATCGCCAGGCAGGACCTCCGGAATCGGGTTCAGCGTGGCAATACCGGCGCCGGTGCTCGGCACCGCCGGTGACAGGCTCACGTTGCCCCAGGTGTCATAGACCCGCTTGGGCGGCGTGTAGACCACGGTGGTCTTGGAACCACGACCGGCGTTGATGTCGCCTTCGGCCGACCAGGCGGTGATCGAACCGCCGAAGGTGGTCATGACCCGGCTCTGGCCCAACAGGATGCTGTCCTGGGCGAAGAGCTGGATATTGCCCTGGCCCTGGGTGACGATCCCCGCCGTGGACGGCGGTGCGCTGCCTTCGATACCAAACACCAGGCCGCCACCGGGGGCAAGCATCTGGATATCGCCGCCAAAGTTGGTGTGCACGCCCGACGGGCCATAGAGGGTGATGGCGCCCTGGTAGAGGATCGGATTGCCGGCGACATCTTTCTCCGGGAACAGCGCGGCAATGGCATCGCGGCCGCGCAGGTAGCTGCCCTGGCGAACACCACCGGCCAGGGTGTACTCGCGGCCGGCGGCCTTGAGTTCGGCGAAGTAGACGGTACGGGCGAAGATGTCCTGCTGCTGGGCCGGTAGCGCGGTGTAATAGGCCCGTGCTTCGTCGACGCTGCCGGTAAAGCCATAACGCTCGTCGAGCCAGGCCGCCAGTTCGGTGTCGTAGGTCTTGGCCACCTTGCCCGGCTGGCTGGCCAGAGGCGTTCCGGCATCGGCCTGGTTCGACGGGTCCAGGTACGGGGCGATAAAGGCCTGGTAGTCAGGACCGTTGGGGCCGACGCCGGCCTGCATGACGATACTCGCACCTGGGCGGGAATCTCCGGGCACCACGGCGCCGAGGCTGGTGATGCTGGTCTTGTCTTCCATCAGGATATTGCGGCCGGCACTGACCACCAGGGTGCCGGGACCGGCAACGTTGAAGTTGCTGTAGAGGATGTCGCGACCGGCCGAGACCAGGGAGATGTCGTTGGGGTTGTTCTGGACGAAGAGGTTGCCTACGGCCTGGTAGCCCGTACCGTTGCTTTCCCCGGCAGGTGAGGTACCACTGCTGACAATATCTCGCCCTGCCTGCATCCAGACAGATCCACCACCTTCATACCAGGATTGACCAAAACGAGAGTCGGTAGGCTCCGTAAAAGTTACGGTGCGACCGCTTCTTACCCCGACAAGGTCTCCGTTCAGCGCGTAGAAACGTGCGGGCTCGGCGTCGACGCTCCAATTTCCGGAGGCGCTATCGGGACCAAACGCGAATAAAGGCCCGACACTGCCGATAAGCCGGTTGCCATCCGTCGATAGATTGCTGCTGCCACTAATAATTGAACCGGTGCCCGGTAGAACGGCAACGAATGCAGGTCGTTCAGGTGTGGCCAGCGCATTCGGGGTCGCGCTGGATTGGCTGATGGTCAGATTACCGCCATAGATCGAATTGGCAGCCAGGAGCTGTAGCTGCCCCTTGCTCGAAGGGGCCAGAGTCAGCGCGGCAGCGATGGCGGCGCTGGGGTTGCTGTTGGACGCATCCCCGTAATACAGGCTGCCGTTCGCGGCAATGGCGTTCAAGATGGAAGGATAGATCACGGCATTGTCGGAAAGCACACCCTGGACCAGCGGCGTGAGGTTGCCACCCGCTGAAAACAGGTTGATCGCCGTGTGGTCGGTCCACAGCGAGAACCAGCTCATTCCACTGCCATGGCTGCCGTCGCTGGCCAGGTACGGCGACGCACTCATCGCGGGTGCTCGTCCTGGATCAACGACCGTTTGAACGACCTGATCGCCGAGGGTCGACAGGTCAAAAGTCGCGTCTCCGGGCACCAATGTCAGGCCCCCAGCCACAAGGCTGCGGGTTGAAGTAAAGGCCGTGTAACCACGAGTTTCTCCCGGAGCCTGCTGGCTACTATTACTGCCATACAAGAGTGTCAGTGCGCCGACAGTAGTACTGTCCAATGCAACATGACCCCGCAGATTCGTAATAACCCCATTTTGATCATCGGTGGCGGCAGTCGCCGTTGGGTTCAGATCGCCGCCGACCCGCAAGGTCAGGTTGCCGCCACCGGTCACCTGCACACTACCGTCGGCCGCGACTCGCCCGGTGCTGCCGACTGCCAATACCACCCCTTCGGTACGCAGGTTGACACTGTCGGCACCGATGGCATGACCGGCCAAACTCTCCAATACCCCGGCATTGCCTGTGACCTGAACGTTCAGGTTGCCACCGCCAAGGGTGCCAAACCCGGTAAAACCGACCATCTGGTCCGCACCGGAATTCATTGATGCGGCGTAGGTGCCGAAATTGATCCACCAGGCTGTCGGCTGCGGCGAGGCTCCGGTATCGACGTTTCCACTGCCCTGACGCCAGAGCCAGTTGGCAACGTTGGCCGAATCATGGTCGGTGTCACCGTTGGGTTTGGATATACCGTTGGCAGTGGGCAAGACAATATTCCCGCTCAAATCGCCACCCACCTTGAGTGTCAGGTTGCCGCCACCCTCGGGATACCAGGCGCGATACACGCTGTCCGTGCTGCCATTTACCAAGCTCTCATTGCCACCAAACAAGGCATTGAGCACCGTCCCGTTGGTGCCCAATGCCCTGGGTTGGTTGTAAGGGTCATTGGTCGACGTCGGGGTGGAAGACGTACCCGCCGTATAGACTCCAAACAACGAATCCATGCTCAAATTGCCAGCGGAGACCAGTTCAAGATCGGCCGCGCCGGTGCGGATGACGCTAAAGCGCGAGCTACCGGCGTTGACGGTGTAGGCCGAGCCTGGAATTGTTCCGCAGTCGCCTGGCATGTCAGTACAGAAGGTTGGCCAAACGTAGATGGAAGTGAAATCAATAGGTTGGCCAACCATGCTGAGGTCGCCGTACGCATCATAGGAACCTTGCTCGGTGAAGACCAAAGCCCCAACGCCGTACATCCCATAATGGCTGTCGGCAAGATGTATATCACCGTGGGCGGGGCTGACTTGTACAACGCGGTTGTCCGCCGCCGTAGTATCCGCACCGGCCACCAGACGTAATGACCATGACTGGGAGCTCTCGGCGAGCATCGGGGCGACGCCCCAGAGCTCGCCCTGGCGGCCACCGACTTCAGGACGCAGTTGCACCGAGCCTACCCCGCCCGGCAGCAGCACATTGGTCCCCGACGGAATCAACGCGCCACGGGCCAGGGCCAGATCACCATTGAGAGCAAGTACATTGGTTGACGGCTGGGAGCTACCGGCGATGCTTGGCAGCGCCACGCCCTTGGGCCAACTGAATGCACGCAGGGCCGTATTGGCGCTCAACAGCGTACCGGCATCTAGTTGCGTGCCGGCTGGCAGGCTTTGTGCCTGGGTCAACTGCGTACCGGCGGCGAACAGAAGATTACCATTACCATCACGTACCGCCGCAGCCAGCACGGTACCAGCGGGCAGCAACAATGGCTGGTCCAGGGTCGCACTGACGGGCAAACGCGTGCCCGACACCAGGGTCACGGCCCTGAGCGGCACATCGTAGTTCAGGGTCGAACCCGCCGGGAAACGGGTACCGTCAGCCAGGGTCACCCCGGGTCCGGGCACGACGATATTGCCACCCGAGAAATCAATCCCGGACAACAGCAACCAGCCTGTGTCGTCATCAGTCTTCGGTGGCGGCGCAAAGCCGTCGGTGATACTGCCGTAGATATTCAGGTCACCGCCGGCCCGCAAGGCCAGCTTGCCCACTTCGCCAGAGCCGTACACCGCGGTTTTCTGGGTGAACGGGTTAAGGCTGGCGTAGCGATAACCGGACAAGTCGACATCACCCTGAACCACCAGGTCGCCGCCCGGCGTGGCACTGACAATCTCAACTGCCGGACGCAGGTGCAGGACGTCACCATAAGTGGCGTTATACAAACCGGCGAGCTTGTTCTGCAGCAGGTTGTTGTTCAGCAGCGCCGCGTCGACAAACGCACTGTTTTGCTGGTCGATGCCATCCAGGTAGGCCTGGGTGATGACCTGGTAAGGCCGGCCACTGGCCGCTGGGTCCGTGCCCAACGGTGCATCGCTGTACTGCCAGGTGCCATTGACGGCGATGGAGCGCGCCCCGCGAATCGCCAGGTTACCGCTGGCATCGATGGCGATATCGCCGGCCGAGACTCCGCCCAGGCGTGGCGCATCGAGTTCCAGGGTGCCGCGCGCTCGGCCATCGTTCTGGCCCGGCCCGCTGCCCAACGCCACCCCGGTGCCGGCCCGTAGATCGATGGTTGCACCACTGCCCAGGGTCAACAGGCCCTGGCCGGAATTCAGCTCGACTATCGCGCGGTTCGGCGAGTCGATGATCTTGCCTTGGCTATCGACTTGCAAACCGCTGCCGTGGGCATCCAATACAGCACCACCGGCCAGGGTCAGACCCTGGCTGGCCGACAGATTGATACTGCCCACCTGAATGCCGCTGGCATCGACCTTGCCGTTGACCAGCAGGCTGCCGTTATCCAGCGACACCACAATGGCATTGGCCTTGAGGTCGTTGCCGATGGTCAGGTTGCCCTGCTTGATCTGGAAGGTCCGGGCGCCATAGACCTGGCCTTCGTTGAGGCGTTGGTTGAGGGCGGCGAATGACGCATCTTCGGCACCGCTGGCCCCCAGGCGCTGGGCCTGGATATTGGCAAAACCACCCAGGTAAGGCAGATAGGTACCGCCGGCATCGTAGAAACCGCTGCTGCTGCCCAGGATGCTACCTTGCAGATCCACCAGCCCTTCGGCCGGGTCCACGGCCTGGGCGGTGAATTGACCGGCCCGGTTGTTCTGCGCCGACAGGTCGATACGCGAGCCTGCCGCCTGGTAAATATTGCCGGTGGTGCTTTTCAGGGTGACGTCCCCCCCCCAGCTGTACTGCGTCACATCGTTGAATTTGATCGCCCGGCCGGCCATATCGACCTGTGCGCCGTCACCCAGTGTCAGGTCTTGCGTGGCGGTCAGGTTCAATTGGCCACTGGACAACATCACTGCGGTGTCGAGGAGCAGGCTGTTGGCGTTCAACGAGAGTTTGGCACCCTGGCCGCCAGTGCGGGTCTGGGTGCCGGACAGTGCCGTAACGTTGAGTGCGCCACCGACGGTGATGGTGTTCACCGAGCCGGCTTCGCCCGTCAGCAAGGGGGTGGAGATATTCAGGTTGCCACCGCTGTAGGCGAAGCCCGAACCCGCCTGATAAGCGCCCTGGCTCTGGTACACCGACAGACTGCCCTTGTGGTTGGCGGTCACCTGTTGGCTGGCACTGATATCGACTTGGGAAAAGCCAAGGAGCAGCCGGTCGAGGCTGGCGACCGAATTGGGTTGTGCGTACGGACCGTAGCCGAACTCCAGGGTTTCGGTCTGCAGATTCAAGCGTCCGCTGCCGGTGCCGGCACCGCCGGCGACCACGTTGCCGGCGGGGTTGGCTGCACCGTTCCAGATCAGGTCGGCGGTGTGGATGGTCGCTACATCAGCGGCACCACCAGCGCCATAAATGGCCGGGGTAGTGAGAATCAGATTGCTGAGCAGGGATTTGCCGGTCAGCGGGTCATAGGTATCAAGGGTCGTGCTGCCGTACACATTCACACTGTCGTGAGCGGCCAGTTCAAGGGTTTCCAGGGCCGGAGCGCCGTATTGGGTATCGCCTTTGAGCAGGCGCGTCAGCACGCTCTGGTTCAAACTCAGGCCAGCGGGCAGCAGGTTGCGGCTGGCGGCATCGGCCAGGGCCTGGTCGCTGCCGAGGTTGATGGCACTCAGGGCCAGGGTCAGGTGGCGCGTGCCATAACGCACGTTATCGGCGAGCACAAAATCGTTGCCCGTACCCACGACAATGGAGCCCGAGGAGTACAGCTCCGTTTGCTCGGTGCAAGGCCCCGAATTGCAGACGCCGATATGGACGCCAGCGGCACCGGGTAGTGACGGGGCCAGGACCTGAAGCAAGCCATTGGACACCCCCAGAAAGTTGTAGCGCGCGGTGCTAACGGAATTCGCCGGAGTCGCCAGATTGTAGATATAGCCCTGAGAGGCGTCATAGGCGGTGGCCCCCATACCGAGAGTGTTGATCGAGGCCCCCTGCTCGACCGTGATCGCTCCGCCATTGGACACCAGCAACACCTCTGGCGCCGCCAGTTTCACCCCGCTACGCAGTACCACGCTGCTGCTGAGGCTGAAACCCAAGCCGATGTAATTTCCGCCCTGTCCATAAGTGATCGTCGGCATGCCCCCGATCATCAGGCTCGCAGCGCCCAAGGCGTTCAGACTACGATCATCTACCGTGACGCCGACAAAGGCTGTCGAAGCCGGTTCTCCTGCTGGCACCACCTCGATCGCGCCATTGCTGATCACCCCGACCGTACCCGCATGACCGCCTTGCGCGGCACCGAAACGACCAATACCGTCGAATGAAAAGGCGCTACCGCTAGCACCTTGCGCCAGATTCAGTTGCAGGCTTTTCGCATCCGCTTCAATCATCGGGCGCGGTACGCCCAATCTGGCGGCGTCGGCGATAGCAAACTGGCTATAGCTGGTTTCGTTGTATTGCGAGTAGGTGCGCAATACGCTCGCCGAAGTCAGGATGACCTGGTTGGCAACGCTGTTGCGAATACCGGTATTGGCGATCGACAACTGCCCTGCCGTGCTCCAGGAGCCATTGCGCATGGCTTGTGCCCGGGTCCCCGTGCCAACACCCGCCAGACCGTTCAATTCGACTCGGAAGGCACCGGGCAGCAGTGCATAGGTTGAAGGCAACAGCGTATAGGTGCCTGGCGCCAGTCCCGGTACCCCGGCGCCAATGGTGATTTGCTGGCCGAGCAGCGGATCTTGCGCGCCGGACTTGCCAGCCGACGGCGCATACACCTGCTGCACGCCAGGCACAATGGCATAGATCGGGTTGGTCGCCAGGCCGGGCAAGGTGAAGGTGCCATTCGGATTGACCTGCACGAGCGGGTTGTAGCGCGCGTCAGTGGAACCACCGCGACCGGAAACGAAACCGGCGCCGAGCAGATCGCCGCCACCGGAAAGGTCCAGGACGGCATCGGCCGACACCACGATAGACTGACCGCCCATGATCACACCGATCCCGCGACCATTATTCAAGCCGGTCTGACCGTACAACGCGACATTCTGGCCGTTGTACAGATAAGTCTGCCCGTCCGAGGTGCCGCCATAGGGCATGACCAGGCCGTTGCCGCTGACGGAAGTGAGGCTGTCAGGCAGCAGTTCCACGCGTTTGGTGCTGCCATTGCCAAGCTGAATCAGCCCCAGGGGAGCACGCACCACGCCGCCCTGCTCGATAATCGGAGCGAGCAGGGTCAGGCTGCCAAACGCCGAATACGGCAGTTGGGGAATAGCCTGGGTGGTGCGACCGATGGTCAAGAGCCGCGTACCCAGCGTATCCCCTGCCCCCGCTGACACCGCTGCGATACTGCCCGTTTCGGGATACAGCTGCGCGGCGTTCAAATGCAAATCGCCAGCCGTAATCAGTTGCGTCGTCGGATTGCTCGAGCCTGCGCCGTTTGGTATGCCCGCCAGAAAGCGCAAGTCGCCCTGGCTGGTCAGACTCACCTGGTCGAAACCGCGTCGCTGGACTTGAACATCGTTACCGCCAGCATTCTTGAAGGAGCCCGTGGAGCCGAACACCACATTGTTGCGTACATCGATCAGTGCGCCTTGAGCCGAAAACTCAGCTTGGCTCGGCAATTGCGAACTGAGAAATGCCCCTGTCGATACGGGCGAAACATAAGCCGGATTGCTAAGCAGCGGAGGGCTGACACCCCCCAATAGCAACGAAGGCGCGGAGAGATTGACCCGGATAGTATCCGGCACATTTTGTGGCACGGTGAAGGCACCGGCATAGAGCTGCAGGCTCTGGCTCAGACTGAGATTCAGGTTGCCATTGAAAGACAGAAAGCCGTTGCTATAGACCGCCAGATTACCGAATCCACCCGCCTGGACCTGATCGGCGGCCAGTTGCCCATGACCGTAGGCCAGGGCATCGAGGTCCGGTGCCGGGCCGCTGTCAGCGGTTTGTTGCAACACCATTTCGCGAACCTGCATCACCCGGTCAGTCGCCGGCGAGTTGCCTTGGCTCGAGTACAACGGCGTCTGCAACACCACCGACAAGCTGCCACCGGCCGCGCCCTCGCCACCGGCACGGGCGGCGAAGCTGCCCTGCAGATAGAGACCATTGTTCGACCCCAGGGAAATGCTGCCGCCATTGCTGGCCACCAGCGTGCGCCCCTGGCCAGGGATATCCAGGCTGGCCTGGGTGCCCGAGGCATCCAGGCGCGCGCCCTTGCTCACCACGATAAACAGGTCGGCTGCGGTGGCCGTACCGGCCGCCGAATCAATGGCACCACCGCCAATGACAATGGAGCCGCCGCCAGCCACCTGGCCGTAGATCTGACCGCGCATGTCTACTGCGGTCACCGCCCTTGCAGCGACATCGATGAGCGCCTCATCGCCCAGCAGGATAGAGCGGCTGTTACCCGTACCATTCACCGGCAGCTTGGGGTCCACGACACCGATATTGTTGAGGTTGACTGTCCCGCCCCAGGCATTCAGGGTGCCATTCACCGTCAATTGGCCGATGCTGCCCAAGCTGATGGCCTGGCCAGGGTCGACACTGATGACCGCTCCACTACCCACGGTGAGAGCCGTGGTCGCCCGTTGTGCATCCGTGGAATTGAGCGTGCCGGCCTTCAGGCTCAGGCCGGCGCCACGCCGTTGAGTCAGCACGCCCTTGAGCGGATCCTGTTGATAGATATCCGGTGTCCAGACTTGCAGCGCCTGCGCCGGATCGCTGCCGGAAGCGACGGTGGAGGCATTGTCGCCCAGGCGATAAACCGGTTGGCTCACGTCCACATGGGCACCGTCGGCGACAGTCAGCCCCTCGTTACCCGTGATGTCGTAGGCTGAAAAGCCTTGCTTGAAAAAGTCGCCGTCCAGTTCGATGGCAGCGCTTATCGGAGTCGTCGGCGTACCGATCAGCACCTGGCTGCTTTGCAGGGTCAAGGTGCCGCCGCCGTTGACGCCCACTGCACGGATATCACCGCCCAGGTTCAACTGTCCGCTCACACCGATACCGCCGGCATTGGCCGCCAGGGTCAGATTACCGCCCTTGCCGCCGAGGGTCTTGCCGTTGGCCAACAGGGCGGCGCCAGACGACACATCAATCAGGCTTCCTGCCTTTAAGGTCACATCGCCACTGCTGCGCAGGGACACCTGGCCCGCGTTGACATAGGGCAGGTTCCGATCGTCGGACGAGTCCAACAATTGATTGGTCCACAGCCCCGCGGCATTGAGCTTCACCCCCTCGGCTACGGTGACACTGGCCTGCGAGCCGCTGGGCGGCGTGATAACCGTATCCTGCAGTTTGAATGACGCATTGGGGTCGATCTGATTCAGCACGTTGCCCAGTTGCAGCGTGCCGCCATGGGCCGTCAGGTCGGCATTCACCGTGATCTGCGGGCCATACAGGGTGATGCTGCCGCCATTGGCGACACTCAGGTGGTTGTCGACCTCGATCTGTTGTTTGGCGGCGACTTTGATTGAGCCCAGCTGAAAACCGTTGAGCAGGTTGGTGTCCAGCACCAGCGTGCCCTGCCGGCTCGCCGGGACCACCGAACTGAGGTCCACGCCTGCGGCCACGGCGGTTGGGTCGGCGGTGAAACTGACCTGGTTCAGGCTGGCACCGAGGTTGTAATTGACCACGCCCGCTATCGGGTCGTAGATCGGCGTGTAAGTGCCTGCGATCAATTGCGCGCGGCGAGCCACCGCCGTCCGGGATTGCTGATAACCATCAAGGGTGGGGTTGGCGGCCTGATTCTGCTGAGGACCTTGATACACATCACCGATCACCTGGCCTTCAAGCACCGCGCTGCTGGTCGAGATCACCAGGTTGCCGGCATCGCGTCCCACGGTGTAACCCAGCTCGTAACGCTGGCGTGGGGCGATCAAGGGATTGTAGTAATAGTCGGTCTGGCCCCAGCGCGCGCTCGTATCGGCGAAACCTTTGTAGATTCCGCTGTAGAGCAAGTCCCCCGGGGCGCTGGAAAGGTCATACAGACGCCCGTCGGAGCCCATCAGCCAAGTCTGCTTGATATAGCCACTTTGCACATCCAGGGTGCCGCCGGACAGATTGATCTGGGCGCCCTTCTGGGTGACCACATCCTTGCCGGTGAACGTCAGCGTACCGCCCTGGGCCATCCACTCGCCGACGCCGTGCCCTTGGGTGCCCAGATAACCGCTGACTTCCAGCAGGCCGCCGGCGGTGTACCAGCGCGCCGTGGGATAACCGTCGATACCGGCCGGCACATAGACCAGGTCACGCACATCGACCCAGACATCGCTGCTGCTCAAGTTGCCCGCATCGCGATTGCCCGAGGCGTCACGCAGTTCGTTGCCCTGGACGTTGACCTTGATCGAGTTGGCCTCCATGGCCACCTTGACCCCGACCGCACCGGACACATCGATGATCGAACCATCGCGCACCAGGCTGCGTTGCCCGGCACTGACCGCGACCTGGCCGCCGGTGGCGAGGGTCAACGAGCCGTTCTGGAAATCCACGGTACCACCGCTGACGATCTCGATCCGCGACTGCTCGATACGGTCGACCACACTACTCAGGTTATCGAACTTGCCGGTGATCAGATTGCTCGGGGTACCGTTGAGTGCCGCCAATGCCGCATCGCGCTGGCTGTCCAGCCCGGTCGTGCTGGCATCGAGCAAAATGGCGGTGGTGCTGCCGGCGCCCAGGACGATACTGCCGGTGCTGTCGCCCGCCGAATTGAGCAGGTGCACCGTGCCACGGATGTTGGTCGAAGTACTGCTGGCGATGACGCCGTTTTGCAGTATCTGGTGACCCGTCAGGGTGATGTCGCCGGTCGAGGCAGTGATCAAACCGCTGTTGATCACCGTCCCGGAGCTGCTACCGCTGTTCAGGGTACTGACCACTTCGTTGCCACGGGTGGTCGAACGTGGGTTGCCGGTAGTGGATAGTCCCTGGCGAATGTAGAAGTTGTCGCCCGCCGACAGAGTGACCTGGCCGTTGGGGGTAATCAGGCTGCCGTCGTTGATCACTTCACTGCCCAGCAACAAGGCATAACCGCCCGAGTCGGTGGATGTGGCCGGATTCAAGGTCTGGATCAGCGCCCCGCGCTCTACCTGGATCTGCCCTACGGCATCGGTAAAGGTCGGTTGTGTACCCGTGCTGTCGACATACAGCCCCTTGTTGAACTGGGAGTCGCTGATGGTTGCGGCGGCGGCCACCAGGTTACGCACGTTGACCTGGCTGGTACCGCTGAAAATCACCCCGTTGCGGTTGACCACCATGACCGTGCCATTGCCCTTGATCTGGCCCTGGATCTCGCTCGGCCGAGCCTGTGGGTCGTTGACGCGGTTGAGTACGGCCCAGTTCGACTGCTGGGAGAAATCGACGGTGGTATTGCGTCCGACGTTGAAGGTTTCCCAATTGAGAATGGCCTTGTCGGCGGTCTGGGTGATGGTGACGGTGGTCTGGCCGTCGGCCTGGGTCTGCACCGGTGCCTTGGCATTGAGCCAACCCTGGGTCAGGCCGGTATCGACTTTCAGACCGCCCTCGCCCAGGCCGTCCGGCACCGTTGGCAGCCGGGCCAGGGCAGCCTGGCGTCCAGCGGCCTGTGCCGCCTGTTGCGCGGCAATCGCGGCGACGCTGTTATTGAAGTTGGCCAATGACCGCTGCAACTGCTGGTTGACCTGCTGCTGTTGCGCCAACGGCGGCGGCATGCCCGGTAACTGTACACCCGGCTGACCGGCACTCGCGGCTTGGGCAGCGCCCTTGTCGGCAAACCAGCCGGCACTGAATGCGGTCTGCGCCTGGGCACTGCCGGCCACCAGCAACAGAGCTATCGCCTGGGCCACGGGCTTGAGCGCCCATATCGACGGTTCGCCTGGGCGTACTTGAGCATTGAGTCTTGCCGGAGGTTTGCAGCGGAGCATCACTACCCTTCCTTATCTGTTGCACAGTGGGCTGCCACGCCAGCCTGTCCCAGGCCGGTGTCGCTTATATGACTAAGGCGGATACCGGGGATCGGGACCGAACCTTTGTCATGGAATATTCATCTGGGCGATATCGAGTTGTAGGCATACGCAAAAAATCAGCAACGGCTTGCGCCGTTGCTGATCGGGTATTGCACTGGGTTGAAGCAGGGGTTACAGCGGACGACCGATGGCGTTGCAAACGCTGGTGTTACCGACGTACTGGGCGTTGGTGGCGGTCAGGAAGCTGCCGCGCAAGGCGGACTTGAAGGCTGCGGACATTGGAACGAAACGGTTAGCCGTTACCGCTGCATCGTTGGCACTGGTACCAGCGCCGTATTGCTGAGTCAGGAACGAACGCACCAGACCAGTCTGGGTTGCATCGGCGTAGCACTGGCTGAAGATCATGTTAGTGAAGCCGATGATCGGGTAGCCGGTCGAAGGGAAAGGGAAAACGCTTGGGTCGGTAGGGCTGGTCGTGGCAGCGAAGACCGGCACCCACAGGTTTGGGTTGGAACGGTTGGCAGCGGCAGGCGGAGTGACGCCGGAGACGGCGGTGCCGACGTTGGTCAGGTTTGGCGCGATGGAGTTGACAGTGGCCACTTTGGTCGCGTCGTCCAGATCGGCGGTAGCGGACACTGCCAGGTCCGGGCTCATGTAGGTGATGCGGCTGTCAGCGGCTTTCAATGCGGTCATGACCGCAGGGCTACCCACGGCGCTTACGGCACCGGTAGGAACACCCAGCGAGTAGCTGGAGCCGAAGCTGGTGGTCACGGCGAAGGTACCGGCTTCACCGGTGCACTTGGCGTTCAGGAAGCGGGTGAAAAGTTCGGTGGTACCGCTGCTGTCACTGCGATAGACCACAGTGATCGGGCCGCTACGGCCACCAGGAGCGGCAAGTTGGCCCCAGTCCGTCAGACGACCCGAGAAAACACCGCACACTTCGTTAGTGGTGAGGTTCAGGGCGGTACCGGCCTTGTTGAACGGCAGGGTCACTGCAGTTGCCATTGCAGGCACCTGGATCAATGGGCCCCAGGCAGCACCGTGGTTGGTGTTGTAAGTGGTGATATCGGTAGCAGCGAGCTTCGAGTCGCTGCCAGCCCAGTGCACGTTGGTGCCAGCAGGCAGGCCGAACTGAGCAGGATCGTTGTTCAGGAACGCGGCTTTACCCGCGCCGCTGCCAACACCGATGTAAGCAGCAAAACCGGAAGGCAGAACACCAGAAGTGTTGTAGAACGGAGCCGCGAGGGTACCACCACCGCCGTTGACAGCGGCCATGGCTGCCTGGGCAGAGCACAGGGCAGCGAGGGTCAGGGATACCGCGAGAACGTTGCGCTTAAACATGAAGAATCTCCTTTCGTCGTGTTCGTACGTTGAGTGACTTGCTCGTTCATGACGCCATGGCGCTCGATGCGTCGCCTTAGTTCCAGACGACTTGTGGGGTGAGGCCATGGGGGAGAAGTTCTCAAGTTCCGGTGACAGATAAAGGAAAAAACCTCGGGTGAATCTTATTGATTTTTAAATAAATTCTCGGGTGTTCGCAGCGCTTTCGCCGCGTAATGGCGGGGTTTTTACGGGAGTGGCAAAGAGCCTTGCGCTGGAGGCGGCGAGACACGGGACGGGGTGGCCGGGATATGACAGAACGAGGAACCCGAGTTCTGCGGATTCACCGCACGGGTGCGCAAGGATTCTGTATGACGAGGTCCATGCTAAGGTGCCTGGATACTTGGAAACAGAGAACCCTCATGCCCCATCTCGTCCGTACCCACCCCCGCTTGACCATCGCCGCCCTCCTCGGCGCGGCCGTTGGCGCATTGGCCCCGGTCAGCCCGGTATTGACCAAGATCCTGGTCGGTTGGAATACCGGGGTCTGGTCCTACCTGGCCATGATGATGTGGCTGACCGTGCGCTCCAAGCCCGAAGACGTGCAGCGCTTTGTCGAGCGCGAAGACGAAAATGCCGGGACGGTGTTGCTGATCGTATCGATTGCCGCCATTGCCAGCCTGGCTGCAATCGTTGTCGAACTGGCGGGCAGCAAGGATCTGGACGTCCATGCCAGGGCCTGGCACTACGGTTTTACCGGATTGACGGTATTGGGCTCGTGGCTGCTGATCGGGGTGATCTTCAGCGTGCACTATGCGCGGCAGTTTTATCTGGGCGAACCTGAAGAATCGCCCCTGCGCTTTGCCGATGGCGAGAAACATCCGGACTATTGGGACTTCCTGTACTTCTCTTTCACCATCAGCGTGGCGGTACAGACTTCGGATGTGGGCGTGGCCACCAAGGCATTACGCAAGGTGGTGCTGGCGCAATCGTTGATCGGCTTTCTGTTCAATACGGCGATTCTGGGGTTTTCGATCAATATTGCGGCGGGATTGTTTGGCTGAGCCAGAACGGCGGCCCCGGGAGGGGCCGCCGCTGGAGCGGGCGGTCGTTACTCGGTGGCGAGTACACCACGACGAACCTGGTCGCGCTCGATCGACTCGAACAGCGCCTTGAAGTTGCCCTCGCCGAAACCATCGTCGCCTTTACGCTGGATGAATTCGAAGAACACCGGCCCCATCAGGGTTTCCGAGAAGATCTGCAACAGCAGGCGCTTGTCGCCGTCCTGTGAAGAACCATCCAGCAGGATCCCGCGCGATTGCAGTTCGTTGACCGGCTCGCCATGGTTCGGCAGACGGCCTTCGAGCATCTCGTAGTAAGTCTCCGGCGGCGCGGTCATGAAGCGCATGCCGATCTTCTTCAACTGGTCCCAGGTCTTGACCAGGTCGTCGGTGAGGAAGGCCACGTGCTGGATGCCCTCGCCGTTGAACTGCATCAGGAACTCTTCGATCTGCCCGGCGCCCTTGGACGATTCTTCGTTCAGCGGGATGCGGATCATGCCGTCCGGCGCGGTCATGGCCTTGGAGGTCAAACCGGTGTATTCGCCCTTGATATCGAAGTAACGGATCTCGCGGAAGTTGAACAGCTTCTCGTAGAAGTTCGCCCAGTAGGCCATGCGCCCGCGGTAGACGTTGTGGGTCAGGTGGTCGATGATCTTCAAGCCCGCGCCCGGAGGATTGCGGTCGACGCCGTCGAGGTAGACGAAGTCGATGTCATAGATCGAGCTGCCTTCGCCGTAACGGTCGATCAGGTACAACGGCGCACCGCCAATGCCCTTGATCGCCGGCAGGTTCAGTTCCATCGGACCGGTGGCGATGTGGATCGGCTGGGCCCCCAGTTCCAGGGCGCGGGCATAGGCTTGCTGGGCGTTTTTCACGCGGAAGGCCATGCCACACACAGAAGGACCGTGCTCGGCGGCAAAGTACGACGCCACGCTGTGGGGTTCGTTGTTGAGGATCAGGTTGATCGCGCCCTGGCGATACAGGTGCACGTTCTTGGAGCGGTGGGTCGCGACCTTGGTAAAGCCCATGATCTCGAAGATCGGTTCCAGGGTATTCGGGGTCGGCGATGCGAATTCAATGAACTCAAAGCCCATCAGGCCCATCGGGTTTAGGATATCGGTCATGGTGACGCCTCATCATTTTTATCAAGTAACGGTCAGTTAGTTGCTATCAATGCGGACGTCGGCGGGTGGCGCACAGGAGATGCCCCGCACGCTGCGGGCAAGGAAATCGCCGTAGATCAGTTGGAACCCAAGTATCTTCATGTCGACCCAGTCTCTCAGGGCGAGGCTTCTGCTGCCAGAAGACGTTATTCTTATATGCGTAACCAGATTCTACATGGCGTAACCCGGTTTGTCCGTATCCCTTTTTTATTTCCGTTCGGGCAGCCGCAAAGCCGGTCGGTTGCACAGGTAGATACCGGCCAGGATCAGCCCGCCGCCCAGGCACATGATCAGCGTCAACTGCTCGCCCAGCAATAGCGCGCCACAGATCACCGCGGTCAACGGATTGAGGCCGATAAATACGCCTGCACGCGTTGCACCGATATGCTGGATGCCATCGTAATACCAGATATAGGCCAGCGCCGAACCCAGCCCGCCGAGGTAGACGAGGCTCATCAGCTGTTGCGGATTCAAGGTTTCGATGAGCGCAAGACTCGCCTCCCCGCGCACCCAGGTCGCCAGCCAGAGCATGGCCGTCCCGAGCCAGATCGAATAGGTCACGGTGGTCAGCGGGCCCAGCACCCGGGTCAGGTTACGCGAGAACAGCGAGTAGACCGCCCAGGACAGCACGCAGCCGAAGATCAGCAGGTCGCCGACCCAGGTCTGGGCCGCGCCGTCGAACACGCTGCGGTTGCCGCTGATAATCACCAGCCCCGCCCCGCCCATGCAGACCAGGATGCCAAGGACTTTCGGGACGCTCAGCCGCTCCTTGAAAAACAGCCATGAGGCCAGCCCGAACACCGCCGGGTTCAATACCACGATCAATGAAGCCCGCGAGGCATTGATGTAGTGCAGGCCGTAAAAGAAGCAGAGGTTGTAGAGAAAGATGCCGAAAAAACCCAGCAGCGCCAATTGCGCGAATTGTTTCTTGTCCGGCAGTACCAGGGGAATGCGTGTCACCCCGATAAACACCAGCAGGATCACACTGGCCAGCAGAAAGCGCAGGCTGGCCAACAGCAAGGGCGCGATATCGCTGGACAGGAAGCGCCCGGCGACAAAGGTCCCGCCCCAGATCATCGAGACCCCGGCGAGCTTGAAGTAGACCCGCAGGTCGCGGCCGGCGGCGAAGGTGGATACCTGTGTGTGCATGGTTTTTCCTGCGGATCGAGAAGGACGGTTGTCAAACTGGCCGCATTATTTTATTTATGTCGACTCATCGTAAAATGAGTAAAAGCTCATGACCCTGACTCAACTGGAAGTGTTTTCCCAGGTCGCCGAACTGCGCGGCTTTACCAGTGCAGCCCTGCGCCTGGGGATCAGCCAGTCGGCGGTTTCCCATGCCCTCAAGGGGCTGGAGCAGGAATTGGGCGTCGAGTTGTTGCGCCGGCACCAGGGCCAGGTGGAACTGACGGATATCGGCGCACAATTGCTGCTGCGGGCCCGGGCCATGCTCGGCCTGGCGGATACCTTGCGCCAGGAGGCCGCCGATGCCCGGGGCATGAAACGCGGGACCCTGCGTATCGGTTCGTTTGGGCCAACCTCCTCGACCAAACTGTTGCCGGCGCTGCTGGCCCGTTACCGGCTGGCCCATCCGGGAATCCAGGTGCAGGTCGACGAAGGCCCTGACCGACAGGTACTGCAATGGCTGGAAGAGCGGCGGATCGACGTGGGATTCGTGGTGCTGCCGCAGGAGCGCTTCGACACCTTTGCCCTGGTGGAAGACCAGATGGTCGCCCTGCTCCCCGTCGGTCACCCGTTGTGCGAACAGTCGGCCATTGAGCTCAAGGCGTTGTGCCAGGACCCGTTCATCCTCACCGGAGCCGGCTCCGGGGAACTGGTTTCCCAGTTGTTCGCCGCCCAGCGGCTGGTCCCGGATATCCGCTACCGTACCGCGCAACTGCTCAGCACCCTGGCAACCGTTGCCCGTGGCGAAGGCGTGACCGTGGTGGCCGAACAATCCCTGCCGGAACACCCGGCCCCCGGCTACGTCAGCCGGCCGTTATCGCCACGGGTGATACGCCAGATCGGTATCGCCGTGCTCGACCGGCGCCAGGTCTCCCCGGCAACCCAGGCCTTTATCGACCTGGCCAGTCGCTTCGACTATCGCTGAACATACGAGCCCAGTCCGGCTATCATGGCAACAGCCGCGCTTCCAGGCGCCCTTGTCCCCAAAGGTTCCCCTCAATGCCATTGACCGCCAAAGGTTCTCGCTCCTGGATCGCCCGTTATGCCTTGAGCCTGTTGATCGGCCTGCTGCCGATCCTCTCCGGGATCGCCATCCTGCATTGGCAAGCCGGTCGGACCTTGAGCCAGAACGCCGGGAAAACCGCCGGCGAGGCCCTCAAGCAGTTCGACCTGATGCTCGACAACGCCGCCGAATCCGCCAATGTCATCCTGCCCCTGGCCGGCCAGCCCTGCGTCGACGTCCAACTGGCCTTGCGCGAGCAGGTCACCCGACGGCCCTTTGTCCGGGCCGCGAACCTGGCCTGGAACAACAACCTGTATTGCACCTCCTTGTTCGGGCCTTATCAGGAAGCGGTCGACCCGGCCGACTATGTCGACGGCACGCTCTGGCTGATGAACGGCAATCCGGTCACGCCCAAGTCCTCGCTGCTGGTCTACCGCCTGCAGGACGGCAAAGGCGCCGCCATGGTCAGCATCGACGGCTACCATCTGGCCAATATCCTGCGCCTGATCGGACGTGAAGCCGGCTTGCGCCTGCAGGTCGGCAATGTCTGGATCTCCGGCCAGGGCCAGGTACGCGAAGGCGAGGCCCCCGGGTTTGCCGTCGGCCAGGCGAGCCTGTCCTCCAGTCGCTTCCCCTTCAGTGTCAGTTCCGGCTTCCCGCCGGGAGAAGCCTGGCGTTACGTCGGCAAGGAGTATCCGGCCCTGATGGCCTTGTTGCTGGTGTTCGGGGTGCTGGCCGGAGCCACGGCGCGCTGGTTGCAAAAGCGTTCCAACGCACCGACCCACGAGCTCCAGCGAGCCCTCGAAGCCCGGGAATTCATTCCCTATTTCCAACCGGTGGTGCGCAGCCATAGCCGCCAATGGGCCGGCGCGGAAGTGCTGATGCGCTGGCAGCATCCCCGTGAGGGATTGGTGCGCCCGGACCTGTTCATTCCCCTGGCTGAAGACTCGGGCCTGATCGTGCCGATGACCCGTTCATTGCTGCAACAGACTGCCGCCCTGCTCGCCCCGCAAGCGGCGACCTTTGAACCCGGCTTCCACGTGGGGGTGAATATCACCGCCCGACATTGCCAGGACCTCGAACTGCTGGACGACTGCCGCGACTTTCTCGGCGCCTTTACCCCCGGCCAAGTACGCCTGGTACTGGAGTTGACGGAACGCGAACTGATCGAACCCAGTGCCGTTGCCCAGCAACTGTTCGCCCAGTTGCGCGACATGGGCGTGATGATTGCCATTGACGACTTCGGCACCGGGCATTCAAGCCTCAGTTATTTGCGCCAGTTCAATGTCGACTACCTGAAAATCGACCAGAGCTTCGTCGCCATGATCGGTGCCGACGCGTTGTCCGGGCATATCCTGGACAGCATTATCGAATTGAGTGCCAAGCTTGAACTGGGCATCGTTGCCGAAGGTGTCGAAACGCCAGCACAGCGCGACTACCTGACCTCCCGGGGTGTTGGATTTCTCCAGGGCTACTTGTTTGGCAAGCCATTGCCGGCGGAGGATTTTCTTAACAATTTCAAACGGCAGGCCAGCGTACAAGAAGATAAAGTCACGTTGTCAGAATAAGTCACAGACACTTGTCTATCGGTATTTCTTCAACGTCTAACCCGCGTTATTTACTCTTGGCCGGATAACTACTACACTTTTTCATGCCCGCAGTAAATTGATAGGACGCTCTGAGGCTTATAAGTAACTTCCCGCACTGCCACACCCAGGTGTATACGCGTGACGAAAGCCGTTGCAAGCATTGGCTTGTCGTTTTGTTTTAGGTAGATGGCAGCCGAATACAACTCGTGGAGATAAACATCTTGTCCAAACTCGCCGAATTTCGTGCCGCAGAACAGGCCCTTAAAGCGCAACTCGCCCAGCTGGAAGCCCTGAAGAACGATGCCGGACTCAAAAAGGAGATCGAGTTCGAGGAAAAACTCAAGGGCCTGATGAAGACCTACGATAAAAGCCTGCGCGACATCATCGCGATCCTCGACCCGAACCCCAGCCGACACGGCGCCGCAGCGCCCAAGCAGCGACGCGCCCGGGTGGTCAAGGTTTACCAGAACCCCCACACTGGCGAACTGATCGAGACCAAGGGCGGCAATCACCGGGGCCTGAAAGCCTGGAAAGAACAACACGGTGCCGCGACCGTTGATTCCTGGTTGCGTGGCTGACTTCACGCCCTAACGTAGAAGCCCTGCTCAGGCAGGGCTTTTTCTTGCCGGCAAAGATCATAACGGCCGGCATCACGGCGACGACAATAATACCTATATCGACGACAGGTCTTTCAGGCAAGAGTTCCCACTCGGCGACGAACGTCGGAAATGCAGAGCTCAAAAACGACATAATGCCCGTTACTCAGCGAGCCTGGGCGCCTCGACTATTCTTATTGCATGTAAAAAATCTCTCAGCGCAGCCTGAAGGAATGCCCCGCTCCTATTACGCCTGTCGGATGAAAAACAAACCGTTCACGATCTTCACACATTTTTCACATCGATTCTTACAGGATGCAGGCTGCTAAAGGATTAGCGCCCCATGCCCGCTTCGGCGGGCTTCTTTATGCCTCCTCGGCAAGCTTTATACACTTCGCTATAACTTCCTGGCAAAACCGAAGTAGCCCGCTATTACCCGGCACGCCTGTGCCCGGGGCTAAAATCCGCCCGTCCGAATTTGGCGCCTGCGCCCCGGTTCAGTATGATCCCGTCCCACAGGATCGGAATCGGCGAGTCTGCCTGCCGCGTCCATGATCGCCCGCTTTTTTTCACCTGCCGTGCGGAGAGCCCATGAGCCTGCAAGACCTGAACACCTTTCCCGGCGTTACCGCCCAACCCGACGTCGCCACCCAGGGCTTCGTGTTCAACCACACCATGCTGCGGGTCAAGGACGCCACCCAGTCCCTGGATTTCTACACCCGTGTTCTGGGGTTCTCCCTGGTGGAGAAACGTGATTTCCCGGAAGCCGAATTCAGCCTGTATTTCCTCGCCCTGGTCGACAAGGCGCAGATCCCTGCCGACGCTGCCGAACGGACCCAGTGGATGAAGTCGATTCCCGGCATCCTGGAACTGACCCATAACCATGGCACTGAAAGCAATCCCGACTTTGCCTACCACAACGGCAATACCGACCCACGTGGCTTCGGCCATATCTGCATCTCGGTCCCGGATATTCGTGCTGCCTGCGCGCGCTTCGAAGAACTGGGCGTCGAGTTTCAGAAACGCCTGACCGACGGTCGCATGAAAAGCCTGGCCTTCGTGAAAGACCCGGACGCCTACTGGGTGGAAATCATCCAGCCGGCCCCCCTGCAAGACGCCTGATAGCGCCCGGCAAAGAAAAAGCCCCATG